>NZ_NSET01000099.1 GCF_009192945.1 Xanthomonas maliensis | reverse complement strand
TTGACGGGGGAGCTTACGATTGACCAGCCAACAATGCGCTGGTCGTACAGATCCAAGACGATGCACAGATACAGCTTGCCTTGCTGGGTCTTGATCTCGGTGATGTCGGTCACCCACTTGGTTTCCGGCTCCAGCGCGAGAAAATCACGTTCAAGCAGGTTGACCACGCCCTGCGGCGTCACGGCCGGACCTGCACGCTGCCCGCGACGCTTGCGCCGGGGCCAGCCCTGCAGGCCGTCGGCCGTCATCAGGCGCGCCACTCGGTTCAGGCTGGCGGTCTCGCCCTCCTCAGCCAGGTCTTCGCGCATGCGGCCAGCCCCCAACGTACCGCGGCTGTCTTCGTGTAGTTCGCGCATCCGTACGACCAGGCGCTCATTGTCGAGCTGCCGGGCGCTCGCAGGACGCTTACTCCACTCGTAGTAGCCGCTGGCTGATACCTTCAGGCACCGGCACATCAGCCGAATCGGAAACTCATCGCGGCAACGTTCGATCACCTGATACCTCAGGGTGATCCCTTTGCGAAGAACGTCGCCGCTTCTCGCAAAAAATCCCGTTCCTTCTTCACCCGCGCCAACTCGCGCTTGAGTCGAGCCAGCTCCTCGTCCCGAGGCGTGCCACTGCCGCCGAATGCGGCCGTCCCCGGGGTCTGCGCCTCGCGCTTCCAGCGGGTCAGCAGGGTGTCGCGAATCCCCAGCTCCCGGGCCACCTGGGCACAGCTGACGCCAGGCTGGCTGGCCTGCTCAACCGCGCCACGCTTGAACTCGGCAGTAAACTTCCTACGCTTTGACATGAACACTCCTCATGGCCTGGATCGGCCTTCTTGTAAGTGTCCGTGAAAACGGGGGTGAACCCCTCGGAGGCATCACGCCGATGCAGAAGCTTGCATTGGCTGCTTAGCTCCACTTTTGGCGACTGCTAAAAATGGTGGGATTACCGAGGCGACCAATTACTTTTCTTTCTTAGATTTTTTCAATGCGCATCGTTGAACGATGTCCATAATAACGGCAACACCAAACATAATGCACGACCAAATGGTTAAACGATCAAGCTGATCAGCTTGATCCTTGGTAATATAGGTGTAAAAACCATGGTTGTTAACCAATACATTATTGGCCAATGTCGCAACCTTTGCCCCGGAATTAGAATAAATTATAAATAAACTTAATTTATGGTAAAATAATAAAATTCCACCTAACCCGAAAAAAATTTTTACTAAAAAAATAATAATTTTCATAGTCACCACAGATGCCCAATTGTTCCTAAAGTTGTATCTGTCAGCCCGGAAAAACCAGATGCCCCCAATCCGCCTCCAACAGTGACTCCTCCACCATGAACTTCCTGACCCTGCGAACCCTCACCCCAAAAACCATCTATCGCCCCTCCTTCTCCGACCGCTCCACTCAAGCTCACATTGTTAAATGCTCCTGCAAGATCACAAACTGAGTCAGCATCTGAACCCTCCAAGTGAACACCTGCGTCCGCACCCGGCGTACCGATAGCTCCACCACCGCCCTTGTATAGATAAGGAACAAGGTTGCCGTGGCCGTCAATTGCTGCACCAACTCCTACAACTCCCGCAATGCCAACACCGAGAACCGTTAACGAATAAGCCCCTGAGAATCCAATTTGGAAAGTCCAAAGCCCAGAAGGATCAGAATAAAAAGTTGGATTACCCCGAACATAAGTATATGTATTTAATCCTCCAGCAAGTCCGAGGGGATCCTCACTGATAAATCGCCCCCACTCCGGCCTGTAATACCTCGCCCGGTAGTAATACACCCCATTCTGATCCCGCTCCCGCCCCGTGTATTGGTACGGATTGGTATACGCCGTGCTGCTCTGACTCGTTGCTCCATATGGATCGTACTCATACCGCTGCACGGCGCCGCCGTCTGCATCCGTGAGGACCCGCGTACTCCCCAACATATCCGTCAGGAAGTACGTCCGCCCCCCGGTGTCGTTGCGGGCGTAGCGTTGATCGATGCCCAGGCCGGTGAGGATGGGGTTGACCGTGCCGCCTTGCGTTTCTTGCACCACGTTCTGGCCATCGTAGAGATACCTGGTGGTCGTGCCGGCCTCGGTACGGGAGATGCGCCGGCCCAAGGCGTCGTAACTGAAACTGGCGATCGTCGTGCCATCCTGCTGAATCTGGCTCAGTCGGTCGCGGTCGTCCCAGACATAGGTGCGGCTGCCATCCGTGAGCAGGTTGCCGTTGGCGTCGTAGGTCAAGGCAACGTTACCCGCTTGGGTCTGCCGATTATTGTCGTCGAACGCATTGCCGCTGCTGGCCGGCGGCAGCGCTTGCGGTGCCTGGGTACCGGTCTGCGCGACCAGACGGCCGATGTCGTCGTAGCCGTAGCCCAGGCTGCCAAGCGCGGCCTGGCCTGGCTTGCCCCATGCCAAGCCGGTCATCTGGTTGGCGGTGTTGTAGGTGTAGACGGTCTGCACTTGATTGGGCAGGGTCTGTGTGATCAGGCGATCGGCATCGTCGTAGGCAAAGCTCACCGCTTCGCTCCCTTGACTGATGCCGGTCAGATGATTGGCATCGTCGTAGGCGTAGGAGACCGGGGCTTGCGTGTCCGCCTGCATCCCAGTGCGCCGACCGGCCGCGTCATAGCTATAGCCGACCACGCCTTGCGGGCCGTTGGCCTGGGTCACCTCGTCGAATGCATCATAGGTCCAGCTCAGCGTCCCGGACACGCTGTCGGCCAATGCCACCATCCGGTTGCCGGCATCGTAGCTGGCGGTCAACGTGCCGCCCATGCCCGGCAGCGTCGTAGTGATACGGCGGCCCAAGGCATCGTAACTGTAGCTGGTCACGCGATTACGCCGGTCGGTGTAGCTCACCGGGCGGTCCATGGTGTCGTAGGTCCAGCGTTCCACCTGGTTCAGGGCGTCGGTGCGCGACACGCGTCGATCGCGAACGTCATAGGTATAGGTCACGCCGTTGCCATGCGGTAGCAGGATCGCAGTGACATTCCCATTGGCATCGAAGGCGGTCTCCACCGTGTTGCCTAGCGGGTCGACCGATTTCACCAAGCGTCCCAGTGCGTCGTACTCCCGGCGCGACAGATTGCCTTGCCCATCTTCGGAAGCAATCATCCGGCCCAGCGCGTCGTAGCGAAAGCTCAGACTGCGGCCCAGTGCGTCGGTCACCTGCGTCAGATCCTCGCCGCTCCAGTGAAAGGTGGTCGTGTCGCCAAGCGGGTCGGTCAGGCTCAGGCGCTGACCCGCCGCGTTACAGGTCGCCGTACTCACTTTGCCCAAGGGATTGGTCACCGAGGTCAGGCAGCGCTGCGTGTAACTGAAGCTGGTGGTCCGGTTCAGCGGATCGACGATGGTGGCAAGATCGCCATCGGCCGTGTACGAGAACGTGGTCGTGCGCGCCTGTGCAGTCCCTGCCATCGCTTGGATCTGAATCCGTCGGCCAGCGCCGTCGTAGCGATATTCGGTCCGCCGCCCGAGCGCATCGATACGTGCGGTGATCTGCCCGGTGGCACTGCGCTCGTAGGTGGTCGTCTGGGCCAAGTCGGTGCCGTAAGCCAGCGTGTCGGTCTTGGGATAACTGCTGGCATCGAAGGTGACCCGTCGTGCGCTGCCATCCGGTTTGGTCACCAACACACCAATGGTGTTGGCGCTGTCCACATTCGCATAGTCGATCGTCGTGACGCCTCCGTCGGCCTGGGTCTGTTGCACCACGCGGCCGGTCCAGGTCGAGAAGTCCTTCTCGAATTCATTCCACAGCACGCGTTGGTTCTTGCCATCGAAAATCCCCTGCAGGCGAACTTGGGCGGGAACCTGCAATGTTTGCCCGCGCACCTTGTAGGTGAAGCTGCGGGTGCTTCCATCAGGACGGGTAACGCTGCTGAGATATCCGTCGGAGTTATAGGCATAGGACCACGTGCTGCCGAGTGGATCCTGGATCGTGTCGATCCGGTTGTTGCTGTCGTAAGTGATTGCCAGGTAACGACCATTGGCCGACACGATGCGCGACATCAAGCCAGCGTCGTAGACGTAGTCCACGCGATTGCCGAAGCGATCGATGGTCCATTCCAGCCGATTGGGCGAATATTGGTTGACGTACATGGTGCTGCCATCGCGCAAGGACAGCAGGTAACCATGCCCGGCTGGCGTGCCTTGCTCGATGGTCGCGCCTGCGTAGCCGGAGACCGAACCCGACTGAGCCCAGCGCCCGGCAAGCCCACTTCCCGAGACGCGGTCGAACGGTATCGGCACGCCACCGGGCAGCACCAACTGCAGCTGATTGTAGTCGCCAGTGGGGGAGTAAAGCGTGTAGTGGAAGCTGGCGGCGGTGCCGATACCGAATTCCCGATTCATGGTATCTCTTGGCCGGTAGAAACGAGCGACCGAGATCGGGACGAGCCCACGGACGATGACATCGGTCTCGTCGTAGGAAAACTCCCCCGTCCGCAGGTCGATGGGATCGCCTGCAGTCGCGCCCGCCCCTCCGGCTTCGCACCCGCAGCCGTCGGCAACCGGGGGCTTGTTCGTTTCAGGCGGTGGCGTCTTGGTATCGATGCTGTAACTCGCTCCCATGGCCTGATACAGACCGACACCGGCTTGCGGCGCGATGCGGGTGCCATCGGACGTGACCCGTCCCTTGCCGTAGACCCGCCAGCCTTCAGCCGGCTCATAGATCCAGAAATTTGCCTGGGTTCCGGTCGGTAACTTGTCGTAGTTCGGATACAGGACCTGGACACCCTGCCCGGCTTGCGGCGTCAAGCCCTGGATCAATGCACCGCCGGGTTCCAAGGTGAAGTACATCGGATAGTTGGCCGGCAACGGGAACGGAGCGCGATTGACCGGCGTCGGCACGATCGCCAGTTCATGCACCAGGTTTCCCTTGCGATCGCGGATCACGGTGCCGGCCGGGATATGAATCTGTAGTCCCGGAATGTCGGGGTGCGTCACGACCACATCATGTATCAACGGCGACGCGATCGTCGTCTTGTCCCGCGCACTGATCTGCGGCATGTACATGGTGTAAGGCAAGCGCGTGAGCTGGCCTGCCTTGATGTCAACGCCGACGACGAATTGTCCGTACTCACGTCCTGCAATATTGGCCGCGCTGCCATCGACATAGAGTTCCTGATGGCCTTGCGCGAGGCCGGTGAGCACGAATCGCCCGGCCGGATCCGTACGCGTCTTGCTCGCTCCGACACTGACTTCCACGCCTGCCAGTGGCCGACTGTTCACCAGTAGCACCTGTCCACTGACACTGGTGTGCCCAACGGCCATCGCGGCCGCCTCGATCGCATTGATCGGCAGGGGGCCGGGTTGTGCTCCACGGACGCGCCAGCGGGAATCGGTATTGTCCTGCCCCGGCCGCCAGATGCCTTCGGTCAGGGACGACGTTTTGTTGCACAAAAATGGATGGTCGGTACCGCACCCAAGCATGGCCTTCTTGCGAGCTGCAGCCGAGTCGGAGAGAGGACTTTCGGCCGCTGGCTTTTCCGGACCAGCGTCGACCTGGATCGACATCGTCTTGAACTCGACCACTGCCAATGGAACTGACTTACCGTCAAGATCGTGAAGTCCTTGTACCAGCAGGGTGTAATCCGTTCCAGGGAACATCAGCGCGGTAGGCCGTATAAAGACCAATCGCCCGCCCTCGGCCGTGGATACATGTGTCTCCACCGATCCACCAGGCCCCATCAACGCCACCGTGGCGTCCCCGACCTCGGCCACACGTAGCGGCCGCGAGAAACGCAGTGCGATGCGTGTCGATGGATCGACGTGTGTGTCCTTGGCTACCGGTAAGGTTGCGGCCAACACGGTCTCGCCAGGCGCCGCCCATCCAGCCAGTGCCGATTTGAACGTTTGCGTCGCGGGGTCGAACAACAGATCGCGACGTGCAGCGTCGGTGGATGCAGTCCCGCCAGATAGACGGACCTGGCCATCGGCTTGCAACGTCGCGAGGTGACCGCTCCGAGCCGGCATAGTCAGTGTCACGACATCTTGCGTCTCGGGATCCCAAAGCTGTGCTTGATCCGGGTGGCCGATCCCGCCGGCCACCAGCAAGCGACCATCGCTGAGGACCGTCGCTGTATGCTGCGCACGCGGCATCAAACCGGCCATGCTGGTTGCCTGCAGCTGGTCTTGGGCGGGATCGATCAGGTACCCGCCTTTTTGCAGGACACCCTGTGCATTCACCCCACCCCAGACCAGAACATTGCCATCGGACAGCCGTGTCAGACTGGCGCCAAGGCGCTGCTCGGGCAGCGTCCAAGTACGCAGCTGTCGTTGTTCCTGCGTCATCAACGATACGAGCTTGCCCGATGCTTCCAGGCGCAAGATTTGATTGACCTCAAGCGGTATGCGCTGAGACATTCCCGTCAGCGTCGCAACATGCGCGACCGTGCCGGCTGGGGGAGGCAGTGGCGATTGGGCCCAACCGGGCGTCCCCGAACTGGACAACGCCGCCAGCATTCCAAGGCCCGTACTCCACAACCAGCGCTTCAATGTGTTATTGCCAGCTTCCATTACGGCATCCTTGGAATCGCCTGATGCAATCAATTCGATGAGGCAAGCGTCAACTGCGCACTGGACGTCTCGCCGTACAACGGGTCAACGAACACCGTATAGGTGCCGGTCGTCGGCAAGTTCGACAGGGACAGCGTCGCCGCTGACGTAGTGCCGGTTGATGCCAACATCGTGCCGTCTGGCGCATACACCGTGTAATAGGCCTGGCGGCCTGCCGGGAACGTTGCCTGCCCGGCAACTTGCAATGCCAAGGTTTGGCCGGCCGTGCCGGCAAAGCTCAGCCGCCCATTCTGGCCACGCCGTCCCAAGGTCAAGGTCTGTGCGGCGTCTGCCGTCAGGGTTCCGGTGACGTCACTGGAGAGCGTGCTCTTGAAGCTCATCGTGTGATCACCGTCGTAAGGCGAAGTGACAATGACGCTGTAGGTCCCAGCCACGGTGTTGGGCAGGTTGACCTGAC
>NZ_NSET01000098.1 GCF_009192945.1 Xanthomonas maliensis | reverse complement strand
CCCACAGCAGCATTTTCAGCGGCGCCGACGTCGTCCTGCGCTATGCCTACAACCCCCCAGCCCACCCAACGATTGCAACGCAGGCGGTAGCGGCGCCAAGCTGGTCAGCAATGCCTTCCCGTTCACCGCCTCGGCGAGCGTGCCGGCGCGTTGCAACACCTATGTGACCACCGACCTGGATTTCGGCAGCATCGCCGGCAGCATCGCATCGGCCAT
Organism: Xanthomonas maliensis; assembly: GCF_009192945.1. GTDB lineage: Bacteria > Pseudomonadota > Gammaproteobacteria > Xanthomonadales > Xanthomonadaceae > Xanthomonas > Xanthomonas maliensis. The sequence continues at coordinate 29,867 of NZ_NSET01000098.1, read as the reverse complement.
CGATCGCACGTCGACCATCAGCCTGACCTGCACCAACCGCACTGCCTGGAATATCGGCCTGGACGATGGCGTCAATGCCAGCAGCGGCACCCGCCGAATGCGTCAGGGCAGCAGCAGCAACTTCATTACCTACGAGCTGTATCGCGACCCGGCGCGCAGCGCGCGCTGGGGCACCAGCATTGGCGTGGACACCCTCAACAGCACCGGCACCGGCACTGCCCAGACGGTCACCGTCTACGGCCGGGCCCCGGCCCCGCAGACCCCGGCGGCCGGCGCTTACACCGACACGGTAACGGTGACCATAACTTACTGACCATTCATAAAGTTGCGCTCGGTCACGTCGTTATCTGAGGGGACCTTCCTGCAACCGATTGCCTTATGACTCTGGTCACTCTTTCGCGCGGAATCCTGCTGGCCTGTTTGAGCTGCGCGGCACCGCTTGCCGCGGCCGAGACGGGTCACGGCGTGGACAACTCCACCCTGCACATCGGTCTGCGGCTGCTCAGCGGCTGCGAGCTTCGCACGGCCCCCGCCCGAGCCGACTGTGCCCGCGGGATTCCGACTGCGGTGAGCGCGCCGACGTCGGCAGCCGAACCGGCCGCCACCAGTGCCCACGATGCCAGCGCCCTGGCCGGGCCGACCCCGGCCGGCGCCGCCGCCGCCCGTTTCACCACCGTCGCGTTCTGAGCATGGCCGCCCGTCGTCGCCGCTGGCATGCCATCTGCCTGGCTTGCGTGCTGGTGGCCGGCCCTGGCGTTGCGGCAGAGATCGCCATCGCCCCGATCACTGCACTGATCGCCGCCGACAGCACCCAGACCTCGACCTGGGTCTACAACCAGGGCAGCACCCCCTGGCAGGCCGAGGCCCGGCTCTACCGATGGCGCCAGGTGGATGGCCGTGATGTGCTCGAACCGGCCACGACCGCGACCGTCAGCCCGCAACGCTTCGAAATACCGGCCAATTCACGCCAACTGCTGCGATTGATCCGCCTGAGCCCGGCACCGAGCCAGCAAGAGGACAGCTACCGTCTGGTGGTGACCCAGGACGGCACCAATGGCGAGCCGACATTGCTGCGCTATTCGACCCCAGTGTTCATCCAGCCCAGCCCGCCGGCAGACGTCCATCCGCGCCTGCACGCCCGCCTGCTCCACGAGGGTGGCACCACTGTCCTGACCGTCTCCAACAGTGGTCAGGGTCACGCTCGCCTGGCGGATCTGACCTATCTCGGCAACGACGGCAGTCGCCGCAGCGTGCGCGAGGCGCTGGCCGGCTATGTCCTGCCCGGCCAGAGCCGGCGCTGGGTCCTGCCCGCCGGCCTGCCACTGGCGGACGGGCGCTTCGTCGCCCGCATCAACGGCGATCCGGAGAGCATGCTCGCACTCGACCCCTGAGCCCGCGGGGTTCCGGCCGATGGCATGACGCAGATTGCATGCCAATGGCCTGGCGGCTATACTCCCGCAGCTGGTCGTGCGCCGCATGCCAGCGCGTCCACGTCGGACGTCACCGACGAATTCACACCTGTCGCCGCCATCCGTGCCGGGGTGCCTCGCAAGAGGTTCGTCACGGAGGCGACAGGGAAGCCCAACCCCGGAATCTTCCGTGCGAGTGTTTGACGCGAACCGTCGCGCAAACCCGCCATCCATGAGCGACCAGTCCAAAAGGCGCGCATGGCGAGGATTCCATTATCAGGAGTCATGCAATGCCCCAGGTCACCATGCGTCAGATGCTCGAAGCCGGCGTCCACTTCGGCCACCAGTGCCGTTACTGGCACCCGAAGATGGCCCCGTACATCTTCGGCGCTCGCGGCAAGATCCACATCATCAACCTCGAGAAGACCGTTCCGCTCTTCAACGACGCGATGAACTTCCTCTCCTCGATCGCACAGAAGCGCGGCACCGTGCTGTTCCTGGGCACCAAGCGCAGCGCGCGCGAAGCCATCAAGGAAGAAGCCGAGCGTTGCGGCATGCCGTTCATGACCCAGCGCTGGCTGGGCGGCACGCTGACCAACTTCCGCACCGTCAAGCAGTCGGTTGCGCGCCTGAAGGAGCTGGAAGCGGCTGAGACCGACGGCACCTTCGAGAAGCTGGTCAAGCACGAAGTGCTGGGCCTGCGTCGCGAGCGCGACAAGCTGGAAGCCTCGCTGGGCGGCATCAAGGAAATGAACCGTCTGCCGGACGCGATCTTCGTGATCGACATCGGCCATGAAGACATCGCCATCAAGGAAGCCAAGAAGCTCGGCATCCCGGTGGTCGCCGTGGTCGACACCAACTACGATCCGGCCCTGGTCGACTACGCCATCCCGGGCAACGACGACGCCATCCGCGCCGTGCAGCTGTACGCCCGCGCCGCTGCCGACGCCGTGCTGGAAGGCAAGGCCGCCGCGCCGAACGCCGCCACCGTGCGTGAGGAAGAGTTCTCGGCCGATGCCGCCGACGAAGGCAAGGGCCGTCGCGCACCTGCCAAGAAGGGCGACAAGAAGGCCGACGCCACCGCCGAGTAATCGGCGTGCAATGCGGCCGCGCGATGCTGTGCGGCCGCAATTGCGACGATCGTCGCAGGCGGCCCGCCCCTGCCGATCCACCGCATCCCCGTGAGTGGCCCCATGTTCTGCGCCGCTCCGCAACGGCGGACTCCGTCCGCCCCAGCATTCGTCCATACGAGGTAATCCCGTGGAAATCACTGCTTCCCTGGTCAAGGAACTGCGCGAGCGCACCGGCGCCGGCATGATGGAGTGCAAGAAGGCACTCACCGAGAACGGCGGCAACATCGACGCCGCTGCCGAGTGGCTGCGCAAGTCGGGCCTGGCCAAGGCTGACAAGAAGGCCGACCGCGTTGCCGCCGAAGGCCGCATTGCCATGGCCCAGACCGACGGCAAGGCCGTGCTGGTGGAAGTCAATTCCGAGACCGACTTCGTCGCCAAGGACGAGAACTTCCTGGCCTTCACCGAGACCGTCGCCAAGACCGCGCTGAGCTCTGGTGCCGCCGATGCCGACGCGCTGAAGAGCACCAAGCTGGCCAGCGGCGAAACCGTGGAAGAGCTGCGTGCCGCTGTGATCGCCAAGGTCGGCGAGAACGTGCAGGTGCGTCGCCTGGCCCGCATCGATAGCGCCAACAACGTCGCGGCCTACGTGCACGGCGGCCGCATCGGCGTGTTGGTCGAGCTGAAGGGCGGCGACGCCGAGCTCGCTCGCGGCATCGCCATGCATATTGCCGCGATGAACCCGCCGTACGTGAAGGCTGCCGATGTGCCGGCTGACTTTGTCGCCAAGGAAAAGGAAATCGAACTGGCCAAGATGTCCGAGAAGGACAAGTCCAAGCCGGCCGAGATCCTCGAGAAGATCATCAGCGGCAAGATCAGCAAAATCGTCAACGAGGTCACGCTGTACGGCCAGCCGTACGTGCTCAACACCGACCAGACCGTCGAGCAGGCGGTCAAGGCTGCCGGTGCCGATGTGGTCGGCTTCCAGCGTCTGGCCGTTGGCGAAGGTATCGAGAAGGTGGTCGAGGACTACGCCGCCGAAGTGATGAAGCAGGCTGGACTGGCCTGATTCCTCACCCGTAACACGCAAAAAGCCGCGGCAGTGCCGCGGCTTTTTGCGTTTGGGCCGCCGTGCATCCGGCCGCGCCCGGCAGCACACGCCTCGACACGGCTGTATGCTTGCGACAATAGACGACCACGCCCATGCAACCAGATCTCCAGGCCGCCCTGCACTACTGCCGCAATTTGCCGTCGCCCCCGGGCGTGGCGCTGCGCATCATCGCCCTGGCGCAGGACCCGGACGTGGACATGACCACCACCGCAAAGGTCATCGGCATGGACATGGCGCTGAGCGCACGCATGTTGCGCGTGGCCAATTCGCCGCTCTACGCCAACCGTCGCCGGATCGACCACCTGAGCCAGGCGTTGAGCATGCTGGGGCTCAACGCCGCACTCAGTCTGGCACTGGGATTTTCGATGGTGCATGGAGTGCGCAGCACCTTCCAGGCCCATCCGCTGCATGAGCGGATCTGGCGCCGCGCTGGCCTGTGCGCACTGGCCAGCCGCATCCTCGGCCAGGCCCATGGCCTGCGCAAACCCGAGGAGCTCATGCTCGCCGGCCTGCTGCAGGACATCGGCAAGCTCGCGTTGTTGCAGGGCGCACCACAGCTGTACGCGCCGTTGCTGGAACAAGGCCTGGACAGCGCCGCGCTGCTGGACGCCGAGCGCAGGCAACTGGGCGCCACTCATGCCGAAATCGGCGCCTGGCTCGCCCAGCAATGGCAGTTGCCACCCTACCTGCAAGAGGCCATCGCCCACAGCGAAGACGACCCCGCCGCACTGCAGCCGTTCCTGGCCTGCGTGGCGCTCTCCGGGCGACTGGCCGACATCTGGTTGTCCAGCAGCGCCGACAATGCCACCGCACAGGCGCAGCAGCAGACCGAACAGGTGCTGGCGCTGGACGCCGAACGCTTCGAGAAGGTCATCGAGCGCATCGCCGAATCGCTGCCGGAGCTGGATGCGCTGTTCGACATTCGCGTCCCGCCGCCGGAACACATCCAGCTGATCTTCGAACAGGCCCGCGAACTGGCGATGTTGCGCAACCTGCGGCAGTTGCAGGAAATGGCCGAAGCCAGCCGTCACGCGGACGAGTCGGAAAATCGTCTGCGTCACCTCGCCGAGCAGGCCAGCCGCGACGCCTTGACGGGCGTGTTCAACCGCCACCAGCTCGGCACCGCACTGAGCCATGAATTCGAATTGGCCACGCGCCAGGGCTGGCCGCTGTCGATCGCCTTCATCGACCTGGACGATTTCAAGCGCGTGAACGATGCGCATGGCCATCTGGTCGGCGACGAGGTGCTGCGCAATTTCGCCCAGACGCTGCTGCGCATGGTCCGCACCAGCGACCTGGTCGCACGCTACGGTGGCGAGGAATTCCTGGTGATCCTGCCCAATACGCCCGGCGAGGCGGCATTGATGGTGATCGAACGCATCCTGGCCGAAACCTCGCGCACGCCGATGGCGCAGCTGTCCGGCGGCCCGTTGCACATCACCTTTTCTGCCGGGCTGGCGACCCATAGCGGCAGCCATTTTGACAGCATCGATCACCTGCTGCAGGTCGCCGACAGCGCGCTATATCGCGCCAAACATCGCGGCCGCAATCGCGTGGTCGTGCACGATGCGACCGAGCTGCACACGCCGGCACCACCGAGCAAGCACTGAGCAGCCACGGTCTTTGGCGGCGACAAAGGAATTTTTACCACGCCCATGGGCGGGCTTCCGCTAGAATTGCCGGCGTTTGTCCCCTTACCCCCGAGGCCCCCCCATGTCCGAATTGTCCTATCGCCGCATTCTTCTCAAACTTTCCGGAGAGGCGTTGATGGGGGATGGGGACTATGGCATCGACCCCAAAGTGATCAATCGCCTGGCCCACGAAGTCATCGAGGCGCAACAGGCCGGTGCCCAGGTCGCCTTGGTGATCGGCGGCGGCAACATCTTCCGCGGCGCCGGCCTGGCAGCCAGCGGCATGGATCGCGTGACCGGCGACCACATGGGCATGCTGGCGACGGTGATCAATGCGCTCGCCATGCAGGATGCGCTGGAAAAGCTCGGCGCCAAGGTGCGAGTGATGAGCGCGATCAAGATCAACGACGTCTGCGAGGACTTCATCCGCCGTCGTGCGATCCGCCACCTGGAGAAAGGCCGCATCGCGATCTTCGCTGCCGGCACCGGCAATCCCTTCTTCACCACCGATTCGGGCGCAGCGCTGCGTGCGATCGAAATCGGTGCGGATCTGCTGTTGAAGGCCACCAAGGTCGACGGCGTCTACGACAAGGATCCCAAGAAGCACGCCGATGCCGTCCGCTACGACAGCCTCAGCTACGACGAAGTCATCCTGCAGGGCCTGGAAGTGATGGATACCGCTGCGTTCGCGCTGGCGCGCGACAGCGACCTGCCGCTGCGCATCTTCGGCATGAACGAGCCTGGCGTGCTGTTGCGCATCCTGCGCGGCGAACAGATCGGCACCCTGGTCCAGGGCCGCAGCTGAACACGACGGATGGGGCCGGCTGACGGCCCTGCCCCACTCCGCACCGCCCTGGCGGGCGCCGCCGTCCCCGGCGGGCCACCCCGCCCGCCATGAACCGCCCGGGCCGCACGGCCCGCTTTTGCTGCACCGCCTCGGCCGCCGGGCGCCGCGCCCGCTATAATCGATCAATTACGAGTCACCAGGACCTTCGGCGATGCTCAACCAGATCAAACAAGACGCGCAAACGCGCATGACCAAGAGCATCGATGCTCTGCGCCACTCCCTGACCTCCGTGCGCACCGGGCGCGCCTCGCCGGCGCTGCTGGATGGCATCAAGGTCAAGGCCTACGGCGCCGACACCCCGCTCAACCAGGTCGCCAGCATCAGCGTCTCCGAAGGCCGCTCGCTGGTCATCAGCCTGTTCGACAAAGGCATGATCAAGGACGTCGAGAAGGCCATCTACGCCTCCGACCTCGGCCTGACCCCGACCGTCGTCGGCACCGTGATCCGGCTCAACCTGCCGCCGCTGACCGAAGAGCGCCGCAAGGAGCTGAGCAAGGCAGTGCATGGCGAAGGCGAAGACACCAAGGTGGCGATCCGCAACGTCCGCCGCGACGCCAACCAGCAGGTCAAGGATCTGCTCAAGGACAAGGCCGTCACCGAAGACGACGTGCGCCGCACCGAAGACGAGATCCAGAAGATCACCGACAAGGCGATCAAGGACGTCGATGAAGTGGTCAAGGCCAAGGAACAGGAATTGATGACGGTCTGACCGTGGCCTCTACTGCCATGTGTCCTGCCGCGCCGGCTGCCATTCCGCGCCACATTGCCATCATCATGGATGGCAATGGGCGTTGGGCGCAGCGGCGTCGGCGCCCGCGCATGATCGGCCATCGTGCCGGCGCGCGCGCGGTCAATCGCACCATCGACGTCTGCCTGGAAAAAGGCGTGGGCGCGCTGACGCTGTTCGCGTTCTCCAGCGAGAACTGGGGGCGCCCGCAGGAAGAAGTCGATGCGTTGATGAAGCTGTTCCTGCATGCGCTTGACCGCGAGGTCGAGGAACTGCATCGGCGCGGCGTGCAGGTGCGTTTCATCGGCGAGCGCAGCCGCTTCAACGAGACGCTGCGCCAGCGCATGGCGGCCGCCGAACGCAGTACCGCTGGCAATCATCGGTTGGTCCTGAGCATTGCCGCCAGCTATGGCGGCCGCCAGGACATCGTCATGGCGGCGCGTGCGCTGGCCGAGGACGTGGCCGCCGGCCGGCTGCAACCGCAACAGATCGACGAGGCCTTGCTGGCCAGCCGGGTCGCACTGGCCGACCTGCCGCCACCGGACCTGTTCATTCGCACCGGTGGCGATACCCGCATCAGCAACTTCCTGCTCTGGCAACTGGCGTATACCGAATTGTGGTTCACCGATGTGCTGTGGCCAGAGTTCGATGCGGCCGCGTTGCAGCAGGCCCTGGATGCCTATGCCGGGCGCGAACGCCGCTTCGGCCTGACCAGCGCGCAGATCGCCGATCTGGCCGCCGAGACGTCTCCCGCATGACCAAGACCCGTGTGATCGCCGCGCTGATCATGGCGCCGCTCGCCATCTGCGCGATCGTGCTGCTGCCAACCCAATGGCTGGCCGCCTTGGCGGCGGTGCTGTTCCTCACCGGCCTGTGGGAGTGGCTCAAGCTCGCCGGCATCGACGACAGCCTGCCGCGCACGGTGTTGCTGATGCTCAACCTGCTGCTGATGGTGCTGCTGGTGTGGGCTTCGGCCGGCGCCATGGTGCTGTTCCAGATCGCCGCGCTGGTGGGCGTGGCCTGGTGGCTGCTGGCACTGCTGTGGCTGCGCTTCTTCGGTTTCGGGGCCGACCATGGCAATGGCCAGGCGCGCGCACTGAAGCTGGCCGCCGGCACCCTGGCGGTGCTGCCGGCCTGGGCCTCGCTGGTGCTGCTGCACGCCAATCCGGACAAGGGCAACCTGTGGCTGCTGACCGCGCTGACCATGGTGTGGGCGGCCGATTCGGGCGCCTACTTCGCCGGCCGCCAGTTCGGCCGCCACAAGCTGGCGCCGCGGATCAGTCCGAACAAGACGATCGAAGGCCTGCTGGGCGGACTGTTCGCGGGAGTGGCGGTGGCCTGCGCCTTCGGCTGGCTGGCCGGGCTGACCTTGGCCCATGTCCCCCAGTTGATCGTCGTGGCGGTGCTGGCGGTGCTGGCCTCGGTCCTGGGCGACCTGTTCGAAAGCCTGCTCAAGCGCCATGCCGGCGCCAAGGACTCCGGGGCGGTGATTCCCGGCCATGGCGGAGTGCTGGATCGGGTCGACGGCGTGTTGGCCGCGTTGCCGGTGTTCGCCCTCGGCAAGGATATCCTCGGGTTCTGATCATGACCGGCTCGTCTCTTCGTCAGGTGGCGGTGTTCGGCGCCACCGGCTCCATCGGTGCCTCGGCACTGGACGTGATCGCACGCCATCCGCAGCAGTTGCGCGCCAGCGTGCTGGCAGCCGGCCGCCAGGTCGAGGGCTTGCTCGCCCTGTGCGAACGCCATCGTCCCGCGCATGCGGTGATTGCCGAGCCGGCGCTGTATCCGGCCCTGCGCGACGGCCTGCGCGCGGCCGGGCTGGACACCCAGGCGCATGCCGGCCCCCAGGCACTGGACGCGCTGGCCGAAAGCGACGCCTGCGACACCGTGGTTGCCGCCATCGTAGGCGCGGCCGGGCTGTCTTCCACCCTGGCCGCCGCCGGTGCCGGCAAACGCCTGCTGCTGGCCAACAAGGAATCCTTGGTGCTGGCCGGCGAACTGCTGACCCGCGTCGCCGCCAGCGCCGGGGCGGAAATCATCCCGATCGACAGCGAGCACAGCGCCATCTTCCAGTGTCTGCGGTCGTGCGATGCCAGCCGCGGCGTACGCCGCGTGGTGCTGACCGCGTCGGGCGGCCCGTTCCGTGGCTGGGACCGCGACGCGTTGACCGCGGTGACGCCGGCGCAGGCCGTCGCCCACCCGAAATGGTCGATGGGACCGAAGATCTCGGTCGATTCTGCGACCTTGATGAACAAGGGGCTGGAAGTCATCGAGGCACATCACCTCTTTGGCCTGCCCGGCGACCGGATCGACGTGCTGGTGCACCCGCAGAGCCTGGTGCATTCGCTGGTCGAATTCGTCGACGGTTCCACCCTGGCGCAACTGGGGCTGCCGGATATGCGCACCACCCTGGCGGTCGGCCTGGCGTGGCCGGAGCGGATCGAATCCGGGGTCGCCGGGCTCGACCTGCTGCAACAGGGCCGGCTGGATTTCGAGGCGCCGGATACCGACGCCTTCCCCTGCCTGCGCCTGGCCTGGGACGCGCTCCGGGCGGGCGGCACCGCTCCGGCGGTGCTGAATGCCGCCAATGAAGTGGCTGTTTCAGCCTTTCTTCAGGGCCAGGTGGGTTTCCTAGCGATCCCGGCGCTGGTGGAACACGCCCTGGCCACCCTTCCGCGCCACAATGCCGATACCCTGGACACCTTGCTCGCCGCCGATGCCGAGGCACGGCGAATCACTGAACGCGCCCTCGCCCATCCGTCCCTGCATGCCTGACCGCTTCACGCCGCCGAGTTGCATCCATGGGTGATTTCATCGGTTCGGTCTGGTGGATGATCGTCAGCCTGGGCGTGCTGGTGACATTTCATGAATTCGGCCACTTCTGGGTCGCGCGCCGCTGTGGGGTGAAAGTGCTGCGGTTCTCGGTCGGCTTCGGTCGCCCGCTATGGATGCGCCGCGATCGCCACGGCACCGAGTTCGCGGTGGCGGCCATCCCGCTGGGCGGCTACGTGAAGATGCTCGATGAGCGCGAAGGCGAGGTCCATCCGTCCGAATACGCGCAAGCCTTCAACCGCAAGACCGTCTGGCAGCGCATCGCCATCGTTGCCGCCGGCCCGATCGCCAACCTGCTGCTGTGCATGGCCCTGCTGTGGGCGATGTTCGTGGTCGGCAAGCAGGATTACTCGGCCACCGTGGGCCGCGCCGACGGGTTGGCTGCCGAAGCCGGACTGACCCCCGGCGAGCGCATCGTGCGTATCGGCGAGCGCGCCGTCAGCAATTGGAGCGAGGCCAGCATGTTGCTGACCACCGCGGCCATGGACCGTCGCGATGTGCCGGTGCTGACCGTGGATGCCGATGGCGGCAACAGCGAACACCAGCTGCGGCTATCGCAATTGCCGGTCGGCTTCGACGAGCGCCGGGTCGCGTCCCTGGCCGGGATCGGCTGGCAGTTCATGCTGCAGCCGCCGGTGGTGGGCAAGGTGGTAGCCGGGTCGGCGGCCGATGGCCTGCTCAAGCCTGGCGACCGCATCGTGGCCATCGATGGCCAGCCGATCCGCTCTGCCGACGAAATCCCCCCGCAACTGCAGGCACTGGGCGCGCAAGGCGGCAGCGGCATGATCGAGGTGGCCCGCGACGGCGACCGGCTCGCACTGGAAATCAGCCCGCGTCGTTCGCCGCAGGGACAATGGATGCTGGGCGTCGGCTTTGCGGCCACTCCGGCCCCCGCCTACGACAGCCGCCAGCAGTACGGACTGTTCGCCGCCGTGCCGGCCGCCATTCGCGAGACCGGGCGCATGACCGCCGACTCGCTGGGCATGATGAAGCGCATGCTGACCGGCCAGGCCTCTGTGAAGAACATCTCCGGCCCGGTCACCATCGCCCGGGCCGCCAATGCCTCGGCCGAGCGCGGGCTGGACTGGTTTCTGTATTTCCTCGGCCTGCTCTCGCTCAGCCTGGCGATCATCAACCTGCTGCCCATCCCAATCTTGGACGGTGGGCACCTGCTGTATTACCTTATTGAGTTGGTCAAGGGCAGCCCGCTCAGCGAACGGGCCATGATCGCGGGGCAATACGTCGGCCTGGCGTTCCTGGCCGGGCTGATGGGCCTGGCGTTCTACAACGACATCCTTGACATAGTTCCACGATGAAGCTGCTCTATTCCTTTCGCCTGTTGTCGTCGTCATACGCCGGCACCCAGCAACACCCGAAATCGACTCCAACCGGATGTGACATGACGCGTCTCCCCTCTCGTCGACTGCTTGCCCTCGCTCTTGCCGCCGGCCTCAGCCTGCCAGCCGTCACCCTGGCCGCCGAGCCGTTCGTCGCCAGCGACATTCGCGTCGACGGCCTGCAGCGCATCGCTTCCGGCACCGTGTTCACCTACCTGCCGGTGAATCGCGGCGACACCGTCGACGACGCCAAGGTGGCCGACGCGATCCGCGCGTTGTACCGCACCGGCTTCTTCGAGGACGTGCAACTGGACCGTCAGGGCAACATCCTGGTGATCACGGTCAAGGAGCGCCCAGCGATCAACAAGCTCACCGTGACCGGCAACAAGGACATCAAGTCCGAGGAACTGCTCAAGGGCCTGGGCGACATCGGCCTGTCCGAGGGCGGCACCTTCGATCGTCTGAGCCTGGACCGCGTGACCCAGGAGCTTACCCGTCAGTACAACAACCGCGGCAAGTACAACGTCCAGATCACCCCCACCGTCAGTCCGTTGGACCGCAACCGCGTGGATGTGGCGATCGCCATCAAGGAAGGCAAGGCGGCCAAGATCCGCCACGTCAACCTGATCGGCACCGAGAAGTTCGCCAACGAGGACATCCTGGACAACTGGGAATCCAAGGAGCACAACTGGGCCTCGTGGTATCGCCGCGACGATCAGTACTCCAAGGAGAAGATGTCCGGCGACCTGGAGAAGCTCAACTCCTGGTACCTGGACCGCGGCTATGTCGACTTCAGCATCGACTCCACCCAGGTGTCGATCAGCCCCGACAAGCGCGACATGTTCATCACCGCCGGCGTCACCGAGGGCGAGCAGTACAAGATTTCCGAGATCAAGGTCACCGGCGACACCATCCTGCCGCAGGCCGACATCGAGCGCCTGGTGATCCCCAAGGCCGGCGACATCTTCTCGCGCGCGCTGCTGGAATACACCTCCGACGCGATCACCAATACCTTGAGCAACGTCGGCTACGCCTTCGCCAAGGTCAATCCGATCCCGACCCCGAATCGCGAAGATCGCACCGTTGCAGTCAACCTGCAGGTGGTGCCGGGCCCGCGCGTGACCGTGCGCCGCATCCTCTACAAGGGCAATAGCCGGACCTCCGACGAAGTCTTGCGTCGCGAAATGCGCCAGTTCGAGAACACCTGGTACTCGCAGGCGGCGATCGACCGTTCCAAGATCCGCCTGCAGCGCCTGGGCTACTTCGAAAGCGTGGACGTGGAAACGCCCGCGGTGCCCGGTAGCAACGACCAGGTCGATGTGGTGTTCAACGTCAAGGAGACCACCTCCGGCAGCTTCGTGTTTGGCCTCGGTTACTCGCAGAGCTTCGGCGTGACCACCTCGGTGCAGCTGTCGCAGAACAACTTCCTGGGCGGCGGTAACCGCGTGGCAGTGGAAGCCTCGCGCAGCAGCTACCAGCAGCGCTACGCATTTTCCTACACCAACCCGTTCTTTACCGACGACGGCGTGTCGCTGGGCTACAACCTGTCCTGGCGCGCACTGGATTACTCGGACTTCAACACCGCGCAGTTCAACAGCAAGAACGGTTCGGCGCAGGTGGTGTTCGGCGTGCCGATCACCGAAAACGACACCGTCTCGGCGATGTTCGGCATCGACAGCAACCAGATCACCACCTTCGCCGGCACCACGCCGCAGGCGATCATCGACTACATCAATGCGATCGGCACGCGCACCTTCCACGCCTGGCGCACCGAGTTGGGCTGGGCGCGCGATACCCGCAACGACTTCTTCATGCCGACGCGCGGCCTGTACCAGCGCGTCGGACTGGAGACCACCCTGCCCGGCTCCACCGTCGAGTACTACAAGCTCAACTACCAGATTTCCAAGTACTGGCCGATCATCCCGGCACTGGTGGTGAATACCCGTTTCGAACTGGGCTACGGCGACAGTTACGGCAAAGACAGCACACGCGTGCTGACCAACCCGGATGGCAGTACCCGCACCGTCACCGCGAGCGGACTGCCGTTCTACGAGAACTTCTACGCCGGCGGCACCAATTCGGTCCGTGGCTTCGAAGACAACACGCTGGGCCCGCGTTCGGAAGCCATCAACGGCTTCAGCCGCGGCCAGCCGCTGGGTGGCTCGTTCAAGACCGTGGGTTCGGTGGAAATGTATTTCCCCAAGCTGTTCGACAGCCCGTCGGCGCGCGTGTCGGCGTTTGTCGACTTCGGCAACGTGTACAACGGCGTGGACAACTTCAAGGCCAACGAACTGCGCGCCTCCACCGGTGTCGCCCTGTTGTGGCGCGCTCCGGTCGGCCCCATTTCGATCAGCTACGCGTTCCCGCTGAAGAAGGAAGACAACGACGAAATCGAACGCTTGCAGTTCACCTTCGGCGGACAGTTCTAGTCCGGCAACGCGCGATTGGGCGGTCCGTGCCAGCGGCCCGCTCCATCCAATGGCGGCGAGCCCCCGACAGGACCGTGCGATTGCATGCGCGACCCCGATTGCGCGGCGCTGACATGCCGAACGGCGCAATCAGCGCACCGGCTGCAGGGTGTCTCCGCCAGACCTCGACGCAACGCAGGTGACGGTCGAACAGCCAGCCGCACATCCGATCGCAGCTCCGCTCGAGGTCCGCAACGCTTGCAGGACGACCGCACGATGACGGTCACACCAGAACACGCACGCTCGACAGGGAATTGCGTTCTCCGACCATTGCAACTGCCAGCCCGCGCCCCACGTTCAGAGAGGTTCCATTGATGCGCTTGACCGCCCGCGAGATTGCCGAACGATTTGGATTGGCCGTACACGGCGATGGGGACGTCGAGGTCGCGGGGGTGGCGACGCTGGCCAATGCCGGCCCCGGGCAGCTCAGCTTCCTGGCCAACCCACGCTATCGTTCGCAATTGACCGAGAGCAGGGCCACGGTGGTGGTGGTGCGTGCCGAAGATGCCGAGGCGGCCCCCGGCAGCGCGCTGATCGCCAAGGACCCCTATACCGCCTTCGCCAAGATCGCCGCGCTGTTCGAGGCCATTCCGGTGCGCGCGCCCGGCATCCATCCCTCGGCGGTCATCGATCCCGCTGCCGAGGTCGCCGACACTGCCCATGTCGGCGCCTTCGTCAGCATTGGCGCGGGCAGCCGCATCGGCGCAGGCTGCGTGATCGGTGCCGGCAGCATCATTGGCGAGGACTGTGTGCTTGAGCCCGGCTGCGAGCTGATCGCACGGGTCACCCTGGTGACCCGCGTGCGGCTGGGTCAGCGCGTCCGCATCCATCCCGGCGCCGTGATCGGTGCCGACGGTTTCGGGCTGGCAATGGACGCCGGCCGCTGGATCAAGGTGCCGCAACTGGGCGGCGTGGTGATCGGCGACGATTGCGAGATCGGCGCCAATACCTGCATCGATCGCGGCGCGCTGGAAGACACCGTGCTGGAAGAAGACGTGCGCGTGGACAATCTGGTGCAGATCGCCCACAACTGCCGGATCGGCGCGCACAGCGCCATCGCCGGCTGCACCGGCATTGCCGGCAGCGCCAAGATCGGCCGCTACTGCCTGCTCGGCGGCCACGTTGGCGTGGTCGGTCACCTGGAAATCTGCGACAAGGTCGTCATCACCGGCAAGTCGGTGGTGCGCAACTCCATCCACGAACCGGGCGAGTATTCGTCCGGAACCCCTCTCACCGACAACCGCACCTGGCGCAAGAACGCCGCCCGCTTCAAACAGCTCGATGCGCTGGCACGGCGTATCCTGGCTGTGGGCAAGGAGAACCAATGAGTCACCCCACTTATGAGCTGCCGATCGACGTCAACCAGATCCAGACGCTGATCCCGCACCGCTACCCATTCCTGCTGATCGACAAGGTGGTCGAGCTGGACCTGGAAGCCAAGCGCATCGTTGGACAGAAGAACGTCAGCATCAACGAGCCGTTCTTCCAGGGCCATTTCCCCACGCGGCCGGTGATGCCTGGCGTGTTGATCATCGAGGCGCTGGCCCAGACCGGCGGCGTGATGACCCAGCTCGGCCTGGGGCGCGACGCGCTGTCCAAGCTGTTCTACATGGTCAAGGTGGACAATGCGCGCTTCAACAAGCAGGTCGTGCCCGGCGATGTGCTGATCCTGGAGGTGCAGATGCGCCGCCTGATCCGCAACATGGGCTGCTACTACGGCGAGGCCAAGGTCGACGGCGAAGTCGTCGCCTGCGCCGAGATCATGTGCGCCGGCGCCCGCGAATAAACTGCCTGTGGAGGTGAGACACGATGCGTGATCCAGCACCCTTGATTCACCCTACTGCCGTCATCGACCCGTCGGCACGGCTGGCCGAGGACGTACGCGTCGGAGCCTTCTCGCTGATCGGGGCTGAGGTGGAGATCGGCGCGGGCACCGAAGTCGGGCCGCATTGTTCGATCCACGGACCGACCCGCATCGGCCGCAACAATCGCTTCATCGGCCATGCGGCGATCGGCGGCGAGCCGCAGGACAAGAAGTACGCCGGCGAGCGCACCGAACTGGTGATCGGCGACGGCAATGTGATCCGCGAGTTCGTCACCATCAACCGCGGCACCGGCGGCGGCGGCGGCGTCACCACCGTCGGCAATGACAACTGGATGCTCGCCTATACCCACGTGGCGCACGACTGCCATGTCGGCAACCACTGCGTGTTTTCCAACAACACCACCCTGGCAGGTCACGTCACCGTTGGCGACTACGTGATCATCAGCGGCTTCGCCGGCGCGCATCAGTTCTGCCGGATCGGCGCTCACGCCTTCCTGGGTATGGGTGCGCTGACCAATGGCGACGTGCCGCCGTTCACCATGGTCGGCAGCGACTCGCTGGGACGACCGCGCGGCATCAACAGCGAAGGGCTGAAGCGTCGCGGTTTCGATGCCGAGCGCATCGCCGCGATCAAGCGCGCCTACCGCACGCTCTACGTCGCCGGCCTGCCGCTGGCCGAAGCCAAGGCGCAATTGGCCGAGCAAGCCAAGGACAGCGACGACGTCCGCGGACTGCTGGCCTTTATCGACGCCGCCGAAAGGCCGTTGCTGCGATGAACGTCGGGACCCGGGATCTGGGACCCGGGACCCAGCAGCGGCGCACCGCCGCGACCGCTGCGCAAGCGGGCGCGGGGCCACGCTTTGCGTTGATCGCAGGCGAGGCCTCCGGCGACCTGTTGGGAGCCGGGCTGATCGAGGCCTTGCGCGCGCGCTACCCCAACGCGCAGTTCGCCGGAATCGGCGGTGACGCGATGCGCAGCGTCGGCTGCCAGACCTGGTTCGATGCCAGCGAGCTGGCGGTGATGGGCCTGACCGAGGTGCTGCGACACCTGCCACGCCTGCTCGGTTTGCGCCGACATTTTCGCGAGCGTGTCCTGGCCTGGCAGCCGGACGTGTTCATCGGCATCGACGCGCCCGATTTCAATTTGCCGGTGGAACGCTGGCTCAAACAGCGCGGCGTGCGGACCGTCCACTACGTCAGTCCCTCGGTCTGGGCATGGCGGGAGAAGCGCGCCGAAAAGATCGGCCTCAGCGCCGACCTGGTGCTGTGCCTGTTCCCGATGGAACCGCCGATCTACGCCAAACACGGCGTGGACGCGCGCTTCGTCGGCCATCCGATGGCCGACGCGATTCCGTACCAGGCCGATCGCCAGACAGCGCGCGCAACGCTTGGACTGTCGAGTTCCGTCAAGGTGCTGGCCGTGCTGCCCGGCAGCCGGCACGGCGAAATCAGCCGGCTGGGCGATACCTTCTTCCAGGCCGCCTGGCTATTGTCCGAACACATTCCCAACCTGCATGTGCTGGTGCCGGCCGCCAACCCGGACTGCAAGCAATTGCTGGCCGAACAGCTCTCGCGTTCGGCGCTGCCAGTGATGCGCTCGCACCTGCTCGATGGCCAGGCACGCACGGCGATGCTGGCCGCCGACGCGGTGCTGCTGGCATCGGGCACGGCCACGTTGGAAGCAATGCTGGTCAAACGGCCGATGGTGGTCGGCTACAAGGTCGCGCCACTGACCTACCGCATCGTCAAGGCGCTGGGCTTGCTGAAGGTCGACCGCTATGCGCTGCCAAACATCCTCGCCAACGAGGATCTGGCGCCGGAACTGATGCAGGACGACTGCATCCCGGAGCGGCTGTGCGTGGCACTGCTGGACTGGTTCAAGCACCCGGACAAGGTCGCCGCCCTGCAGCCACGCTACCTCGCCCTGCATGCGGAATTGCGCCGCGATGCCTCGACGCAGGCGGCCGAGGCAGTGGCAGAGCTCGTCGGGACCCGGGACCCGGGACCCGGGTCCCGCCAGACAGAGCAAGGTTCACCATGAAAGCGTCCGACACCGAGCCGTCGCTGTTTCCCGGATCCCCGGTCCCGAATCCCGGGTCTCGGCTTTACGCCGGCGTCGACGAAGCCGGCCGCGGTCCGCTGGCCGGTCCGGTGGCGGTGGCGGCGGTGGTGTTCGATCCGGCCAAGCCACGCATCAATGGCCTGGACGATTCCAAGCAGCTGACCGCCGAACGCCGCGAGCAGTTGTATGCGCGCATCGTCGATCGCGCACTGGCATGGTCGGTGGTGTTGATCGACAGCGAGGAAATCGACCGCATCAATATCTATCAGGCGACCATGTTGGGCATGCGCCGTGCGGTGGAAAACGTCGCCCACGTCGCCGGCTTCGCCCGTATCGACGGCAACCGTGTGCCCAAGGGCTTGCCCTGCGCGGCCGAAGCACTGATCGGCGGCGACGCACTGGATCGCGCCATCATGGCGGCCTCGATCATTGCCAAGGTCACCCGCGACCGGCTGATGCATCGCCTGCATGCCGAGCATCCGCATTACCGCTTCGACCTGCACAAGGGCTACAGCACCCCGGCCCACCTGGCGGCCTTGCGGACCCATGGCCCCTGTCCGCAACACCGGCGCAGCTTTGCGCCCGTGCGGTTGGCGCTTGAGAGCCGGGACTCGGGGGGGCGAGAGCCGGGACTCGGGGTGCGAGAGCCGGGACTCGGGACCCGGGACCCCGAACAGCTGCAGGTCCTGCAGTTGGTCAAGGTGGGTTGAGGCGGAAGGCCGGGACTCGGGGTGCGAGAGCCGGACCCGGGACCCGAAACCGCCTTATGCCTCTTTCAAGGCCGAGGCATTCTGTACCTATTGCGTTGCCACGCTAACGCCAAGGCTCAAAGCTAGCTGCCTTACGCTTTTCCGGGTCCCGGGTCCCGGCTCTACCTCAATCCTGCTCGCGATGAAACGTCGCCACTTCCGGCCAGCCTTGTTCGCGCGCATGCCGGGCCATGCGTTCGGCCAGGTAGACCGAGCGATGCTTGCCGCCGGTGCAGCCGAAGGCGATGGTGACGTAGCTGCGGGTGTCGTTGCGCAGGCGCGGCAGCCAGGTGTCGAGCAGGTCGACGATCTGCGCGCTATAGCGGATCACGTCCGGCTCCTGGTCCAGATAGTCGCGTACCGGTGCGTCGCGTCCGGTCAGCGGGCGTAGCTCCGGGTCCCAGTGCGGATTCGGCAGCACGCGTGCGTCGAACACGAAATCGGCTTCGGCCGGCACGCCGCGCTTGTAGGCGAAGGATTCGAACAGCAGCGACAGCCGGTCGCTGGTGCCAAGCGCGAACTCGGTCACCACGCGCCGGCGCAGCTGATGCACGTTGAGCGCGCTGGTGTCGATGATGGCATCGGCCTGCGCACGCAGCGGGGCGGTCAACACACGCTCGCGAATGATGGCCTCCGGCAGCGCCAGTCCCAGTTGGCTCAGCGGATGCCGGCGGCGGGTGTCGGCGTAGCGCTTGAGCAAGGCCTCGTCGCTGGCTTCGAAGAACAGCAGGCGTGCTTCCAGTCCGTATTCCTGCGCGGCTTGGCGCCATTGCGCCAGCTGGGTCAGGTCGCTGCGACTGCGTACGTCGATGCCGACCGCCAAGCGCTGATCGCCGACCGGGTTGCCGCGCAGGCGGCTGCGCACCAGGTCCGGCAGCAGCTCCACCGGCAGGTTGTCCGAACAGTAGTAGTCCAGGTCCTCGAAGGTCTTCATCGCCACCGACTTGCCCGAGCCGGACAGGCCGCTGACGATCATCAAGGTTGACGGTGTGGTGCTCATGGCGACCGCCGCTCGAGCATGTTGCTGTGGCGGGCAATGAACATCGCCGCCGGGTCGATGCCCTTGGTGCGCAGGATGTGCAGGCGGGTGGCCGCTTCGGTGAGCACGGCCAGGTTGCGGCCGGGCATCACCGGCAGGGTGATCAGGGGCACGTCCAGGTCCAGCACATGGCGGCTGCCGGAATCGCCGGTCAGCCGTTCGTAGCCGTGCGGGGTGGGTTCGGTCATCGGCCGCGTCAGATGCACGATCAGGCGCAGGTATTTGTTCTTCTTCACCGAGGTGTCGCCGAACATATCGCGTACGTTGAGCACGCCCAGTCCACGCACCTCCAGCAGGTCCTGCAACAGTTCCGGGCAGGTACCGTCGAGCACGTCCGGGGCGATCTGGGTGAACTCGGGCGCGTCGTCGGCGACCAGGCGATGGCCGCGGCTGAGCAGCTCCAGCGCCAGCTCGCTCTTGCCAGAGCCGGCCTCGCCGGTGATCAGCACGCCGATCGAGTAGATCTCCATGAATACCCCATGCAGGGTGATTCGCGGTGCCAGCGTGCGTGCGAGGTGGTAGGACAGATGGTTGAGCAATTCGTGGCCGCGCTTGGGCGAAATCCACAGCGGCGTGTTGGATTCATCGGCGGCGGCGCGCAGGTCTTCCGGACAGGACTGGTTCTTGCTGATCGCCAGTGCCAGCGGCTGCACCTGGATGATCTTCTCGATGGTCTCCCAACGCTGGCGCGCATCCAGCGAGTCCAGCCAGGCCAGTTCCTCGGTGCCGAGGATCTGCACCTTGTTCGGATAGATGACGTTGAGATAGCCCGCCAGCGACGGACGCCGCGCGTTGGTCCCGCCGGCCTGGATCTCGCGGTGTTCGCCCTTCTGACCGGCCACCCAGCGCAAGGCCAGCTTGTCGCGTTGCTGGTCGAACAGTTCACGGGCGGTGATGCTGGTGTTCATGCGGCGGTGGCCTGCGGGGGCGGCGGCTCGGTAAGCAGCGCGAGCAGGTGCTGCGCATCCGGGGCGGCGCGCAGTTGCTGGCGGAACTGCGCGTCGGAAAAGCGCTCGGCCAGCTCGGACAGCAGCATCAGGTGCTGATGGGTGTAATGCGCCGGCACCGCCATCGCAAACACCAGGTCCACGGGTGTATCGGCGCCGAAGTCCACAGGTGTCTGTAGCCGTAGCAATGCGCCGCGCGGCTCGGAAAGGGTGGGGCACCGACCGTGTGGGATGGCGATGCCGTGCCCAATGGCGGTGCTGCCCAGGGCCTCGCGTTCGCACAGGTTGGCATACAGTTCGTCGGCGCCGGCCTGGCGGCAGGACAGCAGGTCGGCGGCGGTGTGCAGAACGGTGTCGCGATCGGCGGCCGGCGACACCAGGGTGCGCACGGCCGCCATTAGATCAGTCAAGGGCATGAGGGCATCGGGCGAGGAGCATCATGCGGGATTGTCGCGCACCTCGCGGGCGTGGTGGTTACATTTCTTTTCCTTGTGCTTGAGCACCAGGCGGTCGAGCTTGTCCACCAGCAGGTCGATGGCCGCGTACATGGTGGAGCCACTGGCATCGGCGTGGAGGGTACGGCCGGGCAGGTTGACGGTGGCGACCACGTGGTGGTCGGGCTTGCGGACGGCCAGCTGCGTTCGGACTTCACAGTGCTGGTCGAAGTGGCGCTGCAATCGTTGCAGCTTGCTTGCCACGTAGTCCCGTAGGGCGGGCGTCACTTCAAGCTGGTGGCCATACGTCTCGATGCGCATCGGATACCTCCATTGGTCGGTGGGCCAATGAACCGCTCCGGTGGTCCGGCGAACCCGGCACAGGCCGGCGTTGCGGGTGAAGGGCAACGTCAGGCGATGCGCACGCGTTCGTGGGAGGCGGAGATGTTCATGGCCTCACGATACTTCGCCACGGTGCGGCGCGCTACTGGCACGCCCGAGGTCTTCAACAGTTCAGCCAGCTTGGCGTCAGAGAGCGGCTTGCGCGGGTTCTCGGCCTCGATCAGGCGCCGGATCATCGCCTGGATGGCGGTGCTGGAGGCCTCGCCGCCACTGTCGGTATCGATGCCGGAGGCGAAGAAGGAGCGCAGCGGGATGGTGCCGCGCGGGGTGCGCACGTACTTGCGCGCGATGGCGCGCGAGATGGTCGATTCGTGCAGGCCGAGCTCGCCGGCGATCTCGCGCAGGGTCAGCGGGCGCAATGCCTGCGCACCGAATTCCAGGAATCCGGCCTGGTGCTGCAGCAGGCTGCGGACCACTCGCAGCAAGGTTTCGCCGCGCGCCTCCAGGCTCTTGAGCAGCCAGCGCGCTTCCTGCAGCTGGCCGCGCAGATAGCCGGCATCGGACTCGCCACAACGGCGGATCAGTTGCTCGTAGCCGCGGTGGATGGTCACCTTGGGTTGCGCCCGGCCGGCCAGTGCCGCCCGCCAGACCCCGCGCTGGCGCCAGATCACGCAGTCGGGCACCACGTAGGTGTCCTGCGACAGCTCGCCGACCTGCTTGCCGGGCCGCGGATCGAGCGAGCGAACCAGCTGCACCGCTTCCTCGATCTCGGCGGTGCTGCGCTTGAGTTCGTGTGCCAGGCCGGCGACCCCGCTGCGCGGCAGCCGCTCCAGTGGTCCGGCGACGATCTCCAGCGCCAGCGCGCGGCCTGGCGTGTCGGCATCGAGCACCGCCAATTGCAATGCCAGGCATTCGCCCAGGCTGCGGGCGCCCACGCCGACCGGGTCGAAGCGCTGGATCTGGTGCAGTACGGTCAGGACTTCGGCTTCGTCCACCGTCACGCCCAGGTCCAGCGTCTCGACGATCGCCGCCAAGGGCTCGCGCAAGTAGCCGTCTTCGTCCAGCGCGTCGATCAGGATCGCGCCGATGCGGCGATCGCGCGGCGACAACGGTGAGAGATGCAATTGCCACAGCAGGTGGTCGGCCAGGGTCTCGGCCTCGGCCACCCGTTCGGCGGGATCGCTGCCGTCCTCGTCATCGAAGCTGCCGCCGCTGCCGCCGGTCCATTGCAGTTCGTCCTGGCTCCAGTCCTCGTCACGCTCGTTCGGCGCGCGCTCCTCGGCCGGGGACTCGTCGGCCGCAGGACTGTCGGCGGTATTGCCGCTCGCGGCCTGCGCTGCCTCGTCGGCCCACTCCAGCAGAGGGTTGCTCTCGACCGCTTCGGCGATTTCCAGTTCCAGTTCGGTGGTGGACATCTGCAACAACTTGATCGCCTGCCGCAACTGCGGCGTCATGACCAATTGCTGTCCTAGCGATGTCTGCAGCCGGGCTTTCATGCAATGCCGATGGGGTAGGCCTGGGGCGCGGCGACGCGTCTACAGGCGGAAGGTCTCCCCCAGATAGACACGGCGCACGTCGGGATTGGAGAGCAATGCGTCCGGTGCCCCCTGCGCCAGCACGCCGCCCTCGGCGAGGATATACGCGCGGTCGCAGATTCCCAAGGTCTCGCGC
Source organism: Xanthomonas maliensis (assembly GCF_009192945.1). GTDB lineage: Bacteria > Pseudomonadota > Gammaproteobacteria > Xanthomonadales > Xanthomonadaceae > Xanthomonas > Xanthomonas maliensis. The sequence continues at coordinate 7,366 of NZ_NSET01000098.1, read as the reverse complement.
ACGTTGTGATCGGTGATCAGCACACCGATACCGCGCTCCTTGAGGTGGGTGACGATACGTTGAATCTCGCCGACCGAAATCGGGTCCACGCCGGCGAAGGGTTCGTCCAGCAACATCATGCGCGGCCGCGCGGCCAGCGCGCGGGCGATCTCGCAACGACGGCGTTCGCCGCCGGACAGGCTGGCACCCAACTGCTCGGAGACATGGGTGATCTGCAGCTCCTCCAGCAGCGAGGACAGTTCCCGCTCGCGGCCGGCGTTGTCCAGATCCTCGCGCAGTTCCAGCACCAGGCGGATGTTGTCGGCCACCGTGAGCTTGCGGAACACCGACGGCTCCTGCGGCAGATAGCCCACGCCCAGCCGGGCGCGCGCATACATCGGCTCGGCTGTCAGATCGCGTCCGTCCAGTTCGATGCGGCCGGCGTCGGCTTCCACCAGGCCGACGATCATGTAGAAGCAGGTCGTCTTGCCGGCGCCGTTTGGGCCGAGCAGTCCGACCACTTCGCCCGGCTCCAGCGTGAGGCCGAATTCCTTCACCACTTCGCGCTGCTTGTACTTCTTGCGCAGACCGGTTGCGACCAGCATTACTTCTTCCCCTGCGGCTTGGCGGCAGCCGGCTTGCTCGCCGGTGCGGCCGGTGCGGCCGCCGGCGCGGGGTTCTTCGGCTGGATCACCGTGCGCACGCGGGTGCCATCGCCGCCGCTCTGCATGTTGCCGGTCTTGGTGTTGTAGACCATGCGCTGGCCTGCATTGGTGCCCTTGGGCGAATCCACCTTGTAGTTGCCGGTGAGGATGATGATGTCGTCGGCAACCTTGTATTCGATGTTGTCGGCCTGCCCATGCATCTGCGAGCCATCGTCCATGTCCTGCTTGAGCGTGGCCTGTTTGCCGTTGAGCACCACCCGGTCGGTCTCGCCGTTCTTCTGGAAGATGTCGGCGGTGTCGGCGTGAATCTCCAGCGACCCTTGGACGATCACCACGTTGCCGGTGAAGCGGCACTTGCCGTCGCTGCCCTGGACGATGTTGCAATCGTTGGCATTGGAGTCGATCGTCATCGGCTGGTTGCGATCGCTGGTCTTGGACAGCGCCGCGATGGGCAGCAGCAGCGCAGCAAACGCCAGTCTAGCGGGCAGCATTCGGTTCATAGCGGGTCTTGACCTGAGAAAGGAGCTTGTACTGGCTGGTCTTGAGGTCGGCCTCGAAGCCAACGCCGGTCTGCATGATACCCGGACGGCTCATGCTGACCGGTGCGCTGGTCTTGGCCAGGTTCTGCTGCGGAAACACGTCCAGGCTTTGGGTCCGGAAGGTGGTCGGCGGCACGTTGCCGGTGGTCGGGCTGTCGCCGGCGACATCGCCGCGCAGGCGCAGCTCGGTCCCGTCGGGGTTGAGCCAGCCGGTCTTGGCGCGCAGCGTCCAGGGCAGGTTGTTGTTGTCAGGAAGCAGGAACAGCGGGGTGGTGATATCGGAGGTGCGGTCGGCGCGATTGCGGTGCATCTCCGGCGCGCGCAAGGTCATGGCCTCCTTGCCGCTCTGCTTGTCCAGCGCGATCAGTTCGAAGTCGCGCAGGACGAAGTCGGTCTGCCCGCCATCGGCCGTGGTGGCGGCCGGGCGTGTGCGGTTCTTCCACGCCGACCAGCCGCTGACGATGGCGGCCGCCAGCAGGACCACACCCAGGGTGCTACGCCAGTTCCAGTTCATGCGCTGAACCTGGCAATGATGCCGTCGACCTGGCCTTGCGCGGCCAGCAGCACATCGCAGACCTCGCGCGCCGCGCCTTCGCCACCGCGAGCCTGGGTGCGCCATTGCACGCGCTCGGCGATCCACGGATGCGCATTGGCAGGCGCGACCGGCAGTCCCACCGCCAGCAGCGCCGACAGGTCGGGCAGGTCGTCGCCCATGAACAGCACCTGGTCCAACGAGATGCCGTGCTCCTGGCACAGCGCTTCCACCGCGGTGCGCTTGTGCCTGACCCCGATCTGCACATGCAGGCCCAGGTCCTGGCCGCGTTTTTCTGCCGACAGGCTGGCGCGGGCGGTGATCAGCGCGACGTGGATGCCGGCGTACTCCAGCTGCTTGAGGCCTTGGCCGTCCAACACGTTGAAGGCCTTGCTCTCGTTGCCGGCGTGGTCGTAGTACAGGCGGCCGTCGGTGAGCGTGCCATCGACATCGAAGCAGGCCAGACGGATACGGGCAGCGCGGTCGACGATGTCGGCGGGCAGGGCGTGCAGGGGCGAATAGGGCATCGGCAGGAGTCGGTGTGAAAGAGTCCGAAGGTTGCAAGCTGAACCTGTTAAACCACCTTGGCGCGCAACAGGTCGTGAATGTTCAGCGCACCGACCGCGCGCTGCTGCGCGTCGACCACGATCAGGCCATTGATCTTGTGCGCTTCCATCAGGCGAGCGGCCTCGGCCGCCAGCTGGTCGGCGCCGATGGTCCGCGGGTGGCGAGTCATCACCTCGGCGATGCCGGCGTTGCGAACGTCGATATCGCTGTCCAGCGCGCGCCGCAGGTCGCCGTCGGTGAACAGCCCGATCAGCCGCCCCTCGGCGTCCACGACCGCGGTCATGCCCAGCCGCTTGCGGCTCATTTCCATCAGCGCTTCGCTGAGGCTGGCGTCCTCGCGTACCCGCGGCAGGTCGTCGCCGGCATGCATGACATCGGTGATGTGCAGCAGCAGGCGGCGTCCCAGGCTGCCTGCCGGATGCGAGCGGGCGAAGTCGTCGGCGGTGAAACCGCGTGCGTCGAGCAGGGCGACCGCCAGGGCGTCGCCCATCGCCAGCGAGGCGGTGGTGCTGGACGTCGGCGCCAGGTCCAGCGGGCACGCCTCGGTAGAGACAGTGACGTCCAGGTGGACGTCGGCGGCCTGCGCCAGGGTCGAGCCGGGCCGGCCGGTCATGGCGATGATCGGATTGCCCTGGCGCTTGAGCACCGGCAGCAGCATGCGCACTTCGTCGGACTCGCCCGAATAGGACAGCGCCAGCACCACGTCGGCCTCGGTGATCATGCCGAGGTCGCCATGGCCGGCTTCGCCGGGATGAACGAAGAAGGCCGGGGTGCCGGTGGAAGCCAGCGTGGCCGCGATCTTGCGCGCGATGTGACCGGACTTGCCCATGCCGGTGGCGACCACCCGGCCGCGCGAAGCCAGGACCAGACGGCAGGCGGCGGCGAAGTCGGCACCCAGCCGCGCTGCGGTCGCCGCCAGCGCCGCCTGCTCGATCTGGAACACGCGCTGGCCGCTGGCGATCAGGTCGTGATCGCCGACGGTGGCGGGGGGCAGGAGCGAGACAGCCATGCAGGGCTCGGGTGAAGAGTAGAATGTGCGCTCATTTTATGAGGAAACGTGCTTTGGACGCCGAAACCATCCGTAAACTCATCGAAACCGGCCTGCCAGAGGCCCGCGTCGACGTGCACGGCGACGACGGCGTGCACTTCGAGGCCACCGTGATCAGTGCCGCCTTCGCCGGCAAGGCGCCGCTGGCGCGCCACCGCATGGTGTACGCCACCCTCGGCGAGCTGATGGGGGGCGCGATCCACGCCCTGCAACTGCGCACCTTGACCCCCGACGAAGCCTGAGCGCGCGTTCGATTCTTCTTCCTCCACCCCGACTTTCTGGATTCCCCCTTTTCCCATGGCAAAAATCGTAGTGACCGGCGGCCAGGCGCTGCACGGTGAGGTTCATATTTCCGGTGCCAAGAACGCCGTGCTGCCCATCCTGTGCGCAACCCTGCTGGCCGATGCGCCGGTGGAGATCAGCAACGTTCCCCACCTGCATGACGTGATCACCACGGTGAAGCTGCTCAGCGAGCTGGGCGCCGAGGTCACCATCGATGAGGGCACCCTGGCCAAGGGGCGCTCGATCCTGGTCGACCCGCGTTCGGTCACCCACCAGATCGCGCCCTATGAACTGGTCAAGACCATGCGCGCCTCGATCCTGGTGCTGGGCCCGCTGCTGGCGCGCTATGGCAACGCGGAAGTGTCGTTGCCGGGTGGCTGCGCAATCGGCTCGCGCCCGGTCGACCAGCACATCAAGGGCCTGCAGGCGCTGGGTGCGGAGATCAGCGTGGAGAACGGCTATATCAAGGCGTCCAGCAAGGGCCGCTTGCAGGGCGGCCGGTTCGTGTTCGACATGGTCAGCGTCACCGGCACCGAAAACGTGTTGATGGCCGCCGTCCTGGCCGAGGGCACGACGGTGTTGGAGAACGCGGCGATGGAGCCGGAGGTCAGCGACCTGGCGGACTGCCTGATCGCGTTGGGTGCGCGCATCGAGGGCGCCGGGACCCCGCGGATCGTGGTGCATGGCGTCGAACGCCTGGCAGGCGGCCACCATGCGGTGCTGCCGGACCGGATCGAGACCGGTACCTTCCTGGTAGCGGCGGCGATGACCGGTGGCAGCGTCACCGTGCGGCGCGCCCGGCCGGAGACGCTGGATGCGGTGCTGGACAAGCTCACCGAGGCCGGTGCCAGCATCAGCACCACCGAAGACAGCATCACCCTGGACATGCACGGCAAGCGGCCGCGCGCGGTCAGCCTGACCACCGCGCCGTACCCGGCATTTCCCACCGACATGCAGGCGCAATTCATGGCGCTCAACTGCGTGGCCGAAGGCGTCGGCGTGATCAACGAGACGATCTTCGAAAACCGTTTCATGCACGTCAATGAACTGCTGCGCCTGGGCGCGGACATCCAGGTCGAAGGCCATACCGCCATCGTGCGCGGCAATGGGCGGCTCAGCGGCGCACCGGTGATGGCCACCGATCTGCGCGCCTCGGCGTCGCTGATCCTGGCCGGACTGGTTGCCGAGGGCGATACCACCATCGATCGTATCTACCACCTGGACCGTGGTTACGAAAACATCGAGGAGAAGCTGGGGGCGCTGGGCGCGTCCATCCGGCGCACCGCATGATCCTGCGCGGCCGTTTCACCACCCGCCGCAAGGTGTTGCTGGGGGTGGTCGTACTGCTGCTGGCCTGGCTGGGATACGCCTGGGCAGTCGGCATGGCCATCACCCAGGGTGTCGAGTTCAAGGACATGGACTGGAATGGCGACGGGACCGCCAGTCGCGAGGAGATCGCGCAGTCGTTCTATGCGGTGGCTGTGGAAAAGCATGTCGATGGCAAGCGCCATTGCAACACCTTCTACTGGCGCAGCAGCGGCGAACAGATTCGCGTCGATTGCCGCACGGTATTCTCCAGCGACGCTAACGACGCGGCCAAGCCCTGAGGGGTGCGCACCGGCCGCTGCGCTGGCAGCGGCCGGCACTGGATGGATGGAGAGAGCAGCCGCAGCGTCAGCGCACCATCGCTGATGACGGCGGGGGCGTGGCGCGTGCGGCCAATGACGCTGCGACCGATGGACGCATGCTTCCGGATCTCATCAGCCGAACGACAGGCGCGGCGCGAACCGCGCCTGCCGTTGCCTCAACGCAGCGACTTGATCGTCAGGTCGAGCGAGTCCTGGCCATTTTCCTTCTGCAGCAAGCGCGCCGGCACCGGCAGGTCCTTCACGACCCAGGCAATCAGTTCCTTGTTGCCATCCACGCGCGAGACCTTGGTGGCCTGCTCCTGCTTGCCGTTGACGGTGATGGTTTCCTTGCCGACCACCTTGTAGGTCATCGGCTTGATGCGGCCTTCGTCGACCATGCGGTAGCTCAGCGGCTTGCCGGCCGCCAGATCGCGGGTGATGGCCAGATTGATCAGCAGCGCGTCCATGTCACCGGTCTTGAGCGCGACCGGGCCACGCCGGTCGCCCTTGACGTCGCCGGTCCAGGTGGCCTGAGCGGACTGCCAGTCGTACTTGGCATCGACGGTGCGCTTCTTCACCAGCATCGACGAGGTGTCGTGGCTGCTGAGCGGGCGGAGCTGGCCATTGCTTTCCTCGAACACCGTGCTCTGGGTCAGGTTGGCCAGCTGGTTCTGGATCGTCAGCGTATAGCGCCACTGGTTGCCGCCGGCCGCTGCCAAGGTCATCGTGCCGTTGGCCTGCATGCCCATGTAGTTGGCCGAGTAGTCGGCCTGGAACGGCTGCATGGCCAGGGCTGGCAGGCTGGTCATCGCCATGGCGGCGGCAGCGACGAACGCGTAGCGGCGGATCGGGGTATTCATGCTCAGGCTCCTTGGTATTCGACCAGACGCAGATCGATCTGATCCTCGCCCTTTTCACGTTGCAGGATGCGCACCGGGGTGGGGACCCCATTGGCGATCCATAGGATGGTTTCGTTGTCGCCGCTGTTGACGCGGTAAACGCGCAGCGCGTCGTAGCTCAGGTCGCCGACCTGCACCACTTCGGTGGTGTCGGCGGCCCGGTAGTCGTACGTGCGCACCTTGCCCACGTCGACGTAGCGATAGCTCAGGCTGCGCCCGGGCTGCGCATCGCGCATCAGCGACAGGTTCAATGACAGTGCGCTCTGGTCACCGTGCTGCAGCGGGATCGGTTGTTGCCGCTCCTTCTTCAGATCGCCATCCCACTGTGCGGTGCCAGCCTGCCAGTTGTAGACGCCGGTGACCTTCTTGCCGAAGAACATCGCCTTGCGCACCGTGCTCTGGCTCAACGGTACGTAGGTGTCGCCGTCGACCCGGAACACGGTGCTCTGCTCCAGGTTCAGGCCGAGGATGCTGGCAAAGCCCTTGCGTCCGCGCACCGACATATCGATCCGCCACTGGCTGCCTTCACCGCGGCTGACTTGCATGGTGGCGTCGCCGGCTTCCTTACCGCGGTACAGCGCCTGGTAGGTGGCCACGAACGGCTCCAACGGCGGCGGCGTCCAGGGGGTTGCAGGCAGCGTGGCCGACGCCTGCTGCGCTGGCGCCGGCTCTGCCGGCGGCTGGGCCGCGGGCACAGGTGGCGGCGTGGCTGGCGCAGAGACCGGCTGCTGCTGCGCATTGGCGAGCAGTGCGGGGCACAGCAGCGCGAGCAGCATGCAGGTCGCTGGGAGAGAGAGGTTCATGCGCGGGAGGATGTCGCAGTCACGATGAGGAGGATGTGTCCGCGTTCAGGTCGATAAAGCGTGTGCGGACTCTAGTCGTAGCGGAGTAAACAGGCACTGACCGTCGAAATGCACGCCGTCCCCGCGCACCTCCAGGCGGCCGCTGGCCAGCAGGCCCAGGGTCGTCAGCAACAACGGATGCTCGTGCGCCAACACCCGCTCGGCCAGCCGAGCGGCATCATCGCCAGCCAGGATGGGCACATGGGCCTGCGCGATCACTGGGCCGGCATCGAGCTCGGGCACGACCAGGTGCACGCTGGCGCCATGTTCGGTATCGCCGGCGTCCAGCGCGCGCGCGTGGGTGTGCAGGCCGCGGTACTTGGGGAGCAGCGAGGGGTGGATGTTGAGCATGCGCCCGGCGAATCGCCGCACCAGCGGCTCGCCG
>NZ_NSET01000097.1 GCF_009192945.1 Xanthomonas maliensis | reverse complement strand
ATATGTATATAAGAGACAGGTCCCCCCCGACAGCCAGCTGCAGCAGCAACTGCCGGCCAGCCGTGCCTTGCAACGCGCCCGCGTCCTGCTGCTCGACGCGCTGGACACCACCGCAGCGCCGGCTCACGACCACGCTCCCGCCGATACCGGCCTGCAGCCCGATCACCTGGCCTACGTGCTCTACACCTCCGGCTCCACCGGCACGCCCAAGGGCGTGATGGTCAGCCACCGCGGCCTGGTCAATCTGGCGCTGGCGCAGATCGACGCCTTTGCGGTGCGACCCCAGAGCCGCGTGTTGCAGTTGGCCAATATCGCATTCGATGCCTGTCTCTCCGAAGTCTTGATGGCCTGGCTGGCCGGTGCCTGCCTGCATGTCCCACCGGCTGACGCCTTGGCCGGAGAGGCGTTGCTGGAGGTCATGCAGCAACACCGCATCACCCACCTCACCATGACCCCAACGGTGCTGGCCTCGCTGCCGACACCGGCTCATTGCCCCCACCTGCAGACCTTGGTGGTCGCTGGTGAGGCGGCCGATACCGCCCTGGTGCAGCGTTGGCAGGCGCAGGCGCGGGTGATCAACGCCTATGGCCCGACCGAGGCCAGCGTCTGCGCCAGCCTGCATCTGGACGGCGCCAACGACGGCGAACGCCTGCCGATCGGCCGGCCGCTGGCCAATGTGCGCCTGTATGTCCTCGATGCGCACGGGCGCCTGGCACCGATCGGCGTGGCCGGCGAACTGCATATCGCCGGTCACACCCTGGCACGCGGCTACCTCGGCCGGCCGGACCTGAGCGCCGAGCGCTTCGTGCCCGACCCGTTTGCCGAACGACCGGGCCAGCGCATGTACCGCAGCGGCGATGTCGCCCGCTGGCGTGCCGACGGCACGCTCGACTTCCTCGGCCGCAACGACGATCAGATCAAGCTGCGCGGTGTGCGCATCGAGCTGGGCGAGATCGCCAGCGCGCTGCGCGGCTGTACCGGCGTGCAGGATGCCGCCGTGTTGTTGCGCGAAGACGCAGCTGGCGCGCCGCGCCTGGTGGCCTATCTGGTCGGCCACCAGGCGCTGCCCGACCTCGAGCACGTCCGCGTACAGCTGGCCACGCGCCTGCCGGCGGCGATGCGGCCAAGCGCCTACGTGCCGTTGGATGCGCTCCCGCTGACCCCCAACGGCAAGCTCGACCGCAGCGCCTTGCCGGCGCCGGATGCCGATGCCCAACCGACGCAGACCTACGTCGCGCCGGAAGGCGATCTGGAAGTCCTGCTCGCCACGCTCTGGTGCGAGCTGCTCGCCAGCGAGCACGTCGGCCGCCACGCCAACTTCTTCGCCCTCGGCGGCCACTCGCTGCTGGCCATCCGCCTGATCGAGCGCCTGCGGCAACACGGCTGGACACTGCCGGTCCGCACACTGTTCGAGGCCAGCACCCTGGCCGAGGTGGCCGCCGCGCTGCAGCGCAACGACGCCGTCGTGGTACCACCCAACCGCATCGAGGCGTCCTGCACCCGCATCACCCCCGAGCTGTTGCCGCTGGTTGCGCTCAGTCAGAGCGAGATCGATGCCGCGGTGGCCAGCGTGCACGGCGGTGCCGCCAACGTGCAGGACATCTACCCGCTGGCGCCGCTGCAGCAAGGCCTGCTGTTCCATCACCTGGCCAGCCCCGAGCGCGATGCCTATCTCGGCACCAGCGTGCTGGCCTTCGACAGCCGCCAACGCCTGGACGCCTTCGTCGCCGCGCTGGACGCCGTCATCGCCCGCCACGACATCCTGCGCACCGGCTTCGCCTGGCAGGGCCTGCCCGAGCCGGTGCAGGTGGTCTGGCGTCATGCGGCGCTGCC
>NZ_NSET01000096.1 GCF_009192945.1 Xanthomonas maliensis | reverse complement strand
CCGGCACCCATGCCACGGTCAAGCTGGCCGCCCACGAAGGCGTGCGCCAGGCCAATGCCTCCCAGCTGGTGCCCGACCAGGCCCCGCTGACCGCCTTGCGCACCAGTGCCAGCACGGCCGTCCCCGGCACGGCCTTCGATGAGGCCCAGGCGGCGGCGCGCGAGCGCAGCACCGCCCCCGGCCAGGATCGCCTGCCGCACACCGGCGACGCCCTGCTGGGCCTGGCCTCGCCGGCCGGCATCGGCCTGGTGGCCGGGCAGGCGCTGAGCTGGAGCGTGGGCGAGACGCTGACCCTGGCCAGCGGCCAGCACAGCGAGACCGCCGTGGCCGGCAACGCCCGCCTGCACAGCGGCCAGGCGATCGGCCTGCTGGCCGCCGCCGTCGAAGGCGGCCAGAGCGAGGCCCACAGCCTGAGCGTGGTCGCCGGCGAAGGCCCGCTGGAGCTGCAGGCGCAGAGCGATGCCATCCGCATGCAGGCCAAGCAAGGCCTGCAGCTGGTCAGCGCCAACGCCCAACTGGAACTGGCCGCCGGAAAGACCGTCCACCTGGCCACCGCCGGCGGCGCCAGCCTGACCATCGAAGGCGGCAACATCACGATTGCCTGCCCGGGCAATATCGCCGTGCATGCCAGCAAGAAGTCGTTTGTGGGGCCGAC
>NZ_NSET01000095.1 GCF_009192945.1 Xanthomonas maliensis | reverse complement strand
AGAAGGGGGCTTTGCTGGGGGATTCTTTTGCCCTCATCCGCCCCTTCGGGCACCTTCTCCCGCAGGCGGGAGAAGGGGGCTTTGCTGGGGATTCTTTTGCTCTCATCCGCCCTTCGGGCACCTTTTCCCGCGGGCGGAAGAAGGGGGCTTTGCTGGGGGATTCTTTTGCCTTCATGCGCCCTTCGGGCCCCTTCTCCCGCGGGCGGGAGAAGGCAGAAGGAAGGCGGAAGGGAGAAGGCGGAGGGCGGGGGACGGAAGGCGGAAGGCGGAGCGGCTGGACGAGGCTTGCAGGTCGCTTTGGTTTCCCCTCTCCCGCGTGCGGGAGAGGGGTAGGGGTGAGGGCACGCATCCAGGACCATTCCTACACGTAGTCGCCACGACCCCCGATGCATCGCCCTCCTTGGCAGCTTTAGCCTGTGGGCTCTCCCTGGATCGGACTGCCCGATGCGCCGTTCCGCCAAGCTCCAGTTCGCGCGGATGTTGCGCCGTGAAATGACCGCCGCTGAGCGGGTGCTTTGGCAACGCCTGCGTGATCGGCGGCTGCTGGGTTTCAAGTTCCGGCGTCAATGCCCGATTGGGCCATACATCGCCGATTTCGCATGTTTGAGCTCGGCATTGGTGGTCGAACTCGATGGTAGCCAGCATTTGGACACCCAGTCCGACTCAGCCCGCGAGGCGTTCCTGCGGGCACAGGGGTTTGCGTTGCTGCGCTTCTGGAATAATGCAGTGCTGGCGCGTACCGATGAGGTCTGCGATGTCATCGCGCGGTCGCTGTCCGTAGCCAGTTCCTCCTTCCCTCCTTCCGGTCCGCCGGCAGGATCCGTAAAAGGTCGTTGATATGTCCCAGACCCTGCGCCTCGCCATGGCCCAGTTCGATTTTCCGGTTGGTGCCGTGGCCCAGAACACCGATCGGATCATCGCCTTGATCGAGCAAGCGCGTGACGAGCACGGCGCCGATCTGGTGCTGTTCCCGGAGTTGGCGATCAGTGGCTATCCACCGGAAGACCTGCTGTTGCGCCCGGGATTTCTCGCCCATTGCGAGCAGGCGCTGACGCGGATCGCTGCCGCCGCGCGCGGCATCGTGGCGGTGGTGGGCTGGCCGCAGAGTGCGGGCAGCGTGGTCTATAACGCCGCCAGCGTGTTGCGCGATGGGCGCATCGAAACCACTTACCGCAAGCAGGAGTTGCCGAATTACGCGGTGTTCGACGAGCGTCGCTATTTCGATGTGGATCCGGACGGCGAGAGCTGCGTGGTGACCGTCAAGGGCGTGCCGGTGGGTGTGGTGATCTGCGAGGACCTGTGGTTTGCCGAGCCGTTGGCGCGGACGGTGCAGGCTGGCGCCGAACTGGTGCTGGTGCCCAATGCCTCGCCCTACGAGCGCGGCAAGCATGCTCAGCGCGACGCGCTGTTGGCCGAGCGCACACGCGAGAGCGGCGCGGCGATCGCCTATCTCAACGTGGTCGGTGGACAGGATGCACTGGTGTTCGATGGCGCCTCGGTGGTGGCCGACGGCGACGGCAGCGTGCATCCGGCGGCGGCGGCCTTCGTCGACCAGTGGCTGGTGGTGGACTATGCCGCGCAGGCGCGTCGCTTCACCCCGGTGGTGTGGGTCGACGACGGCGACGAGAGCATGGATGCCTTGGCCTGGCGTGCGGTGGTGCGCGGGCTGCAGGACTACTGCCGCAAGAACGGCTTCGGCAAGGTGTGGCTGGGCCTGTCCGGCGGCATCGATTCGGCCTTGGTGCTGGCGATGGCGGTCGATGCGCTCGGCAGCGACAACGTCACCGCGGTGCGCTTGCCGTCGCGCTATACCGCCGGCCTGTCGAACGACCTGGCCGCCGAGCAGTGCGATGCGCTGGGCGTGAAGCTGGAGACGGTTGCCATCGAGCCGGCCTTCGAGGGCTTGCTGGCGGCGCTGGGGCCGCTGTTCGCTGGCACCGAGCCGGACATCACCGAGGAGAACCTGCAGTCGCGCAGCCGTGGCGTGATTCTGATGGCCTTGTCCAACAAGTTCGGCGGCCTGCTACTGACCACCGGCAACAAGAGCGAATACGCGGTCGGCTACGCCACCATCTATGGCGACATGTGCGGCGGTTATGCGCCGCTGAAGGACCTGTACAAGACCGAGGTGTTCGGCCTGGCCAAATGGCGCAACACCGTCGGCGGCGCGCCGGTGATTCCCCCGGCGGTGATCACGCGGCCACCGTCGGCCGAGCTGCGCGACAACCAGACCGACCAGGATTCGTTGCCGCCTTACGACGTGCTCGATGGCATCCTGTATCGCTACGTGGATCAGGAGCAGTCGCGCGACGACATCGTTGCCGCCGGCTATGCCGCCGACACCGTCGAGCACGTGCTGCGGTTGGTGCGTATCAACGAATGGAAGCGCCACCAGGCCGCGCCGGGGCCGAAGATCTCGCGCCGCGCGTTTGGGCGCGAGCGGCGGTATCCCATCACCAACGGCTACCGTGGACAGTAGCGCCGCGTGAAGAGGGTGGGCATCAGTTGCCCACCATCGCCACCGCGCTCGCCCCGGCGTCGCCGCTGCGCAGGTCCGACGTCGGCTTAGCGGACGCCAGGTCGTACATCAGTCCGACATGCGCGTCGGCACCGCCGTGGTTTGCGTAAGCATGCTGCCTCTTCGTCGCCTTGGGGATGTCTGCGAGCGAACAGTCGGACGGCCGTCGCCGCCCTGACGGTGACGCACGCAGCAACACCTCTGCGATCGACGTCATCGCCTCAGCCATGCCTGCTTGCCCCGGCAAGACCCGACCGCCAAAACGACAACGGAGCCACTCGGGCTCCGTTGTCGTGACTGCCGTTGCCGACGATCTCAATCGCGATTCATCGTCGAGTTGCGCTGGCCGGTGGCGGCGGACTTCTCGCCAGCGAACGGGTTGAGCTTGCGGATCGCCCACGGGTACTTCGGCCAGTCGCCGGTCAGCCACGGGTGCTTCGGATCGTTGAGCTCCAGCACGCGACGGGCGTCGGCCGCCAAGGTCTTGTTGCCGAGGTGGGTGTAGGCCTCGGCCAGCACGGCGATGGCGTCGTACTGGAAGGCGCTCTGCGGGTAAGTTTCCAGCAGGTAGTTGGCACGCCCGGCCGCCGACACCCAGGCGGTGCGACGCAGGTAGTACAGCGCATTGTCCAGCTCGTGCTGGGCGAAGATGTCGCGCAGCTCGATCATGCGCTTGCGGGCATCGGCCGCGTAGCGGCTGTTCGGATAGCGGTCGGTGACGGTGTTGAAGTCGTTGTAGGCCTGCTGCGGCGAGGACAGGTCGCGGCGGCTCGGGTCCAGCGACCAGACGCGGCGCAGGAACACCGTATCGCGGTTGCTGTTGGCCAGCCCGCGCAGGTAGTACATGTAGGCGATGTTGCGGTGGGTCGGGTAGGTCCGGATGAAGCGGTCGACGCTGGAGACGGTGTCGTCGTGCTTGCCAGCCTTGTACTGGGCGTAGGCGCTCTCGATCATCGCCTGCTCGGTGTACGGCCCGTACGGGTACTGGGCTTGCAGCCGCTTGAAGCTGGCCTCGGCGCCGGCCCAGTTGCCTTTCTCCATCAGCGTATGGGCTTTGCCATAGAGTTGATCGACCGGCATGCCCTCGTCGGGGTTCTTCTTGGCGCCGCGGTGGCAGCCGGTGACGGCGAACGTCAGGACCAGCAAGAGGGCGAGAAGGCGCACAGGCGCAGAAAACGTGGACCGTCGGATCATGGGTCTGGGCAGGACGCGTCAGGAAAACGAAAGCGCGATGATAGCCTAGTGGCCTGTCCGGCGACTGACTCCTGCCGCCTGGACCGGTCAATTTCCCGTTTTTTGCCGAGTTGCTGGTGTCTATGTCCGACCAATCCGCTGAATCCGTCCGCCAGGCCATCGTGCCGGACACCGCCGCTGGGCGCCGCTTCGATGCCGTGCTGGCCGAGCTGTTTCCGGAATTTTCCCGTTCGCGGCTGGCCGAATGGATCAAATCCGGCGATGCGCTGCTGGACGGCGAGCCGGCGCGGCCGCGCGACCCGCTGCGCGGCGGAGAGACCGTCCAGCTGCAGGTGGTCTTGGAGTCTCAGACCCATGCCGAGCCTCAGGACATCCCGCTGAACGTGTTGTACGAAGACGAGCAGGTGCTGGTGATCGACAAGCCGGCCGGCCTGGTGGTGCACCCGGGCGCCGGCAATCCCGACGGAACGCTGGTCAATGCCCTGCTGTTCCGCGATCCCAACCTGGCCTCGGTCCCGCGCGCGGGGGTGGTCCACCGGCTGGACAAGGACACCAGCGGGGTGATGGTGGTGGCGCGCACGCTGCAGGCGCAGACCGCCCTGGTCGAGCAGTTGTCCGCGCGCGATGTCCACCGTCAGTACCTGGCGGTGGTGGTCGGGGCGTTGGTGTCCGGCGGCACGGCCAATGCGCCGATCGACCGCCACCCGCGCGACCGGCTGAAGATGGCAGTGCGCGAGGACGGCCGCGACGCGGTCACCCATTACCGTCTGCGCGAGCGCTTCCGCGCCCATACCGCGCTGGAATGCCGCCTGGAAACCGGTCGTACCCACCAGATCCGCGTGCACATGGCGCACCTGAAGTCGCCGATCGTCGGCGACCCGCTGTATGGCGGCGCCTTGAAACTGCCCAAGGGCGCCACCGACGCGCTGATCGCCGCGCTACGCGGCTTCAAGCGGCAGGCGCTGCATGCCGAGACCCTGGAATTCCTGCATCCAATCAGCGGCGCGCCGGTGCGTGCCACCGCGCCGGTGCCGGCCGACCTGCAGCAGCTGATGGCGGCGTTGCGCGAGGACAGCGCACGCGCGGCCGAACTGGCCCGGCGCTGAGATGGCCGCCGTCCCCTTCGTGCTGCCGGCGCAGTGGCCGGCGCCCGCACGGGTGCACGCGCTGACCACGCTGCGGTACGGGCTGGGCGGCTCGGCCGCGCCGTTCGACAGCCTCAACCTGGGCAACCGCAGCAGCCCGGACGGCGACGATCCCGTCCAGGTCGCGCACAACCGGGCCCTGCTGGCGCAGGCCTTGGCGCTGCCGAGCCCGCCGCAGTGGCTGCGGCAGGTGCATGGGGTAGAGGTACTGGGCGCGCGGGCAGCGGCCGGGCCAACCGAGGCGGCCGCCGAGCCGGAGGCCGATGCCGCCGTCACCGCGGTCGCGGGCGCGGTGCTGGCGATCCTGACTGCCGATTGCCTGCCGGTGGTGCTGGCCGCCGACGATGGCAGCGAGATCGCCGCCGCGCATGCGGGCTGGCGGGGCTTGGCCGATGGCGTGCTCGAGCGCACTGTTGCGGCGATGCAGACCCCGTCGGCGCGGCTGCTGGCCTGGTTGGGGCCGGCAGCCGGACCGCAGGCCTATGAGGTTGGCGAAGACGTCCTGGCCGCCTTCACCGCCCATGATGCCGGCGCCCGGGCGGCGTTCGTCGCCACCCGTCCTGGCCACTGGGCTGTGGACCTGTATGCGCTGGCACGCCAGCGCCTGCATGCTGCTGGCGTCCCGCTGGCGGGGATCCATGGCGGTGGCCTGTGCACCATTTCCGATCCGCAGCGCTTCTTTTCCCATCGGCGCGACCGCCGCAGCGGGCGCATGGCCACCTTGGCCTGGATTGCGCCATGAGCATGCCGCTCTTTGCCCAGGTGCTCGGGAGCGAGGCTTTTGCGCAACTGCCGGTGTCGGTGCGTGCGTTGCACCAGGTTGACCAGCAGCAAGGCTTTGCCGGGCGCGCATGCGTCCAGCGCGGGCGTCACTGGCTGGTGCCATTGCTGGCCGCGCTGAGCCGCCTGCCCCGTAGCGGCGAGGTGGCGGTGGAAGTGGAGTTCCTGGTCGACGCCGGCGGCGAACGCTGGCACCGGCAGTTCGCTGGGGTGCCGATGCATTCGCGCCTGTGGCGCCATGGCACGCGGCTGCGCGAGCGCCTGGGCGCGGTCAGTTTCGAATTCGCTCTGCAGGCCGATGCGCAGGCGCTGCAGTGGCGCGCCACGCGGGTCTGGGCGCTGGGCTGGCTGCCGCTGCCGGGGCGCTGGTTCCGCCAGTTGCAGTGCCGCGAGCACGCCGATGATGGCCGCTACGGCTTCCTGGTCGATGTGCAATTGCCGTGGTTGGGGCCGTTCATTCGCTACGAGGGCTGGCTTGAACCGCGCTGACCCGCCGCCGGCGGCGACCATCGTGTTCGATGGCGTCTGCCTGTTGTGCAATGGCTGGGTCACGTTCCTGCTGCGGCACGACCGCCAGGGCCATTACCGGTTTGCCGCGATGCAGGGCCGGGCCGGGCGCGCCTTGCTGCAGCAGCACGGCCTGGATCCGGACGATCCGCTGTCGTTCCTGCTGGTCGATGCGGCCGGTGCGTGGACCGACACCGACGCGATCGTGCGGGTGCTGTGCGGCCTGGGAGGTATCTGGCGCGTGGCCGCG
Organism: Xanthomonas maliensis; assembly: GCF_009192945.1. GTDB lineage: Bacteria > Pseudomonadota > Gammaproteobacteria > Xanthomonadales > Xanthomonadaceae > Xanthomonas > Xanthomonas maliensis. Next base: position 9,517 of record NZ_NSET01000095.1, on the reverse strand, counting down.
ATCGTGCGACTGCTGCCGCGTGCACTGCGCGATGCCGGCTACCGGGTTATCGCCCGCAATCGCTATCGCTGGTTCGGACGTGCCGAGCAGTGCCCGTTGCCGACGCCGCAGCAGCAGGCGCGCTTTCTGGACTGACCCACAGACTGATCCGGCGCCAGCCGCAGCGCGTGTCGTGCCACGTGCCACGCGCAGGCGATGCGCTGCTTGGCTGATCAGGCGGCCACGCGGGGGCGCGCTGCGGACAGGGGAGCGACGCTGTGCGCGCCGTCGGCCTGGTCCAAGCGGAAGACCGCGACTGCGTCGGCCAGCTCCAGCGCCTGCTCTTCCAGGCTGCGGGCGGCAGCGGTCGCCTCTTCCACCAGTGCCGCATTGCGTTGCGTCACCTCGTCCAATTGCGACACGGTGCGATTGACCTGCTCGATGCCGCTGGACTGCGCGGCGCTGGCGGAGGTGATCTCGGCCATGATGTCGGTGACGTGGCCGACCGCACCGACGATCTCGCGCATGGTGCTGCCTGCGCGATGGACCAGTCCCGAGCCCAGTTCCACCTTGTCGGTGGAGTCGGCGATCAGGATCTTGATTTCCTTGGCGGCATCGGCCGATCGGCGCGCCAGCGCGCGCACTTCCGAGGCCACGACGGCAAAGCCGCGACCCTGCTCGCCCGCGCGGGCGGCTTCCACCGCCGCATTGAGTGCCAGGATGTTGGTCTGAAACGCGATGCCGTCGATCACGCCGATGATCTCGCCGATCTTGCGCGAGGCGGTGCTGATCTGGCCCATCGTGGCGACTACCTCGTCCATCACCTGGCCGCCGTTCTGGGCAACCTCGCCGGTGCCCAGCACCAGGCGGTTGGCCTGCTGCGCGCTGTCGGCGTTCTGGCGTACGGTGGCGGTCAGTTCTTCCATCGCGCTGGCGGTTTCCTCCAGGCTGGCGGCTTGCTGTTCGGTCCGGCCTGACAGGTCGGTGTTGCCGGCAGCGATCTCCACCGCCGCGCGGCGAATGGTGTCCGAGGCGCCCTGGATGCCGCCGATGATTTCGGTTAGCCGCGCCACGGTCTGGTTGGTATCGTCGCGCAGCCGCGCGAAGATGCCCTGCGCCTCGCCGTCCACGCGTTGGCTGAGGTCGCCTTCGGCAAGTGCTGCGATCACGCGGGCGAGCGCGGCAAGATGGGTTTCCACCGAATCGGAGATGCGGTTGATACCGTCGGCCAGCGACAGCAGTACCCCATCCATGCCCTCGCTCTGCATCCGCCCACTGAAATCGCCGGCGGCGGCCGCATCGATCAGGCGCAACAGCGACTGCTCGGCATTCACCTGCGCGGTGACATCGACCCATTGCGCGATGGTGCCGAGCTTGGCGCCGTCGGTGCCGATGATCGGACTGTAGACGAAGTCGATCTGGCGGCCGAAGAACGGTGCGCGCACCGCCTTGGACGCGGTCAGCGCGCGCATGCGATTGATCGCTGCCTGGCTGTCCGGATAGATGTCGCCGATGCTGCCGCCGACGAAGCCCTCGGCATGGAAGCTGGGGCGGAAGCTCTGCACGTCCGGCTCGATCAGCTTGAGCATCTTGAGCAGCTTGCGGTTGGCGAACAGCACCTGGCCATCGTCGTCGGCGATGCGGATCATGGTGTCCAGGTCATCGAGTGCCTTGATCACGAACTGGCCGTGGCGCATGCCTTGTTCCAGCACGTCGATGCGGATGGCCAGCTTGTCCTGAGTGGTCTGCAGGGCCTGCAGCAGCGGTGTCAGCTCGCCGCCCCCGACACGTAGATCCAGACGCTGGAAGCGTTCCTCACCAAGCGCCGTGATCGCCGCGATCGCGCTGGTCTGCTGCGCGCGACGTTGCCGCTGCAACCATCCGCAGGCGGCGATGCTGGCGACCGACAGCAGCAGCCATGCCGGCGCCAGCGCTGGCAGGCCGGCAGCCAGGCCGGCGGGATGGCGTGCGGAGGCGTAGATGGTCAGCAGGGTCAGCGCGCCGACCGGCACGATCGCCGGCAACCAGGCGGCGACCAGCGCTGCTGCGCGCAGGCCGGGCGATGGGCGGCGGAGGGCTTCGAGGGAAGGTGACATGGCGAGATCCGGCAGCAAGGGAGAGCGGCCAGCGGGGAAGGGCCGTAACCAGGTATCGGCAGCCGAGCCCGAATCATGACGGTGTGAAGGCGCCGTTCGTCGGCAACGGTGGAGGCTGCTGCTATCCGATTGATTCGCTAGAGCTTGCTTGGCGTCACGGCGTGCATGACAGGGCTGCCGCCGATTAGCGAATGTGGACGCTGTGTGAAATTCCAGGCATTGGGGGTGGCGACCAAGTACGACACCGGGTCTGGAGATTGCGACCAGGCGCATTGCTGACGGGCTGTCGCGAGATCTGGTGCGACACCCGCTGTTCCTCTTGGTCAAAGGCCATCGTCACAGCCCTCATCCGCGACGTCCGCGATCACGCTGCGCAGAAGCTGTCGCAGTTGGCATAAAAAAACCGGCCGTCTGCCGACGGCCGGTTCTGGGACTGCTGGCGATTGGCCTACTTGCCCGCCGTGTTCTGAGCGTCGGGCAGGGTCCAGGCGATCACGCTATCGCCGGATTTGGTTTCCATGCGGTCGTGTCCGCCAACCGCCGCCACGATGTACTGCTTGCCGTCGATCGTATAGCTCATCGGTGCGGCCTGCGGGCCGGCCGGCACCCGGGTCTCCCACACCTGCTTGCCGGTGCGGGTATCGAAGCCGCGCAGGAAGTCGTCCAGCGAGGCACCGATGAAGGTGACGCCACCGGCGGTCACCAGCGAGCCGCTGTTGTTGGGCGTGCCGATCTCGAACTTGGTCTTGGACGGAATGCCCATCGGGCCCTGGTCGTAGCCGGTGCCCAGCGGACGCCGCCAGATCACTTGCTGGGTGCGCAGGTCCACACCGGAGATGTAGCCCCACGGCGGCGCTACGCACGGCGTGTTCAGCGGCGACATCCACGGCTCCTTGCGCGCGCCATAGGCCAGGCCTTCCTGCGCCATGTAGCCCTTGGCCTTGCTGCTGCCATTGAACACCGATACCACGCCCAGCTCGTTCATCACCTTGCGCGTGTACACGTGCTCGGTATACGGCAGGCGATTGCTGTTCATCACCATGATGCCGCGCTGCAGGTCCACGGCCACGCCGCCCCAGTTGATGCCGCCATGGTTGCCGGTGAACGCCAGCGAGCCCTGCAGACTGGGCGGGGTGAACATGCCCTCGTAGCGCAGTTGCTTGAACTGGATCCGGCAGGCCAGTTGGTCGAACGGGGTCATGCCCCAGGCGTCGGACTCGACGATGGTCTCGTACTCGCGGCTGGGCGCGCCGACCGTGTTGGGCATGCCGGGGGACACCGGCTGGGTGGCGGCGGTCCAGTCGCCGTGATCGGTGCCTTGCGGTGCCGGGTACTGCTGCACGGGCATGATCGGCGCGCCGGTGGCGCGGTCGAGCACGAACACCTGGCCGGACTTGGTGGCCTGGATCACCGCCGGGCGGGTACCGCCGCCGGCCACCGGCCAGTCGACCAGATTGGGTTGCGGGCCGATGTCGTAGTCCCACAGATCGTGGTTGATGGTGCGGAAGTGCCAGCGTTCCTTGCCGGTGGCGGCGTCCACCGCAACCAGCGAGGCGGTGTATTCCTCTTCCTGCGGCGTGCGGGTCTTGCCGAAGAAGTCGCCGGAGGCATTACCGGTGGGCAGGTAGACCAGGCCCAGCTCATCGTCGGCCGCCATCAGCGTCCAGACGTTGGGGGTGGAGCGGGTATAGGTCTGGCCCGCGGGCGGCTCGCCCGTCATCGCTGGATTGCCCAGGTCCCAGGCCCAGCGCAGCTGGCCGCTGAGCGCATCGAAAGCACGCACCACGCCAGACGGCGCATCGCGCTCCTGACCATCGCGGACCTGGCCGGTCGGCTGGATCACCACGCCACGCATCACCACCGGCGGCGAGGTCGGGCCGACGAAGCCGGGCTTGGTATTGCCGGTACCGGCGTTCAGATCGACATAACCGTTGGTCCCGAAGCTGCTGCACAGCTTGCCGGTCTGTGCGTCCAGCGCGCCCAGGCGGCCATCGACCATCGGCCAAAAGATCCGCGTCGGGCATTCGGCGGTGCCGGCCGGGGCCTGGTAGTACGACACACCCCGGCAGGTGGTGGCGGCCACGCCAGCCATCGCCTTGGGGTTGGTCTGCGGGTCGAAGCGCCAGCGCTCCTTGCCGGTGGCCGCTTCCACGGCGATCACTTTCTGGGTCGGGGTGCAGATGTACAGCAGATCGCCGACCTTCAGCGGGGTGTTCTGGAAGGCGTAGCCCAGTTTGGAGCCCTTCGGCTTCAAGTCGCCGGTGTGGAATTCCCAGGCGATCTTCAGGTCCTTGGCGTTCTCGGGCGTGATCTGCGCACCCGGCGTGTAGTGATTGGACAGATTGGAGCCGGCGTAGGCGGTCCAGTTGCTGGCATCGTGATTGGCCGCGACATTGCCATCGGGGCTGGGCACGCTGCCGCGGCTGAAGGCCGCGCTCGCGGTTGCCGGCGCCTGCGTGTCCTTTGCGAGCTCGATGTTGCGTGGGAACAGCAGCGGCCACAGGATCAGGCCGGCGCCCAGCACGGGCAGCACGCCGGTGACCAGCACGTAGCCCAGGCCGGACAGCGGCTGCATGCGCCGACGCGCCACTGCCCAGAACGGCAACAGCACCAGCCCCAGTACCGAGATCCAGGCCAGGCGCGGGATCAGGCCCCAGCCATCCAGGCCGACTTCCCACAGCGCCCAGACGATCGTCGCCGCCAGGGTGGCGCCGAACAGCCATAGGCCGGCGCGCTTGCCGAAGGCCAACAACAGGCCGGCCACGCAGAGTGCGATGCCGGCCAGCAGGTAGTACCAGGAGCCACCGACCGCCACCAGGCGGCCCCCTTCGTAGGCGAGGATCGCGCCCAGGAGGGCGATCACCGCTGCGTAGGCCGTCAGCAACCAGGTGCCGAGCCCGCGTTTTGAGGATTGGTCAGTCATATCGAAAGTTTTCAGGAGAGCCCGGGCATCGCAGGGACGGCGGGCTGTGGAGGGAGAACGGTCGCGGGACGGTAGAAGGCGCCCGGACCTGCATATGAGATGCGCCGCCCCTCCCAGGGTCCTCGGCGCCAGTCATGCGCATAGTTTAGTTCGCTAGCGGTGGTGTGTCCGTGACGGAGTAGGAACCTGCGTTCCATCGTGCACGTGGCACTGCACGTACCTGCACGCGTTCTACACTTCCGAAAGGGCCTGCAGATAGCGTTGGCGCCAGTCGTTGATATTGTTCTTGCGCAAGTGGTCCATCATCGCGCGCCAGCGCTCGACGCGGCTGGACAGCGGCATGCTGGCCGCGGTCGCGATGGCGTCGGCCACGCCATCCAGGTCGTGCGGATTGACCAGCAGGGCTTCCTTCATCTCATCGGCCGCGCCGGCCAGCAGCGACAACACCAGCACGCCGGGATTTTCCGGATCCTGCGCCGCCACGAATTCCTTGGCCACCAGATTCATGCCATCGCGTAGCGGCGTTACCAGCCCCACTGCCGCTGCGCGGTAGAAGCCGGTGAGGGTGGCATGGCTGAAGTTCTGGTTGACGTAGCGCAGCGGCGTCCAATCCGGCTCGGCGTGACCGCCGTTGATGTGGCCGGCGATTTGTTCCAACTGACTGCGCAGCTGGCGGTACTCGGTGACGTCGCCACGCGATACGGGCGCGATCTGCAGATAGGTCAGACTGCCCGACTGGTCCGGATAGCGCTCCAGGTAGCGCTCGAAGCCGAGGAAGCGCTCGGGCAAGCCCTTGGAGTAGTCGAGCCGGTCCACGCCGATGGCCAGTTGCCGCCCGCGCAGGCTTTGACGCAAATCGCGCACGGCCTGCTTGCCGGCCGCGGCCTTGGCCTGGCTGGCGATCAGATCGGTATCGATGCCGATCGGGAAGGCGGCGGCATGGAAGCGGCGGCCGCCTGGCCCCTCGACCAGATCGCCCTCGAGCACGCGACCGCCGCCGAACAGCCGCACGTAAGCCTTGAAGCGTTCGGCATCGCGCTGGGTCTGGAAGCCGACCAGGTCGTAGGCGTAGAACGTGCTGAACAACCGCGCGTGATCGGGCATCGCCTGCATCAGATCGGCCGACGGCATCGGCACGTGCAGGAAGAAGCCCATCTTGCAACCCACGCCCAGCTCGCGCAGCATCGCGCCGAGCGGAATCATGTGGTAGTCGTGAATCCACAACGTGTCGCTGTCCTTGAGCAGCGGCGCCAGCTTCTGTGCGAACAGTTGGTTGACGCGCAGATAGCCCTCACGGGTGGCGCGGTCGTAGTCCACCAGGTCCAGACGGAAGTGCAGTAGCGGCCACAAGGTGCGGTTGGCGAAACCGTTGTAGTAGGAATCGATATCGCGCTTGTTGAGGTCCATCGTGACGAAGGTGATGTCGCCCTCGGTCTGCTCATGCAGCCCACCGCTTTCGCCGCGTGCGGTCTTGCCATTCCAGCCGAACCACAGGCCGCCGCGCTCCTTCAGTGCGGCCAGCAGGCCGACCGCCAGGCCGCCGGCGCGGTTCTCGCCGGGCACGGCCACTCGATTGGATACAACGACCAGACGACTCATGATGCCTCCTGCCAGCTGCGCGACAAGCGCATTGCCGCAATGATCAAGCCCACGTGCGAGTAGGTCTGCGGGAAGTTGCCCCAGGGCTCGCCGTCCTCGAACGATAGGTCTTCCGACAGCAAGCCGAGGTGATTGCGGCGCGAAAGCGTGCGTTCGAACAATTCGCGCGCTTCTTCCTTGCGGCCGATCGCAGCGAGCGCATCGATGTACCAGAAGGTGCAGATGGTGAAGCTGGTTTCCGGCGCACCGAAGTCATCCGGCGCGATATAGCGATACAGCGCATCGCCATGCTTGAGCACGCGGCCGATCGCCTCGACCGTGCGCACGAAGCGCGGGTCGTCGTTGGCCACGATCCCGATGTCGGCCAATAACAACAGCGAGGCATCCAGCCGATGGCCGCCCAGGGTATCGGTGAAGTAGCCCTGCTCCTCGCTCCACGCCTCGCCGAGCACGCGCTCGCGGATGTGATCGGCACGTTCGCGCCAATAGCTGCGGCGATCCTCCAACGCCAGGCGGTCGGCGATCTTGGACAGGCGGTCGCACGCTGCCCAGCACATCGCGGCGGTGTAGGTGTGGACCTCGGTACGGCCGCGGAACTCCCACAAACCGGCATCGGGCACGTTGTGCAGATCGAAGGCGCGCTCGCCCAGCGGTTCGAGTCGGCGGAAGGTCGATGCATCGCCCTGATCGTTGAGGCGCAGGTCGAAGAACAGCTGCGTCGATGCCAGCACCACGCTGCCGTAGACATCGTGCTGCTGTTGGATCCAGGCCAGATTGCCACGCCGTACCGGGCCCATGCCACGGTAACCGGCCATGGTATCGACCTCGTGCTCTTCCAACTGCGACTCGAAGCCAATGCCGTACAGCGGCTGCATGGTGCCGTCGGTGGTGGCGATATTGAAGATGTAGCTAAGGAACTGCTCCATCGTGCGGGTGGCGCCGAGGCGGTTGAGCGCGCGCACGACGAAGGCAGCATCGCGCAGCCAGCAATAGCGATAGTCCCAGTTACGCGGCGTATGCGGCGCTTCCGGGATCGAGGTGGTCATCGCCGCGATGATCGCGCCGCTGTCCTCGTATTGGCACAGCTTGAGCGTGATCGCGCTACGGATCACGGCCTCCTGCCAGTCCAGCGGCACCGACAGATAGCGCACCCATTCCCGCCAATATTCCTCGGTGCGTTCCTGCGCCTCGCGCACGTAGCCGGTCAGTGAGCGGGTCAGCGATTCGTCCACGCCCAATACCAGGCTGACCGGGTGGGTCAGGACGAAGGGCAGGCCGTCGCGGACGAAGCGCACGGGGACATCGGTGGTCAGGCGCAGGGTGAACTCCGGCAGCATCCAGCGCACATGATTGCTGCCCCAGGTACTTTCCGGCACGCGGCCGCCCCAATCGGCCAAGGGGCGCGCGCGAACCACGATGCGCGGGTTGCCGGCCAGCGGACGGATCTGCCGGATGATGCTGACCGGCCGGTAGAAACGCCCGTTGTTGCGCCAGCGCGGCGCAAAGTCGATGACTTCCACTTCGCCGCCGTGGCGGTCGCGCAGCACCGTGCGCAGGATCGCCGTGTTGGGCAGGTAATGCTGTTCGCTGCTGTCGAAGTCTTCCAGTTCGATGGCGAAATCGCCGCCTTCGGTCTTGGGCGAGAGCAGCGTGCAGAACGCCGGGTCGCCGTCGAAGGCCGGCAGGCAACTCCACACCACGCGCGCCTGCCGGTCGACCAGGGCGCCGAAGCTGCAGTTGCCGATAACGCCCAGATCCAGGTTTGGCTCGGTCATGGAGTGCGATCGGTCCTGTGTATGAAGAGGAAGAGAAAGAACGTCAGGCGGCAGCGACATTGCGCTGCAGCCAGGTCTGGACGGCCGTGGTGTCGGCCAGCCGGTAGCGTGCATCGGTGGCGGCACGGTCACCGACCAGCACGCTCCAGCCACCCAGTCGGTTGGCCGCCTGGAAGCCGAATTCGTCGGTCAGATCGTCGCCGACGAAGACCGGTGTGCGCCCGGCGAAGCCGGGCTGCTGCATCAGCCGTTCCACCGCCGCGCCCTTGTTGCTGCCCTCGGGCACGAATTCGACCACGTGGTCGCCCGGTTGCAGCCGGTAACCGGGCAACTGCGCCAGTTCGTCGTGCGCGAATGCCAGCACCTGCGGCCCGGCGAGTGGTTGCGCGCGCCAATGCAGCGCCACGCTGACACCCTTGTCCTCGACCAGCACGCCAGGATGGCGATGGGCGAGAGCGGCGGCACGTTGGTGCAGCGCGTGCAACTGCGTGGCAGTGTCGGGGGATTGGCTTGGTTCGGCACCCGCATGGCGACGCAACTGATGGCCGTGCAGGCCGGCGGCCGGCAGCGACAATGGTGCGAACAAGGCGTCCAACTGGGCCAGTGGACGCCCGCTGACCAGTGCCAGCGCGCCGTCCAGGCGCTCGCTCAGCCGTGCAACGGCATCATGGACGGCCGGCAATAGCTGGACCGCCTCGGGGGTGTCGGCGAAATCGATCAGGGTGCCGTCCACGTCCAGGAACAATGCGCAGGCATCGTCCAGCAATGGCGGCGACGAGAGAGGGGGATGCGCGTCTGCCATGACGCACAGTGTGCGCAAGCCGGTGTGAGATTCGGGTTATGGAGCGGCTGGATCCGGGGAACGGACGTCGGGATGGGTGGGGAGATACATGCCGCCCCCGACGGGCGAATCGCCGCATGGCACGGAGGCCACCGGTCCTTTCAGTCAGCGTGCTGAGTGGGCGTGACGACTGCCGATCGCTGAGCGCATGTCATCCCGCGCGTGGGATGCGGGAGCGGGAACGGCGCATGCTCGCGCGCCACTGCAGCCATCCATGCCGACTCCCGCCCCCCGGCCCCCGACCTGTCACACATTCACGTCTGCCTCTACCGCCGGCGACAACACTGAGTGTCTAGCAGAGCCG
>NZ_NSET01000094.1 GCF_009192945.1 Xanthomonas maliensis | reverse complement strand
GAGCGGCTAACAAAACGTAGCGAGCAGCCGTCAGGTGGGCGCGGACGGCGCGCAGGAACCGCAGTGTACGCGTGGTCCATGAGGATTCCGAGCACCGGCCGCGCCCGCCTGGCGGCTGCGCAGTCGTTTTGTTACCTGCTCTTAGTCGGCAGGGCAGGTGACCCCGGCCTGCAGCAAGGCGACGCGTAGCGGTGCCAGTTGCTCAGCGTAGGCTCTCCAGCGGCCAGAGGCATCGCGATGCAGTGGGCGCCTGACCTGCCAGTAGCTGGCGGTGCGCACCGCGCGTCGCGCCTTGTGGAATGCCAGGCACTCCGGCGCCCACGGCAGTTGCAGGAACGCCAACAGGGCTCGCAGCGTCTGCTCTGGAGCCGCGACGAAAGCGTCGTAGTCGAACACATGGAGACTCGCTGGATACAGCCGCTGCCAGTGTTGCATCAGTCGCTCGTGCGCTGCGTAGTAGTGGCCGATGTCCTCCAGGCGGCCGGCATAGGCGAACGTGCGCGGATTGAGCTGCTGCATGAAGATCGATAGGCCGACGTCCAGCGGATGCCTGCGGGTATGCACGATCTTTGCATGCGGAAACAGCTGCTTGATCAGGCCGATCGACTGGAAGTTGTCCAGCCGCTTGTCGGTGACATAGCGCAGTTGCGTTGACGCAGCTGCAGGGACAGCGGCCAAGCGCTGCCTGTAGGTCCTCGCCAATTGCGTGGCCATCGTCGCGCTCAGGCCGCGCGCTGCCTGCGGAAACGGCTGCAGTTGCTGCGCAATCAGCCGCGGCAGGGCATCCAGCTCGCCAGCGGCGTCTATCTGTGGGTGGCATGACAGGACCTGTTCCAGCAGGCTCGATCCCGAGCGAAACATGCCGCAGATGAACAGCGGCTCCGGTCCGGCGCCGGCTGAGGTGTCGGGCGATTGCGCGGCGAGGCTGTCGATGGCGCGATCGAAGACCTCGCCGATGCTGCCGAACAGCTGTTGCGTCCGCTCCGGGACATAGGTCGGCCAACCCGTATGACCGTAGCCATTGGCCGTGGCTGCGGTGTCGAAGGCAAGCGCGTGCAGGCCCAAGCGGTCGTAGGCCTGCGCGACGGCATGTAGCAAGGTGGCCGCCAGCGCAGTGTCGGTCGTAGGTGCAGTGGCGAATTCCTGCAAGGTGCTCAGGCGCGGATCGTCTTGACTGGTTGGAGGTTGCAGGTGCAATAGCCGCGCGCGCGCCTCCCATCGCAACGGCGCGAATGCGTCTGCCGTCGAGCGGCCCGCACTCAGCTCGGTGTAGGCGGCGATCGCCGACGCGCGCGCGCCCAGTTCCTCATGCAGGTTCCCCAGATTGAGCAGCGCTGGTGGGTAGCCTGGGTGGCAACGCAGTGCCTGCTGCAACTCGCGCTCTGCCGCCGCGTCCTGGTGCAGCTGCGTGCTCAGCAGCGCGGCCCGATTGAGGTGGATCTGTTCCGGTTGCGCGGCGCCATGGCGCAATGCCTGCGCGTACGCTTCCAGCGCGGCGGCACTGTCGCCGCTGCGCCTTAGCAAGTAACCGAGGTTGTACCAGGCATCGGCGAGCTGCGGGGTTGCCTGCAGAAGGCGCCGATAGGCCGCAATCGCCTGCGCCAGCTGCCCCGATTGCATCAGGTTGGCGGCATGCTTGAGTGCGGCGGCGGTCGAACTGTTCAGAGGAAGGTGATCCATCGAGTCAGCATCAGCTTAAAGCCAGTGATCCTCTTGCGCAGCGGGCGCTGGTTGTCGTTTGCGGTATGAGGCGGTGCGGCACGAGCGTGACTTGGCGGCAGGCCGCCGCGCAAGGCTGGCGCGGGTCGCCGGCCGTCTGGCCACGCGGACAACCGCGGTTCCATATCGATCTGGCGCCGCGCGCCAATCCAACCGGCCTGGACGCTGGCGTTTGCTCGATGGCAGCGCATCGGCTGGGCGCGCGGTCGATGCCACCGTGCGCGACACGCTCCCGTCTGCGCTGTGCATTCGATCGCGACGCGCGTTGCGCAGACGCAGGTGCAGCGCGACCACAAGGCCTTGTATGCTCGACGATGATCGATGGAGCGCAGAGTCATGGATACACGGGGAATGCTGGCGATCCTGCTTGCGGGATATACGGGGGCGGCCATGGCCGAGCCGCCGTCCCACCCGTGTGCCGAGGTCGCTGGCAGCGCTGCCCGTTTGGCTTGCTACGACGCCGCCTTCCCACCGACGCAGGCGGCCATCGCCGCGGAGGCGGCGGTGCAGCAGGGACGCTTCGGTCGCGCGCCAGTCGTGTCGACGGCGACCGTCGAGCGCATCTCGGCGAGCGTGCGAGACGTCAGCTATCTGCGCGATGGCAGCCGCAGCGTGCTGCTGGACAACCAGCAGCGCTGGCTGCTGACCGAGCCCGGAGGTCGCGGTCCCTTGGTCCCAGGAGAGCAGGTGGAGATTCGCAAAGCCGCGTTGGGAAGTTATCTGCTCATCACCCACGCAGGCGTGGCGCTGCGTGCCCGTCGGGTGGAGTGAGCGATGCGAGCGATGGCAGACGATGAGAAGGAACACCGCGTGACGTTGACCGCCGTCGACCTGCGTCCAGGCTACCAGTTGCTGCGTCAGCGTCGCTACGCCGATGCGACGGCGCTGGCAGAGGCGCTTGTTCGGCGCGCGCCGCAAGATCCGCAGGTGCTGGAGTTCGCAAGCGAGGCGCAACTGGCCAATGGCGATGCCGAGGCTGCGCTGGCTCATATCGGCGCAGCGGTCGCCGCTGCGACAACGCCATTGGCGCTGTTGATCAAACAAGCGAGCCTATTGCTGCAGCTTCGGCGGCGTCAGCAAGCCAAGGCGGTGGCGCGTCAAGCGGCGACCCTGGCCGCCAACGACGGCGCTGCCTGGTGGCGGATCGGCGCGCTGTATAGCGGTTGCCAGGACGTGGTGGCAGCGCGGGACGCGTATCGACAGGCGGTATCCCTGCTCGGCGAGCAACCCTCATTGCTCTACGATCTGGCGACCATGGAATTCTTCAGCGGCGCCTTCGAGGCTGCCGAGCAGTCGTTGCAACGGGTGCTGCAGCAGGCCCCGGATGCCGGCGATGCGCTCTATCTGCGGGCGACACTGCGCCGGCAGACGGCGCAGCGCCATCATCTGGACGATTTGCGTCAGCGTCTGGCGCAGGGACTGGCCGATCCTGCCGCGCGCGCCGCAGGTCTGTATGCGTTGGCGAAAGAGCTGGAGGATCTCGAGCGGCATGACGCGTCCTTTGCGGCATTGACCGCCGCTGCCGACTGCAAGCGTAAGACGCTCCGCTATGACGTGGAAGCCGAGTGCACGCAGATCGCCCGGATCCGCGCGGTGTATGACCGGCAGGCGCTGGATAACCTGCAGCCTGGCGATGGTGGAGACGGCCTGGTCTTCATCGTTGGACTGCCGCGTTCTGGCACGACCTTGCTGGAGCGTCTGTTGATCCAGCGCACCGGTGCGCGCTCGGCGGGGGAATTGATGGACTTCGGTCAGTTGCTGGGGCATGCCAGCGCGCAGCGCATGGCCAGCCATCCTGAGCTCGGCTCGGCGGAGGCATCGCTGCGGATCGATTTCGCCGCGCTCGGTCGCGAGTACGAACGCGGTGCGCGCGAGGCCGTCGACCAGCACCCGCTGTTGATCGACAAGATGCCGGTGAATTATCTGTATTGCGGCATGATCGCCACCGCCTTGCCGCGCGCGCGGATCATTCACTTGGTGCGCGACCCGCTCGACACGTGTTACGCGATGTACAAGACGCTGTTCTACAACGCCTACTCGTTCTCCTATACACAGCAAGAGCTGGCTGCGTATTACCTGGCCTACCATCGGACCATGATGCATTGGCATGCCATGCTGCCTGGGCGCATCCTGGATGTCCGCTATGAGGAGCTGGTAGCGGACACCGAGGCGCAACTGCAGCGCGTGCTGGATGGCTGCGGCTTGGCTGCGCAGGCGCAGCCATCCGACGTGGAGCAGGTCGCGTTCGTGACGGCGAGTGCCGCGCAGGTGCGCGGCCAGATCCATCAACGTTCTGTCCATAGCTCGCGGCGACATCTGCAGGCATTGGCTCCACTGGCGAATGCGTTGCACGTCGGTGGCATTTTCGTAGAGGGATACACGCCACTAGCGGACTGAAACGCTAGCTGCACTGCATCCAGGACTGCTGCGAGCGGGGCGTGCAGACGTGTTCGCTGTGCGGCTGAATCTATTGATCTGCTCGCTTGGCAGTGTCGTAAACCATCTACAGAGTGTATTGCCCGCATCTGCATTCGATCGCCAACAGTCCGCACCGAATTGGTTCGAATGCGCACCCTTTTGATGCGTTTCTGAATGATTGTTTAATTTTCGAGAACCTTGTCCTACTATCGGTTCGGCGGGGTTGTTTGGGGATTGACTCAACCTGCGCGCGGCGCGTTTGCCACGACGCCTGAGCACCCGCTACGTCATTGCAGTCACTCTGCGTGCATCGTTTCGATGCCTGCGTGTTGCGCTGTGCCTATCCGTTTGGATGATCGGAGAGAGAGATGAAATTGAAGACCAGCAAGCTTCGCGATGCCATCAAGGTTTCGCTTGCGGCGGGGGTTGCAACGCTTGCGTTGTCGGCGACCGCGAGTGCGCAGGAGCAGACAGCGCCAGAGCCCAAGAGCCTGGATGCCATCAGCGTGACGGGAACGCGCATCAAAAGCCAGGCGATGACGGCCGCCAGCCCGGTGGCGGAAATCAACAAGGAAGAATTCCAGTACACCGGCTCGACCAAGGTCGAAGACCTCGTCAATCAATATCCTCAACTCGCGGCGACGTTCGATAATTTTTCCAATAACGGATCCCAGGGCTATGCCACGGTCGATCTGCGTGGGCTTGGCCCGCAACGCACGTTGACCCTGGTCAACGGGCGCCGCATTCCCAAAGGGATCGGCGAGAGCCCCGATATCAGCATCATTCCGGCCTCGCTGGTACGCCGAGTGGATATCCTGACCGGCGGCGCATCGGCGGTGTACGGCTCCGATGCGGTGGCCGGCGTGGTGAACTTCGTGCTGGACGATGAGTTCGAAGGCGTCAGCGTCGACATGGGCTACAACGCCTACCAGCACGACAACGGCAATCGGCTGATGCGCGGCCTGATGGATGAGGCTGGCTACGATTATCCGCGCGGAAATTCCGGTTTCGATGGCATTTCCCGCAATGTGGATCTGGCCATCGGTGGCAGCTTCGGCGAGGCCGGCCATGCCACGGCGTGGGCGACCTGGCGCGAAAACGATCCGCTGTTGCAGGGACAGCGCGACTACTCGTCGTGCGCGCTCAGCAACCGCGGCACGGCGTGCGGTGGTTCGGCCACCGCCGATCCGGCGAACTTCTACGTGGTGGCGCCATCGGCCGGCGCATTCTATGTCCAGCGATCGGCGAGTGGTGCCTGGGCACCGGTCGATTCGCCGAATCTTTACAACTACGCGCCGGTCAACTACTACCAGCGTCCCGACACCCGCTATACGGCAGGAAGCAGCCTGAAGTACGAGGTCAATTCGCACTTCAAGCCCTATCTGGAAACCCTGTTCGTCAACCGCAAGAGCTCTACCCAGATCGCGCCGTCCGGGGCCTTTTTCACCGATCTGAGCGTCAATTGCGCCACTGCGGTGCTGGGAACCCTGTGCAGCGATGTCGGCATCACCGACGATGAGTTCCAGGTGTATGTCGCCAAGCGCAATGTCGAAGGCGGCCCGCGCATCACCAATTCGGACAGCAATAGTTTCAGCATCACCACCGGTGCCGGTGGCGCCATCAACGACAACTGGTCCTACGATGCATCGTTCACCTACAACCGCAGCACGACCAAGTCCGAGAGCATCAACGATTTCGTGACCACCCGCGTGCGCGATGCTCTGTTGGGTTGCCCCACCGGTTCGTTCGACGGATGCGTGCCCTACAGCGTGTGGACCAACAGCGTCACTGCGGCCGAGGCGCAGGCGCTGCAGGGTGTGGGCATCGTCAACTACGAGACCTCGATGCGAGTGTTCAACGCCTATGTCACCGGCAATATCGGCTATGGCCTGCCGTGGGCCGGTGACAATCCGATCAGCCTGGTCGGCGGCGTGGAGACCAGGACGGAAACCTACGAGCGCATTGCCGACAGCAACATGCAGGCAGGCAACTTCACCGGTCTGGGCGGTCCCACCAGTAGCGTGTCCGGCGACATCAGCGTCAAGGAGCTGTTCCTGGAAAGTGCCGTGCCGCTGCTGGCGCAGGCGGGCAGCCTGGACCACCTGGACATGCAGCTCGGCTATCGCTACTCCGACTACGACATCTCCGGCGGCGTGAGCACCTACAAGGCTGGCCTGGGCGCGACCTTCGAGGACGGCAAGTACCACCTGCGTGCAGGCTGGAACCGCGCGATCCGCGCGCCCAGCATCACCGAGTTGTACGACGCCAACACCATCGGATTGTGGAGCGGCAGCGATCCGTGTGCGGGTGCCAATCCCAGTTTCACCCAGGCGCAGTGCGCCAACACCGGGGTGACCGCGGCCCAGTATGGCCGGGTCGCGGCCAATCCGGCCGGTCAGTACAACCAGGTCGGTGGCGGCAATGTCGGTCTGCGCCCCGAGACGGCCAACACCTGGACGGTCGGCTTCGCGGCGACGCCGATGCGTGGTCTGGACCTCAGCGTGGACTACTACGACATCAAGATCGAGGACGCAATCCGTGCCATTGGTTCGTCCAACATCCTCACCGCCTGCGGCGTGACCGGTAACGCGGACATCTGCAGCCGCATCCGTCGCAACGCGGTGACCGGTGATCTGTTCCGTGGCAGCGAGCTGGATAGCTCGGGTCTGGTGTTCAATTCGCTGGACAACTTCGGCTCATTGCATTTCCAGGGCGTGGATCTGACCGTTTCGTACGCCTGGAACATCGGGCCGGGCCGCTTGAATGCCTCGCTCATGGGCAGCTATGTCATCAAGCAGGAGTACGAGCCGGTTCCGGGCGTGCAGGAAGTGACCTACGACTGCGCCGGGGTCGTCAATGTGGCCTGCCAAAGTCCGGAATGGCGGCACGTGCTGAGCGCGCGCTACAACATCGATCGCTACACCGTCGGGCTGCGCTGGCGCTATATCGGTGAACTGGACTACCGCAATACCGACGGTACCGTCGGGACCACCGATGTGCGCCTGGTCAATCAGGGCAACAAGGTGTCGGCCTATAACTATCTGGACCTTTCCGGTTCGGTGCAGCTGGGCGACTACGTGACCTGGACGGTCGGCATCAACAATATCGCCGACAAGGAGCCGCCATTGGTGGGTGGCAGCCTGGCCTACAACGGTAATTCGCTGAGTGGTTACGACCAGGCGGGACGCTACTTCTTCACCAGTGTGGGGCTGCGCTTCTAAGCGTCGTGTCGGCTGCGGCGCAGTGGCGGGTTGCCCGTCATTGCGTCGCGGCCGCTATCGCCCTGTGGTCGGCGGCAAGGCTGTAGGTCGCCCAGGGTGGGAACGCCTGCAGGCCGTACGCAGGCAGTGAACGCGGCAGCCGCAGTCTCTGGATTTCGACGTTTGGTCTGGGGCAGACGCTGCTTGCGCGGCGTGTGTTGCCGGTGCATGGCGGCGGGTGGGCCGCCGTGTGCGGCCCGCCTGCATGCCCAGACTGGAGGTGCGTTATGCCGCCGGTTCGCGCAGCAGCGGCGATTCCCAGCCCGGGCGCGGGCTGAAGCGCGCGCCATAACGCGTTTGCAGCGCTTGCAGCCTTGCCAGCAATGCGTCGGCACCGGTGCTGCGGATGTATTGGATCGGGCCGCCGCGGAAGGGCGCAAAGCCGGTGCCGAAGATGACGCCCGCGTCCAGCAGGTCGGCATCGGCGACCACGCCCTCGTGCAGGCAGGCGACCGCTTCGTTGAGCAGCGGCAGGATCAGTCGGTCTTCCAGGTCCGCAGGTACCTCGGTACCGCTCGGGACTTCCGGCTTAACCGCACGGCCGTTCTCCCACTTGTACAAGCCCTGGCCATCCTTCTTGCCGCGCTTGTCCGGCGCAACCGTCGCCAGTGCGGCGGGGATGGGCAGGTCGAGGAAGGGCGCCAATTCGGCGCCGACGCCGGCCGCCACGTCCAGGCCGACGGTGTCGATCAGCTCGATCGGGCCCATCGGCATGCCGAACTTCACCGCCGCCTTGTCGATCACCGGTCCCGGCACGCCGTCGGCGTAGGCGGTGGCCGCTTCGAGCAGGTAGGGGAACAGCACGCGATTGACCAGGAAGCCGGGCGTGCCGGCCACCGGCACCGGAAATTTGTCCAGCGCCTTGCAGAACGCTGCCAGTCTCGCCACGTTGGCTGCATCCAGGCCGTCGTGCTGGACGATCTCCACCAGCGGCATCATCGCCACCGGATTGAAGTAGTGCAGGCCGGCGAACTGTGTCGGGCGCTGCAGGTGTCCGCGCAATTCGGTCAGCGGGATCGAAGAGGTATTGGTGGTCAGCAGCGCGTCGGGCTTGAGCTGCGGTTCGACCGTCTGGTACAGCTCGCGCTTTGCCTGCGGATTTTCGATGATGGCCTCGATCAGCAGATCGGCCTGCGCCACCCCGGCACCTGCCAGGTCGCCGCGCAGCCGTGCGGCGACGGCCGGGCGCTTGGCTGCATCCTTGACCCGCTTGTCGAACAACTCGCCACCGCGGGCCAGCGCCGTGTCGATGAAACGCTGCTCACGATCCTGCAAGGTGACCTCGAAGCCCTTGTAGGCCGCCCAGGCCGCGATATCGCCGCCCATCACGCCGGCACCAACCACGTGCACGTGGCGGATCGGCGGCAGCGCGGCGGCGCCGTCGCGGCTGCCGAGCGACTTCAAGCGTTCGGTCAGGAAGAAGATCCGGATCAGGTTGCGCGCGGTCGGGGTACTGGCGAGTTTGACCACGGCCTTGCGCTCAGCGGCCAGGCGCGCCTGGATGCCGCTGCCGCCGGCGCGTTCCCATACATCGATCAACGCATACGGCGCTGGGTAGTGCTCCTTGCGCGCCTTGCGTGCGACCTGCTTGCGCATCTGCGGCGCCAGCAGCTTGCGCGCCGGGAACGTATTGCTGGCCCAGCCGGTGAGGCGTTGCTTGAACGGGCGGGTGGTGCCCGACAAGGCCAGCGCCGCGGCCGCGTCGACCAGGACGGCGGGCGCGGCGACCTTGTCGACCAGGCCCATCGCGCGCGCGGCCTTGGCCGACACGGTGCGCCCGGTCAGCATCAGGTCCATCGCCGCCGGCGCGCCGATCAGGCGCGGCAAGCGGGCGCTGCCGCCCCAGCCGGGAAAGATGCCCAGCTTGGTTTCGGGCAGCCCGATGCGCGTGCTGCCGTCATCGGAGGCCACGCGATAGCGGCAGGCCAGCGCGATTTCAGTGCCGCCGCCCATGCAGAAGCCGTGGATGGCAGCGACGGTGGGGCAGGGCAGCTCGGCCAGCTTCTGGAAAACGTCCTGGCCGCGACGAATGGCATCGTTGACGGTGCCCTTGCGGTCGAACTCCTGGAATTCCTTTAAATCTGCTCCAGCGATGAAGCCGTTGGCCTTGCCTGAGCGCAGCACCACGCCCTTGGGCGGATCCAGCGCCAGGCGCTCGACCAGGCTGCCCAGTTCGAGCAACACGTCTTGCGAGAACGCATTGACGGCCGCACCTTGGCGGTCGAGAGCCAGGACCAGTACGCCGTCCTCGCGCAGGTCGGCCTGCCAATGGCTGAATCGGAGTCCGTCGAAACCTGGAAGCATGCGTCTGGCCATCCGGCGATGTATGGAAAGGCCGTTATCATCCAGAGGTTGTTTCCTTCACGTCAAATGCCCATCCAGTCGCGGGGCCGGCAGCGTCCACGTCCCGGGGCATCGCCAACCTCGCCGTGGGCCCGCTACCCTGGGGGCAATGCGTGATCTGGACGGCATGAACTTTTTTCTTCAACGGCGGTCTTATTGCCCGACTTCGGTGGGCTGACAGGAGTGCGGCCCCACATGGCCGAAGTCGATACACCTCAGGAGCTGGACCTGGAACTGGTCCGGCGCGTACAGCGCGGCGACAGCGCGGCGTTCGATGTGCTGGTGCGCAAATACCAGCATCGGATCGTCGCCCTGATCGGGCGTTACGTCGCCGACTGGAGCGAATGTCAGGACGTGGCCCAGGATACGTTCGTGCGTGCCTATCGCGCGATCGGGAACTTCCGCGGCGACGCCCAGTTCTATACCTGGTTGCACCGCATTGCCGTGAACACTGCCAAGAATCATCTGGTTGCCCACAACCGCCGTCCGCCAACCGACGACATCGACGTCAGCGATGCCGAGCAGTTCGATGGCGCGGCGCGGTTGCGCGATACCGACACCCCGGAGCGTGAACTCATGCGACAGGAGCTGGAACAAACGGTGATGCGCGCTGTCCAAGCCTTGCCGGAAGAACTCCGGATGGCCATCACCCTGCGCGAGGTGGATGGACTGAGCTACGAGGAAATCGCGCAGAGGATGGATTGCCCGATCGGAACGGTGCGCTCGCGCATCTTCCGCGCCCGCGACGCCATCGACACCGAGCTGCGGCCTCTGCTGGAGGCCGATAGCCCATCCCGTGAGCGAACCCGCGTATGAGCCAGAATCCCGACATGTCCACCACCGACAAGTTCGAGCGCCACTATCGGCAACAGCTGTCCGCATTGATGGATGGCGAGTTGAATGCCGACGAGTCGCGCTTCCTGCTGCGCAGGTTGGCGCACGACGAAGAGCTGGCCGGTTGCCATGAACGTTGGCAACTGTGCGGCGATGTCTTGCGCGGCGCCGCCACGGCGCCGGCGCCGCTGGATTTCGCCGCTCGTGTGCGCGCAGCAGTGGCCGAAGCGCCGGCACCCCAGCGTGCACCGCGCCCGGCCGCGACGGCAGCGCGCTGGCGATGGGGGGGCGGTGCGGCAATCGCCGCATCGGTGGCGGCGATTGCGTTGTTCATGGCGCGCGAGCGCCTGCCCGACATCGCTGCGCCAACGCCGGATGCGCCAGTTCCGGTCTTCGCCACTGCTGCCCGCGTCCCGCAGCCGCCGCAGGTGGCGCAGGTTCCGCAGCCTCCGCGGGCGCCAGCGGATCCGGATGCAGTCGCGACCCTGGCCAGTGCGGTGCCCGCTGCTGCGTTGGCCTCGGCCCGCCGTAGCGCGACCCGTCAGCAGCAAGCCACGCGTGGCGTTGTCGCCACGCGCCAGCAGGCGCCGGCGCGTATGCTCGCCACCGCGCCGGCGTCCGCGCCCGCCTCTGCGGTAGCGGGCGCGACGGTGGCGCCGTTCACCCATCCGGAAACCACGCTGCAATCGCGCCCTTGGCCGCGGGCCCTGTTGTCCGGTGCTGGCGACAGTCCGCTCAATGCCAGCTTCAGCGGCGGCAGCCCGACACGCGCGTTCTATCCCTTCGAGCCGGCGGCGCAGCCGTCGGCGCCTGCTGGCAGCGCGACGGTGCGGCCGTCGCCACCGCCGCGGGAATGAGGTCACTGCCGGTTTCCGGCACGTTGTTCCCGGTCTTGTCCCTTTACCGAACCCGCGCGTACGCACGGGCCTCGGTCCCTGTCGCCCTGCCATCGGAGGCAACCTGATGAACTCACGCATCCGTACCCAGATGTTCGGCCTGCTGGCCATGACCCTGCCGTTGGCCGCCTGCGCGCAGCAGACCGACGCACCCGCCAAGCCTAGCGCGCCGATTGCGGTCAATCGCAGCGCCACGCCGGCTCCCCAGTTGGTGGCCGGGTTGCCGGATTTCACCAACCTGGTCGAGCAGGTCGGCCCCGGCGTGGTCAATGTCGAAACCACCATCACTCGCAAGGATGCGATGGCGCGCGCGCGCCGCGGCGGACCGGACAACGGCGCCATGCCCGACGACGAGCAGATCCCGGAGTTCTTCCGGCGGTTCTTCGGTCCGGGGTTTCAGATGCCGGGTGGTCCGCGTCAGGGGCCGGGGCAGGGACAGGGCGATGATGATGGCGGCATCGCCGGCAAGTCGATGGGCTCGGGCTTCATCATCTCGCCCGATGGCTATGTGCTGACCAACCACCATGTGGTCGATGGCGCCAGCGAAGTGACGGTCAAGCTCACCGATCGGCGCGAATTCAAGGCCAAGGTGGTCGGCAGCGACGAACAATACGACGTAGCGCTGCTGAAGATCGACGGCAAAAACCTGCCGACGGTGCGCATCGGCGATTCCAACACGCTCAAGCCTGGACAGTGGGTGGTGGCGATCGGCTCACCGTTTGGCCTGGACCATTCGGTGACCGCCGGCATCGTCAGCGCCATCGGTCGCAGCAATCCGTATGCCGATCAGCGCTATGTGCCGTTCATCCAGACCGACGTGGCGATCAACCAGGGCAACTCCGGCGGACCGCTGCTTAATACCCGTGGCGAGGTGGTCGGCATCAACTCGCAGATTTTCTCCGCTTCCGGCGGTTACATGGGCATCAGTTTCGCGATCCCCATCGACCTGGCCTACAGCGCCGCCGAGCAGATCAAGGCGACCGGCCACGTCAGCCGCGGCATGCTGGGCGTGCAGGTGGGCCCGATCGACAGCCTGAAGGCGCAGGGGCTGGGGCTGCCGGATACCCGCGGCGCGCTGGTCAACGATATTCCCGGCGACAGCCCGGCTGCCAAGGCCGGCATTGAAGTGGGCGATGTGATCCGTTCGGTCAACGGTAAGCCGATCGACGTCGCCAGTGATCTGCCGCCGATGATCGGCCTGATGCCGCCCGGCACCAAGGTCACCCTGGACGTGCTGCGCGATGGCAAGCCGCGCAAGGTGACGGTGACCTTGGCGGCGCTCAAGGACGATGCGGGCGCCGCAGCGCCGCGCGCGGCTGCGGCCGATGCCAAGCCGGCCGCGCCGGCAAGTGTCGAGCTGCTGGGTCTGCAGGTGGCCGACCTCACCGCCGTCGAGCGTAGCCGGATGGGCCTGGAAGCGGGCGAGGGCGTACGGATCGCCGCGGTGACGGGTGCAGCCGCCCGCAATACCCAGCCGTCGCTGGCGCCGGGCCTGGTGATTGCCCGGGTCGGCCGGACCAAGGTCGGCAGCGTGGCCGAGCTCAACCGCGCCCTGGCCAGCTACAAGAAGGGCGACGTGATCATGCTGCTGGTCACCGACGGCAAGGCCACCAGCTACGTCGCATTGAAGGCAGGCGGCTGATCCAGCGCTGCGCTGGCGGGCGGGCGTTGCCGGGGCCAGGCGGTCGCCTGGCCCGAACGCGCGGCCGCCGGGGCGCCGGCGGGAGCCGCTATCGGCCCCGCCGGCATGCGATAATGCGGCGTTATCCTGACGACGGCTGCGCCGCCGCCCACCTCAATGTCCTCTGATTCAATGCGGAACATCCGCAACTTCTCCATCATCGCCCACGTCGACCACGGCAAATCGACCCTGGCCGACCGGATCATCCAGCTGTGTGGTGGCCTGCAGGCCCGCGAGATGGAGGCCCAGGTCCTCGACTCCAATCCGATCGAGCGCGAACGCGGCATCACCATCAAGGCGCAGTCCGTCTCACTGCCGTACAAGGCCAAGGATGGGCAGACCTACTATCTGAACTTCATCGATACCCCCGGCCACGTCGACTTCTCCTATGAAGTCAGTCGCTCGCTGGCGGCCTGCGAAGGCGCCTTGCTGGTGGTCGATGCGGCGCAGGGCGTGGAGGCGCAGTCGGTCGCCAACTGCTACACCGCGGTGGAGCAGGGGCTGGAAGTGGTGCCGGTGCTGAACAAGATCGACCTGCCCACCGCCGACATCGAGCGTGCCAAGAACGAAATCGAGGCCGTGATCGGCATCGACGCTGCCGATGCGGTGCCGGTGAGCGCCAAGACCGGCCTGAACGTCGATCTGGTACTGGAGGCGATCGTGCAGCGCATCCCGCCGCCGGTGCCGCGCGATACCGACAAGCTGCAGGCGCTGATCATCGATTCCTGGTTCGACAACTACTTGGGCGTGGTGTCGCTGGTGCGGGTGATGCAAGGCGAGATCAAGCCGGGCGACAAGCTATTGGTGATGTCGACCGGCCGCGCACACCAGGTCGATGCGGTCGGCGTGTTCACGCCCAAGCGCACCCCGTTGAAGAAGTTGTCCGCCGGCGAAGTGGGCTGGGTCACCGCCAGCATCAAGGATGTGCATGGTGCCCCGGTCGGCGACACGCTGACGCTGGCCGGCGATCCGGCGCCGCATGCCTTGCCGGGCTTCCAGGAAATGCAGCCGCGCGTATTCGCCGGCTTGTTCCCGGTCGACGCCGAGGACTATCCCAATCTGCGCGAGGCGCTGGACAAGCTGCGCCTGAACGATGCGGCGCTGCGCTTCGAGCCGGAAAGTTCCGAGGCGATGGGGTTTGGCTTCCGCTGCGGCTTCCTCGGCATGCTGCATATGGAAATCGTGCAGGAGCGGCTGGAGCGGGAATACAACCTGGACCTGATCACGACCGCGCCGACGGTGATCTACGAGGTGCTCAAGACCGACGGCAGCGTGGTGATGATGGACAACCCGGCCAAGCTGCCGCCGGTGAACATGGTCGAGGAGATCCGCGAGCCGATCATCCGCGCCAACATCCTCACGCCCGAGGAGTACATCGGCAACATCATCAAGTTGTGCGAGGAAAAACGCGGCAACCAGCTCGGCATCAACTACATGGGCAGCCAGGTGCAGATCAGCTACGAGCTGCCGATGGCCGAGGTGGTGCTGGACTTCTTCGACAAGCTCAAGTCCGTCAGCCGCGGCTATGCCTCGCTGGACTACAGCTTCGTGCGTTTTGATGTCGGTCCGTTCGTGCGCGTGGACGTGCTGATCAACGGCGACAAGGTCGATGCCTTGTCGTTGATCGCCCACCGGAGCCATGCCGACCGACGCGGCCGCGAGTTGTGCGAAAAGATGAAGGAATTGATCCCGCGGCAGATGTTCGACGTGGCAATCCAGGCAGCCATCGGCTCGCAAGTGATCGCCCGCACCACGGTCAAGGCGATGCGCAAGAACGTGCTGGCCAAGTGCTATGGTGGCGACGTTTCGCGCAAGAAGAAGCTGTTGGAAAAGCAGAAGGAAGGCAAGAAGCGCATGAAGCAGGTCGGTCGTGTGGAGATTCCGCAGGAGGCGTTCCTGGCCGTGCTGCAGATGGATAAGTAACCGGGATTCGCCAGGCGTGATTCGGGATTGGCAAGGCTTGCCGACTCCGGCTGACGGTGGATCCCCAATCTCCAATTCCGCATTCCGTTCCGAAGGAACATCAATGAAATGGTTTGAAATCGTGCTGGTGGTGCTGACGTTGGGCACCGGTTTCATCTGGCTGCTGGACAAGCTGTTCCTGGCCAAGCGCCGGGCGGCCCGTGCCGGCCTGCTGGATACCGAGCCGGCCATCATCGATTATTCCCGCGCCTTCTTTCCGGTGCTGGCGGTGGTGCTCATCCTGCGCAGCTTCGTTGCCGAGCCGTACAAGATCCCCTCCAGCTCGATGATGCCGAATCTGCTGATCGGCGACTTCATCCTGGTCAACAAGTTCGCCTACGGTTTCCGCCTGCCGATCACCAACACCAAGATCATCCCGACCGGGGAGCCGCAGCGCGGCGACGTGGTGGTGTTCAAGCCGCCGCATGCGCCGGATCAGAACTGGATCAAGCGCGTGGTCGGCTTGCCGGGCGATCGCATCGGTTTCCACGGCGATACGCTGTACATCAACGACAAGCCGATGCGCTATCAGGTCAAGGGCGAGTACATCGGCAAGGGCAAGGGCGCCGAGATGACCGGTACCACCTTGTTGGTGGAGGAGCTCCCGGGCCGCACGCATACCGTGCTGGAATGGCTGGGCCGCAACATGCCGGCTGGGCAGGGCGACTGGACGGTGCCGGCCGACAGCTATTTCGTGATGGGCGACAATCGCGACAACAGCGAGGACAGCCGGTTCTGGACGCAGACGCATTTCCTGCCCGAGGCCAATCTGCGCGGCAAGGCGTTCCTGATCTGGCTCAACTGTGAAGGCTGGTTCTGCAAGGGGAGTTTCGATCCCTCACGGATCGGAACAGGCATTCAGTGATGCACGCCGGGCGTGCTTGGGGGAGAGCAATGAAGCGCAAACAGAGCGGTATGACGTTGATGTCGTTCGTGATGGTGCTGGCGGTGGTCGGGTTTGCCTTGTACATCGGCATGAAGCTGTTCCCGATGTACCAGGAGTACTACGCGGTTCGCACCTCGATGAAAGGGCTGGCCAACGAGGTCGGCAGCGCCGACATGGATCCTTCCAAGCTGCAGGACATGTTCTTCAAGCGGCTCGACATCAATTACTCCGATCACGTGAAGAAAGAAAACGTCAAGTTCGAGCGCATCGAAGGCGGCTGGCAGATGAAGGTGAACTACGAGGTCCGCCGCGAGCTGGTGGGCAACCTCGACGTCGTCGGCAAGTTCGATACATCGCAGGATCTGACCAGGCGTGGTAGTGGCGAATAGCAGCTTCCAGCGGGGTGACGCGATCGGCCACGCATTCGCCGATCCGGCCCTGCTCGCCCAGGCACTGCGCCATCGCAGTGCCGGCGTGCCGCACAACGAACGGCTTGAGTTCCTTGGCGACGGCATCGTCAACCTGCTGGTGGCCGAGGCGCTGTACCAGCGCTGGCCCAAGGCCGATGAGGGCGCATTGACCCGCGCGCGGGCCGAACTGGTGCGCGAACCTGCGCTTGCGGTGATCGGCCGCACGCTCAATCTGGGCGAACGCCTGACCCTGGGGCCGGGCGAACTGAAGTCTGGCGGCCACCGGCGCGACTCCATCCTGGCCGACGCGGTGGAGGCGATCGTGGCGGCCATCTACCTGGACGCGGGTTTCGAGCGTTGCCGCGCGGTGGTGTTGCCGTGGTTCGAGCCGTCGCTGGCCGCGCTGCCGGTCGGCAAGGCGGAAAAGGATGCCAAGACGCGGCTGCAGGAATGGCTGCAGGCGCGCCAATTGCCGTTGCCGCAATACGCGTTGATCAGCGAAAGTGGCGACGAGCACGCCAAGCAGTTCCACGTCGCCTGCATCCTGCAGCAGCCGGCCGCCCGGGCCGAAGGGCAAGGCACCTCGCGGCGTATCGCCGAGCAGCAGGCCGCCGCTACCGTCATCGCACAATTGGATTCGCACACGTGAGCGCAACCTCTCCCCATCGTAGCGGCAGCGTTGCCGTGATCGGCCGGCCGAACGTCGGCAAGTCCACCCTCACCAATGCGTTGGTCGGTGCCAAGGTCAGCATCGTGTCCAATCGTCCGCAGACGACGCGGCACCGATTGCTGGGCATCGCCACCTTCCCAGAAGGCCAGTTGATGTTGGTCGATACGCCGGGATTGCATCGCGAGCAAAAGCGCGCGATGAATCGGGTGATGAATCGCGCTGCGCGCGGCTCGTTGGAAGGCGTGGACGCGGCGGTGCTGGTGATCGAAGCCGGGCGTTGGGACGAGGAGGACACCCTCGCATTCAACGTGCTCAGCGATGCGCAGGTACCGGTGGTCCTGGTGGTCAACAAGGTCGACCGACTGAAGGACAAATCGGCGTTATTGCCGTTCCTGGCCCAGGTCAGCGACGGACGCAGCTTTGCTGCGGTGCATCCGGTGTCCGCGCTCAAGCGCAAGGGACTGGAGGCCTTGGCCACCGATCTGTTGCGCCTGGTGCCCGAGGCCGAGCCGATGTTCGGCGAGGACGAGATCACCGACCGCAGTCAGCGCTTTTTGGCGGGCGAGTTGGTCCGCGAGCAGCTGATGCGCCAGTTGGGCGAAGAGCTGCCCTATGCGACCACGGTGGAGATCGAGCGCTTCGCCGAAGATGGTGCCCTGTTACGCATCGGCGCGGTGATCTGGGTCGAGCGCGAAGGTCAGAAGGCGATCGTGATCGGCAAAGGCGGGACGCGACTGAAGGAGATCGGCGCCAAAGCGCGTTTGCAGATGGAACGCCTGTTCGGTGCCAAGGTGTTCCTGGAGACCTGGGTCCGGGTCCGCGAGGGCTGGTCGGACGACGAGGCCGCATTGAAGGCCTTCGGCTACGAATGAAAAAGCCGGGACTCGGG
>NZ_NSET01000093.1 GCF_009192945.1 Xanthomonas maliensis | reverse complement strand
GCTGCGCAGAGACTCAGCGTTCGCTACATGCTCGCCAACCAGATAGGCGACCAGCCGCCTGTCACCGCCCTCTTCGCGGACGATCACCGCCGCCTGGCGGACGCCATCGCAGCCCCGCAAGGCGGCGGCGATCTCGCCCAGCTCGATGCGGAAGCCACGCAGCTTGACCTGTTCGTCGTTGCGTCCCAGATAGTCCAGCGTGCCATCGTCGCGCCAACGTGCCAGATCGCCTGTGCGGTACATGCGCTGGCCAGCGACGTCTGCAAACGGGTCGGGCACGAAGCGCTCGGCGGTCAGTGCAGGGCGCCCCAGATAGCCGCGCGCCAGGCCGGCACCGGCCACATGCAGTTCGCCGGGCACCCCGATCGGCAGGCACTGGCCGTCGGGACCAAGCACGTAGGCGCGCAGATCCGGTAGCGGTGCGCCGATCGGACTGCGGTCGGGACGCGCGACATCGTCTTCGGTCACCACATGCGCGGTCACATGCACCGTGGTCTCGGTGATGCCGTACATATTGAGCAGGGTGGTGCGCTGACCATGCTGGTCTAACCAGGGCTTCAGGCTGGCCGGCGATAAGGCTTCACCGCCGAAGATCACCAGGCGCAGCACGTGTTGCTGCGTGCTGTCGCGCTGCGCATCGCACAAGGCTTGGAAGGCGCTCGGGGTCTGGTTGAGCACGCTGACGCGCTGCGCGCACAGCAACGCATAAAACGCCGCTGGATCGCGTGCAATGTGCTGCGGCACGATGACCAGACGGCCACCGTGGGCCAGTGCGCCCCACAGTTCCCAGACCGAGAAGTCGAATGCACAGGAGTGGAACAGGGTCCAGACATCGTCCGCGCTCGGTGCGACCTGGGCACGCGTGGCATGCAGCAGGCGCACGACCTGGGCATGGGCCACCACCACGCCCTTGGGCGTGCCGGTGGAGCCGGAGGTGTAGATGATGTAGGCCGGGTGGTGCGGCAGCAGGTCGTTGCGCTGTGGTGCTTGAGTCGATTGTTGTGACCACGTATCAGCATCGGCATCCAGCAGCACCGTGGCGATGCCGGAGTCGATTGGCAGCGCAGCTGCCAAGTCGTGATGGGCCAGCAACAGGCGCGGCTGCGCATCGTCGAGCATGAAGGCCAACCGCTCCGGCGGATAGGCCGGATCCAGCGGCAGATACGCGGCGCCCGCCTTGAGCACGGCGAGAAGCGCGACCACCAGGTCGCTGCCACGCTGCAGAAGCAGCGCGACAGGGTCTTCCGGGCCGATACCGTGGGCGATCAGGTGATGGGCCAGCTGGTTGGCACGGGTGTCGAGCTCGGCATAGGACAGGGCCTTGTCGCCGTCGATCAGCGCGATCGCGTGCGGCGCCCGCCCGACCTGTTGCTCGAACAACGTCGGCAGGCAGCGTGCGTCGTCGAATGCGACGT
>NZ_NSET01000092.1 GCF_009192945.1 Xanthomonas maliensis | reverse complement strand
TGATGTATGCCCTGCGCGACGTGGAACGGCACAAGGGCACCGAACTGATGCGCCAACGCTGGGCGCAAGCCAGCCAGAGCAGTCGCAACGCGGTGCGATTGGCCTCGCTGACCGGCGTGCTGGAGCTGGTGAACTTCATCAACCTGCTGGCCAAGTCTGACAAGCAAGCGCGCGACTACGGCAGCCTGGTGGCCTCGGGTGCAGCGCTGGTGTCGGTCTACAGCAGCATGGCCGAAAAGGTGAGCAAGGAATTCTTCGGCGACGCCAGCCGCAGCGTGTCCAGGATGAAGGCCATCGGTGGGTGGCTGGGTGGGTTTGGTACGTATGTTGGGGTTTATTATGATGCTGGGGACACTTTCCTGAAGATTAAAGAAGGAGAGTACGCTCTAGCTCTTATGTCAGGGTTGAAAATGTTCGCTGGGGTGCTTGTTGGTGGCGCTCAGTTCTTGACAGCATTGTCTTACTCCGCTCCAGTAATAGAAAAAGCGATTGGTCGAAAAGGCGTCGTTATCTGGCTTGATTCGCTCAAGGCGGGCCTGCAGGCAGCAGCCCTTAAAGAAGGTGAGCAGGCGATAGCCAAAGCTTCAATGAGGCGTATCGCTACTGGGATATTAAGGCTTGGTGGATGGCAGGTCACCGTCGCCCTAATAGCTATTGATGTTTTGATCTATGCCATCGAGCCTGATGCGTTGGAAAAGTGGTGTGAGAGTAACCAGTTTGGGAAAGTAAGTGAGGGCTGGATCATGGGCTTCGGAGCTGGCGGTCCAAAGTATAAGTCACTTAAAGAGCAGGATGATGCATTTCAAAAGGCTATTGGCGAGGTTGTGGCTCGGCCCGGAAATTAAAATTAACTACTGAAGAAGTTATTAATGGAAAATAATTACGATCAGCAAGCCCATGTTATTGCTGGAAAGCTGACTAACGTAAAATTGAAAAATACCACCGCAGAAATTTTCTTTAGCACAGGTGATAGCGATGGGATGGCGGCCACCGGTGTAGTCGCAGCCGCACTAGGGCTCAGTGGAGCAGCAGCCGGCATGGCCTCCATGTCGATGGACGAGATGAAAGAGCCGGTATGTCAGGTGAGCTTCGACATCGAGAGTAAACATGTGGAAGCAATTCTTTGGAATTGGCCGTTTAAAGAGGGGGACGAGGTGCAGGCGGTCGTGGAGCAATCATCTGCGAATTCCTACAATTGCTTTGCAGTATTAGATCCTAAAGAACGTATCATCGCCTTGTACCCGCATGTATCCGCAGGAAAAAAAGCACACTGGTTGCGGGTAATTAAATTGTCTGGGCTTGCAGGGGGGGGCGCTTCTTTTGTGGTGTGGTCAATTATGGCGCTAATAGGTAGCGTTGTGGGAGTTAGCTTAATTGATAGGCCAATATTTTTATTAACTTCTTTCTTTTTGTCGGCGGCTCTGGTTTTTTTGATTGGTCTTAATATTGGTCGTCGATTTAAGCCTTTTATTGAAATGGCGGAGCCAATTTTCACTATTTTGGGCTGGAAGGATGTAAATAGCATCGACTTGCGCAAGACTACCAAGGAAAAAAAGAAGCCAACCGACCCTCCTGCAATGGGCGACAGCTACTTCCGCTACTAAGGTCAATCTCTCAGCGCCGAGCGCATGCAACCGATCATGCCCAAGCAGTGGATCGGTGCGCCGCAGGCCAAGGGCGATACGGTGCCGCTGTCGAGCGCCGACGACCTGAAGGCGGCGATGGAGTATCGGGGCTTTGCCGGCGAGACCAGCCCGCTCAACGGCGTGCAGGACAAGGTGGGCAACGCGCTGGTGCGCTTCGTGCTGATGACGCGCGGGTTGATGGACCAAAACGAGGCCTCGAACCTGATCAGCGTCGAAGCGAGCACGGGCGCGAGCATCCGCAACTACTTCCTGGAGCGCGTGCAGCACTACCGCAGCCAGCAGCTGACCAGCAGCACGCCGATGATGTATGCCCTGCGCGACGTGGAGCGGCACAAGGGCACCGAACTGATGCGCCAACGCTGGGCGCAAGCCAGCCAGAGCAGTCGCAACGCGGTGCGATTGGCCTCGCTGACCGGCGTACTGGAGCTGGTGAACTTCATCAACCTGCTGGCCAAGTCGGACAAGCAAGCCCGCGACTACGGCAGCCTGGTGGCCTCGGGTGCCTCGCTGGTGTCGGTGTACACCAGCATGGCCGAGAAAGTGAGCAAGGAATTTTTCGGCGACGCCAGCCGCAGCGTGTCCAGGATGAAGGCCATCGGTGGGTGGCTGGGTGGGTTTGGTACGTATGTGGGGGTTTATTATGATGCTGGAGATACTGTGCGATTTGCGACGAGAGAAAGTTACGGTCTAGCACTAATCTCATTAGCAAAAAGTGGCGTCGGATTTGCTGTCGGAAGTGCACAATTTCTAACAGCCCTTGCTTATTCTGCCCCCGTTCTTGAAAAAGCTCTTGGCCGTAGAGGCATCGTCATTTTCTTCGACTCTGTGAGAGCTGGGCTGCAGGCGGCAGCGGTCAAAGAGGGAGGGGAAGCATTGGCTAAAGCATCAATGAGGCGCATAGGGGCCGGGATTCTGAGGCTTGCTGGATGGGAAGTTACTGTCGCCCTGATTGCATTGGATATACTGATCTACGCAATAGAGCCAGACGCTTTGGAAAAATGGTGTGAGGCCAACCGGTTTGGGAGAGTCAGTGAAGGGTGGCTTCTGGGTTTTGGAGCTAGTGAGCCACATTACAAAGCGTTGAAAGAGCAAGATGATGCCTTTCAGAAGGCCGTAAAAGAGGTCGTTGCTAGGCCTGCCTGATTGAATATTATTTGAGGCGAAGATGTTTGAAAATGAGAAGACCGAAGCATGCATACTTACCGGCGCATTAAGCAATGTAAAGCTTGAGAATACGACTGCGGAGATCTTTTTTAGTGCAAGCGATCAAGGTGGGATGGCTGCTACTGGTGCCGTCGCGGCAGCTTTAGGCTTGAGTGGCGCCGCGGCCGGAATGGTTGCCATGTCGATGGAAGAGATGAAGGAGCCCGTATCGAAGGTGAGCTTTGATGTCGAAGGTAGGCACGTAGAAGCATTATTATGGAATTGGCCTTTCAAAGAAGGCGATGAAGTGCAGGTTGTGGCCGAACCCACTAAAGGCGGGGGTTATATTGGTTTCGCGGTTCTTGACCCAAAGGAAAAGATAATAGTTCTTTATCCGCATGTTTCTGCAGGTGGCAGGGCTCATTGGAAGAACGTATTTAATATTTCTTCAATAGTGACGTCCGTAATTATCTTCTTGATGCTAGCTTTTATGGTTGCGGCCTACGCTTTTTCTAAAGAGATGAAATTCGAGGCTGTGTATATAGTTGGCGGCGGCGCATCTTTAATTATGGTTGCGATCGCAACTTGGGTTTCATACAGGATAGGTAATCGCTTTACACCTTTCATAGAGATGGCGGAACCAATTTTCACGCTGCTGGGCTGGAAAGACGTCAAGAACATCAATCTTCGAAAAATAACTAAGACCAAGATGAAGCCCACCGACCCGCCTGCAATGGGCGACAGCTACTTCCGCTATTAAGGTCAATCTCTCGGCCGCCGAGCGCATGCAACCGATCATGCCCAAGCAGTGGATCGGCGCGCCACAGGCCAAGGGCGACACGGTGCCGCTGTCGAGCGCCGACGACCTGAAGGCGGCGATGGAGTATCGCGGCTTTGCCGGCGAGCTCAGCGAGCCAGCGCAACTGCCGCACGACCGCAAGCCGGCGGCGATCAGCACGTCCACCGGCGGCTACAAGGCCGAGGTGCTGCGCGCCAATAGCGTAAGCTCCCCCGATCCGCAGACACCGCATAAGTAGATCTTTCTGGCATTGTTCCCAAGTCAGGAGGTTCCATGCGCACATCGAAGTTCACCGAGACACAGATCATCGCCACG
>NZ_NSET01000091.1 GCF_009192945.1 Xanthomonas maliensis | reverse complement strand
TGATGTATGCCCTGCGCGATGTGGAGCGGCACGAGGGCACCGAACTGATGCGCCAACGCTGGGCGCAAGCCAGCCAGAGCAGTCGCAACGCGGTGCGATTGGCCTCGCTGACCGGCGTGCTGGAGCTGGTGAACTTCATCAACCTGCTGGCCAAGTCGGACAAGCAAGCACGCGACTACGGCAGCCTGGTGGCCTCGGGTGCCTCGCTGGTGTCGGTGTACACCAGCATGGCCGAAAAGGTGAGCAAGGAATTCTTCGGCGACGCCAGCCGCAGCGTGTCCAGGATGAAGGCCATCGGTGGGTGGCTGGGTGGGTTTGGTACGTATGTTGGGGTTTTTTACGATTGGGGCGACATTGAACGATTTGGGTCTGAGAAAAATTATGCGATGGCATCCATTTCGTTCCTGAAAACCGCAATAGGGCTGGCGGTTGGATCAGCACAGTTTCTAACCGCGCTCACATATTCCGCCCCTGTTCTAGAGAGAGCTATTGGCCGCAAATCAATCGTTATTTGGCTCGATTCACTCAGAGCTGGACTGCAAGCAGCTGCAGCCAAAGAGGGGGAGGAAATATTGGTCAAGACATCGATGAAACGCCTCGGCTTGGGAATATTACGGCTTGGCGGATGGCAAGTGACGGTTGCCTTAATAGCTCTTGACGTTTTGGTTTACGCAATAGAGCCGGATGCCTTGGAGAAATGGTGTGAAAGCAATAAGTTTGGAAAGATCAGCGAAGGGTGGATTTTGGGATTTGGGGCGAGTGGGCCGCTTTATAAATCACTCAAGGAGCAAGATGAGGCGTTTCAAAAGGCTATTGGCGAAGTAACTGTTCGTCATTCTTAGTTAGAAAAATAAATTCAAAGAGCGAATGATGGAAAATCTCAACGCGCATGCAATGGTGCTGATGGGCACCTTGAGTAATGTGACGCAAAAAAATACCACTGCTGAGATTTTCTTTCGCTCAAGCGATAGTGATGGAATGGCTGCGACCGGAGCTGTGGCAGCGGCCATGGGGTTGAGCGGCGTCGCAGCGGGTATGGCAGCCATGTCGATGGATGAAATGAAAGAACCGGTGTGTCAGGTGAGCTTTGACATTGACGGAAAGCATGTCGAAGCCGTCTTGTGGAACTGGCCATTCAAAAATGGCGATGAAGTTCAGGTCGTAGTAGAGCCTGCTCCAAACGGCGGATATACTGGGTTTGCAGTGCTGGACCCGAAGGACCGCGTCATTGTTTTGTATCCACATGTTTCAGCTGGCCGCAGGTCTCATTGGAAAAACGTTCTAAAGCTATCTCTTCTTGCCGGGCTGTCTATAAATATTATTATGTGCGCATTGATGATTTTTACATATTTGAGATCTCAAAGCATTGGCCCTGATTCCATACTTATTATTACCGGCACCGGCTGCCTAGGGGTCTTTGCTATTTTTTTGTGGGTTGGTTATAGCATCGGAAAGCGTTTCCTGCCTTTTATAGATATGGCCGAGCCAATCTTCAAACTGTTAGGCTGGAAGGATGTTGGAAATATCAACCTGCGAAAAATCACCAAGGCGAAGAAGAAGCCAACTGACCCTCCTGCAATGGGCGACAGCTACTTCCGCTACTAAGGTTAATCTCTCGGCGCCGAGCGCATGCAACCGATCATGCCCAAGCAGTGGATCGGTGCACCGCAGGCCAGGGGCGACACGGTGCCGCTGTCGAGCGCCGACGACCTGAAGGCGGCGATGGAGTATCGCGGGTTTGCCGGCGAGCTCAGTGAGCCGGCGCAACTGCCGCACGACCGCAAGGCGGCGGTGGTCAGCACGTCGAGTGGCGGCTACAAGGCCGAGGTGCTGCGCGCCAATAGCACGCGCTACCCCTGGGCGCTGCGCACCCATGCCAGCAGCGGTGCGTCGGCCGACAAGGCGCTGCAGGAGCGGTATGCGCGCATGTGCGCCAGCAGCCACA
>NZ_NSET01000090.1 GCF_009192945.1 Xanthomonas maliensis | reverse complement strand
CCTAACCCCCGAACCCCGGCACTCTCCCCGATTCACACCGCGTCCGACAGCGACGTAAAGGTGAAATCGCGCAGCCGCATCGGCGGAATCATCATCACGAAGTTGGATTCATCGCCGGCCACGCGCACCGGTTTGCCCAACTCGTCGATGTTGTTGAGCATGATCACCGGCGATTCGTTGAAGCGGAAGTTCTTCACCGGGTACTTGATCTGGCCGTTCTCGATGTAGAACGTGCCATCGCGGGTCAGGCCGGTCAGCAGCACGGTCTGCGGGTCGACCATGCGGATGTACCAGGTCCGCGTGACCAGAATGCCCTTCTCGGTGCCGCGGACCAACTCGGCAATGTTCTTGTCGCCACCGGCCATCAACAGATTGCCCGGCTCGCCGACCGCACGTTTGCCGTTCTTCTGCGCCCAGAAGCGCGAGTACTGCAGGTTGGCGATCTTGCCGTTCTCGACGATGGCCATTTTCTCGCGCGGCAGGCCCTCTTCGTCCCAGGGCATGACCGGCGCGCGCGGATCCCACGGGTCAGCCGTGATATTGACCCGCGGGTCGTACACCTGCTCGCCGAGCTTGTTGCCGCCGCCTTTCTTGGACAGGAAGCTGCGGCCCTCGTCGGCGCGGCGGGCGTCGAAGAAATTCATCATGAAGGAGATCAGGCCTGCGGCTGCCGCCGGCTCCAGGATCACCGTGTACTTGCCCGGTTCCAGCGCCTTGGCCTCGGCCGAGTCGCTGGCCTTGCGCATGGCGATGCGGATGTCCTGCTCGGCCTTGAAGTCGGCGGCATCTTTCAGATTGCGGCCCACCCAGCCCGAGCCGCGACCGTCTTCGGTGCGCACGGTGCAGGTGTAGTCGAAGCGCGCACCGCGTTGGTAGCCGAAGTTCCCCTTGCTGTTGGCGAAGGCGGTGAAGCTTTGACCGTCTTCCAGGAAGCCGGCGGCGATCAGACCCTTGCCCTTGCATGGGGCGATCGAATCGGCGGCGACCTGGGCGCGGAAGGCCGGATCGATCGCAGCGGTGGATTCGCTGAAGGTGGGGCTGGGTGTGTAGGTCTGCTTGTCGACCGCCGGCATGAACTCGGGATTTTCCGGTGCCAGCTTTGCCAGGTCCTCGGCACGGCGTACCACGCGCTCCAGCGAAGCGTCGTCGAACTCGTTGATGGTGGCAACGCCCACCCGCTTGCCGAACGCCACCTGCACCTGCAGATCGGTGTTGTCGACGATACCGCTGGTGGAGACGTTGTTCAGTGCAAAGCGGATGTTGCCGTCGATCGTACCGCTGAGTGTGGCGGTGCATTCGTCGGCCTTGGACAGGGCGATGACCTTGTCGAGGATGGCCTTGGCCTGCGCTTCGGTGAGGATGCTCATGGGACTATCTCCGGTCAGCCGAGCGAACGGGCGGTGTTGATGACGTTGATGCCGTCGAAGCGGGCGGTGGACGAGCCATGCGAGACCGCCGAGACCTGGCTGGGCTGGCCCTTGCCGTCGAAGAACGAACCACCCATGCGGTAGTCGCGCGCGTCGGCCACGGCGCTGCAGGCGTTCCAGAACTCCGGCGTGCGGATCTGGTAGGCCACGTCTTCGATCATGCGGGTGATGGCGCCGTTCTTGATTTCGTAGAACAGCTGGCCGCCGAACTGCGCGTTGTAGCGCTGCTGGTCGATGGAGAACGAGCCGTCCCCGATGATGTAGATGCCGTTTTCCACATTCTTGATCAGGTCGCTGACGCTCAATGACGTCTTGCCGGGTGCCATCGAGACGTTGGCCATGCGCTGGAACTGCACGCTGGACCAGGAGTCGGCGTAGCAGCAGCCATCGGAGGCGCTCTTGCCGAGGATATGCGCCTGGTCGCGGATGGCCTGATAGTCCACCAGCTTGCCGTCGCGGATCAGATCCCACTGCTTGGTCTTGACGCCCTCATCGTCGTAGCCCACCGCGCCGAGGCTGCCCACCTGGGTTTTGTCGGCGAGGATATGCACCTTGTCGCTGCCGTACTGGAAGCCGGCCTTGAGCTTGTCCAGGGTGGCGAAGCTGGTGCCGGCATAGTTGGCTTCATAGCCGAGCACGCGGTCCAGTTCCAGCGGGTGGCCGATCGACTCATGGATGGTCAGCCAGGTATGCGAGGGGTCCAGCACCAGGTCGTACTTGCCTGGCTTGACCGACGGTGCCTTGAGTTTCTCCTGTACCTGTTTGGCAGCGGCGATGGCGTCTTCCTTCATGTCGTAGGACAGGCCGTAGTTCACCACACCGTTGGGCGAGACGAACTTGCCCGACGCTGCGCCGTCCAGGTATTCATAGCCCATGCCCATCGGCGCGGACAGCCCGTCGCGGGTGCGGAACTTGCCGCTGGCCTTGTCGATGGCGGTCACGCTCATCGGCGCCCAGATGCGATGCACATCCTGGTCGATGTAGGACCCATCGGTGCTGGCGAAATATTTCTGCTCGTTGACCACGAACAGCATCGAGTTGACGAAGTTGGCACCGGCGGCGCTGGCGGCGGCGTTGACGCCCAGCAGCAGGTCCACCTTGTCCTTGATCGGCACTTCCATCGCGTTCTTCTTGATCGGCGTCTTCCAGCTGACTTCGCCCACGCCCGGGGTGGGTGCCAGCTGCACCGGCGTGCCCTGCACCTTGGCATTGGCCTTGGCGATCGCCGCGGCCTGGGTGGCGGCCTTGGCCACGCCTTGTTCGGTCAGGTCGTTGGTGGCGGCAAACCCCCAGGCGCCACCGACGATGACGCGGATGCCGGCACCGATGGACTCGGTGTTGACCACGTTCTGGACCTTGTCTTCGCGTGTGATCACGAACTGACGCAGATAGCGGCCGATGCGCACATCGCAATAGCTGGCGCCGGCCTGGCGCGCCGCGTTCAAGCCGGCGTCGGCCAGGCGCTTCTTGCGGCCCACGTCGAACGGCGTCAACAGCTGCTCGGCGGCGATCGCGTTGCCGAAGGAAGCGGGGATGATCAATCCGCCCATGGTCAGCCCGGTCAAGGCCAGGAAATCACGTCGCTGCACGGCACTCCCCCAATGATCCCGCGCATCGCGCAGGTGGTGTGGTGGCACGCACATCCCTTTGTGCGCGGTGTCGCCGATTCTTGCCGGCCGATGAATGCTGCGTCAAATGACTTTCGGCATGGGTCGCTGCACAGGCGGCATGCGGATGCGTCATCCAAACGCGTTTAGCGAGCGCAGCTGGCGGCGTGGGGGTTGCGTCGACTCGTCTCGACCTGCACGGCCGCATGCGATGGGTGCCGATCTTTCCGATGGTGTTGGCGCGGGAACCGCGTCGCAATCAAAGGTCCCGCGACGGTGGGCGGGCAAGGACCAGTCGTGTTGGTCGGTGCGCAGGTGACAATCCATCCATGGCGCGTGTTGATCGCGGGTGTCTTTCGAGCCGCGAACAGCGCTTGAATAAGAAAAATCACATCGGAATCCGCCCTTCTGGTGCGGTGCCCCGGCCGCTTGCGGGACGGAGCCTGCATGGATGGATTCACGACGTGTCCCGCGAGCGGTCAGGGCACCGCGCACGCGACGAACGAGGCTTTCAGCGGCAAGCGAATCGTGGTTGCGAACGCAAGCGTGGCGATTGCTGCAGCGGATTGACCTGCGACACGGCCAAAGGATCATGGGACACGCCGAAGTGCAAGACTGTCCAAGGACATCCTGCGCATGACCGGTCAGGCGTTCTCAGCCCAACGAGCGCGCGGTATTGATCACGTTGATCCCATCGAAGCGGGCCGTGGACGCACCATGCGAGACCGCCGACACCTGGCCAGGTTGGCCCTTGCCGTCGAAGAACGAGCCGCCCAGGCGAAAAT
Source organism: Xanthomonas maliensis (assembly GCF_009192945.1). Classification (GTDB taxonomy): domain Bacteria; phylum Pseudomonadota; class Gammaproteobacteria; order Xanthomonadales; family Xanthomonadaceae; genus Xanthomonas; species Xanthomonas maliensis. The sequence continues at coordinate 41,109 of NZ_NSET01000090.1, read as the reverse complement.
CGCGCTGGTCGCAGACCGCGCTGCAGGCGTTCCAGAATTCCGGCGTGCGGATCTGGTAGGCGGCGTCTTCCACCAGATGGGTGACCTCACCGTTCTCGATCGCGTAGAACAACTGCCCGCCGAACTGCGCGTTGTAGCGCTGCTGATCGATCGAATACGAGCCGCGGCCGTGGATGTACAGCCCGCGCTCGACGTTCTTGATCATGTCGGCGACCGCCAGCGGCGTCTTGCCCGGCGCCAGCGACACATTGGGCATGCGCTGGAACTGCACGCTGGACCAGGAGTCGGCATAGCTGCAGCCGTCGGAGGCGGTCTTGCCCAGCAGATGCGCCTGGTCGCGCGTGCATTGATAATCGACCAGGATGCCGTCCTTGACCAGGTCCCATTGCTTGGTCTTGACCCCTTCGTCGTCGTAGCCCACGGCGCCCAGGCTGCCGGCGCGGGTCTTGTCGGCGATAAAGGTCACCGCATCGCTGCCCCAGCGGAAGCCGGCGTCGCGCTTGTCCAGCGTGGCGAAGCTGGTGCCGGCGTAGTTGGCCTCGTAGCCGAGCACGCGGTCCAGTTCGAGCGGATGTCCGACCGACTCGTGGATGGTCAGGAACAAGTTGCTCGGATCGATCACCAGATCGTACTTGCCCGGCGTGACCGAGGGTGCGCTGAGTTTGGCGCGCGCCTGTTTGGCCGCGGCGATGGCATCTTCGCGCGCGTCGTAGCTGTGGCCATAGCCGATCACGCCGCCAGGCAGCGCGTGCTTCTGCTCGGCCGACCCATCGAGGTATTCGTACCCCATGCCCATCGGCGCGGACAGTCCGTCGCGGGTGCGGAAGCGTCCGCTGGCCTTGTCCACCGCCGTAACGGTGAACGGTAGCCACAGCCGATGCACGTCTTGATCGATATACGAGCCATCGCTGCTGGCGAAATACTTCTGCTCGTTGATGGCGAACAACCGCGAGGCCACGAAGGTGGCGCCGGCTGCGAGCGCGGCGGCATTGACGTCCATCAACAGCGCGATCTTGTCCTGCACCGGCACGGCCATCGCGTTCTTGCGGATCGGCGTCCGCCACTGCACCTCACCGACCGGCGCGACCGGTGCCAGTTGCACCGGCGCACCCCCCAGCCGTGCATTCGCCTTGGCGATGGCCACTGCCTGCCGGGTCGCGGTGGCGACCGCCTCGCTGGTCAGGCCGCTGGTCGCGGCAAAGCCCCAGGCGCCATCGGCCAGCACCCGCACGCCCACGCCGCAGGACTCGGCGTTGACCACGTTCTCCACCTGCGCCTCGCGGGTGATCACGAACTGGCGCAGGTAACGGCCCACGCGGACGTCGCAATAGCCGGCACCGGCGGCCTTGGCCGTCGTCAGCGCGGTGTCGGCCAATCGGCGGTTGCGCGCTGCGTCGGCCGGCGCGAGCAACTGTTCGGCGGCGATCAGACGGGTCTGTGGCAACAACAGGCTGGCCGCGCCAAGGCCGGACAGAGAGAGAAAGGTGCGACGGTCCACGAGCGGGTCTCCAGGAGCTGCCCGAACGGGCGTGTGCGATCTGCGACCATCGCTGCCCACGCCGGGTCGGTCAAGTGCTGGCGGCCGGTCCGGCGCCGTGTCGATCCGCAGATCGGCGCTGCGTGCCGGCGATTGCGAACGCGGCCCAACGCCTGTCGCGTTTGTGCAGTGGGCGCGTTGACCTTTGCCGGCGGCGGGCTAGCATCTGCCGTCAGCGGATGTGTCCGCTGATGTATGCCTGCGCTGCCGGCAGTCCTGCAGCGTGCTCTTACCGACGTTGGAGACCCCTCGCCATGCCGTCCGCGCCGCGCCCGATGCCGTCTCTGCTGTCCTGCCTGCTCATGCTGCCACTGGGCGCGACCGCCGCCGACTGGTATGTCTCCCCAGCCGGCGCCGATACCAACCCGGGAACCATCGCCGCGCCGTTCGCCTCCCTGATGGCCGCTCAGGCCGCGGCGGCCAGCGGGGATACGGTGTATCTGCGCGGCGGTACCTATCGCCCGACCAATGCCGACATCAGCGCGCTCGACGCCACCTACGCCGTCGTCAACGACATCCGCAAGAGCGGCGTGTCGTACCTGGCCTATCGCAACGAACGGCCGGTGTTCGACTTCTCCGCAGTGGCGCCGAGCGGGCACCGGGTGACGGCCTTTCGCATCAGCGCCGACAACTGCATCTTCCAGGGATTCGAGGTGGTCGGCGTGCGCATCACCATCGCCGATCGTCATACCCAGTCGGAGGCATTTCGCGTCCAGGGTGGCAGCGGCAATCTGTTCGATCGGCTCTCCATCCACGACGGCATGGCGATCGGCTGGTATCTGGTGTCCGGCAGCAACAACCGCGTGCACAACGTCGACGCCTACAACAACAAGGGATTGAACAGTTTTTCGCACGGCAATATCGATGGCTTTGGCGTACATCCCACCACCGCCAGCAGCACCGGCAATCTCATCGAGGGCAGTCGTGCCTGGAACAACAGCGATGATGGCTTCGATCTGATCAATGCCTGGGCGGCGGTGACGCTGCGTCACAACTGGGCGTTCCGCAACGGGTTGGACACCGATGGCACGCCGTTGGGCGATGGCAATGGTTTCAAGGCCGGTGGCTATGGCCGCAACGGCAGCGCCTATCCGCAGCCGGTCCCGCGCCACCGCATCGCCTTCAATCTGTCGGTGGCCAACCGCACCAATGGCTTCTACGCCAACCATCAGATCGGCGGACAGGACTGGATCAACAACACCGCCATCGGCAATGCGCGCGCCAATTACGACATGCTGTCGACCTCGAGCGACAACCTGACCGATGTGCCCGGCTACGGCCACACGCTGACCAACAACCTGGGCTATGGCGCTCGCACCGAGATCGCCAACCTGGGCAGCGCCAGCGCCAACACGATTGGCCGCAATTCCTTCAGCCTGGCGCTGCCCTTGGTCGCAAGCGATTTCCTCAGCCTGGACGAGCGCCAACTGAGCCGTCCCCGCCAGCCGAACGGCGATCTGCCGGTGATCACCTTCGCCACGCCGGCACCGGGCGGCGCGTTGGTGGATGCCGGTGTCGACGTCGGCGAACCCTTCAATGGCCGTGCACCGGACCTGGGCGCGTTCGAGTCGCCGTGAGCGTTGCGCGCTTGTCGCCACTGCAGGGCTTCAGCGCAAGGGCGCCGGATACGGCGAGGCCTTCAGCAGGCGCGCCAGGTGGGCGCTGTTGCTGGCAGCGGTCCTGATGGTGTCGGCCAAGGCCTGCGGCGTGGACGATAGATCAACATAGTCGGTACTGCCCATTGCTTCACCGACCCAGTAGGCCGGGCCGCCGGCTGCCACGCTGAAACCGAAGTCGGTCAGGCCTTGATACAGATCGGCACTGACCTTGTGCGCGCCGTCCTCGTTGCCGACCACCGCGACCATCGCCACCTTGTTGAAGGTGGGATAGACACCATCGTCGCCGATCTCGCCCAGCACCGCGTCCAGGCGTTCCAGCACCCGCTGCGCCAGGCTGGAGGGATGGCCGACCCAGATCGGTGTGGCGAGCAGGAAGATGTCCGCCTCCTGGATGCGTTGACGCAGCTGCGGCCACTGATCGCCATTGCCTTCGTCGGTACTCACGCCAGGCAGCACGTTGTAGTCGGCGACACGGACCGATGCGCCCTGGACGTCGTGCACTGCGAGTGCTTGCAATAGTTGGTCCAACAGCTTCTGCGTCGACGACGGTGTATCGCTGGCCTTGAGGCTGCAATTCAGGCCAAATGCGCGCAGGCTCATGCGTAACTCCATGATGGATGACATCACGAGCGTGCGGTGGGCGGTGTCCAGCAGCTGTGGTGCGTGCGTGCAGCGTGAGTGATGGCGACCGCGACACCCTTGCGCTGGACCCTTGCGTTGAATCGCTAGTCGAGCACCAGTGCCTGCAGCATGCGCAAGCGGAGCGCTGCCTCGGCGCTGGGTAGAGTGAGTGCGTCGCGATACGCCTGCGCCATGCGGGTGCAGCGCAGACGCGTCATTCCGCCGTCCGCACGGTTGGTGCTTGCGGCCATGCGCACCTCGGCAGCGGCGCGGCGCAGGGCGGCTTCTGCCTGATCCTGCTGCCGTGGATTCAATGGGCGCGCCGGTGCTCCCGGTGCAATCTCGGCGACCAGCGTGGCCAGCAGACTGCGTATCCGTTGCCGGGTCGGCTGGTCGATCGGCCGCTCGCCGGTGTCCAACAAGGCATTGCATTGGCCCAGGCTCTCCTGACGACTGGCCTGCTCCCACAGCGCTGCCATGGCCTTGCCCCAGCGCAGCAACTGCGCGTCGCTGGCGTGGTCGAAGGCGAACGCATCGATGCGGCCGTTCAAGGCGACGATCCAGTCGATGGCGCGCTGTTCGTCCTTCGCCAGCAAGGACTGGGCAATGGCGTTGGCATATCCCGGCGCTTGCTTCGGTTGCTGCTCCGCATAGGCCAGGTACAGCTGCCAGCTGGCGTCGCTGGCGTTCATCTGCTGCAAGGCCCCGGCCATTGCGCGTTGCGCGGCGGTGGCTGGCAGTCCCTGCGCATCGACTACCCGCACCTGCACGCCGTCGGCCATCAGCATGCTGGCGTCGGCCCAGTACATCGACGTGGCCGGCGTTGTGCGCCATGCCGACAGCAAGCCGGGGCCGAAGCCCGCGCCGATCAGCACCTTTCGGCTCCGGTCGGTCAGGTCTTGCAAGGCATTGCTGCGCCATTGTTCGGGCACCCGTCCAGGCACCTGTGCCTGGTGCAGGCCAATGCGCCCACGCAAGCTCAACTCGCGCGCTGGCGAGGCGGCCCAGAGCAGCACGCAGGCGCTGGCGCACGTATTGTTCACCCGCACCACCAGGCGCCGCGCGCGAATCTGCTCGACGGCCTGCAGGGCGTCGGTCACCAAGCCGCCGCCGCTGTCGATGTCTACCCGCTGCAGCTGCGGCGCACGTGCCAGCGCGGCCCTGAAGTCGGGAACGAAGCGCGCGCCGATGCTGCCGTCGATCTGCAAGACGCGGCCGTCTGCGCTCAAGCGCATGCGCGCATTGGCGTGGCCCTGGCGGTCGCGCTCGGTGCTGGCCATCTGGTGCAGCAGCGCCACCATCAGCGGCAAGGCGAGCAGCAGCAGCCACACCATCAGCCAGCCACGCGAGGTGCCGGTCCCACGATCGCGCACGATCGCCCGCGCCAGCAGCGCCACGCTGCCGAGGACGGCGATGGCGGCCAGCGCCAGATGCCAGGGCAGCGGTATCAGCAAGGCGCCGGGCGATTGCAGCGACCAGAGCGGCAACACCACGCCCAGCAGCAGGCAGGCCAGCAGCGCCGCGGCGATCCGCAGGCCCTGCCATGGCCAGCGGCGGGGCTGCCAGCGGCGCTCCAGCGAGCACCACCGGGCTTCGCCCGGCGCCCACGACAAGGTGTCGGCGCGGTAGCGCCCCTGCCGGTAGTCGGCTTGCACCTGGTCGGGCGTCCAGGCGCCCAGGTAACCGCGGCGATCGCGTAAGTGCAGGTGATCCATCGCTCAGCCCATCCAGCGCAGGACAGCCAGCATGCTGCCGAGCAAGAGCAGTGCCAACACGCCGAACACGACCTGTGTTGCGCCAAACGGGCGATGCGTGACCACCCAGCCATGGTCGCGGTCCCAGCTGCATTGTCCGTGGTTGAACAGGCTGACCAAGGCATAGACCTGTGCGGCGATGCTGAGCAGCGGCAGGCCGAGGCATTGTCCATAAAGCAACACGCGTCCCTCGCGCAGCAGGGCGTCGGTGAAGCCGAGCGGAAAGCCATCGCTGCGCAGCACGCGAATGCCGAACAACCACTTGCCGGGGCTGGTCCCCGACAAGCCGATCCACAAGGCCAATAGCGGCATCACCAACACCATGGTCGCCAGCGTCGACAACAGCAGGTGCTGGCTCACCGGTAGCAGCAGCGCGGTATAGAGCGCTGGGCTCACGGTGCCGGCGACGATGCCCAAGCCGAACCACAGCAGCCCGCCCAGCAGCAGCGTGTCGAAGCCACGCGCGAAGTAGCGCCGCCATGGATGCGGTCGCACATCCTGCCAACCGTCGCCGTAGACATGCAGCGCTGGCGCATCCGCCGGTACCGCCAGGGCCGGCCGTTCCAGGCTGGCGCGGACCTCGCCAGCGACAAAGCGCGGCTCGATGCGGCCGTCCCGCCGCCGCAGTTCCAGCGACGGGGCCTCGGGCGGGGGGAGGGCGGGTTCAGCGGCATCGTTGGCGTTGATGGCGTCGGGTAGTGGTGGCGGCACCGGCGTGGCCAGCGAACAGTTCGCATAGGGCTGCCAGCTGCTCATGCCCGCCGTCCATACCAGCGACTGCGATCCGATGCGCCCGGCGGCATGCCATGCCTGCGCCTGCGCGCGGGTGGCGTGCAGGATGCCGTTCTCATGCTGGATCTGCCAACGCTGCTCCATCGCTCAGGGGCGTCCTGACCGGCGGCGAGGGACATGCCGCATGCAATGGCCTGCTGGCGATAACCGCTGCATCAGCCTGCTGTCCGCCGTAACGGGCCCCATAGCGAGAACGCGTAGCCGGCAGCACGGATCCGGGTCAGTGCCTGCACCGCGAGGACCGCGAAAAACACCAGCTTGAGATACGGAAGCAAGGCGCCGAGCACCACCGCGGCGGTGATCCAGGATGCCCAGCCCACCGCCGTGGCAGTCAGATAGCTGCCGTAGGCGCCGCACCCGGCGGCAGCCAGGCCCAGCGCGACGCAGAGCGCTGCCACGGCTGTTGACGGTCCGTGGCCGCCAGCTGGTAGCAACAGCAAGATGAAGGCGATCGCACTGGCGGCGCAGGCCAGCAGGATCAGGCGCAGGCCGGTACCGGCATCGCGGGCGCGGGCATGCGCGGCGTGGTCGCGGGAAAAGGTGAGTTGGCTGACATCCATGAAAGCGTTCCTGAAGAGAGTGGCTGACCCGGTCGCAGCTCCGCCAGCGGGCGTAGGGCGACGACGATGCGATGGTTTTGTGTGCGTATCCGATCTCTGCCGTCGCGCCAGATGGCTGGCGCGACCGATGCGCTCAGCGCATCTGCAGCAAACGCTGCACGATTTCCTCGGCATGGGTTTCCATCAATCCCCCCGAGCTGCCGAACGAGGTGGCATTGGTCGACTCGACATCGAACGCAGCCAGCGTGGCGTCGCCCTGCTTGACCGCGATGGAGGTCGCCATCTTGTCGCGCCCGGCCATGACGCCGGCCCAGAAGCGCGCGCCATTGCTGCGCATGTAGTAATGCGTCACCGTGATGTCCAGCGTGCGCGCACCCGGCGCCCCGGCCGTGCCCAGCAGCTGCGCGGCCTTCAGCTTGGCGTCGAGCTGTTGGCGGAACGTCGCCAGGCTGTCGGCATCGGTATCGGCGTTGCCGTGGAGCGTATAGACATAGGTCGTGCCGGCATCGGCCTTGTAGCTCTGACGCACGACGCTGTTGGTCGAGCAGGCACACAGCAACAACAGGCTCGCGATGGCGAGCGCACGCATGGTGATCTTCATTGTTCCCCCTGAGGAATCCATTCATACCGACCGTCATGGTCGGCCGGGCTAGCCTAGCAGACACTGCCAGGCCGGCGGCGATCGGTCGCCGCCGCGGAGGGTGATCAATCCCACTGGGCCACCGCCTGCACGGTGGTGGCCAGGCACGCAGTGGCAGGCGAGGAGTCACCTGCCACCGCGCGCCGGCCGGCGCCGGATCGCTCTCAGCCCTGTGCCGTGTCGTGCTGCAGATGGTAGCGGGTGGCTTCGGTGACCTCGTTCTTGGAGCCGAGGAAGACCGGCACGCGCTGATGCAGCTGGGTGGGCTGGATGTCGAGGATGCGCACACGGCCGGTGGTCGCCGCGCCGCCGGCCTGTTCGATCAGCATGCTCATCGGGTTGGCTTCGTACATCAGGCGCAGCTTGCCGGGCTTGCTGGCGTCCTTCTTGTCCCACGGGTAGATGAAGATGCCGCCACGGGTCAGGATGCGATGCACGTCGGCCACCATGCTGGCGATCCAGCGCATGTTGAAATCTTTGCCGCGTGCGCCGTCCTTGCCTGCCAGCAGGTCGCCCACGTAGGCCTGCATCGCCGGTTCCCAGTGACGCTGGTTGGACATGTTGATGGCGAATTCGGCGGTGTCTTCGGGCACCCGCATGTCGCGCTGGGTCAGCAGGAAGCTGCCTTCTTCGCGCTCCAGGGTGAAGGCGTGGGTGCCATGGCCCAGAGTGAGCACCAGCATCGTGCTGGGTCCGTAGATGCAGTAGCCGGCCGCCACCTGCTGGGTGCCCGGCTGCAGGAAATGCTCATCGCCAGGCTTCTCGGTGCCCTTGGGTGCGCGCAGCACCGAGAAGATGGTGCCGACCGAGACGTTGACGTCGATGTTGGAGCTGCCGTCCAAGGGATCGAACAGCAGCAGGAAATCGCCGCTGGGATATTGGTCCGGCACCGGCTGGCTGTGATCCATTTCTTCCGATGCGCAGGCAGCCAGATGACCGCCCCAGGCATTGGCTTCCAGCAGGATGTCGTTACTCAGCACGTCCAGTTTCTTTTGCGCCTCGCCCTGCACGTTGCCGGTACCGGCATCGCCGAGCACGCCCCCCAGCGCGCCCTTGCTGACGGCAATGGAGATGCGCTTGCAGGCCCGCGAGACGATGGTGATCAGCTGGCGCAGTTCCGGGTCGATGCGACCGGCGTGTTGTTCTTCGATCAGGAAGCGGGTCAGCGAGGGACGCGACATGGAGCAGGCAGCCTATGTGGAGAGGGGGGGCGCCATTGTCGCGAGTGTGCCGTTAGATTTCGATCATCGGATGCGCGGTTGGCCGCGCGAATGATCGGCTAGGCGCGAATGGAAGCTGTGGAGGGCGGGAGAGTGTGCACCCCCATCCGCCCTGCGGGCACCTTCCCCCGCGGGCGGGGGAAGGGAGCGCGTTGCATCACATCCGGCTGACCGTCGCCACGGCCTGGGCCACGTAGTCCAGGTTGCGCTGGCTCAGCGCGGCCACGCAGATGCGGCCGGTGCCGACGGCATAGATGGCGAACTCCTCGCGCAGACGATCCACCTGCGTGCGGGTCAGGCCCGAGTACGAGAACATGCCGGCCTGGCGCTGGATGAAGTCGAACTCCGGCGCGCCCAGGGTCGCCAGCTTGGCGACCAGGCCCGCGCGCAGCGCGTGGATGCGCTCGCGCATCTCGGTCAGCTCCTGCTCCCAGACATCGCGCAGTTCGGCGCTGGTCAGCACGCCGGCGACCAGCGCGGCACCGTGGGTGGACGGGCTGGAGTAGATCGTGCGGATGATGCGCTTGACCTGCGACTGCACGGCCTTGGCTTCGGCCGCGGTGGCCGACACCACCGATAGCGCGCCCACGCGCTCGCCATACAGCGAGAACGACTTGGAGTAGGAGCTGGCGACCACGTAGCTGTCGATGCCTTCGGCGGCCAGCAGGCGCACCGCGTAGGCGTCGGCCTCGATGCCCTGGTCGAAGCCCTGGTAGGCGATGTCGACGAACGGGAACAGCTGGCGTTCCTTCAACAGGCCAGCAACCTGCTTCCATTGGTCCTTGCTCAGGTCTGCGCCGGTGGGGTTGTGGCAACAGGCATGCAGCAGCACCACGGTGCCCGGCTCCAGCTTGGCCAGATCGGCGAGCATGCCGTCGAAGTTCAGGCCGTGGCTGACGGCATCGAAATAGGTGTAGTCCACCACCTCGAAGCCGGCCGCGCCGAACACCGCGCGATGGTTTTCCCAGCTCGGGTTGCTGATGGCGATGGTGGCGGTGGGCAGCAGCTTCTTGAGCAGGTCCGCGCCGACGCGCAGTGCACCACTGCCGCCGATGGTCTGCGAGGTGGCCACGCGACCGGCCGCCAGCAGCGCCGAATCGGCGCCGAACAGCAGTTCCTGGGTCGCCTTGTCGTAGGCGGCCAAGCCATCGATCGGCAGATAGCCGCGCGGTTTGGCGTCCTGGGCGAGCTGCTGCTCGATCTTCTGCACCGCGCGCAGCAGCGGGATGCGCCCGTTTTCGTCGTAATAGATGCCCACACCCAGGTTGACCTTGTTGGGGCGGCTGTCGGCGTTGTAGGCCTCGGTCAGGCCCAGGATCGGATCGCCTGGGACCTGTTCTACGTTTGCAAAGAAGGACACGGCATGACTCGCTGGAAGACGGAAGGTGGGGGTGTTGCCGGTGTTCGGTCGCAGGACGGCCAAACCGCCCCATCCTAACAGGGCCAAGCCGCCGGGTAGCACGCTTCTTTCCGTACGCGGGGGTGCGGTGCGCGTATGGATGGAGGACACTAGGCGGCATGCCCAGACTCACTCTCCTCGCCGCGGCCTGCAGCTTGCTGACGGCCCTGGCTGCCGCTCCCGCCGCCGCCCAGCAGGCCACGCCTCCCCAGCAACTGGCCACCGTGCAGGTAGAAGCGGCACGGGTGCATGGCGTGGACGACTTCGACCTGCCGGCCTCCATTACCGCCGTTGGAGTCGATGCCAACAACCGCCGTGGCGCCCAGTTGTCCGAGCTGCTGGACGGCGTCCCCGGGCTGGTGGCGCGCGATCGCCAGAACTATGCCCAGGACACCCAGCTGTCGATCCGCGGGTTCGGTGCGCGCTCTACCTTCGGCGTGCGCGGCGTGCGGCTGCTGGTCGATGGCATCCCGGCCACCATGCCCGATGGCCAGGGCCAGCTGTCGCATTTCAACGTGCTCGGCGCCGAGCGGGTGGAGGTGCTGCGGGGACCATTCTCGGCGCTCTACGGCAACTCCTCCGGCGGCGTGCTGCAGCTGTGGAGCGCCGATGGCCAGCCGGACGATCCCTGGCGGCTGCGCGCCACCTACGGCAGCAATGCCACCGTCAACAGCGGCGCCCAGCTGCTGGGGCAGCAGGGCCCGGTGCACTACAACCTGGCTGCCAACCACTTCCAGACCGATGGCTTTCGCGACCATAGCCGCGCCAAGCGCGACTCGGTCAATGCCAAGCTCGGCGTCGACCTGGCGCCGGACCGGCGGTTGGAGCTGGTGCTCAACTATCTGGACGCGCCGGATGCGCAGGACCCGCTGGGCCTGACCCGCGCGCAGTTCGCGGCCGACCCGCGCCAGGTCGCCGCAGTGGCTACCCAGTTCGATACCCGCAAATCGGTGCGGCAAGCGCAGGCCGGGGCGATCTTCACCCAGCAGTTCGACCAGCAGACCCTGCGGCTGATGGCGTATGGCGGCCAGCGCTGGGTGGAGCAGTTCCTGTCCATCCCGGTGGCGGTGCAGCGCAATCCACTCCATGCCGGCGGGGTGATCGATCTGGACGGTCATTACGACGGCGCCGACGCGCGCTGGGCCTGGCAGGGACAGGCCTGGGGCCGGCCCTTGCAGCTCACCGTCGGTGCCAATGTCGATCGCCAACGTCAACACCGCACCGGCTATGAGAATTTCGTCGGCGACACGCTCGGGGTCAAGGGCGCGCCGCGGCGCGACCAGCGCGACCGGGTCGAGAACATCGACCAGTTCGCACAGCTGTGGTGGCAATGGAGCGATCGCTGGTCGGCGCTGGTCGGCGCGCGCCACAGCACGGTGCGCTTCGCCTCCGACGACGCCTACATCGTGGGGCGCAATCCCGACGACAGCGGACGGCGCGACTACGCGGCCACCACGCCGGTGGCCGGGGTGGTGTTCCGGGCCAGCGAGAACCTGCGTCTGTATGCCTCGTTCGGGCGCGGCTTCGAGACCCCGACCTTCAACGAACTGGGCTATCGCAGCGACGGCGGCGCCGGCCTGGCGCTGGATCTGGGCGCGGCGGGCAGCCGCAATGTGGAAATCGGCAGCAAGTGGCGCGCGCAAAGCGGCGCGGCGCTGGAGCTGGCGGTGTTCCGCGCCGATACCGACGACGAACTGGCGGTGGCCAGCAATACCAACGGGCGCAGCACCTACCGCAATATCGGCGCCACGCGTCGCCAGGGCGCGGAACTGAGCTGGCTGCAGCCGCTCGGCCAGCGCCAGCAGCTGCAGCTGGCCTACACCTTCGTCGATGCCAGCGTGCGCGATGGCTATCTGACCTGCGCCAGCAGCGGCTGCGCCACCCCGACTGCGGTCGTGGCCAGCGGCACGCCGTTGCCCGGCGTGCCGCGGCAACAACTGTTCGCGCGCTGGCAGTGGCAGCCGCGGCAATGGCAGTTCGCCGCCGAGTCGGTGGCGTCTGCTGCCACCGTGGTCAACGACCTCGCCAGCGAGCGCGCGCCCGGCTATGCGCTGGTCAACCTGGAGGCCTCGCGCCGCTGGTCGGCGGCGCACGGCGCGCTACGCACCTTCGTGCGCATCGATAACGCGCTGGATCGTCGCTACATCGGCTCGGTGATCGTCAACGACGGCAATGGGCGTTACTACGAACCTGGCCCGGACCGCACCTATACGGTCGGCCTGCAATGGGATATCGGCGGCTGAGCATCGCGGCAGGAAACGCCAGAGTGCGCCCGTGGGGTGCGCTCCGATCGACCTGAGAGGCGGTGCCCGGTCGGCGGGTGATGCCGGTCGCAGGGTGACGGTACTGCGGTCGCAACAGGCGAGGTGGACAAATCGACAGCGCTGCGGAGATGGCGTTGTCGCCGCGGCACTTCGGCGACAACGCTTATCGGCGACAACGCTTACGTGCAGCGACGACGATCAGTGGCGACGATCAGTGGCGATCGCCCGCTGGCGCCGTGCCGGGTTTCTTGGCCGGGGTTTGATCGTCGGCAGGAATGCGACGGCCGGGTGTGTCGCCGGCGCCGCGGTCTTCATAGTGCTCGGCATCGCGCTTGCCGCGCTGCTCGCCTGGTTGCGGCGGCTGTTCGCGCAGGGGATCACGGGACATGGAGGGCTCCAGTGCGGGGTGAATGGTCAGTTCAACGCGGCCGCGGTGAAGGCGATGGCAGCGCGGCCGTGGCCGCGCTCACGCATGACTCACGAGTGGCGCGCTACTGCTGTGCTCCCCCGCCATTGCCGCCGCCTGGAGTCGCGCCATGCGCCCCTCGGACCGCCGCCCCGACCGCCGCCTGTTCAGCCTGCCACCCGATGAGATGACCGCCCCGCCCAGACGGCGGCGGAGGGGGCCGTCGGATGCAGCAGGCGTCCCGCAGGACTTCCAGTGTTACAGCGTTGCCGACTATCAGCGCCGCCGCCGCCGTGGCGGGCCGACCTGGCGCGACCTTTCGCCGGCCTATGCGTTCGCCCGCCTCACCCATGCGGCCGATTGGCCCCGTGGCGCCGATGCGCAATGCGAGCAGGAATTGGCCGCGCAGTGGGAGTGCATGCGCGGCAGTTCGCGTCTGGACTGGCCGCATGTGCGAGGCGTGGTCGAAGATGCCTGGCTCGCGCTTGACCATATTCCGATCGCCGCGGTGCACGGAGTGGCGCACTGATGGCGCGACCGATCTGGAGCGGCACGCTGTCCTTCGGCCTGCTCAACGTACCGGTGTCGCTGATGTCCGGCGAGCGCAAGGTGGACCTGCATTTCCGCATGCTCGATTCGCGCGACAAGAAGCCGATCCGCTTCGAGCGCGTCAACGCCGACACCGGCGAGGAAGTTCCGTGGAAAGAGATCATCAAGGCCTTCGAATACGACAAGGGCAGCTACGTGGTGGTGGAGGAACAGGACATCCGCCAGGCCGCGCCGGAAAGCCATGAAACAGTGGAGGTCGAAACCTTCGTCGATGCGGCCGACATCGATCCACGTTATTTCGAGAAGCCCTACATCCTGGTGCCGGGCAAGAAAGCCGAAAAAGGCTATGTGCTGCTGCGCGAAACCCTGCGCGACACCGGCAAGGTCGGCATTGCCAAGGTGGTGATCCGCACCCGCGAATACCTGGCGGCGGTGATGCCGCAGGGCGATGCGCTGGTTCTGCTCTTGCTGCGCTACCAACAGGAACTGGTGGACCCGCAGGATTACAAGCTGCCGGCCGGCGCGGTGGGCGAGTACCGCATCTCGGCCAAGGAACAGCAGATGGCCAAGCAACTGATCGAATCGATGTCCGGCACCTGGAATCCGCAGGACTACCACGACGAGTTTCGCAGCAAACTCGAACAGATCCTGCGCAAGCGGGTGCAGGCCAAGACCGGCACCACCGAGGTCGACGACGAGCCGGCCCAGCACGAAGACGCCAGCACCAACGTGGTCGACTTCATGGCGTTGCTGCAGAAGAGCCTGCAGGCCAATACGCGCACGCCGGCCAAGAAGCCCAGTGCGACGGCTGCGCCAGCCAAGAAGGCCAGCAGCAAGAAGACGGCGAAGAAGAAAGCCGCCAGGACGACCGCGCGCAAGGCCACCGGCAAGCCCACCAAGAAGGCCGCGCCGCGGCGCAAGGCCGGTTAGGGCACGCCGATGTCGCTGCGCGACTACGCCCGCAAGCGGCGCTTCGAGCTGACCCCGGAGCCGGCCGCCGATGCGCCGTCCGCCAAGCGGCGGCGGCCGATCTTCGTGGTGCAGCTGCATCACGCCAGTACGCGTCACTACGACGTCCGGCTCGAAGCCGATGGCGTGCTCAAGAGCTGGGCAGTGCCCAAGGGTCCCTCGCTGCGTGCCGGTGAAAAACGTCTGGCCGTGCAGGTGGAGGATCACCCGCTGTCCTACGCCGGCTTCGAGGGCGAAATCCCGGCCGGTCAATATGGCGGCGGCCACGTGCGGATCTTCGACCACGGCAGCTGGCATTGCAGCGGCGATCCGCTGCAGGCGCTGGCGGCCGGAAAGCTGGAATTCGAACTGCAGGGGCAACGGCTGCGGGGTGGCTTTGCGCTGATCCGCACGCGCCTGCGCGGGCGCCAACCGCAGTGGCTGCTGATCAAGCGCGACGATGCGCATGCCGCCGATCTCGATGCCAACGCGCTGGTGGAGGCCGATAGCGAAGCCACCGGCACGACGCCGGTGCAGGCCACCGGGCGGAACCGCGCTTCCAGCGCGCGAGGCAAGACGCGCGCGTCGGCGTCCAAGGCGCCCACGGCCAGTCGCGGCGATACGACCCAGGCACAGTGGCGCAAGCGTGCGCTTGCCCTGCCGGGCGCACGGCCGACGTCGTGCCCCACTGGCCTGCGGGCCCAGCTGACCTTGCTGCGCCCGCAGGCGCCGGACGGCGCACAGTGGCTGCACGAGATCAAATGGGACGGCTATCGCCTGCTGGCCGATCTGGTCGGCGGCCAGGCCGAGCTGCGCTCGCGCAACGACCAGGCCTGGAGTGCGCGCTTCCCGGAGGTGGTGCGCGCGCTGCAGGCCTTGCCGGTGCACGATGCGCGCCTGGACGGCGAGCTGGTGGTGCTCGATGCGCAAGGGCGCAGCGACTTCTCGGCGCTGCAACGCGCCCTCGACGGCAGTGCGCGCCAGCCGCTGCGCTATCTGGTATTCGATCTGCTCGGCGTGGCGGGCGTGGATCTGCGCGCCACCCCGCTGCTGGAGCGCAAGCAGCTGTTGCGCGCCTTGCTCGGGCAGACGCCGGGCACGCTGGCCTACAGCGACCACGTCATCGGGCGCGGCCCGGAGGTGTTCGCCGCCAGCGCCGACAAGGGCTGGGAAGGTATCGTCAGCAAGCGCGCCGATGCGCCTTACCACGGCGGCCGCAGTGCGGACTGGATCAAGACCAAGCACGCCGACAGCGACGAGTTCGTGGTGGTCGGCTATACCGCGCCCCAGGGGATGCGCAGCGGCTTTGGTGCGCTGTTGTTGGCGCAGCCGCAGGCGGGCGGCCTGCGCTATGTCGGCCGCGTCGGCACCGGTTTCGATGCGCCCCTGCTGACAGCGCTCACCGCCCGGTTGCGGGCTTTGCACCAGGACACCGCCACCGTCTCACTGCCCGCGCATCTCCCCGGTCGCCCACGCGATGTGCAGTGGGTGCGGCCGGTGCTGATCGCCGAGGTCGCCTTCCGCGGCTGGGCCAAGCAGGGCTTGTTGCGGCAGGCCGCGTTCAAACGGCTGCGCGAGGACAAGTCGCTCGACGAGGTCGGCGGCGACCGCACTGCCGCGGATCGTCGGTCGGCGGTAGGCGTGCGCCGCGGCAGGGCCGCAACGCCGTCTGCCTCGACGCGGGGGACGGTGTCCACTGATCAGACCGCAGTGCGTCAGCATGCGCCCGCCGTGGCAGCACGCGGGCGTGCCTCCAGCGCGACCAAGACCGCTGCAGGAACCGCCTCGCCCAAGCGGGTGCGCGAGACTGTCGGCGCAGTCTCGCTCTCCGACGACGGCGTGACCATGACCCATCCCGAGCGCGTGGTCTTTCCCGCGGTGGGCATCCACAAGGGCGACGTGGCGGCCTACTACCGCGCGGTGGCGCCGCTGCTGTTGCCCGAGCTCGCCCACCGTCCGCTGTCCTTGCTGCGTTGCCCCGATGGCGTTGCCGGCGCGTGTTTCTTTCAGAAACACCAGGGGCGCCAGCTGGGCGCGCACGTCAAGTCGCTACCCTTGCGCCAGAAGAGCGGCACTGAGGATTACCTCTATGTCGAGGATGTCGCCGGGCTGCTGGAACTGGTACAGATGAACACCCTCGAGCTGCATCCCTGGGGCGCGCGCGTCGACGACCCGGAGCACCCGGACCGGCTGGTGTTCGACCTGGATCCGGGCGAGGGCGTGACCTGGAACGCGGTGGTGGCAGCGGCGCGCGAGATCCGCAGCAAGCTGCGCGCGGTGGGATTGGAGAGCGCCGTGCGGCTGTCCGGTGGCAAGGGCCTGCATGTGGTGGTGCCGATCGTGCCGGAGGCCGATTGGGAGCAGGCGCGCGCCTTCTGCGAAGCGTTCGCGCAGGCACTGGCGACGCAGGCACCGGATCGCTACGTGGCGACGATGCGCAAAGCCAAGCGGCAGGGCGTGATCTTCGTCGACTGGCTACGCAATGGGCGCGGCAATACCAGCGTGTGTTCGTGGTCGCTGCGCGCACGCGAACGCGCTACCGTGGCGGTGCCGTTGCGCTGGGAGGAACTGGGGCGTCTCGGCGGCCCGGAGGCGTTTCCGCTGGACAAGGCGCTGCAACGCGCCAAGCGGCAACGACGCGATCCCTGGGCGGAGGTGCTGGCCCTGCAGCAACGGCTGCCCCCTGTGATCTAGCGTGTGTCTGGCAGGCGTCGTGCGGCGCTAGGCGACGCACTGGATCCGATTTGATGGCCAGTCGCGCGCTGCCATGCCGTGCGCGCCCCAGCGGGTTGCCGGCACCCGCTTGCCCGATGGCGCTCTACCATCCACCGCGACACACCCGAAGGCCATCGGCTGCTAGGGCGAGACGCTGGCCTCGCGAGTGACCCGGCTCAAGGCATCGCCATTGAGTTCGGCCACCGAGTGGCTGCCGGTCAGCGTCATCGCCACCCGCATCTCCTTTTCGATCAGCGTCAGCAGATGTTCCACCCCGGCCTGGCCGCCGGCGGCCAGGGCGTAGACGAAGGCGCGCCCCAACAGCACCGCATCGGCGCCCAGCGCCAGCATGCGCACCACATCCAGGCCGCTACGCACGCCCGAGTCGGCCAGGATCTTCAGTTCGCCGTGCACCGCGTCGGCGATGGCCGGCAGCGCGCGCGCGCTGGACAGCACGCCATCGAGCTGGCGCCCACCGTGGTTGGACACCACGATGCCGTCGGCGCCGAAGCGCACCGCATCGCGTGCATCGTCCGGGTCGAGGATGCCCTTGATCACCATCGGCCCGTTCCAGAACTCGCGGATCCATTCCAGGTCCTTCCAGGAGATCGACGGGTCGAAGTTGGCGCCCAGCCAGCCGATGTAGTCCTGCAGGCCGGTCGGGCTGCCGCGGTAGCTGGAGATATTGCCCAGATCGTGCGGCTTGCCGAGCAGGCCCACATCCCAGGCCCAGCGCGGATGGGTCATCGCCTGCCACATGCGCCGCAGCGATGCATGGGGGCCGCTCATGCCCGAATGCGCGTCGCGGTAGCGCGCGCCCGGGGTCGGCATGTCCACGGTGAAGACCAGGGTGGTGACGCCGGCGGCCTTGGCGCGTTCGAGCGCATTGCGCATGAAGCCGCGATCCTTCAGCACGTACAGCTGGAACCACATCGGCCGGTCGATGGCCGGCGCCACTTCCTCGATCGGGCACACCGACACCGTGGACAGGGTGAACGGAATGCCGCGTGCCGCCGCCGCCCGCGCCGCCTGCACCTCGCCACGACGCGCGTACATGCCGGTCAGGCCGACCGGCGCCAGCACCACCGGCATCGCCAGCGACTCGCCGAACAGTGTGGTGCCCAGCTGCAGGTCGGACATATTGCGCAGCACGCGCTGGCGCAGCGCGATGTCGGCCAGGTCGGCGACGTTACGCCGCAAGGTGTGCTCGGCATAGGCACCGCCGTCGATGTAGTGAAACAGGAACGGCGGCAGGCGCGATTGCGCGGCGGCACGGTAATCGGAAGCGGCGGAAATGATCATCGACACGAACGGCAGTGGCAGGGGCGGGGCTGAGTGTAAGGCGATCGCCGCAGGCGAGGGGACGCGACCGTCGACCAGTCGCGGCGGCGCGCGGCCGGTCCGGTCGCGATCATGGCGCGCTTGGTCGGCGCAGAGCGCGATTGGTCGCAGCGCGGTGGCCGTGGTCACAGCGAGCTGCAACACTGGTCTTATGGTCGCGCCGGGAGCGACCGGTCGCACACGCAGAGGAGTCGCCATGCGGGCAGGTCTCAGGGCAGGGTGGTCGGTTGGGGTGGCAGCGGTGATCGGACTGCTGTGGAGTGCACAGGCGGCCGCGAACGAGCCGGCCGCATCGCCGGCAGCGGAGGAGATCCTCCAGCAGCTCCAGCGGCGCATGGACGATGCCGGCATCGTCGGCATGAGTGCGGCGATCATTCGCGACCGCCAGCTGGTCTGGACCGGTGGCTTCGGCTTTGCCGACCGCGAGCGCGCGATCGCCTTCACCCCGGACACGGTGATGAACATCGGCTCGATCAGCAAGACCGTGACCGGCGTGGCGCTGATGCAGGCGGTGCAGGACGGGCGGCTGTCGCTGGATGCCGATATCAATGCCTATCTGCCGTTTCCGGTGCGCAACCCGCAGTACCCGCAGGTGCCGATCACCTTGCGGCAACTGGCGACCCATACCTCCAGCCTGACCGACCGTTGGGAGGTCTATCGCGACAGTTACCGCTGGCAGGGGCAGCCGGTCGCGCCGTTGGCGGTGTTCCTGCGCGGCTACCTGGCCCCGGGCGGGCGCGACTACCGAGCGCAGAACTATCTGCCGGTCGCACCCGGCAGTCACCGCGAATACTCCAACATCGGCGCCGGCCTGGTCGGCTACATCGTTGCGCGGGCCGTCGGCCAGTCGCTGGAACGCTATACGCAGGCGCGCATCTTCGCGCCGCTGGGCATGCAGCGCACCGCCTGGCATCGCGCAGACTTGCCACCGCAGGTGCACGCCACGCTCTATGTGAACCAGATGGGCGTCAGCGTGCCGATCCCGCCGTACGCGTTGACCACCTATCCCGATGGCGGGCTGCACACCAGCGTCAATGACTTATCGCGGTTCTTCATCGCCCTGCTCGACGGCGGCCACTACCAGGGCGCGCGCATCCTTGCGCCGGAGACCACCGCGCAGATGCTGCAGTTCCAGTACACCGCCGCCAACAAGCCCGACAAGGTCGCCCTGGACGAGAAGAACTCCGGCATCTTCTGGGCCAGCAAGTACAACGTCACCCGCGTCGGGCATGGCGGCTCGGATCCGGGCGTCCATGCCGAGATGCTGTCGGATTTATCGCACCGCGATGCGGTCGTGCTGCTCAGCAATACCTCGCTGGACAGCAGCGATGCCCGGGTCAATGCCCAGCTGTTCGACGACCTGTGGCGCTACGCCTTGCAGCTGCGCCAACAGGCCGGCGCCGCCGTGCCCGCCGCGCGTTGAGTGGCTCGCGGCGGCTGCACGTCGATGCCGCCTTGCCTTCAGCCCCGGCCGACCCCTCACCACACCCGCGGCAGCACTTTCCACGTCCGCCGCGCATGCGCTTCCCAGGCAGTCCCGAAGGCCTGCGCCAGCACGGCTTCCTCCACCTGCATGCGGCGGGCGAACGCCGCCGTGACCGCCACTGCGATCACCACCAGCGAGGCCCAGCTGCCCAACCCCACACCCAGGCCGTAGAAGCATGCCAACGCGCCGGTGTAGGACGGATGGCGCAGCCAGCGGTAAGGGCCGGCCGTGATCAGCGTATGGCCGGGCTGGATGCCCACGTCCACCGTGAACTGCCGGCCCAGCACCGCGATGGCGAAAAGCCGGAACGCCAACCCGCCGGCGACCATGGCCGTGCCGATCCACAACAGCGGCTGGCGCCACCCGGGCGGCCAGCGGCCGATGCCCAGCAGGCTCAGGGTCACCGCCACGAAGATTGCCGCGTACAGCACCGTCCACAACAGGCGCAGCGTGCCGCCGTCGCGCGCCGGATCATCCTGGCTGCGGCGGCGACGGCTGATGAACATTTCCATCGCCCACCATGCGGCGCAGGCGATCCAGAACACCAGTTGCGGCAGGTCGAGCGTCATCGTCTGGGACTCCTTCGATCAATGCGGTAGAACGGCGGGCAACGCCGCCAGGATGACCAACCAGTGCAGGATGAGGCCTGGCCACAAGCGCCGGCAGAGCAAGAACAGCGCGCAGAACACCAGACCCCAGGTAAAGAACCATCCGAACTGGCTGACGGACTTCAGCCCATGCTGGGCGACGAAGGCCAGCGACGCCAGCATGCACGCAACGCCGGTCCACACCCCGCGACGACGCAAGCCCTGCAACGCGAAGCCGCGGTACACCAACTCTTCGCAGAGACCGCCCAGCAGGCCCATCACCACGTAGAGCAGTCGCGCCTGCAGCGTGCGTGGCGTCAGGTTCGCCAGATCCGACAGCTGGGTCGGATCGGCCGCAGGCCCGTGCGCCAGCGTCCATTCCACGCCGCCGATCAGCGCCAACGCCGCCACCAGGTAGGCCGCGATCAACCATGCCGTGCCGCGTTGGCCCCAGCGCCAGCCGATATCCCGCCAGGACCAGCCCGCTTTCCGCAGCGTGAAGCGCAGCAGCGCGATCTGCAGTGCGTACCAGCAGGCAGCGCCAAGAAAGACCAGCGCCTGGGCGTCCCAATGCGCCGCCTCCAGCGCAGGCCGCTGCAACAGCAGCAGCGATAGCAGGCAGGATGCCAACGGAAAGCCCAGCAACACCGCGACCAGCGATGCGGTCGGCATGGGTCGGCAGCGCGTGGTGGTGGTCATATGCGGTACTCGGAAGCCGTCTGCAGGAGGACGCGCTCAGCATCCGCCGCCGATCGACCGTCGGCCATGGCCGCAGGTCATGACCACGACCTGCCAGAAGTCACAACCTGTCGCCAACCCATTGCTCCATGCCCAACGGCGGGCGAGCATCGCGCCATGCACCCGACCCTGCGCGAGTTCTTCGACCCGCTCAACATCGCTGGCCTGATCACCGTGGCCGCGGTGGCGCTGTCGTTCGGCTTCGAAACCGATGGCCACACGCTGCGATGGTGGCTGCTCGGCGGCTTCGCCGGGCTGTTCATCGCCTATGACTGGATCAAGGTCCGTCCCGTCCTGCGCAACGCGGCGCTGTGCACGCAGGCGGTACTGGCGCTGTGGCTGGTCTGCCTGGAGCCGCGTGCCGGCACCGCGCCGGTGTTGCTGGTCATGCTGGTGGCGCACGCCGCCCTGTGCTGGCGGCCGGCGGTGGTGCTGAGCTTCGCGCTGGCGATCGATGTCGGCCTGTACCTGGCGCTGGACGGGATGGGCGGCAAGCGGACGTGGCTGATCGTGGCCATCTACGCCAGCTTCCAGGCGTTTTCGGCACTGGTCGCCTACTACGCGCGCAACGCCGAGCGGACGCGCGACGCGCTGGCCCTGGTCAACGCCGATCTGCTGGCCACCCGCGCCCTGCTCGCCGACAGCGCGCGCGATGCCGAGCGCCTGCGGGTGGCACGCGAACTGCACGACGTCGCCGGGCACAAGCTCACCGCGATGAAGCTCAACCTGCGCGCGCTGGCCGGCGACCCGGCGCTGGCCGAGCGCAGCGAGGTGCGCATCGCCCAGCAGCTGTCCAGCGAGTTGCTGGACGACATCCGCAGCGTGGTCCAGGCGTTGCGCGACACGCGCGGGCTGGACCTGCACACCGCGCTACGGGCGCTGGCCGCGCCGCTGCCGCGGCCCACGCTGGCGCTGGATATCGCCGCCGATGCCACCGTCACCGATCCGGCACTGGCCGACACCTTGCTGCGGGTGGTGCAGGAAGCCCTGACCAACACCGCCCGGCACACCGACGCCGATACGCTGCACGTGCGGCTGCTGCGCGAGGGCGAGGCGCTGCTGCTGCGCATCGAGGACAACGGCCAGCACACCGCGCGCCTGCGCGAAGGCAATGGACTGTCCGGCATGCGCGAGCGCATCGCCGCCGCGCATGGCCGCCTGGACATCGATCTCACCCCCCATGGCGCGCTGCGCCTGACCGCCAGGATTCCCGCATGAATCAGCGCGATTCCATGACGGTCGCCCTGGCCGACGACCAGGCCTTGGTGCGCGCCGGTCTGCGCGCCCTGCTGCAGCAGCAAGGCATCACGGTGGCGTTCGAGGTCAGCGACGGCGCCGAACTGATCGCGCGGTTGGCCGCCCAGCCGGTGGACGTGGTGCTCAGCGACATCCGCATGCCCGGCATGGACGGCATCCAGGCGCTGGAGCAGTTGCGCACGCAAGGCGATGGCACCCCGGTGTTGCTGCTCACCACCTTTGACGAATCGGATCTGCTGCTGCGCGCGACCGCCGCCGGCGCGCAGGGCTTCCTGCTCAAGGATGCCGCGCCGGAGGACCTGCGCGAGGCGATCGCCCGCGTGGCCGCCGGCGAGACCCTGCTGCAGCCGGTCAGCACCGACCCGGTGCGTGCGCGCTATCGCTATCGCGACGAGGACGCCCCGCGCGATACCTTCAACGAACGCGAAGTGGCGATTCTGCGCCTGCTCGCCGGTGGTTACTCCAACAAGGAGATCGCCCGCAGCCTGTTCCTGGCCGAAGGCACGGTGAAGAACTACGTCTCCAACATCCTCGACAAGCTCGGCACCCGCGATCGGACCCGCGCGGTGTTGAAGGCGATTACGTTGCGGGTGATTTGAGGGGTTCGGGACTCGGGACCCGGGTCCCGGAGCGGCAATGGCAATGGCAATGGCGGATGTGCCGGGTGCGGAGCGGGTGCGTTAGCTGGTACGCGCGAGCAAGGAAGCGTGCGGCGGCAACCAGTCGCGTGCCGTACGTCGCTGGCGTCGGCGGGAACTATTGCGCTGGGCCGGTGGCGGGTTTGAGCTCGAAGAGATCGGCGTCACGGCCAGTCGGCTCCGAGGTCTACCGCAGCCACGTCGCTAGGTGTGCGGGCATCGGTGAGCGCGTCTGGGCGACGGCGGCGGACGACTGCATCGCGCCCGGGCCGAACGATGGTGCCCCTGATGATGCGTTCGCTGTCCACACGCCGACGGGCGATGGCTGCCGCCATGGACACGTGCGCCGCAGTGGATCAGCCCCCGTGGCAGCCGACGCTGCGACGGCGATCCCGCCCGCGGATGCCCGTCGATGGCCTGGGCCGCGCACCGACCAAGCGTGTGTCTATATGACGGATCCTTTTGATCGATAAGGGAATCCTCGCATGGCGAATGCGCGCAGCAGCAACCGTAAGGTTGCCGGAAGGTCGGCAAGCGCCGTGCTCGGGAGGCTGTGCGGGCGGCCAGGGGTGCCGCCCGGTTGCGCGTCGCGCGCCGGCCTCCAGGGGAACTGTCATGCGCCTTGTCCGAAGCCTGCTCCTGCTGTGCCTGCTGTCCTTTACCGTCGCCTGGTCGGCCCCGACCCAGGCCGATCTGCCCGATCCCTGGGTCCAGGCTGCGCTATTGGCGCAGGGGATGTACTGATCCAGGCGACGCATGCGGCGTGGTCGGCAGCATCAATGTGCCGAAGACCTCAGAAGGCGCCTTCCATGGCCACGGACGTCGGCAGATCCGGCAGCACGCGTGGACAGGGGATGGCCCGCCGCGCTCGCAAGGCAGCTGCATCGGCAATCTCGCCATGGCCGCGAGGAGCGGAAGACCCGGACGGCGGCCGTTGCCACCGTCCGGCGCGGACGCTTATGGGGTGATCTGCGGGTCGTTCCCAACCTCCGGATCGCAGCTGAAGACGTCCCGGCGTTGAAGGTCCTCGACGACCACCATGAAGAAAATCAGGGTCGAACGATCATTGGCGTTGCGGAACGAGACCCAGCGACCATCGGGGCAGTACTGGATGTTGCTGATCTGATTCTGCGAATCGGAACTGATCAGGTTGCGGATCCTGAAATTGAAGCCCACCGCTTCGTCGAACCGGTAGCGCATGGTCACGTTGCGCTCTTGGCTCGGCGTCAGCATCAGCGACGGCTGGAAGTGATACTGATACTTGCCGTGGCCGGTATTGCCGCCAATCTCCACATAAGCCACCGACATCGCGCAATCGATGTTGACCGGTTGGGGCTGGCAGGCGATCTTTTTTTCCTGTTCCGTCATGAGGTTGTCTGTTCCTGGAGGAGCGGGGCATAGAAGGAGACGAACCCCGGGTGGCGGTAGCCCGCCCGATACAGCCACCCGAGTTGCTGCATGACGGCCCCCTGCCGACCCAGATGGATCTGTGCACGGATCCACGGATCGAGCAGGGCTTTGTTGTGGCTGGTAGAAACGTCGGCGCCGAGCACCGCCACCGCCCGTTCCCAGCATCCATGTGCGGCGTCGAGCTCGCCGACGACGGCGTATTGTTCGCCTTGCCAGACCAATGCATGGGCTAGCGTGGTCGGCCCCAGCGGATCCTGGGGCCGGCCGCGATGCAGGGTCTCCAGCCGGGCGACGCTGGCCTGCAGGGCCGCCGCGCGCGCGGGCGACGCGGCCGGCTGCAGATACGCCAGGCGCAGGGCAATCACGGCATCCAGCCATTGCCATTCCGGTAGCACCTGCCCCTGCCGCAGCAACGGCGCCAGGCGTTGCTGCGCCTGCTCTAGTGCACGTTGTCCCTGTGCGGACCGTCCATCCAGGGCCGCCGCCCAGCCGACCTGTGCGTAAGCATGGGCCAGGTCGCGCTGCCATTGCAGGTTGTCCGGTTGCAGGGTGACCAACGGTTGCAGGATTGCCACCGTGGCCTGTGCATCGGCCTGCGCCTGTGTGGTTTGACCGCGTGCCAGCGCCAGGTTGGATGCGAGCAGCAGCGAGGCAGCCAACCGCCGCCTCCAGGTGTCGGCGTCTGGCGCGGCCGCCACCAGCGTGCGCAGCATCGCGATCTGCTCACGATATCCAGCTTCGGCATCCACCAGCAGGCCTTGCGCCTCCTGTGCGGAGCTGCGCCATGACAGGCCATTGATCAATTCATAGCGCACGCTGGCGTTATCCGGCGCGACGGCCAGCACCCCTTGTTTGAGCGCGATTGATCGAGTGAACAGTGGAATGGCACTGGCCGCATCGCCCTGGCTCTGCGCCAGCGAACCGAGATTGGTGAGCGCGTAGGACAGTTCAAGCTGCCAGCGTGGGTCCTGCGGGGCGGTACGCTGCAAGTCCTCGGCAATGGCCAAGTAGCGCAACCAGTGCTCACGCGCCAACGCCGGTTGCTTACGTTGATAAGCCAGATAGCCACGCCAGTAGGCTGCCTGCCCCGTTTCTGCCCGCGCTTCCAGTAGATGCGGAGCACGCTGCGCCGCTTGGTCGGCGATGACCGAGGCGCGCAGGAATGCCGCCTGTGCCTCCTCCAGCTTGCCCTGGTTCATCAACACCTCGCCGGTCGTACGCAATGCGCGGGCGTGGTTGACCAGTTCCGGTGCCTGCATGCCGGCGCTCGGCAGGTCCTGCAGGTAGCGCAGGGCGCGATTGCCGACGCTGTCGAGCAGCTTGAGGTTGCCCAGCGTGCGCAACTGCTCGGCCAGGTCGCCGAGCAGATAGGCCACCAGTTGTTGGGCCTCGTCGCGCCGGCGTTCGGCCACCTGCTGCGCCTGGCGCGCTTGCCAACCCAGCAGCAGCGAGGCGCTGGCCAGCAGCACCAAGGTGGCCGCAGCACTCGCATACAGGCCGCGGCGTTGCCGCTGCGCGCGTTCGCAGGCACGCAGGAACGCATGTTCCGCCGCATCCAGGTCCTGCGGCAGCCGGCGTGCTGCTTCGCGCGCTTCGCTCAAAGGGCGCCCGCTGTTGAGCAGATGATCGCGACGACGGCCTTCGCTGGCCCAGCGTCGCGCAGCCAGTTGCAGGCGCCGCCGTGCCTGCAACAACCGCCGGTTTTCGTGGATCCATTCGACCGCGCGCGGCCACTGCCGCAGGAGCGCCTCGTGTGCGAGCGCAAAGCCGGCCTCGCCGGCGATCAGTGTGCCGACGAACAACCGCGCCTGCACGAAGGCCTCCGCCAACCGGCGCGCAGGTCCCGCACTCGGCAACGCCGACCACGCCACCCAGCGTGCGGTCACCGCCGCGCTGTCGGGATGGATCACGCTCAGATGCGCCAGCACCTCCCCCAAGGCCTGCTGCGCCGGTGGCGGCAACGCGGCGAAGGTCGCTTCGGCATGCCGCGCCAACGCCCCTTCCAGGCCACCGAGCGCATGGTAGGCGGCAAAGCTGAGCAAGCCGCCATCGTCGCGCCGCAGGTAGAGCGCATGCAGCAGATGTTGCAGCAGTGGCAGCGCATCGGGTTGGCGCGCAGTGGCGTCGCGCAGCACATCGTCCAGACGGGTGCCACTGGCGGCATCTTCCTCGAACTGCAGCCCGGCCATCGCCACCGGCACGCGGATGATCTGGGCAATCTCGCCCGCGCGCGGTGCCAGCAAGTCCAGATGGCCATCGCCTTGCTTGAGCTCGGCGACGACCGGCACGGCTTCGATCAGACGCGGATAGAAATCGCTGCGGGTCAGCAGCAGCACCGCCACCTGCGCACTGCGGCACAGCGCCTGCAATGCGGCTGCCAGCGCGTGGCGATCGCGCCCGTCGATGCCCGGCGTGGACACCATGGCCTCGGCATGGTCGATCACCAACAGCAGGTGGCGCTGGACCGGCTCGCCGCCGCGTAGCGGGGCGGTGCGCCGCAAGGCCTCGGCGACCGCCGCGTGCAACGGCGCCGGTGCCTCCAACCAGTCCGGCAGCTGCGCCAGCTGGGCCGGTGAGAACACCGGCCGTCCGTCCACGTCCCAGTCGCTCAGCGCCCGCACCAGCGCGGCGCGCACATCGCCGCCGCGACAGGCTGCCAGCGTGCAATACCCCACGGCCGCCGCCTGCAGCCCGTCCAGGCCGCTGGCGCGGGTGAGCAGCGGCAGCACGCCGGCGCGCAGTAGCGAGGTCTTGCCGCAGCCGCTACCGCCGCTGATCACCACCAATCCGCGGCCACGCTGCAGCTGCGCGCGCAGCGCGGTCAGCACCTGCGCGATGGCGTGACTGCGACCGCAGAACACCTCTGCATGTGCGGGATCGAAGGCTTCCAGCCCCACGAACGGGCTGCCCTGCGTCCAGGTCGGCGTGGCCGGCACTGCGCCGCGGTAGTCCTGCGGAAACACGACCGGCGGCAGCAAGCGGTAGCCGCGCTTGCGGATGGTTTCGATATAGCGCGGTTGCCGGCTGTCGTCGCCGAGCCGGCGGCGCAGCTGGGCGATGGTCTTGTGGACCGGGTTATCGCCGTAGAAGCTGCCCTGCCACACCTCGATCAACAACTGTTCGGCGCTGACGACCTCGCCGGCGCGCTCGGCCAGGGCGATCAGTACCTCCATCATGCGCGGTTCCAACAGCACCGTCTGGCGCTGATCGTGCAGCGCCAGACGCTCCGGTTCGACCAACCACTCGCCCAGCCGAAAGCGCGGCACCGAGCCCAGCTGCGTAATGCGCTCGCTTCGAACAGGCATGCAGGGAACCGGTCGTCCAACGAAAAGGAGCCTGGGCGCTCGCGTTGGCGGCGACCGGGTGCGGCACGGCAGATGGCGAGAAAAAATAGCATAGGCCGCCATGCCTGGATTCGACCGCCGTCGCGCTCGTGCGTGTGCGCTGCCGCGGTGTCGTGTGGCCGGCCGCAGCGTGCCACACGCGCGGTTCGCCGCGCAGCCATCGGCTGGCGCGGATGCGGCGACAGACGGGGTGCAAGCCGCCCTCGCCGCCATGCGGTAGCGCATGGCCTACCGTTGTGGCGCACACCGCCCTAAGATGCCGCCAGCATTCGTCGATGAGGAAGACCCGTTGATCATCCATCCCAAAGTGCGCGGCTTCATCTGCACGACCACGCATCCGCTCGGTTGCGAGCGCAATGTCCTCGAACAGATCGAGGCGACCCGCGCGCGCGGCGTGCGCAACGATGGCCCGAAGAAGGTGCTGGTGATCGGCGCCTCCAGCGGCTACGGCCTGGCCTCGCGCATCACCGCCGCATTCGGCTTCGGTGCCGATACGCTGGGGGTGTTCTTCGAAAAACCCGGTAGCGCGAGCAAGGCCGGCACCGCTGGCTGGTACAACTCCGCCGCCTTCGACAAGCATGCCAAGGCGGCGGGACTGTATAGCCGCTCGATCAACGGCGATGCATTCTCCGATGCCGCGCGCGCGCAGGTGATCGACCTGATCAAGAACGAGATGGGCGGCCACGTCGACCTGGTGGTGTATTCGCTGGCCTCGCCGGTGCGCAAGCTGCCGGCCAGCGGAGAGGTCAAGCGCTCGGCGCTCAAGCCGATCGGCCAGACCTATACCGCCACCGCGATCGACACCAACAAGGACACCATCATCCAGGCCTCGATCGAGCCGGCCACTGAGCAGGAGATCGAAGATACCGTCACCGTGATGGGCGGCCAGGATTGGGAGCTGTGGATCGATGCGCTGGCCGCTGCCGGCGTGCTGGCCGATGGCGCCCGCACCGTGGCCTTCAGCTACATCGGCACCGAGATCACCTGGCCGATCTACTGGCATGGCGCACTGGGCAAGGCCAAGGTCGATCTGGATCAGACCGCCCAGCGGCTGGATGCGCGCCTGCGCGCGCACGGTGGCGGCGCCAATGTGGCGGTGCTCAAATCGGTGGTGACCCAGGCCAGCGCGGCGATCCCGGTGATGCCGCTGTACATCTCCATGGTCTACAAGATCATGAAGGAAAAGGGCTTGCACGAAGGCACCATCGATCAGCTCGACCGCCTGTTCCGCGAGCGCCTGTACCGCCAGGATGGCCAGCCGGCCGAGGTGGACGACGAAAATCGCCTGCGCCTGGACGATTGGGAACTGCGCGACGACGTGCAGAATGCCTGCAAGGCGCTGTGGCCGCAGGTCACGACCGAGAACCTGTTCCAGCTCACCGACTACGCCGGTTACAAGCACGAGTTCCTCAAGCTGTTCGGCTTCGAACGCAGCGACGTCGACTACGACGCCGATGTGGATCCGGACGTGACGTTCGATTGCATCGACTTGGCGGGATAACGCCGGATTTGGCAATCGGAATGGGGCATGCGCAACACGCGCAGCCCCGGTCCGCGCGTTTTTTCCGGAACTCGGGTCGGGAAGCGGCTGGCAGCGATTGCCAGCCGTTTTCGTTTGCGCGTGCGTCGCGAGGATGTCGCGCGCATGCGGCATGCGCGCCGTGCAGGCCCGCCAGCGCGTCAGCGCCGCGCTGGCGTTACCCGGATGGGCCTACCGCTGGTGCGCTGTGCGAGCGGCTTCTTCTCGCGGGCGGGAGCGGCAACCGGATCGCGCGCACCTCGCGTCGATCACCGCCACTGCCGCGAGCGACCATCCGCGCAGCACACGGCATCGATGCACGTCCGTCCGCCGTTTATCGCTTCACATCGAAACGTGCCTCGCCCACGCAGGCCTGCACGTCGGCCACCGACAACGGATTGAAATCGCCCGGGATCGAATGCTTCAGGCAGCCGGCGGCCA
Source organism: Xanthomonas maliensis (assembly GCF_009192945.1). Lineage (GTDB taxonomy): Bacteria > Pseudomonadota > Gammaproteobacteria > Xanthomonadales > Xanthomonadaceae > Xanthomonas > Xanthomonas maliensis. Next base: position 11,324 of record NZ_NSET01000090.1, on the reverse strand, counting down.
GGCCGAAGCGCACCGTATCCTCCAGCGACCAGCCTTCGATCAGGCCGTGCAGCACGCCAGCGGCGAAGGCATCGCCGCCACCGATCCGGTCGATGATCGGCGTGAGCTCTTCGCTCGGCGCCCGCGCCACCGCACCATCGCGCGGCACCAGCATCGCCGCCAGGCTGTGATGGTCCACGTTGTGCGCCACGCGCTGCGTGCAGGCCATCAGCTGCAACTGCGGAAAGGCGGCAAACGCCTGCCGTGCGGCGGCCTCTACCCGCTGCTCCAGCGTGGGCTGGGTGAACTCGCCGCCGAGCACCACGCCGATGTCGCGATAGTCGGCGAAGACCACGTCGGCGCAGGCGAACAGTTCGCGCAGGATGCCGGCAGCATCGCCCTGCCAACGCTGCCACAACTTGGGACGGTAGTTGCCGTCGAAGCTGACCTTCACCCCGGCCGCGCGCGCGGCGCGCGCCGCCGCCAGCGTCGCCTCGGCCACGGCCGCACCCAGCGCCGGGCTGACCCCGGACAGGTGCAGCCACTGCGCTCCCTGCAGCAGGCGCGGCCAATCGTAGGCATCGGCCGCCGCCAGCGCGAACGCCGAGTCGGCACGGTCGTAGATGACCTCGCTCGGGCGGTGAATGGCACCGGTGGTCAGAAAATACAGTCCCATCCGCCCGTCGACGCGTTTCACATGCCGTGTATCCACGCCGTGACGGCGCAGTTCCCCGGTCACTGCGGCGCCGAGCGGGTTGTCCGCCACCGTGCTGACCATCGCCACCTCATGGCCGAAGTGGGACAGCGAGACGCCGACGTTGGCCTCGGCCCCGCCGCAATGCACGTCCAGCCGCGGCTGCTGCAGCAACAGCTCGTGGCCAGGCGCTCCCAGACGCAGCAAGAGTTCGCCAAAACACACGACACGGGCACGATTCATCGGACTCACCTCGACGCAATGGGCGCTCGCCGGCAACGGCGGCAACGGGTTGACTAGCGGTGTCATTCTAGCGGCGCTCGGCCGCCCTCGGTGCAGCCAGCCTACAACGCTTCGAGACCTGGGCTCATCTCCCAAGCGCACTTTTGCGGCGTTTTCTGCTGCGCTGCAAGATGTTACAGCGGTGTTCAGCTGATAACGTCCGTTTTGACCAGCGGTGTCATTGCCGCATACAACCAGATGCACCACGTTGTTCATGGACCCTTGGGAGGGGAGGACATGCAAGTTCGGACCACTAACCGAAAGACACCGGTTACCTTATTGGCGCTGTCGATCGGACTGGCGCTGAGCGGCCAGGCTGCCGCGCAGCAAGCCGCCCAATCGCCGGCTGAGCCCGCCGTGGATCTGGACACCGTCACGGTGACCGGTTACCGGGCCAGCGTCGAGAAGGCGCTGGACATCAAGCGCGGCGAGGCAGGGGTGATCGACGCCGTTGTCGCCGAAGACATCGGCAAGTTCCCCGACCTCAACCTGGCCGAGTCGCTGCAACGCATCCCCGGCGTGGTGATCACACGTGATGCCGGCGAAGGCCGTGCCATCACCGTGCGCGGCCTGGGTCCGGAATTCACGCGCGTGCGCATCAACGGCATGGAGGCGCTGACCACCGTCGGCTCCGGCGACCAGAGCGGCGGCACCAACCGCGGCCGTGGCTTCGACTTCAACGTGTTCGCCTCGGACCTGTTCTCGCAGCTGATCGCGCGCAAGACCGCCTCGGCCGATGTGGAAGAAGGCTCGCTGGGCGCCACCGTCGACCTGCGTACCGCCCGTCCGTTCGACTACAACGGTTTCACCCTGGCTGCCAGCACCCAGGCCTCGTACAACGCGATGGCCGAGAAGGCCAACCCGCGGGTGGCGGCGCTGATCTCCAATACCTGGGCCGACAATACCTTCGGCGCACTGCTGTCGGTGGCCTACACGCAGCGCGAAGTGCTGGAAGAAGGCTCCAACACCGGCCGCTGGGCCAACGGCACCAGCAACGGCGGCTTCAATGCGGCCTCGCCGTATGCGGCGGCGCGTTCGGCCGATGTTTACCACCCGCGCTTTCCGCGCTATGTGCAGATGATGCACGACCAGGACCGGATCGGCGTCACCGGCTCGCTGCAGTGGAAGCCGGGCGACAACACCACGCTGTCGCTGGATGCGTTGTACTCCAAGATCGATGCCACCCGCGATGAGCATTACATCGAGGCGATCTCCTTCAGCCGCAATCGCGACTCGGCCACCGGTGCCGCGCGCCGTCCCGACCGCGACGGCAAGCCGAACACCATCGTGCGCAACGGCGAGATTCGCAACAACGCCCTGGTCTACGGCGAGTTCGACAATGTCGATATCCGCTCGGAGAACCGCCACGACGAGTGGAGCACCGAGTTCAAGCAGATCAGCTTCGACGTCGATCATCGCTTCAGCGACGCCTTCAGCGTCAAGGGCCGGCTCGGGACCTCGCGCTCGGCGCACAAGAATCCTGTCCAGACCACCATCATCATGGACAAGTACGACGTCGACGGTTACAGCTACGACTACCGCGGCAACTCGCGTGCGCCGGTGCTGAACTACGGCATCGACCCGACCAATCCGGCCGGGTGGGAACTGGCGGAAATCCGCCTGCGTCCGCAATCGGTGGACAACGACTTCGATACCGCCCAGGTCGACTTCAACTGGAACATCAGCCCCGGCTTCCGCCTCAAGGGCGGTGCACTGGCCAAGAACTACACCTTCAGCACGGTGGAGCTGCGCCGCGCCAACGAATTGGCCGTGCCGACCTTCGCCGATGGCAGCCGCATCGTGCCGGTGGGCTTGACCGAACAGGCCGGCCTCAAGGGCATCAGCGGCAGCCCGTCCAACTGGGTCATCCCCAACCTGGACGGCGTGGCCGACCTGTTCGGCATCTACGGCAACAGCGGCACCTTTGCGGTGGCACCGCGCGTCAACAACAGCCGCAGCGTCGAGGAAAAGGATCGCGGCGTCTGGTTGATGGGCGAGTTCTCCACCGAAATCGGCGCGATTCCGCTGTCGGGCAACTTCGGCGTGCGCTATGTGCGGACCGAGCAGGAGTCCACCGGCTACGCCTTGATCAACAACGCACCGGCGCTGACCAGCACCAACCGCACGTACAACAACACCTTGCCCTCGTTCAACCTGGTGGCCGAACTGACCCCGGACCTGCTGCTGCGCCTGGGCGCGGCCAAGGTCATGAGCCGTCCCGGCCTGGGCAGCCTGACGCCGGGCGTGACCGTCGCCGTGGCTGGTGGCGCGCGTACCGTCGCTGGTGGTAACCCGAACCTGGATCCGATCGAAGCCACCAACGTCGACCTGGGCCTGGAGTGGTACTTCAACGAAGGCGCGCTGCTGGGCCTGGGCCTGTTCTACAAGGACATCAAGAGCTTCATCCAGACGGCGCGCGAAGTGCGTCCGTACTCCAGCAGCGGCCTGCCGGCCTCGCTGCTGGATGGCACCGGCGCCACCGTCAACGACGACTTCGTCTTCAGCATCCCGCTCAACACCCCGGGCGGCGAGTTGAAGGGCGTGGAAGCCAACTACGTGCAGCCCTTCACCTTCCTGCCGGGCAAGTGGGCCAACCTGGGCGTGCAGTTGAACTACACCTGGGTGGATTCGCAGATCCAGTACCTCTCCAGCACCGGCGCACCGGTGATGAAGAACGACCTGCTCGGGCTGTCGCGCTCCTCGTGGAACGCCACGCTGTTCTACGAAGGCGAAGTGTTTGCCGGTCGCGTCTCGGCCACCAATCGCGACGACTACCTGACCCAGGCACCGGGCACCGAAGCCGGCTTCAACGTCGATGGCGTGCACGGCATGACCGGCACCACCATGATCGACGCCTCCTTGCGCTACAAGATCAGCAAGCAGCTGGAGCTGAGCCTGGAAGGCATCAATCTAACCAACGAAGCCTCCGATGAGTGGGTGTCCTCGCCACGGACTGGACGTCTGCCGCTGCAGTACACCGAAACCGGCCGTCAGTATCTGCTCGGCCTGCGCTACAAGTTCTGACCTGTACCGGCCCGCGGCTTACGCTGCCGCGGGCCGGATCGCATGTGGGGAAGATCGCCAGCCGATCGCGGTGGCCAGGTGGCCGTAATGCGGCAAGCCGCGCCCGGTCAGGGCGACCGCCGTCGCCAGGTCGATCGGCGACTGCGTTGGCAGTGGTTGTCCACGCATGCTGGCGTGGCAGCGTCGCATCGCATGGCACGCGCCGCCACGACATCCACGACCTGCGACGGCTGGACCATGGCAGAGCGGTGGGTCAGCATGTCATCCCGATCCCGCGTGTGCCCTCGCCACGCGTTGCCATCCGCTGGCAGGCAGTGCAGGGCCATTGCATACACGCCTCCGCTGTCGCCAGGCATGGGAATGACGCCCACGCCGTACCGGCAACGGCAAGGCAGGACGGCCCTCGCCACGGCGACGTGCCGATGGCCGGCCGGTGTCATGTGTCGCCGCCGCCGCATGTCGGCATCGGCAGAAGTTGAAGGAGTGAGGCAGTGAGCGTGCAGAAGTGGTGGATGGGTGTGCTGTGGCTGATGGCGTTGCCGGTAGGCGCAGCGTCGGTGGATGCACCGGAACTGCTGTTCCGCGTGTCCGCCGATCACAGCCTGGAGGCCGACGTCGCCGGTGGCGATCGCGTGCCGAATTTCCGCGACAAGGTCGCCCTGGTCCCCACCGGCAAGCGCGGCAGTGCCATCGAATGGGCCGACGACGGTGTGCTGTCGTGGAATGCGCCCGGCAATCTCTACACCCAACGCGGCACGCTCAGTTTCTTCTGGCGCTCGCGCTATCCGGTCGGCGAAGCGCCGTTCGTGATCTTCCGCGTCGGCTACGCCGACCACACCAGCTGGGACATGGCCTGGCTGCGCATCGACTGGAATGGCCACGGCTTCGATGCCTTCGTCACCGACGCCAATCTCGCGCGCACCCGTGTCTCCTTCAAGCTCGACAAACCCCCTGCAGCCAGCGACTGGACCCATATCGCCTTTGCCTGGGATGAAACCCGCGGCGTGCGTCTGTACGTGGATGGCAAGGAGGCGGCGCGTGCGGACTGCGGTGCGCCCTGCGCCAACGGCGGCTCGCTCGACTTCGATGCTGCGCTCGATCAATTCGGCCTGGCCGGCCGGGTGATGTCGCCGCACCAGGTGCAGAGCCGCTACAACTTCCTGCGCGGCAGCGACTTCGACGAGATCCGCATCTACGACCGCATGCTCGACGGCGCAGGCGCCGCCGCGCTGGCGCGGTTGCAGGACCCCACCACCGCCGAGCCCAGCGTGCGCGACCGCGCGCATGCCGCCTTCCTGCATCGCTTTGGCTGGGACAACGGCCACGCACCGCCGCTGCTGGATGCCGCAGTCACCCGCATCCGCAAGGTGGAATTCGCCGATGCGCGCGATCTCAAGCAATGGATGTGGAAGGCCACCGACGGCATCGCCGAAACCACCTGGCCGGGCGTCTACAACCGCTCGCGCCTGCCCGGGCGCGACGACTACTTCGAACTGCCGGACTGGAACACCTATGTCGAAGGCGGCAAGGCGCTGGACCTGACCCTGCCGGACGAACCCTTCAACCGCATCGAGCTGCGCGGCGCCGCCTATGGCCAGGCCACCTATGCCGCGCCCAACGCACAACCGCAGCCCTTGTTCGCCCGCCAGCAAGGCGTGGTCCGCAGCGTGGACCAGTTCGTCGAACGCCGTGGCGGCAGCCTGCGCTTTGCCAACACTGCGCAGGAAACCCCGATCCAGGAAATCTGGGCCTACGACGTGCAGCCGGGCGAGGTGCCCAAGGGCAGCGCGCAGCTCAGCTACACCGTGCGCAGCGACATCCAGCCCGACTACGACAACCTGGCGGCGCTGCGCGCCGTCATCGCCGGTCGCTATCCGCCGGGGGAACGCCAGACCGTGGTCGCGCTGCCCACCAAGGCGCCGGCACGTAAGCGCCCGGCCGACAAGACCGCCAGCGCCGGGCAGCAGCCCATCGTGCACATCCTGGTGCCGTCCAGCCTGGGCGACCCGCCGTCGGACCAGCCCCTGATGCGCAGCTGGGCCTACGGCTGGGAAAACATGCACGACGGCCTGGACGGCATCGCCATCACCTTGCCGGCGCTGAACCTGCCGGCCACCCACAACGGCAGCATTCCGCTCAACATCCGCATCAAGGACCCGATCTGGCCGGCGCGCGACATGATCGACGTCTCGGTCGCGGTCGTCCCGGGGCAGGCCCGCACGCTGTGGCTGGACCTGCGCGACCGCATCCTCAGCAACGACAGCCTGATGCTCAGCATCGCCGCCGCCGCCCCCGGCTTCGATGCCAAGGCGCTCGATGGCACCCAGCTGCAGCTGGTGTTCAAACCGCGCGCCGAGGCCATCAAGGAGCACGTGGCCGACCGCTTCAACCAGGTCAAGGACAACTGGGGCTTCCTGGTCGAAGAACACACCACTTCCAAGCGCCAACTGCTCTACAAGCGCCTGGATGCCGACATGACCGACCTGTTGCGCGTGGACCCCGATCACGCGCTGGGCCGCGAATACTGGAACGACATCAGCTACGGCAACCAGGGCACGCTGCCGGTCGACATGCCAGCCGTCCCCAAGGGCGTCCCCGCCTGGGCGTTCTGGCAGCTGGAAGACCTCAAGGCCACCCGCCGTTACCTCCGCTGGTGGATCGACGAGCGCCAGGTGGACTACGGCGACTTCGGCGGCGGCATCTCCGACGACTCGGACCTGGTGCAGCAATGGCCCGGTGTCGCCCTGATGGGCGTGGACCCGGACATCATCAATGCCTCGATGCTGGCACTGTCCGCGGCCAACTATCGCAATGGCATGTTCACCAACGGCCTGTCCACCATCGAGACCGATGAACTGCATTCCTACGAGGAAGGCATCAACATCAACAGCGCCTTGCTGTATCTCAACTGGGGCGACCCGCGCACGGTCGAGCGCCTGATGGAAACCGTCAAGGCCTTCGACCGCATCATCCAGGTCAACCCGCAAGGCCACCTGCTGTTCGCCAGCAACTGGTTCGGCGGCCGCAAGGTCTACCGCGAGCCCAACTGGCAATGGCAAAAGCCATACTCGTTCCCCATCCTGCATCCGGCGCTACTGCTGGGCGGCTACAACGCCGATCCCAATAGCCGCCGCATCATCACCGGCCTGGCCGACGGCTATCTCGCCCACGCCTATACCGATGCCAAGGGCAACTGGGCGCTGCCCAACGAGATCAACTGGGCCACCGGCAAGACCCGTGGCGGCAGCCTGTTCGAAGGCAGCGGCGGCGCCGACACCTTGCATACCTTCTGGGCCGCGTACCGCTGGACAGGGGATGCGCGCTATCTCAAACCCATCGACTACCGCGTCGCCAACAGCGGCCCCAATGGACTGTCGCTGCTCAACGAAAACGTCCTCGACGTCATGGGCAAGCGCAACGACTGGAGCGGCACGCTGCTCGATGCCGCCAACAGCGACGACGGCAGCGCCCCGGACTTCCCACATCACGTCGCCTGGGAACAGACCGGCAATTTCGACTATCTCACCACCCTGTACCGCGCCGAGGCGCGCGACAAGCTGCAGAACTTCTACATGAACACCGAAGGCCACTGGTGGAGCGACCGCGTCGAATCCCCCACGGTCAACCTGCAGCGCGCACGCTTAGGCGGCGTGGCCCTCAAGCGCAACCAGACCTACCCGGGCCACACCGTGAGCTGGCGCTTCGCTGAACCCGAAGCCGCCACCCAGGTCGCCATCGCCATTCCTGCGCCAAAACAGGACCGTTTCACCGTCATCGCCTACAACACATCCAGCACCTCGCAGCGCGCCAGCATGACCGGCTGGAACGTCGCCCCCGGCCAATGGCGCATCACCCAGGGCGTGGACCGCGACGGCGACGGCAAGATCGACGGCACCGGCACTACGCGCGAGGTGGCCTTCGAAAAAAGCGCGGCCATCGACATCGATTTTCCTGCGAGCCGCACCACCGTGCTGCAGCTCGAACGCATTGCGGAAGCCACCCCGGTCGAACTACGCCCGGACCTGGGTATCGGCCATGGCGATGTGCGCGTCACCGCCGATGCCATCGAGGTGATCGTTCACAGCCTCGGCCATGCCGATGCACCGGCGGGGGTTGTGGTGCTGGAAGATGCGCGTGGGAAAGAGCTGGCGCGGGCGGCTTTTCCGGCGCTTGCCGCACCACGCGATCTGCAGCCAATCACCACCCAGGTACGCCTGCCGCTAACCAACGCGGCAAATCTAAAAGCCGCGCATTTGCGTGTGGTGACCGAAGGCAACGTCCCAGAGATAACCGGCCTCAACAATCATCTCGCTCTACCCACCCCGGCCAAGCCGGCAACCGAAAAAAACAGCCAATAACCCAACACACCAATCCCTTCTCCCGCTCGCGGGAGAAGGGCCCGAGTAGCCCAACGCGCCAAACCCTTCTCCCGTATACCGGAGAAGGTGCCTGAGTCGCTCAACGCGTCAAGCCCTTCTCCCGTATGCGGGAGAAGGTGCCCGAAGGGCGGATGAGGGCAAAGCCGATAACGCCAGGTATCAGCAGCGCAAGCGCATTGACGCAACCCCAAAACTCGGCGAGGATCAAGTCACGCAGTATGTAATGCAGCCGCAAAGCCACACATTTCTTCAGGGGGAAGAACAATGTTGAGCAAGGCATGGCGCATCGTGGCACCGAGTGTGGCCGCGCTGGGATTGTTCACCGCATCCGCGCAAGCGCGCGTCAGGGCCGCCGGCACGCACCACACCACCAGTCATGGCGGTCACTACAGCGGAGGCCACGGCGCCTCGCACAAGGGTGGCAGCTACCGCAGCACAAGTACCAACAATCACTATCGGCGTCACAAGTCCTAGCAGGTCTCAAGCCAGCGCCACTCGGAAGTGCAGCGTAATGCAAGAACTGGGACGCGAAGAATGCGCTATCAAAAACTCCTGAAGCTGCTAGCCGGCCTTGCCGGTGTCATGCTCGCAGCGACAGGCGCATTGCTGGTGGCGCTGTTTGCAGCAGGCCAGGTACGTGAGGGGCAGACGGGCGCATTGATCAGCGGAATTGGATTTCTGGTGATGGCCGCTCCTGCGCTGGCAACGCCGTTTTCCTTACGCGCTGCCAAGCGATTGCTGATGCTGACACTGTGCTGCCTCGCGGCACTCGCGATCTGGCTTTGCTTCTGGCCGAAAGAGGGCGTCACGCCAACGCTTCAGATGCGAGTTGCTGTCCTTGCATTTCCTGCACTCCTGATACTCCGCATGCTGCTGGCTCGCCGTCGCAAGATGACGAAGCTTCGTACTGACAGTTGATTCGAACAGTCGCCGCGACGTGGTGCCACTCAATTCAAGCGCTAGGAAAATCGATGGATATGATTTGCGTAGCCTCGTCAGCCATCAGCGCCATCGGCGGTAATCCCCCCAAAATCCACCAGCAGCCATAAGTGGAATTTTCTCGTAATCTGATCCCGAGGAGATCCCATGAAAAAGTCACGCTTTACCGACAGCCAGATCATCGCCGTACTCAAGCAGGCCGAGACCGGAAAAGAAGGAAAAAAGAACGGGGTCAGGTGCAATTAATAAGTCAACCTGACCCCGAGGTTTACCTCAACTCCACTTTCCGGGTGGCGACCGTTTCGCCTCGTTCCTCCTCGAAGCATCCCACCCCTGGGGCAACACAACACAAGCTCAAGACCTTCAACTTGAAACCATTCTTGGCTCCAAGCTCATCAAAAAGTTGGTTTCAAGGTAGGCTGCTCTAGCTAACAGACCATTCGAGTCGGACGGCTACGCCGCCGCTCAACTCCGGAGTTGGGCCTCACATGAGACATCTCGCAAACTTATTGTTGGTGTTCCTAGTGTCTCCGGTCGTGGCCGCGCCTTCGACGACTTGGCTTGAGCAGGCTCCTTCTTCGGCCGGCACTTGGCGCGACTGGACCGAGGTTGCTTCGGGCTCCTTCTTTGAGGTTCCGGCGTCAAAACTGGGCGCGGCTGAGGTATGGCTCGCTGATGCTACGTTCTTAGCTCAAGAGCAAAGTGGCGTGACCTATTTTGGCCGACCCGACTTTGTGTGCCCTGCACAGACCAAGCCATATCTGCTACGTGCGTCCTATATCAATGGCGGCACTGGTAGTTTTGGCCTGCATTGGGCGGGTTCTACGCTGATTGTGTCGCACGCTTCACTCGGCCCTGGTGGCGCTCCAAGCCGGTCGGCTCTGGTTGCTTGCTTGTCCCAAGCACCCACCGCCGTTTTCAGCTCCTTGTCTGGGGCGCTGTGAGGCCTAACAATTCATTCAAGCCGAACCCGCTTCGCGGGTCGGCTTAATTCACACGCTAGGCGGTGGTGGAGCAAATCAGCTGGTGGGCCCGGCTTCGGTCGGTTGCCTGGCATGCCGGCAGCCGGCTCCGGAGAGCAGTCAGCACCGTTGCTGGGCGCGGTAAGTTCGGTGCTTCGCCTTTGTCCGCCTTTGCCGCGCTACACTCGTTGCACTTGGCTTCGGTGGCAGCACGCATCGGCGCGTCGCTGGGCAAGCTCCATCGCGCAGGCTGTGGCACACTCAGCCCAGGCGGCAGTGCTGGGGAGTATGGTTGCACCATCCAACCTTGTGGCCACTCACTGCCTAACAACTCATTCAAGCCGAAGTTGCTTCGCGGGTCGGCTTAATTCAAGCGTTAGACCTCAATGACAGATATCGTCGTTTTTCACGCCGGGCAAGAGCAGATGTCCTCTTTCCGGCCTTGCGTCCATGTGGGAGATCGCGAAGCTGCGCTCGGCCGCGTTCGCGATACTGGGGGCTACCTTCACACGTGCTCGTTGAAGGTAACGGATCAGCTCATCGAAGTCGAAGACTGGGGGGCGAACACAGGGGCTGCGCTCTTCTGCGCACTTAACGATTACTTTGAGAAGGGCGGCAGGATTTTGGACCAAGGCTTTTTTGATGGCGCTAGGGCGCTAATCAACCACGCTCAATTGAGTCGCGAGGTTCAAGAGTCTTTTTTGGTTGGGCAGCTGCGAGTTCGGGGTATCTCTGTCATCTGTTATCGAAACAAGGTGGAAAACGCGGGTTCCACGTCGTATTTCGTCCTTGACCCAGACCTCCTGACGGTCAAGGGCGTGGTGCGGATTTAGGTCTAACAATTCGTTCAAGCCGATTCCGCTTCGCAAGTCGGCTCAATTTAGGTGTTAGGGCGCAGCAATGAAGAATATGGCAGTTTTGACAATGGTGATTTGCACATCACTGACAGCTTGCGCCTCAGGATCCGCCAAAGATTCAGCCTATGGCGGTGAATACTTTTACAACTTCGAGAACGCCATTTTCACTCCTGACGGCAAAGGGGAAGATTGGTGCCTCAACGGCATA
>NZ_NSET01000009.1 GCF_009192945.1 Xanthomonas maliensis | reverse complement strand
CGGGGCGTTACCGGTAACGCCCCGTCGCGCCCGGGGGCGCTGCTACGGTTGCGTGTGCGGCCTGCGGCATCACGCGCCCAAAGCGCGTTCGATATCGGCCGCCAAGGCTTCCGGCTTGGTGGTCGGTGCGTACCGCTCCAGCACCCGCCCATCGCGGCCGACCAGGAATTTGGTGAAGTTCCACTTGATCGCCGTCGAGCCCAACACGCCCGGCTTTTGCTGCTTGAGCCACTGCCAGAGTGGATGCGCTCGGCTGCCGTTGACCTCGACCTTGTCCGCCATCGGAAAATCCACGCCATAGTCGAGCGAACAGAACTGCTGGATCTGCGCCGCATCGCCGGGCTCCTGGTGACCGAACTGGTCGCAGGGAAAACCGATCACCACCAAGCCGCGCGCGCGATAGCGCTGCCACAACGCCTGCAAGCCGGCGTATTGCGGAGTAAAGCCGCATTTGGATGCCACGTTGACCACCAGCAACACCTTGCCGGCATAGTCGGTCAGCGTGCGCGTGTGGCCATCCAAGTCGGTGAATGAATCCGTGGGCAGAGCGGTCATGGTGCACCTGGGTTGGAAAGCGCCAGCCTACCGCAGCCAGTTGCTGGCACGCAGCGAACCGCTGAGCCGATGCGCCGTGACACTGTCAGCCACCGGCGCGCACGCTGCGCTAGTGCTCGCCACAGCCATGCCTTTTGTCACACGCCCCTATGCGCAAGCTGGGGTAGCCTCGGCGGTTCGCACTTTGGAGCACAGCCCTTGACCACCCGTCTCGCACTGGCCCTGGCCGCCACCCTGGGAATGGCCATGCCGGCCTACGGCATCGCCGCGCCATCCACCACGCAGGCCGCCACGGCCAATCCCTTCTTCGCCGACAGCACGCTGCCGCTGCACTACCCGCAGTTCGACCGCATCAAGGACAGCGACTTCGCGCCAGCCTTCGATGCCGGCATGGCGCAGCAACTGAAGGAAGTGGAGGCGATCGCCAATCAGAAGGCCAAACCGACCTTCGAGAACACCTTGATCGCGCTGGAGAAGAGCGGCGCCACGCTGGATCGCGCGACCACCGTGTTCTTCAATCTGGTCGGCGCCGACACCAACGACACCCGCAAGAAGTTGCAGGCCGACTATTCGGCCAAGTTCGCCGCCCATCGCGATGCCATCTCGCTCAACGGCAAGTTGTTCGCGCGCATCCAGACGCTGTACGACACGCGCACTGCGCTCGGGCTGGATGCGCAAGGCGTACGCCTGGTCGAGAAGTACTACAGCGATTTCGTCCGCGACGGCGCCAAGCTGTCGGAGGCCGACAAGACCACGCTCAAGGCCATGAACGCCGAACTGGCGAAGCTGGGCACCACGTTCAGCCAGAACGTGCTGGCCGAGGTCAATGCTGCCGCCGTGGTCGTGGACGATGCCAAGCAGCTCGACGGCCTGTCCGATGAGCAGATCGCTGCCGCCGCCGAGGCTGCCAAGGCGCGCAAGCTCGACGGCAAGTACGTCATCGCCTTGCTCAACACCACCGGCCAACCGCCGCTGAGTCAGTTGAAGAACCGCGAGCTGCGCAAGCGCATCTACGATGCCTCGGTGTCGCGCGGCAGCCACGGCGGCCAGTACGACAACACCGCGCTGGTGGCACGCATCATGAAGCTGCGCGCCGACAAGGCCAAGCTGCTCGGCTTCCCCACCTATGCCGCTTATTCGCTGGAGAACCAGACCGCCAAGACCCCTGAAGCGGTCAATGCAATGCTCGGCAAGCTGGCACCGGCCGCGGTGGCCAATGCCAAGCGCGAGGCCGCCGATCTGCAGGCGATGATCGACAAGGAACAGAAGGCCGCAGGCAAGCCGACCTTCAAGCTCGAAGCCTGGGACTGGGCCTACTACAGCGAAAAAGTGCGCCAGGCCAAGTACAACTTCGACGAATCCCAGCTCAAACCGTACTTCGAGTTGAAGAATGTGCTGGAAAACGGCGTGTTCTATGCGGCCAATCAGGAATACGGGCTGACCTTCAAGCAGCGTACCGACCTGCCGACCTACCGCGACGACATCACCGTCTACGACGTGTTCGATGCCGACGGCAAGCAGCTGGCGATCTTTATCGCCGACATGTACGCGCGTGAATCCAAGCGCGGCGGCGCCTGGATGAACTCGTATGTATCTCAGTCGGCGCTGACCGGTTTCAAGCCGGTGGTCGCCAATCACCTCAATATCCCCAAGCCGCCGGCCGGCCAGCCGACGCTGCTGACCTGGGACGAAGTGACCACCATGTTCCATGAGTTCGGACATGCACTGCATGGCATGTTCTCCGACGTGAAATATCCCTACTTCTCCGGCACCAGCGTGCCACGCGACTTCGTCGAGTTCCCCTCGCAGGTCAACGAGATGTGGGCCGACGACCCGGCCATCCTGAAAAACTATGCCAAGCACTACCAGAACGGCACGCCGATGCCGCAGGCGCTGCTGGACAAGGTGATCGCTGCGGCCAAGTTCAATCAGGGCTTCGCGACCACCGAATACCTGGGTGCGGCCATGCTGGACCAGAACTGGCATCAGCTCAGCGCCGACCAGGTTCCGGATGCGGCCGAGGTAATGGCGTTCGAAGCCAAGGCACTGTCCAAGGATGGCATCGCCTATCCACCGGTGCCGCCGCGCTACCGGACGCCCTATTTCAGCCACATCATGGGCGGCTACGCAGCCGGCTATTACGCCTACATCTGGTCGGAAGTGCTCGACGCCAACACCCAGCAGTGGTTCAAGCAGCATGGCGGCCTGACGCGCGCCAATGGCGACCGCTTCCGCGCGACCCTGCTGTCGCGCGGCGGCAGCGTCGACGCGATGGAGCTGTTCCAGAACTTCGCCGGCCATGCTCCGCAGATCGAGCCGCTGCTGGAGAAGCGTGGACTCAATGCGACGCCAGCGGCGCCGGCAACGCCGAACCGCTGACCCTCATGCGCCGCCTTCCCGCTGCGAGCGGGCGGTGGCGCGAAGAAGTCGGTGAAAACAACGACGCCCGGCAATGCCGGGCGTCGTCGTCTCTATCACCTTTCCAACGCGCACCAACGGGCGCGATCGCTCAGTGCATGTCGGTACCCGCACCGGCATCGGCGCCCACCGAGGCCGAGCCGCCGACGGTCGCCTGACCGTTCCCGGCCTGGGCGCCAGCGCTGGCCGAACCCTGCATCCCACCGTGTGCACTGCCGCTGGTCGCAGGGCCGTGCATCGCTGCCGCATGGGCTGCACCATGACCGCTGGCGCTGCCGCTTCCGGACACGGCCGGCGTTGCCGCCAAGCCAGCCGCAGTCGTATCGGCCGCTCCGGTACTGGTATTGCCGGCTGCGCCGGCGGCCATCGACGCCATGCCACCGACCGCACCCATCGCACCGCCGGTGACATTCCGCGTGGCACCCACCGCAGAGCGTGCCGTCGTCATGCCGTCGCCTGCCGCCCTGCCGGCCCGCTGACGCACCGTGCCGACCGCTGTATCGGCCGCCTGTGTGGTCCCGGAGGTGGTAGCAGTGCCGCTGGCGGCAGCACGTTGCGCAGCCAGACGCGCACGCCGCGACTGTTGCTCGACACCGTTGCGGACACCGTCCACCGCGGGAGCAGCGTTCAAACCGCCGACAGCGTTCGCGTTGCCGGCCAGCGTCCCGCCCCCCACACCGCCCACCGTGCCATTGACCGCGCCGCCCAGATTGCCGGCACCGCCCAGGACCTGCGCACCGGCCACGCTGGAACCCAACGCCAACACCGCGACCAGCACCGCGTTCGACACTACCGTCTTGCCGTTCATCGCGTTCTCCTCGCTCCGCCACAGACTGTCTGTGGCTCTCACCCCCTTTTACGCAGCAAGCGTTGCAATGCATCCATCCGCCAACCGGACTGGACAGGCGGCATTCACCGACCTGGCGCGCGCTGTAACGCGAGTTCGCCCCCCAGCACGCCGTAGCCGTACACCGGATCCAGGCCGGGCGCACCGAGGTCACGCGCCTGCGCCTGCAAGTGCGCGCGCACGGCCGCCGCCGCCTGCCGGTCCGGTTGCGCGAGCTGCTGCGCCGCCAGCCGCGCCACCAGCGGCGCGGCGAACGAGGTGCCGCGCTGCGGCTGCCAACGGCCTTGTAGCGTGGCGGCAACCAGCTCGCCCACTGCCGCGAACGCCACTTGTGGCCCGCGTCCTGCCTCGGGCAGCACACGCATTCGCGCGTCCACCGCGCTCACTCCGATCACGCCGGGGTAGGCCGCCGGATACAGCGGCGGTGCGGCGGGCCCATCGTTGCCGACGGCGGCGACCAACAGGTGGCCGCGTGCAAGCAGTCGCTCGACGGCGCTCGCCAGCAACCGGTTGGGCCCACCGATCAAGCTGATATTGATCACCGGCACCTGCTGCTGGGCCATCCATGCCAGCGCTGCCACCAGCTCGACCACGTTGCCGCCGTCGGCTTTTCCGCAATAAATGTCGGCGGCATACAACACCCCCGCAGGATTGCCCTGGGCGACCGCGCGTCCCGCCAGCAGCGAGGCCACCGCCGTCCCATGCGCCTGCGGGGTGGTTCGGCCGCCGCAGCCCCAGGACTGTATGTCCACGCCGGCCAATGCCGGATGCGCGGCCTCCACGCCGCTGTCGATCAGGCCGACGCGGAATCCAGCCGTGGTTGCTGCGGGCGCGGCTGCGGCGAGGCGCGCCGGCGGCGCCACGGATGGCGCGACAACCGCCGGCGCCGCCGAGCCGCTGTAGACATGGTTGTAGTCGTATGCGCCTTGCGGGTCGAGCTGGCGCAACTGCCGCAAGCCACGCCGCGCGCTCACCCCTGGCGGTGTCCGCAGCACGACCAGGCGCAGGCCGAGGTCGTCGAAGCCACGCTGTTCGAGCACCACGAACCCTGCCACCTGCGCAGCCCGCAATATGGCTGGCGTGGGCTCGAGCGCAAGTAATTGGTCACGCACTACGATGGCGCCCTGCTCGTCGCGATCCAGACCACGCGGATCGCTGCGCAGCACCGCATCCAGGCGCAGTCGGCGCAGGCGCGCAAGGTCGCCTGGCGCCTGCCGCAACGACTGCCCCACCCCCGCGGCGGCGCCTTGTACAGGCTGGGTGAGGTCCTGCACCAGTCCACCAGCCGGCGGCAATACGATCTGCGCCAGCGCCGGTGCCGCCGACACCAGCAACGCCAGTCCCACCCAGGTGCTGCATGTCCGCATCGCGTCGCCCCATGCATCGCTCGCCGTTGCAAGCGCGTGCCACACTAATTCAGCCGCCGCGACGCGCCGTGAACGACGCGCAGCGGCAATGGAAGAAACCCGCCCTCCCAAACGTCTTCCCTGACATGCAGCCCGATCCCAAGGTCGCCGTCGGCGACGGTATCTGCGCCCTGCTGCCGCGATTGCGGCGCTTCGCCCGTGCTGTTGCCGGCCATCCGGCCGATGCCGACGACCTGCTGCAGGCTGCGATCGAACGCGCCCTGCGGCATGCCGCGCAATGGCGACCGGACACGCCGCTGCAACATTGGCTGTTTGGCATCATCCGCCACGCCTGGATCGACGAGATCCGCGCGCGGCAGCGACGACGCAGTCTGTTCGCCGATGCCGAAGAAGGCGAACGGGTCGGCGACACGCCGATGGAGCGGCAACAGGACTGGATCGCCGTCCAGGCGGCGATGGCCGGCTTGCCCGAAGAGCAGCGTCTGGCCATTGCGCTGGTTCTGATCGAAGGCTTGTCCTACAAAGATGCCGCGGCGGTTCTGGAGATCCCGATCGGCACCCTCACCAGCCGCCTCGCACGCGGACGCGAGGCCTTGCAGGCGCTCCTGGAGATGCCCCCATGACCCGCATCGACGAATCCACCTTGCAGGCCTACGCCGACGGCGAGCTGGATGCCGCACAGGCCGCACAGATCGAGGCCGCGGTAGCGGCCGATCCACAATTGGCACTGGCATTGCAGCGGCTGCGCCGATTGCAGACGCGCTTGCGTGCAGGCTTCGCGCCGATCCTGGAAGAACCGGTGCCCGCACCGCTGTTGGCCGCCGCACGCGCACGGCCGCAGGCACCAGACGCGGTCACCGCAGCACCGAGCGCCGCGATTCCCACCACGGCAACGGCGTCGCACATCGCACCTGGAAAACATGCACGCCGGCGTTGGCTGCGACCGGCGGCGCTGGCCGCGGCCGTGCTGCTCGGGTTGTGGGTCGCGCGCCATCCCGCTCCACCCTCACCGTCCGCACCCGTGGAGTTTGCCGACACCCAGGGCACTGCCGCCGACAGCACGCTGGCGTACGCCCTGGAGCAGGCGCTCTCCGGTGACGAACATGCCGGCATCCGGATGGGCCTGAGCTTCCAGGATCGCAGCGGTGCCTATTGCCGCACCTTCACCCGCGACGCTCGCCTGGTCGGGCTGGCGTGTCGCCGCCAGGCTGGCTGGCGGGTGGAACTGCAGGTGCCCGCCGAGTCCGCACCGGCGCCCGACGACGCCGTGCGCATGGCCGCTAGTGCGATGCCAGCCGCCGTGCTGCAAGCAGTGGATGCACGCATCGCTGGCGAAGCACTGGACGCAGCTGGCGAACGCCGTGCCCGCGCCAGCGGTTGGCGCTAACCCCGGCCGGCGGCCGGTATTGCGTTTCCGAGGACCAGCCGGTTCCGACCGCGGCGATGGCGCGCCGACATCATTGCAACCCCGAAGATAAAGCCCGCACTACGCGGCAGTCGTGCGTCAATCGGCAATGACGCGCGCGCTGCTGCACCCCACAGCTATCGCAAGCCCCCTAATACCGCCAGCGCGCTTTGAACGGCACGTGCTGCCGAGCGCGAGCCGACACCACCTACCGTCAACCATCCGCAGCGGCATGTTGGGCGCTTCTGCGTGCCGGACCGCGACTCACAACTCGACGGCGTCGACCCCGGCAAGCATCTTCTTCAATAACTTCTCCAGTCGCACCTGCTCGGCTTCGCCGATCTCGGCCACCTGCGCCATCAGCAGATCGCGCGCGTCCGGCAGCATACGCTCGATCAACGCCAGGCCAGCGGGCAATAGCGTCAAGGTGATCTTGCGACGATCCTCGGCACTGGTGGCGCGCCCAATCAGTCCCTTCTCACATAACTGATCTGTCAGCCGCGTAATGTTGGCCGGCTTTTCGCTGGCCGCTTCGGCCACTTCTGTCGGAGTGATCGATTGCGTGGGCGTGCCGTACAACATCATCAGGATGTCGTATTCGGGCGGACTGATCCCATAGGACTTCAACTTGACGCAGGCATGGGTATGCAGGCGCTTGTGGAGATGTTTGATGAGACGCACCAGGACGGCAGGCTCACGCGGAAAATCCGGATAGCGTTGGCATGTGTGATCCACGCGGCTAGCGGTTGTGTCGAAACTACCCATAGCACCTGCTGAAAAGCCTACTGAACGGTCGACTCATTCAAACATATCGATACCGTCCGCGACCTTTCAGCGTGCGAAAAGATGTTCGTATTCAGCTGCGATCCAAGGTCGCATGATCTTACTTGAGACTTCCACCATCTGCGTGCCATCCGAGTACGGGCCGACCTGGTAGGGCGGAAACACGAAACGGAGTGCGGCGATCTGTCCATGCGGATCGAGCACCGGAACGAACTGCGAAAAATTGTCCGCCTGCGCGTCGGTGCCTTCGGCAATCATCCGGTCGGCGGAAGCGACCTGCTCGGCCTGCTCCTCGGCAGGCAAGCGATCGGCGGCCGCGCGCTGCATCGCGGCGGCATGCAACTGCGCGGCCGCCGCCTGCCCGATCGCCTGCCAGCCCGCCGGGTCAGGAATCAGCGCAGCCGCGGTCAATTGCTGCTGCGACTTGACCAGCCAGACAAATCGCGCCACCAGCGGCTCGCCATGGGCACCGCCGGTGTAGCGGCTGCCATCGGCAGCCACCGCAATCAGCTCCGGGGTCTGTACCACGGTCTCGAACGCCAGCGACAGTTCGTACGGCGCGGTCGGGCGATCGTTGCCCAGCCCGGCCACCGCTTGCATCAACTCCGCACGCGCGGCCTGCGCGTAGCCGTGCAGCAAGGCAACCAGACCCGGATATGGCTCCACATTGTGGGGGTAGCTGATCCCGATCACATAGCTGGGCGCATGCTCGATCTCATCGCGCAACGGGGCGACGGCAGTCGGCGCTGAGGCCGGAGCCGGGGCCGGGGCCGGCACTACCGGAGTCGGTTCCGCGGCGGCCTGGACTGGCGCCCCTGGCGAGGCCGCCTGCGGGCTGCGCTGACCGCAGCCGGTCATGCCGAGCAACAGCAATCCACCAAGCGCCAGGGCACGGAGCTGAAGTCGTCCACTGATAGCATACCTGCCCGCTCCCGGCGCTAGCGCCGTCGTCGGCCAGTCGATGGGTCGCACTGCACCACCAGGCCAGCTCAAGCGCTGCCATCTCGCATTTCCCGCCTGCATTCCGTACCCCATTGCCTTACTGCGCGGAATTCTGACCAGCCCAGCGCGCGACCTGCGTGAAGCCGCAGTTGTGACCGCGTGCACAAGCAGGCAGGGGCGCGCTCAAGTTGCGCGCAGCGGCGCCGATACCCGTCGCGAAGGGAGTCGTCGGCGGCCATCGGCCAAGGCGCCACCTTCGTCCTTTGCCCGGAGCCAACGCCATGAACATCGACGCCTCAGCCACCCCCGCGGACACCGAAAGCATGATGCTGGAGGACCTGCTGCAATACGCCATCAGCGGCCAGACCGATGGCCAGGCGTTCGCGCAGCTCAACGACACCGTGTATCAGCGCCTGCAGCAGGCCTACGGCGCCATGACGAGCGAGCCGTCGCGCGACGCCGCCTGAGCGAGCGCCGCACTTGCCGAAACGCACCGCCGTCGGGCTGCTCGACAGCGCCCGACGCCAGCCTACAGGCCGATCACCCGCCCAGGCCGAACCGTGGATTGGCCAGTTGCTGCAGGAACACCTGCAGCACGCGCGGCTCCATGAACAGCATGAACATCACGCCGAACGCCGCGCCGGCCAGGTGCGCGCTGTGGTTGATGTTGTCGCCGCCGCGCTTGTCCATCCAAATGCTGTAGCCGACGTAGAACACCGCGTACAGGATCGCCGGCATCGGCACGAACAGCACCAGGATGATGCTCCAGGGCTGCAGCAGGATGAAGGCGAACAGCACCGCCGACACCGCACCGGACGCTCCCAGGCTCATGTAATTGGGGTTCTTCTGGTTCTTCAGATAGCTGGGCAGGATCGACACCACCAGCGCACCCAGATAGAACAACGGATAGGTCAGCACCGTGCCGGTCAGGTCGGCCATGACCCCTTCGATGTAGCGGCCGAAGAAGAACAGCGTCACCATGTTGAAGATCAGGTGCCCCAGATCGGCGTGGATGAAGCCATACGCCACCAGGCGATCGTACTGACGGTGGCGATCGATGGCCGGCGGCCACAGCACCAGCCGGTCTGCCAGCTTGCGGTTGTTGAACGCCATCCAGGAGACGATGGCAGTGATGGCGATAAGGACGATGGTGATCATGCGTTGGGTCAGGCTGTGCGGTAATGGTCGACCATGCGGTAGCGGCGGGCGTAGAGCCCGAACGCCAGCGCGGCCAGCAGGGCGAAACCGGCGAAGAAGAACATCAGGAACGCGGCCTCGCTCAGGCCGGTGACGGCGATGTGGCCGGTGACCACCTCGTTGCGCACGGCCAGGTTGGACAGCAGTACCCAGAGGTTGCCGACGGTCGTGGTCAGGTACCAGAAACTCATCACCACGCCCTTCATCGATGCCGGCGCCTGGCTGTAGGCGAACTCGATGCCGGTCGCCGACACCAGTACCTCGCCGAAGGTGAGCAGCGCATAGGGCAGGATCTGCCAGGCGATGTGCATCGGCGTGCCGCCATCCATGGTCACCTGGAGGGTGCCCACCGCGATCCAGGCCAGCCCACTGAAGGCGATGCCGCAGGTCATGCGGCGCAGCGGCGTCGGCTCCCAGCCGGCCCGCCGCAGCAGCGGATACAGCACCAGGTTGTTGAATGGAATCGACAGCATCACCAGCGCCGGATTCAAGGCCTGCATCTGCGAGGCGGTGAACCAGGCAGGCATCGCCATCTCCCGCCCCTGCAAGACCCAGGTCGAGGCCTTCTGGTCGAACAGCGAGAAGAACGGCGTGACCAGGGCGAAGATCACCAGCACGCGCAGCAGCGAGCGCACGCCCTCCACCGCCACATCCGGGTGCTGCCGACGCGCACGCTCCAGCTGCCACCAGGCGCCTCCGCCGACGCCAGCCAGCACCAGCACCAGCGCAATGCACAGGCAGACGACCACGCCAAGCTGCGCAACCAGTGCCAGGCAGGCCAGCGCCAGCAGCACCGACGCGCCCGCCAGCGCCAAACCCGGACGGCCCTGCCCAGGCGCGTGGCTCAGCAGTGCGGTACGCACGACCTTGCCGAAGGCATGCGGGTCGTCCGGCGGCGGCGGCACCATCACATAGCGGTGGCGCCCCAGCCAGAACACCAGCGTGGCCACGAACATCAGGATGCCGGGAATCCCGAACGCCCACGCCGGCCCGAGATTCTTCAGCGCCAGCGGGATCAGCAGCGAGGCGAATAGCGAGCCGAAATTGATGATCCAATAAAAGGCGTCGAACACCACCTTGGCCCGGTGCTTGTTGCTCTGGTCGAACTGATCGCCCATGAAGGACGCCACCAGCGGCTTGATCCCGCCGGCGCCGAACGCGATCAAGCCCAGCCCCACGAAGAACCCGCTGCGGCTGTCCTCGAACAGCGCCAGGCAGGCATGGCCGGCGCAGTAGATCAGCGAAAACCACAGGATGGTGCGGTACTTGCCGAAGAAGCGATCGGCCAACCACCCGCCGAGCAGGGGAAAGAAGTACACCCCGATCATGAAGCTGTGCAGGATGTGCTTGGCCTCGCCTTCGCGGCCGGACTGGCCGACTTCCTGCAGCAGCAGCGAGGTGATCAGGAACTGCACCAGGATGTTGCGCATCCCGTAGAAGCTGAAGCGCTCGCAGGCCTCGTTGCCGATGATGAAGGGGATCTGGCGCGGTAGGCGCGCAGCGGCGGCCGGTTGGAGAGGGGGCGTCAAAGGCAGTCCGGTCGAGCAGGAGACCGCCCTATCCTACCGGCGCGCGTGGGTCGACCGCCATCACACGCCTGGCCAAAGCGGCAACGCCGGCGGCAGCGGACGCCTGCCGATGTCGCAGTGCAGATTGGCGAGTGCAGCCAGCTCGGCTACATTGCAAACGTTTTCTGGACTATCGGACCCGCTGGATGCCCCGCTTCGCGCGCCTGGCCCTGAGCCTGCTGTTGACCTGTGCCCCGCTCGCCGCAAGCGCCGCCGCGCTGACCACCGAGGCCGAATGCAGCGGCTACCGGCAGACCGGACGCTACGACGAAGTGATCGCCCTGTGCGACGCCTTCGCCCTGCGCTATCCGCAGGCAGTGCGCTGCATCGACTTCGGCACCACCCCGGAAGGACGGCCGATGAAGGCCCTGGTCGTCTCCACCAGCGGCGCCCTCGATGCCGACAGCGCGGCACAGCGCAAGCTGCCGGTGGTGCTGGTGCAAGGCGGCATCCACGCCGGCGAGATCGATGGCAAGGATGCCGGCTTCCTGGCGCTGCGCGAACTGCTCGACGGCACCGCCGGCAAGGGCGTGCTCGACAAACTGGTGTGGGTGTTCGTGCCGGTCTTCAACATCGATGGCCACGAGCGCTTCGGCGCGTGGAATCGCCCCAACCAACGCGGCCCCGAGCAAATGGGCTGGCGCGCCACCGCACAGAACCTCAACCTCAACCGCGACTATCTCAAGGCCGACGCCCCGGAGATGCAGGCGATGCTGCGGCTGGTGCAGCAGTGGGACCCACTGATGACCGTGGACCTGCACGTCACCGATGGCGCCAAGTTCGAACATGACATCTCGATACAGGTCGAGCCGGTGCATGCCGGCGATACCGCACTGCGCGGCGATGGCACCCGTTGGCGCGACGCGGTGATCGCCGACCTGCGCAAGCAAGGATCGTTACCGCTGCCGTTTTATCCGTCCTTCGAGCGCGAGGACGACCCCAGTTCCGGTTTCGCCGACGCAGTCTCGCCACCGCGCTTTTCGCATGGCTATTTCCTGCTGCGCAATCGTTTCGGCATGCTGGTGGAGACCCATTCGTGGAAGCCCTATCCGGTGCGGGTGCGGATCACCCGCAACAGCATCGTCTCGGTGCTGCAGCAGACCGCACGCCACGGCGCTCAATGGCGCGCTGACGCGCTGGCGGCCGACAGCCGTGCCAGCGCACTCGGCGGCCGAGCGGAACCGCTGAGGTACACCACTGGCCCGGCCGCACACACGATCGCCTTCCGTGGTTACGCCTATACACGCACGCCATCGCCGATTTCCGGGGCACTGATGACCCGTTACGACGAGAACACTCCACAGGTGTGGAACGTGCCGCTACGCGATCAGATCGTCGCCGACGTCGTCGTCGAGGCACCGCAAGGCGGTTATCTGGTCCCTGCCGCACAAGCCGCCTTGGTCGCCGACAAGCTGCGCCTGCACGGCGTGCGTTTCCAGATCGTGTCCAGCACTGGCGATCGCGCGGTGCAGACCTTCCGTGCCGACAGCGCACGCTTCGCTGCGCAATCCAACGAGAGCCATCAAGGCCTGGAGGTCACTGGACAATGGCGTGCGGAAACCCGCTCGGTGCGCGCCGGTGCGTTGTTCGTTCCGATCGCCCAACCCAAGGCCCGCCTGCTGATGGCGCTGCTCGAACCGCAGGCGCCGGACTCATTGCTGCAATGGGGTTTCTTCAACACCGCCTTCGAGCGCAAGGGATACATGGAAGACTACGTTGCCGAGGAAGTGGCGCAAGACATGCTCGCGCGCGATCCGGTACTGAAGGCGCAATTCGAGCAACGGCTGGCCAGCGACGCCAGCTTCGCCGCCGATCCCAAGGCGCGGCTGGACTTCTTCTACCGTCTGCACCCGGCCTGGGACGAGCGCTATCGCCTGTACCCGGTGATGCGGACCGCGCAAACCGACTTCTGATACGCCCGCCGACGGCCGCTGCCGGCCGTCGATTCTGCCCCCCATCTCTCTGACTTCGAAAAACCGCAAGGACCTCATGCCTGTCGATATGAAAACGTTTACAACTCGCCATCTGCGTCCCCATGCGCTCACGCTCGCACTCATGCTGGGCGCAGCGCCCGCCGGCGCGCAAACGTCGCCGCCCGCCCAGGCCCAGCCGCAGCGCGCACCGCAGCCGTGGATGGACACCGCCCTGAGCGCCGATGCGCGTGCGGCCAAGTTGCTGGCGCAGATGCATGAGGACGAGAAGTTCCAGCTGCTGCACAGCTATTTCGGCCTGGGCACCGACAAGATTCCCAAGCCGGACGGTGCGCTGGGATCGGCCGGTTATGTGCCCGGCATTCCGCGGTTAGGCATTCCTGCGCAACAGCTGGCCGACGCTGGCGTTGGCGTGACCAATCCCGGCGGCATCCGCAAAGGCGACTACGCCACCGCGATGCCGTCCGGCCCGGCCACCGCATCCAGCTGGAATCGGCAACTGGCCTATACCGGCGGCAAGA
Source organism: Xanthomonas maliensis (assembly GCF_009192945.1). Taxonomy (GTDB): domain Bacteria; phylum Pseudomonadota; class Gammaproteobacteria; order Xanthomonadales; family Xanthomonadaceae; genus Xanthomonas; species Xanthomonas maliensis. Next base: position 33,018 of record NZ_NSET01000009.1, on the reverse strand, counting down.
CCATGGGCCGCGAATCCTGGCAATTGGGCTTCAACGTGCTGTTGGCCGGCAGCGTCAATCTGCAGCGCGACCCGCGCAATGGCCGCAACTTCGAATATGCCGGCGAAGACCCGCTGCTGGCCGGCGTGATGGTCGGCGAATCGATTCGCGGCATCCAGAGCGAGCACGTGCTGTCGACGATGAAGCACTACGCACTCAACGACATGGAGACCCGACGCAACTTCCACAGCGCCGACATCGGCGAGCAGGCCATGCATGAGTCGGACCTGCTGGCGTTCGAGATCGCCTTGAAGATCGGCGACCCGGGCTCGGTGATGTGCTCCTACAACAAGATCAACGGCATCTACGGTTGCGAGCACGACTATCTGCTCAACCAGGTGCTCAAGCAGGAATGGAAATATCCCGGCTATGTGATGTCCGACTGGGGCGGCGTGCACAGCGGCTCGAAGGCGGCGCTCGCCGGCCTGGACCAGCAGTCGGCCGGCGAAGTGTTCGATCCGGCTGTGTTCTTCGACGCGCCGCTGCGCATGGCCGTCGCTGGCGGCGTGGTCCCGCGCGCGCGCCTGGACGACATGGTCACGCGCATCCTGCGCAGCTTGTTCACGCATGGGGCCTTCGACCATCCACCGCAGCGCCAGCCGATCGACGGCAAGGCCGGCCAGTTGGCCGCGCAACATGCGGCCGAAGAAGGCAGCGTTCTGCTGCGCAATGACAACGCACTCCTGCCGCTGTCGCCGCAGCTGCGTCGCATCGTGGTGATCGGCGGTTACGCCGACAAGGGCGTCATGTCCGGTGGCGGTTCCTCGCGGGTGGACTACACCATCAACGGTGGCAATGCCGTGCCTGGCATCGCACCGACCACCTGGCCCGGCCCGGTGATCATCCATCCCTCCTCGCCGCTGCAGGCGCTGCGCGCGGCGCTGCCGAACGCGCAGATCGACTACGTCGACGGCAAGGATCGCGCCGCCGCTGCCCGTGCGGCCAAGGCCGCCGATGCGGCGATCGTGTTCGCGACCCAGTGGGCCGCCGAATCGGTGGATCTGCCGGACATGCAGTTGCCAGACCACCAGGATGCCTTGATTGCAGCCGTCGCCGCTGCCAACACCAAGACCACGGTCGTGCTGGAAACCAACGGACCGGTCCGCATGCCCTGGGCGGATCAGGTGCCGGCGGTCCTGCAGGCGTGGTATCCCGGCATCGGGGGCGGCGAGGCGATCGCCAACCTGCTGACCGGCGCGGTCAATCCATCCGGCCATCTGCCGGTGACCTGGCCGATCGACGAACGCCAATTGCCGCGCCCGTCGATTCCCGGACTGGGCTTCAAACCGGCCAAGCCGGGCAAAGACCACATCGACTACCACATCGAAGGCGCCAACGTCGGCTACAAGTGGTTCGCCGCCAAGGGCCTGACCCCGCGCTTCCCATTTGGCCACGGCCTGTCCTACACCCAGTTCCGCATGGCAGACCTGCAAGTGGAAGCCGGCGCCAATGGCCGTCTGAGCGCACGCTTCACTGTCCAGAACACAGGTCACCGGGCCGGCGCGACCGTGCCCCAGCTCTACGTCGTGCTGCCCGAAGGCCACGCCACGCCCTTGCGGCTGATCGGCTGGCAGAAGCTGACGCTGGAGCCGGGGCAGACGCAGCGCGTCGAGGTGATCGCCGAACCGAAGACGCTGGCGGATTTCGATACCCGTGCGCGGCGCTGGCAGATCGCTGGCGGCGACTACCGGGTCCGCCTGGCGCGTTCGGCCAGCGAGCCGGTCGAAGAAGTCAGCGTGCGTCTGCCGGCCAGTACGCTGGAATGAGCGCAGCCTTGCGCAGCGGCTGCGCGGTTGCCCAAACGGAGGCACCCAGCGCCGCGCGAATGCAACGGACCGCACTGGCGGCGAGCGCGCAAAAACTTGTATCGGCGCGTTGACAGCACGTCGCGCGCCTTGCACAATGCGCCCCCTGAGTCGCCCAGGTGGCGGAATTGGTAGACGCACTAGTTTCAGGTACTAGCGGGTAAAACCGTGGAGGTTCGAGTCCTCTCCTGGGCACCACGACTCACGCAACAGACAAACCCCGCTTCGGCGGGGTTTTGCGTTACTGGCCTGCACGCCATCGCGCTGATGGCCCAGCCGCGCGCCGATGGTGACTTTCGACACGCGCGGCGACCAGGCGACCGCGACAACCATGGGCTGTGCCCCCCCCTGCAGGTGCCTCGATGCGTCCGCTGCTTCCGCTGGCCTTGTCGCTACTGGTCGCCTGCACTCTCCAGGCCAGGGCCACTGAAAATGACGGTGGCGAGCTGCATCATCGTCATCACGCAGAACTGTCCTCACGCCAATGCGGACTGACCACGGCGTTCAACGTGCTGGTCGATACCGGCGGCGTCTGGCTGTATCGGGACCACGGGGTCCCACGCGAGATCTTCTTCCATGACGGCAGGCTGAGCATCGACCAACAGGTGCAACAGGTCGGCGCGGACGATGCGCAGCGGTTGCGCGAGTTGGAACAGCAGGCACGTCTGCTGATGCCGCAGGTCACCACCATCGCGCACGCGGCGGTCGAACTCAGCTACGACGCGCTGGGCGGTGTGGTCGAGGTGCTGACAGGCAGCGGCGGCAACGCCCGCAAGATCGCCCGATTGCGCGGGCGTGCACATACCTATGTCGACGATACGCTGGGCAAGGGCCGCTGGGATCAACACGCCTTCGACGGCAATTTCGAGCGCTATGTCGAACAGCAGGCCGAGCAGTTCCAAGCCAGCATCGCACGGCACATGCTCTGGCAGATCATGACCGGCCGCACCGAAGGGATCGATGCACGCGCCAAGCAACTCGAAGGCCAACTCGACGCCAAACTGGATGCGCAGGCGGCCGCGCTGGAAGCGCAAGCCAATGCGTTATGCGCGCAGGTCGACCAAGTACAGCGCCTGCAAAGCGCGCTGAGCGTTCGCTATCACGGTGAGCCGCTGCAATTGCTCGCCGCCGCGCCGGCTGCCGTCTCCGCCACAGTCGATCCGCCCAGCCGCACGCCCGCCACCGACACCGCCGATCGCCCGCGCAGCGATGCACTCGCATTGCCGACGCCACGGCACGATTGATCCAACGACGTTGCGTTGCCGAACAGGCTGGGCCTGCCCGGCATGGACGACAGCCAGCGCGCAATCGTCGGCGCGTATCGGTTGCGCAGGCACGGCATGGACAAGCGTTGCATGCCGTTCCCGAACACGGTCGGCGCCGGCCTGGCGGCCGCCCAACCGTGCTATCGGCTGTCAGTGGCCGCCTGCTGCCGCAGCACTGCCGGCACCGGCACCGAACGGCGGCTTGGCCAGCCACAGCAAGGTGATGATGGCCAGGAAGGTCCAGCCCAGCAGATAGAAGATGTCGTTGAAGCCCATCTGCGACGCCTGGTGATTGATCATATTGTTGAGGAAGGCCGCACCGCGTTGCAGATCGCCCTGCCCCATCGCCATCACCTGCTCCTGCGTCCCCGGCGTATAGACCGAGATGTGCTCGGTGATATGTGCATGGTGCACCTGAGTGCGGCGCGCCCACAGGTAGGTCGTCAACGACGCTGCGAAACTGCCGCCAAGCGTGCGCAGGAAGGTGGCCAGGCCGGAGCCGGCCGCGATCTCGCGCCCATCCAGGTCAGACAACAGGATCTGCAGCACCGGCATGAAAAACAGCGCCACGCCAACGCCCATCACCAACTGGATGGTCGCCACATGGGCGAAGTCCACCTGCAGATTGAAGTTGGAGCGAAAGAAACTGGTGAAGGACATGAAGATGAAGGCGATCGTCGCCAGCATGCGTAGATCGAACCGCAACGCATACTTGCCGACGAAGGGGGTCATCAGCACCGGCAGGATGCCGATCGGCGCCGTCGCCAGACCTGCCCAGATCGCCGTATAGCCCATGTCGCGCTGCAACCACTGCGGGATCAGCAGGCTGACGCTGAAGAACGCCGCATACGCGACCACCATCGCCAGCGTGCCGGCGCGGAAATTGCGGTGCCGGAACAGCTTCAAATCGACGATCGGATCCTTGTCTGTCAGTTCCCATATGACGAACACCACCAGCGCCACCGCGGCGACGCAGGCCAGCACGATGATCTTGTCGGATGAGAACCAGTCCTCGTCGTTGCCCAGGTCCAGCACCAGCTGCAGCGCGCCGACACCCACCACCAACAGGATCAAGCCGATGTAGTCCATGCGCGGCTTTTCCAACTGCTCCGGACGATGCCGCAACTGCGAGCCGACGATGCTGCTGGCCGCGATTCCCAACGGCACGTTGATCAGGAAGATCCATTCCCAGCTGTAGTTGTCGGTGATCCAGCCGCCGAGGATCGGCCCGGCGATCGGCGCGACCACGGTAATCATCGCCAGCAGTGCCAGCGCCTGACCGCGTTTTTCGCGTGGATAGATCGACACCAGCAGGCTCTGGGTGATCGGATACATCGGCCCGGCCACAAACCCCTGCAGTGCGCGCGACACCACCAGCATGCCCATGCTCTGCGCCAGTCCGCACAGCAGCGAAGCCAGGGTAAAGGCCAGGGTCGACCAGACGAACAGCTTGGTCTCGCCGAATCGCCGGCTCAACCAGCCGGTCAACGGCAGCGCAATCGCCGTGCTGACGGCGAACGAGGTGATGACCCAGGTGGCCTGTTGCGAGCTGGCACCCAGATTGCCGGCGATGGTCGGCAATGACACGTTGGCGATGGTGGTGTCCAGCACCTGCATGAACGAGGCCATCGCCAGGCCGAAGGTGCACAGCGCCACGCTGGCCGGGCGAAAGCCGGCGGCGGGCGCCGGCGCCGCCGGACCGGCGGGCGCGGTGGGCGCTTGCGAGGACATACCGACTCAGCCTGCGTTGGCGGCAGCCTGCTGCGAAGGCAGGTTGTCGTGGATGATGCGTTGAATATCCGCGTCGGCGGCCTGCAATTGCTGCGCGTAGACATCGGTGGAGAACACCGTCGCAGGCGCGCGCTTGGCCGGCAACACCTGGCCCTGCTGGTCGTGCAGATTGACCTCGACCTTCATCGACAGGCCGATCCGCAGCGGATTGGCGGCCAACTGCTTGGCATCCACGGCGATGCGCACCGGCACGCGCTGGACGATCTTGATCCAGTTGCCGCTGGCGTTCTGCGCCGGCAGCAGCGAGAACGCGCTACCGGTTCCCAGGCCCAGGCTCTCGATGCGGCCCTGATAGCTGACGCCACCGCCGTACAGATCCGAGTGCAACTCGACCGGCTGGCCCAGACGCATGTGCTTGAGCTGGGTCTCCTTGAAGTTGGCCTCCACCCACACCTGCTCCAGCGGTACCACCGCCATCAGGGCATTGCCCGGTTGCACGCGCTGGCCGACCTGCACCGAGCGCCGCGCGACGTAGCCGGACACCGGCGCAACGATGCCGGTACGCGCCTGGTTGAGATAGGCCTGGCGCAATTGCGCCGCGGCGGCCTGCACGTCCGGCTGGGTCGTCACCACGGTGTCGTCGACCAGCGCACGATTGCGCTCGACGCTTTCGCGCGAGCCGGCCACTGCCGCTTCGGCGGCTGCCAGTTCTTCGCGGACGTGTGCGAGTTCTTCGTTGGAAATGGCGCCGGAGGCGGCCAGATCCTTGCGGCGGGCGAAATCGGCACGCGCGCGACGCAGGCTGACTTCGCGCGCGGACAACTCGGCCTGCGCACTTTCCACGCTCCGGTACAGGCCACGGACCTGGCGCACGGTCTTGGCCAGATTGGCCTCGGCCTGCTGCACCGCCACCGTGGTGTCGGCCGGATCCAGCTGCACCAGCAGCTGGCCGCGCTCCACGCGCATGCCGTCTTCGGCACCGATGCTGACCACCGTGCCGCCGACCAGCGGGGTGATCTGCACCTGGTTGCCCTGCACGTAGGCGTCGTCGGTGTCCTCGTGCCAACGGCCAACCAGGATGTACCAGGCCGCCACCGCAATGATCGCCACGATCACCAGGATGGCAACGCCCCGCAGCAGTTTGCCGCGCTTGCTCGGCGCCGCGTCTGCGGGCTGGGAAGAAGTAGGAGTCGTCTGGCTCATTGTCGCTGTCTCAGGAATTCGGTTGTGCGGGTGTGGTCGCGGTGTGGGCGGTGTCGTGCGCAGGCTCAGGCGTATATCCGCCGCCCAGTGCGCGCTGCAGCCTCACCGAGGCCAAGAGTTGTTGCGATTGCAATCCGGCCATGCGTTGGCGGGCGACGAGCAATTGCTCCTGCACGCTGAGCACCTCCAGATAGCTGCCGATGCCGGCGCGGTAGCGCTGCTGGGCCAGGTCGTAGGCGGCGGTCGCGGTCTGCACCGCTTGCTCCTGCGCCTGTGCACGCTGCTGGAGCGAGCGCACGGCGTTGACCTGATCGGCCACCTCGCGCAAGGCGTCCAGCACCTTCTGGTTGTAGTCGGCGACCGCGAGGTCGTATTGCGCATCGCTGCCGGCCAGGCCGGCGCGCAACTTGCCGCCATCGAAGATCGGCAGGCTCAACGCCGGCGACACCAGGCCGAACACCGAGCCGCTCTCCAGCAGGCTGCCGACGTCCTTGTTGACCACGCCGCCGAGTGCGGTGAGATTGAGGCTGGGATAGAAGCGGGTCTTGGCGACCGCGATGTCCTTGTCGGCCGCCTCCGCGCGCCAACGCGCCGCCACCACATCGGGGCGACGGCCGAGCAGATCGGCAGGCAGCGTGCTGGGCAGTTGCGGCGCCGTCAGCGCGCCCAGCGCCGGTCGCGCGATCTCCAGGCCACGATCAGGCCCCTGTCCCACCAGCGCAGCCAGGGCGGTTCGCGCTTCGTCGATCTGCTGTTGGGCCGATTGCAGTTGCTGTTGCGCCGCCGGGATGCGGGCCTGCGCCTGACGAACCTGCAGGTCGCTGTCGATGCCCGCACCACGGCGGCGTTCGGTCAGCGACAGGGCATTCTGTGCGCGCGCCAGTTCTTCATCGGCGACATCGTGCAGGCTCCATGCATAGGCCAACTGCGCATAGCCCTCGGCGATGGCAGCCGACAGGTTCAAACGCGCGGCCTGCGCATCCACCTCGGCAGCATGCGCGCGGTCCACCGCCGCTTCCCAGGCGGCGCGCTTGCCGCCCCACAGATCCACCCCGTAGCGGAAATCCACCGACAGATCGGCGGTGTTGATGTAGCTGCCGCCCAACTCCGCACCGACCATCGATTCAGGCAGTTGCACACCGGTGTAACCGCCGGAGACCGACAGGCTGGGACCACGGTCGGCCTGCGCCGCACCGATGCGGGCCTGGGCTTGGCGCAGGCGCGCATCGGCCGCCGCCAACGAAGGACTGTGCTGCAGGCCTTCGGCGATCAAGGCGTTCAATTGCGGGTCGCCCAGCGCGCGCCACCAGTCGCTGCTCGGCCAGGCAGCCGCACTCAGCGAGGCCTGCGACAACGTGCGTTCGGCATGCACTGACGCTGGATCCAGCAGCGTGCCCTGGGGGGCCAAGCCACGGCTGCTGGCACAGGCAGCCAATGCCAGCGCCAAGGCGGTGACGACCAGCGGCCTCAGCAGGCGCTGGGCAGGCGGGCGCACGGTCTGACCCGCAGTCGATTGAAGAGAGCTAGCAGCGTTCATGAGTTGAGGGAATCGCGGACACGAATGAGAAGAGAGGTCAGCTGCTCGCGTTCTGCGGGCGACAGATCGCGCAGGCCATGTTCGATCGCCCGCTCGCCGCGCAGGCGCAGGCGCTCCCACAGCACCGCCCCCTGCTCGGTCATGACGATCTGCAGCGCGCGCCGATCCTGCGCATGCGGCTCGCGTCGCACCGCGCCAAGCGCCTCGAGCTTGTCGAGCAGGCGCGTCACCGCGCTCGGGGTCTGGTCGAGCGCCTGGGCCAATTCGTTGGCGGTGCAGGGCGAACGCACCGCGAGAACCTTCAGGCCGACGTAGTGGCTGAAGCCGAAATCAGGTAGCTCCCCCTTCATCTCGGCATCGAGCTGACGCATCAGCGCGTCACGCACCTGGCGCAACAGCAGGCCGAACGACGGCGGGGAGGCGGAAGCAGCATTCATGCAGTGCATTTTGTACCTAAAAATATATTTGTCAACGCAAATATCTCACCAGGGATTAAACCGCACGCAAGGATCGCCACCATACGCAGCGGGCCGCATGGCCTGGTAATACAATCCAGCCAATGACTATCAAAAACCCGCCAACGACGGTGGATGCCCTCCCACCTGGTGTGCGCGCCAGCTTCGAATGGGCCGATGGCCCGGTGGTGATTGCATTCCTGGCCGAGCTGCAGGCGGTCTGGGCGCCGGAAACCGACTGGCATGCGCATGTGCGCGGGCAATTGATGTACGTCGAACACGGCGTGCTGACCGTGCATACCGAACAGGGCACGCTCTCGCTGCCGCCCGGGTGCGCCGGCTGGCTGCCGCCTGGCCAACCGCACACCGTGGAGCTGGCAGGACCGCTGCGTGGATGGGGCCTGGTCGTACGGCCGGATGCCTGTGGCGCCCTCCCCGCGCACGGGGGCGTGATCCGGCTCACCGGGCTGGCCCGCGAGGCCCTGATGCGGGCCGCCAGTTGGCGCCTGGATCGATCCCTGGATCCGACCCAGCAACGGGTGGCCGCAGTGCTGCTGGATGAGCTGCGGCAAGTCCAGATCGAGCACCTGCACCTGCCGATGCCGGTCGATCGCCGGTTGCTACGGATCGCCCGCCAATTGCTCGCCACCCCGGCCGACCCCCGCTCGCTCGATGAATGGGCAACCTGGGCCGGCCTGTCCTCGCGCAGCCTGAGCCGGCATTTCCGGAGCGAAACCGGGCTGAGTTTCGCCCAATGGCGTCAGCAGGCCCGCTTGACCGAAGGCCTGCGACGGCTGGGCGACGGCGGCGCGGTGGCGCAGGTCGCCGACCACCTCGGCTATAGCAGCCCCAGCGCCTTCGTCAGCATGTTCCACCGCCATTTCGGCGCTCCGCCGATGCGTTATCTGGCCGGCACCCACGCGGGCGGCTTGGCATCCCCGGCCGCATCCGGATAATCGGCCCTCTTCGAGTCCGCGCCCGGCGCGGGTTCCTCTTCCGCAGGACCTGGCTTTACATGACCGATCTGACCCGCCCCACCTTCCACGGCTTCGAACAGCTGCCGCTACGCGAGTACGCCGAACGCGCCTATCTCGACTACTCGATGTACGTGGTGCTCGACCGCGCCCTGCCCTTCCTCGGCGACGGTCTCAAGCCGGTGCAGCGCCGCATCGTCTATGCGATGAGCGAGCTCGGCCTCAATGCCGGCGCCAAGCCGAAGAAATCCGCGCGCACCGTGGGCGATGTGATCGGCAAGTACCATCCGCATGGCGACAGCGCGTGCTACGAAGCGCTGGTGCTGATGGCCCAGCCGTTCTCGTACCGCTATCCGCTGATCGAGGGCCAGGGCAACTTCGGCTCCACCGACGACCCCAAGTCGTTCGCGGCGATGCGCTACACCGAGTCCAAGCTGACCCCGATCGCCGAAGTGCTGCTGGGCGAGCTCGGCCAGGGCACGACCGACTGGGCCCCCAATTTCGACGGCACGCTCGAAGAGCCGACCTGGTTGCCGGCGCGCTTGCCGCACCTGCTGCTCAACGGCACCACCGGCATTGCCGTGGGCATGGCCACCGACGTGCCGCCGCACAATCTCAATGAGATCGTCAGTGCCCTGATCCGCCTGCTCGACGACCCCGACGCCAGCATCGCCGAACTGTGCGAACACGTGCGCGGCCCGGACTACCCGACCACCGCCGAGATCATCACCGCCCCGGCCGACCTGCGGACGATCTACGAGACCGGTAATGGCAGCGTCCGCGCGCGCGCGACCTTCCAGAAGGAACACGCCAACATCGTGGTGACCGCGCTGCCGTTCCAGGTCTCGCCGTCCAAGGTGATCGAGCAGATCGCCCAGCAGATGCGTGCCAAGAAGCTGCCATGGCTGGAGGACATCCGCGACGAATCCGACCATGCCAACCCGGTGCGGGTGGTGCTGGTACCGCGTTCCAGCCGGGTGGACGCCGAGCAGTTGATGGGGCACTTGTTCGCCACCACCGACCTGGAACGCAGCTATCGGGTCAATCTCAATGTGATCGGCCTGGATGGACGCCCGCAGGTCAAGAACCTCAAGCAGTTGCTGAGCGAATGGCTGAGCTTCCGCAGCGATACGGTGACGCGCCGCCTCAACCACCGGCTGCAGAAGGTCGAGCGCCGCATGCACCTGTTGGAAGGCTTGCTGGTCGCCTTCCTCAACCTGGATGAAGTCATCCGCATCATCCGCAGCGAGGACGAGCCCAAGCCGGTGCTGATGAAGCGCTTTGCGCTCAGCGAGGAACAGGCCGAATACATTCTGGAAACCAAGCTGCGCCAGCTGGCGCGCCTGGAGGAAATGAAGATCCGTGGCGAGCAGGATGCGCTGGCCAAGGAACGCGAGCAGATCCTGGCCATCCTCGGCAGCAAGACCAAGCTGAAGAAGCTGATCAAGGACGAGCTGACCGCCGATGCCAAAAAATTCGGCGATGCCCGCCGCTCGCCACTGGTACAGCGCGGCGCCGCCCAGGCGATCGACGAGACCGAACTGGTCGCCAGTGAGCCGATGACGGTGGTGCTGTCGGAGAAGGGCTGGGTGCGTGCCGCCAAGGGCCATGAGGTCGATCCGGCCGGCATGTCCTACCGCGAAGGCGACGGCCTGTTGGCAGCGGTGCGCAGCCGCAGCACCTACCAGGTGGCCTTCCTGGACACCGAGGGCCGGGCCTACTCGGCGTTGGTGCATACCCTGCCCTCGGCGCGCGGCAATGGCGAGCCGCTGACCGGTCGCTTCTCGCCAGCGTCGGGCGCGGCATTCCGCGCGATGGCCAGCGGCGACAACAACACCCGCTTCGTGCTGGCGTCCTCGCACGGGTATGGCTTCGTCACCCGCTTCGAAAACCTGACCGGCCGCAACAAGGCCGGCAAGGCGATGCTCAACCTGACCGCCGGCTCGCATGTCCTGCCACCGGCCCAGGTCGGCGACCCGCAAGCCAGCCGGATCGTGGCGGTGACCAGCGCCGGCAACTTGCTGGCGATCGCCGCTGCCGACCTGCCCGAGCTGGACAAGGGCAAGGGCAACAAGATCATCGAGATCCCCAAGGCCAAGCTGAGCACCGAACGGGTGGTCGCGGTAGCCGCGGTGGCGCCTGGCAATACCTTGCTGGTCCGCAGCGGGGCGCGGGTCATGAACCTGTCGTTCAAGGATCTGGACGCCTACCTCGGCTCGCGCGCCAGCCGCGGCACCCTGCTGCCGAGAGGCTGGCAGAAGGTCGACGGATTGGACGTGCAGTAACGGGACGTCGTTGGCGGTGCGGTGCTGTGAGCGGCGCCGCCACCGTGCAAGGCCTGACACGCAATGCTGCATCCGACGCATCGCGGCAGGCTTGGGCGGATGGGATGGGCTGACCGAGCGCGGATGCGATCGCGCTTCACACCAGTGTGGCGGACGGAGCACCGATGCGATACGCAGACGGCCAGGAGGCACGAGCGGGCGATCTGATTCAGATCGATTCGCGGTATCGCGGCACGGTCATTGCCTGCATGGACAGCGCGGACTATCTGCCCGGGCAGGAAAGCTGGGCGTATCTCGGCAGCGGGATCATGGTCGACACGGATTTTGCAGGCCTGGTGCATTACGACCAGGAAACCGCCGCGACCGAGGAACTCGTCCTTCTGCAACGCCGCGCGACTGATTGACGATGATCATCGGTTGCCGCCGTGACCGCGCGGTCGCACGCGCAGTTCGAAACCTCCCTCGCGGCACCTTGCGCAGCATGGGTCTGCACCGGGCGACAACCCGCCGCCGTCAGGCCGGTTCACTCAGTCCACCGTGCTGCGGGTTGCGAGACGCGCAACCTCTGGCAGGATGACGCCATGGAGACCGACTTCTGGTTGCAACGGTGGCAGGACGCGCAGACCGGCTTTCATCAGCAGGAGGTCATGCCCTTGCTGCAGAAGCACTGGCCTGCGCTGCAATTACCCAGCCACGCCCGCGTGCTGGTGCCGCTGTGCGGCAAGACGCTGGACATGCACTGGCTCGGCGCGCAAGGCCATCGCGTGTTGGGCGTGGAGATCTCGCCGCTGGCGGTCGCACAGTTCTTCGATGATGCAGGCCTGCACCCGCAGCGCCACACCAGCGCGGCCGGCGAACATTTCATCGCCGGTGCCATCGAGATCATCTGCGGCGACGCGTTTGCGCTGGACGCCAGCGTGCTGGCCGACTGCACGGCGGTCTACGATCGTGCCGCACTGGTGGCGCTGCCCAATGCGCTACGTCAGCGCTATCTGCAGACGACGTATGCACGCCTGCCGGCCGCATGCCGCGGCCTGCTGATCACCCTGGATTACCCGCAAGCCGAACGAGACGGCCCGCCGTTCGCAGTGGACACCGCGGCGGTGCATGCGCTGTTCGACCCGCAATGGCGTGTGCACCAGCTGGAGGAGCGCGCCATCCTCGATCAGGAACCACGCTTCCGTGCCGAAGGCGTCACCGCACTGACCACAGGTGTCTATCGCCTGCAACGCCGCTGACGGCGCCCGGCCGAGCGGCCATGTCGCTGCTGGTCACTGCCCACGGCAGCATCAAGGCACGCGTGCGGGCCATGCAGCGCGTGATCGCCACGCGACCTTGCAGCGCGCAGCGCACACGCATGGCCACGCCATCAACCGGCCACCTCGCCCTTGTCGATCTTCGAGGTCTGGTACAGCTCCAGGCCAATGCGCTTGATCAGGCCCAGCTGCTGTTCCAGCCACCACGCATGGTCTTCCTCGGTGTCCTGCAGCTGCTTGAGCAGGACATCACGGCTGACGTAGTCGCCGTGCTGCTCGCACAGCTTCATGCCCGCCGCCAGCGCCGCACGCACCTCGTACTCCACCACCAGGTCGCGTTCGAGCATCTCCACCACGGTCTTGCCGGGCGTGAACTCGGCCGGGCGCATGTCCGGGTCGCCTTCCAGGAACAGAATGCGCCGCAGCAGCGCGTCGGCATGCTCGGTCTCCTCTTCCATCTCATGGTTGATGCGCTCGTACAGCGCCATCAAGCCCTGGTCCTCGTAGCGCCGCGAATGCAGGAAATATTGATCGCGTGCGGCCAGCTCGCCACGCAGCAGCTGCTTGAGATAATCGACGACTTCGGGGTGGCCTTTCATGGGGATGCTCCAGCGACGCAATGCCGGCATGGTGCCCGAAGCGGGCGGACAATGATCTAATCGGAATCACTTTCAGTTGCGCTTGCGTGCCGTCGCTCCCTGGGATGGAATCGACACACCCCGACGCACCCCCAAGGACATCGACGATGCGCAAATGGCTGGGCCGGCTGCTGCTGGCGCTTGCAGGCCTGGCTCTGCTGGCACTGCTGTCCGTCTACCTGTTGCTGCGCGGGAGCCTGCCGACGCTGGACGGCCAGCGCACGCTCGCCGGGCTGCAGGCACCGGTCAGCGTACAGCGCGATCGTCTCGGCGTAGTCAGCATCGATGCTGCCAGCCAGCTCGACGCCATGCGCGCGCTCGGCTACGTGCATGCGCAGGAACGGTATTTCGAGATGGACCTGATGCGCCGCACCGCGGCCGGCGAATTGTCCGAGCTGTTCGGCCCGGCAGCGCTGGAGCTGGACCAACGCCAGCGCATGCATCGGTTGCGTGCGCGCGTACGCGCCAGCCTGGCGACTGCGGCCGGCCACCAGCGAGCCGCGCTGCAGGCCTATAGCGACGGTGTCAATGCCGGCCTGGCGTCGCTGTCGGTGCGGCCCTGGCCCTACCTGCTGCTGCGCCAGCAGCCGCGTGCCTGGACGGTGGACGACTCCATCCTCACCGGCCTGGCGATGTATGCCGACCTGCAGGACAGCAGCAACCAGACCGAACTGGCAGCGGCACGCATCCGCGCCGTGGTGCCGCCTGCGCTGGCGGCATTGCTGGATCATCAGGGATCGAGTTGGGACGCGCCCTTGTTCGGACCGTCGCAAGGCGATGCGGTGCTGCCGGATGCCGCCACCTTGGACCTGCGCCGCCTGCCGCATGCAGCGCCTGTCGCCACCCCGGAAATCGGCACGCCGGGCAGCAACAACTTTGCCGTGGATGGCCATCTGACGGCAGACGGCCGCGCGATCGTCGCCGACGATATGCACCTGGGCCTGCGCGCGCCCAACATCTGGTTCCGTGCCCGCCTGCGCTATCCCCAGGCCGACGCGGCGGGCGGCAGGGTCGATGCGACCGGGTTCACCCTGCCCGGCCTGCCGGCCATGGTGGTCGGCAGCAATGGCCATATCGCCTGGGCGTTTACCAACAGCTATATCGACACCGCCGACTTCGCCCGCATTCCCGCCGCGCAAGCCGGCAGCCGGGTGCCGTTGACCGTCCATCGCGAACTGATCCGGGTCGCTGGCGCTGCCCCGGTGCCATTGCTGGTACGCGAATCAACCTGGGGGCCCATCCTGCACACCGAGGCCAATGGCGACCTGCTGGCGCTGCGTTGGGCAGCGCAGCTTCCCGGCGCGATCGGCCTGGACTTCGCCGACATGGTCAAGGCCGGGGACCTGGAGGGTGCCTGGGCAATCGCCGATCGCTCCGGCATCCCCGCGCAGAACCTGCTGGTTGCCGATCGTAGCGGGCGGATCGGCTGGCGCATCATCGGCGCGCGACCGGACCGGGCCGCAGGCTGCACGCCGGGCACGATCGAACACGGCGGCCTGGCCGACGACATGGCGGCCGCGACAGCCTGTCCGCCTTGGCCGCTGCGCAGCGATGCCGCTCCGTCGTTGATCGATCCGCCCTCGCATCGCTTGTGGACGGCCAATAATCGCATCGTCGATATGGAACAACTCAAGGCGCTGGGTAACGCTGGCTACGACCTCGGCGCGCGCGCGCAGCAGATCCGCACGCTGCTGTTCGCGCACGAGCGTTTCGACGAGCGCACTTTGCTGGCGATCCAGCTCGACGATCGCGCGGTCCTGCTCACCCGCTGGTGGGGCTTGCTGCGCGAGGTGGTCGCACAGCGCCAGGAACCGGCATTGCAGCAGATCGAACAGGCAACCCGACACTGGGGCGGGCGCGCGACAGCCGATTCTGTCAGCTATCGAATCGTGCGCGCGTTCCGGACCAACACCCTGGAACGGGTGGAAGCCGGCCTGCTTGGCCCTGCCCAGGCGGCCCTGGGCGACGCCTTCCAGCCGCCGCGGCGGATACAGTTGGAAGGCATCGCCTGGCCAATGCTGCAGCAGCGACCGGCGCATCTGTTGCCGGCACCCTACCGCAGTTGGGAGCAATTGCTGCGCGAGGCGGCACAGGCGGCCAACGACGAGCTCGCGGCGCAGGGCCAGCCACTGGACACGCGCAGCTGGGGCGAGCGCAATACCGCCGCCATCTGTCACCCGCTCGCGCGCGCCTTGCCGGCGCTCGCCAAGCACGTGCTGTGCATGCCACCGGACCGGCTGCCGGGCGATCGCGACATGCCGCGGGTGCAGGGGCCGGCGTTCGGGGCGTCCCAACGCATGGTGGTGTCGCCCGGCCACGAACAGGACGGCATCGTGCACATGCCGGGCGGACAAAGCGGCCATCCGCTGTCCCCGTTCTGGGGCGCCGGCCACGAGGACTGGGTGCAGGGACACCCCACGCCGTTCCTGCCGACCGCTACGCAATACACGCTGCAACTACGACCCAACTAGAGCGTGTCGTGTCATCTGAGGTGAGTGCAAAGCGTCCTGTGCCGCGTGCAGACAAGACGCGCAACGCGGCATTGGCTGCCACAGGGCGCTTCCCGCAGGGTTAGCTGTTAGCGACACGGAGCGTGCGCCGCGCCGCTGACGGCCCACGCATCTCATCCCAAAGTGCGCTCCACGTTCAAAGTCAACGGCCGACGACGCGCGTTCGGCGAGCGCGACGATGCATGTTAATATGCAAGTGATATCCATTCCCATTCTCACCAATGCACCCCACGTTGCTTGTCGTTGCCATCTCGGCCGTGCTGCTGTCTTCCTCCCCTGCTGTCCTGGCCCAGAACAGCGGCAATACGGTCACCGAGCTGGATGGCGTGCATGTGGTCGGCCGCGCGCAGACCTTGTACAAATCCGACGAAGCCGCTGTGGCCACGCGCACCGACACGCCGCTGGCCCTGGTGCCGCAATCGGTACAAGTCCTGCCGCGCGAATTGATCGACGACCAGGCCGCCCGCCAGATCACCGATCTGTATCGCAGCATCAGCGGCATCAGCTTCTTCAGCTACGCCGGCGTCACCTTGCGCGGGTTCCGCCAGGAGAACGTGCTGTATGACGGCTTGCGTGGCGATCCCTATGCCGGCTTCGCGGTCCCGCAGTTGTTCAATATCGAGCGTGTGGAGGTGCTCAAGGGCCCGGCAGGCGCACTGTACGGCGGCGGCGAACCGGGCGGCGTCATCAACTACGTCACGCGCAAGCCTAGCCATCAGACCAGCCGGCGCGTGGAACTGCAGCTCGGCAATCAATCCTTCGGCGCGGCCTCGTTCGAGGCCAGCGGTCCAGCCAGCGCGGATGGTCGCGTGCGCTACCGCATCGGCGCCTATGCCGACGGCGAGGATGGTTTCCGTTGGAATACCGACAGCCAGAGCCAGATCGGCGATGCGTCGGTGGCATTGGACGTCGGCGACACCGGCGAGCTCACCCTGCAATACACCGACATCATCCAGAACCTGGGCGGCAACCGCCTGCGCGGCGTGCCGGTGGACAACGCAGGCAACTTTCTCACCGACCGTCGCTGGAACCACAACGAGCCAAGCGACTTCCTCGACATGCGCGCCAAGGTCGCGTTCGCGCAGTATCGCTTCGCGCCATCCATTGCCTGGGACGTGGACATGGCGGTGCGTTGGTTCGAGAACGCCGAGCACCAGATCTACCACGAGCCGATGGGGCTGATCGACCGCGATCGCGATGGCGTGGCGGAATGGATGACCCGCCAGCTGCGCAATCAGTACCGCAACAACGATGCGATCGCCAGCAATCTCAATGCGGTGTTTCGTACCGAAACCGGCGCGATCGCGCACAAGTTGCTGATGGGTGCCGACTACTACCGACTGGATGCCGACTTCCGCGCGCAGACCACCAATACCGCCGATACCGGCCGCACGCGCGGCCCGGTCCCCGGCATCGATCTGTTCCATCCTCAATACGGCCGCAGCGGTTACTACGACTACGGCTTGGCCAACCTGCCATGGCGCGCCACCAGCACCCGCAGCCAGCGCTACGGTGCCTACCTGCAGGACGAACTCACGCTCACCGCACGCTGGTTCGCGATGGCAGGACTGCGCTGGGACGGCTTCACCGACGACGACCGACTGGATGGTTCGCGCGTGCGCGGCAACGATCTGAGCTGGCGGGTGGGCAGCACCCTGGTGTTGCGCGAAGGACTGAACGCCTACGCCAGCCATGCGAGTGGCTTCCTGCCGCAGGACGCCGCCAACCAGGACAGCAGCGTTGGCGGGCCATTCGAACCCGAGCGCAGCACGCAATGGGAGATTGGCCTGAAGAGCGCGCTCAACGACGGCGGGCTCAATCTGACGACCGCGTTGTATCGGATCGAACGCAGCAACATCGTGCAGGCCGATGGCCGCATCGTCGATGGCGTCAACCAGCTCGCCGCGCTGGGCCTGGTGCGCAGCCAGGGGCTTGAAGTGGATCTGTTGGCCGATCTGAGCGAACGCTGGGTGCTCAACCTCAGCTACGCCTACAACGATGCACGCGTGCTCGATGCCGGCACCAACGGCATCACCAATGCCTCCGGCGACCGTTTCGCCAATGCACCGCGCAACACCTTCGGACTATGGACGCGCTACGACCTGCCGGCCTGGAATTCGGCGATCGGTTTCGGTGCCGACTACGTTGGCGAACGACTGAGCCTGGACGGTCAACGGGTCAAGCCCTATGCAATCTACGACATCAGTTGGCAAACCCAGTGGGACGCCTGGAAGCTGCAGATCAACGTCAAGAATCTGTTCGACAAGGTCTATGCCGCCAGCGGATTCATCACACGCACCGGCCACTTCCCGGGCGAGCCGCGGCGGATCTATCTGCAAGTGGCCTATAGCTTCTGACGCAGGCGCGCACCCCATGCGCCCCACTGTCGCGTCCGCCAAGTGCGCGAGCGCGCGTCTGTGGCATGTCGTCTGGATCTCTTCCGCTGCGTACAGGCGTCAGCAGTGACTGTACGTCCTCAAGGCGCGACGCAACGCACGCTCTGCGCTAGCAACATGGCCAGGCAATGAACCAGCGCCGACTGCGCGCACTGCCGTCGGCTGGAACTTAACGCCTGCTGCGAGACACTAGAGGCCGTCGCGAGCGCCGACTCCAGCGCGTTCGCCCCCTCCCCCCACTTCCGGAATCCGCATGCCCCAGCTTGCCCGCTCCGTCTCTGTCGTGTTGCCCTTGCTACTGGCCACCGCCTGCGCCGCACCCGGCCAGGCCAAGGCCGATCCGCCCACCGCCAACGCCACCACCTGCACAGCCAAGGTCCGTCCCGGACAGGATCTACAAAAGGCCATCGACGCATTGCCGCAAGGCGACAAGCCGGTGACGCTGTGTCTGGAGAAGGGCGAGTTCCCGCTGAAGGGCCTGGTATCGATCCACCGCGGCAATCTGACCCTGCACGGCCAAGGCCCGAGCACCGTGCTGCGCATGGCCGACGGCGTGCAGCAGCCGGTGCTGGTGGTGGGCGACTACGAAAATCAACAGCCGACCGGTGTGATTCGCGATGTCGATATCGAAAACATGCAGATCGTCGCCAGCACCGGCGACAAGGAATTCATGCCCGAGCGCCCCTACCTGAGCAACAGCGCAGTGGTCGTGCGTTCCGGCCAGGGCATTCGCCTGGCCGGCCTGCAGGTCAACAAATGCCGCAGCGCCTGCCTACTCAGCGAATACGATACCCGCGACCTGACCATCGAGAACAACGACGTGTCCGGCGCGATCTGGGACGGCGTGTCGTTCAATCGCACCTCGCAGGTCAAGATGTTCAACAACTACCTGCACGACAACGTGGCTGCCGGTCTGACCACCGAGCACCTGGAAGACAGCGAGATCCGCGACAACCGCTTCGCGCGCAACGGCAGCCAGGGCATCTATCTGTCCGACGCCCGGCGCAACCGCTTCGCCAACAACCAGTTCGAAGGCAATCACAGCGCCGGCATCTTCCTGGCCTGCGCCATCCGCTATCGCACACCCGAAATCCTGTGCTGGGACAACAGCATGAGCCAGGACAACGTGTTCGAGAACAACCGCTTCACCGGCAATCCGTTCACCTACACCATCGGTGTGGATCGCGCCGCCAATTGCAACGGCGCGGACTTCAAGCCCAACGTGTGGCGACATAACGAGGCCGACGTGGCCGGTGTCGACATCGATCCCAAGCGCTACGGCTACTGCGTCCGTCACGAATGATCGCAACCGGCCGGCGGCCACAAACCGCCGGCCACCTTACTCAGGACGCGAGTGCCTGCGCGTGCACGCCAGCCACCGCGCGCCCGGAGGGGTCGGCCATCGCCGCAAAGCTCGCGTCCCAGGCGATCGCCGTCGGTGATGAACACGCGATCGACTTTCCGCCGGGCACCGTCTCGGCCGCGGCCTGGCCTGGAAAGAACTGCTCGAACAGACTGCGGTAAAGATAGGCCTCTTTGGTCTGCGGCGGATTGACCGGAAAGCGACGATCGGCTGCGGCTAGCTCGCGATCGCTGACCTGTGCCTGCGCATGCGCCTTGAGTCCGTCGATCCAGCCGTAGCCGACGCCATCGCTGAATTGCTCCTTTTGCCGCCACAGGATCGCCTCCGGCAGATAGCCCTCGAATGCGGCACGCAGCACGCCTTTTTCCATTCGATTGGCAGCGTTGCTGCCGCGTTCGATCATCTTGAAGCGTGCATCCATGCGCATGGCCACGTCGAGGAACTCGCGGTCCAGGAACGGCACCCGCGGCTCCACGCCCCAGGCCATCATCGACTTGTTGGCGCGCAGGCAATCGTAGTTATTGAGCGCATCGAGCTTGCGCACCAGCTCTTCATGGAATTCGCGCGCATTGGGTGCCTTGTGAAAATACAGGTAGCCGCCGAAGACCTCGTCGCTGCCCTCGCCCGACAACACCATCTTGACGCCCATCGCCTTGATCCGTCGTGCCAGCAGAAACATCGGCGTGGACGCGCGGATGGTGGTGACGTCGTAGGTCTCGATATGGCGGATCACTTCCGGCAGCGCGTCCAGGCCCTCCTCGAAGCTGTACTCGAACCCATGATGCACCGTACCCAGGGCCGCCGCCGCCACCTCGGCAGCGGCCAGGTCCGGCGAACCGGCCAGACCGATCGCGAACGAATGCAGCCGCGGCCACCAGGCCTCGGTGCGATCGTTCTCCTCGATGCGATGGCGTGCGTAACGCGCTGCTACCGCCGCCACCAACGAAGAATCCAGCCCGCCGGACAGCAGCACGCCATACGGCACATCGGTCATCAGTTGGCGGTGGACGGCACGCTCGAACGCTTCGCGCAGCTCCTGCAACGACACCTCCACGCCTTCCACCTCGCCGTATTCGCGCCACCCGCGCTCGTAATAGCGGGTCACCTGGCCGGTGGCGCTGTCGTACCAATGTCCCGGCGGGAACTGCGCCGCATCGGCGCAGGCATCCACCAGCGACTTCAGTTCGGAAGCGACCCGCAGCCGTCCCTCGCGGTCATGTCCCCAGTACAGCGGCACCACGCCGATCGGATCGCGCGCGATGATCACCCGCCCGGCGGCCTTGTCCCAAAGCGCGAAGGCGAAGATGCCGTTGAGGCGGTTGAGATACGAGGCCGGCGCATCCTCGCGGTAAAGCGCATTGATCACCTCGCAATCCGAGCCGGTCTGGAATGCGTATGGCTGCTGCAAGTCCTGCTTGAGTTCGCGATGGTTGTAGATCTCGCCGTTGACTGCCAGCACCAGTTGCCCATCGGCCGATACCAGCGGCTGGGCGCCACCGGCCGGGTCGACGATGGCCAGGCGCTCGTGCACCAGGATGGCGCCGGCATCGACATGCACGCCGCTCCAGTCCGGGCCGCGATGGCGTTGCCGCTGCGAACACTCCAGCGCCTGCCGGCGCAGGGCCTGCAGGTCGTCGCCGGGTTGCAGGCCGAAGATGCCGAAGATCGAACACATGGAAACACTCCTGGAATTGGCGGGATGAGCAGTCGAGCCGAAGACGGTTACAGCATGAACCTCGCCCATGAAAAAACCCGCATCGGCCGATGCGGGTTTTCTGGTTGCCGGGCGTCGTATGGTGGAACGTCGCCTAGTCGCAGACCCGCATCAGCCGCGCACGATTATTCGCGCGCAGCGGATTGCGATTGACGTTATTGGCGAGGTTGGAACGATTGACCATGCGATCGACGCTAACGGTTCGCTACGCCTGATGCAACCGTTTCAGTGGCAACGAAGCCACTACTTCAGGCATCCAGCAACAAGCGCTCGACCAGTCGTTGATACAGCCCCGGCAAGGCCAGCAGATCGGCGACCCGGACATGCTCGTCGACCTGATGGATGCTGGCATTGACCGGCCCCACTTCAATGCACTGCGCCCCCAATGGCGCGATGAAGCGTGCATCGGAGGTGCCGCCACCGGTGCTTTCCTCCGGCGCACGGCCGACATGCTCGGCCAGCACCGCGCGCGCTGCGCTGCGTAGCTCACCTTCCGGGGTATAGAACGGCTCGCCGCTGCGATGCCACGCCAACGTGTACTGCAGACCGTGGCGATCCAGCAGTGCGGTGATGTCCGCTTCCAGCGTGGCGGCGCTCCAGTGCGGGTTGTAGCGGAGGTTGAAATCCACTTCCAGCTCGCCAGGAATCACGTTGTTGGCGCCGGTGCCGGCATGGATATTGGAGATCTGCAAGCCGGTCGGCGGGAAGCTTTCGTAACCCTCGTCCCACCGACGCGCACACAGTTCGGCCAAGGCCGGCGCGGCCAGGTGGATCGGATTGCGTGCCTTGTCCGGATACGCCACATGGCCCTGCAGCCCTTGCACGCGCAGCTTTGCCGACAGACTGCCCCGACGCCCCACCCGCAGCAGATCGCCCAGCGCCGCCGTCGAGGACGGCTCGCCCGTGATGCACCAGTCGATCCGCTGACCACGTTCGGCGAACAGACGGGCGACGTGGCGCACGCCATCGATGGCCGCGCCCTCCTCGTCGCTGGTCAACAGCACCGCCAGCGTGCCCGGGTGATTCGGATGCGCGGCGACGAACTGCTCGGCGGCGATCACGAACGCGGCCACGCTGCCCTTCATGTCGGCCGCACCGCGGCCGTACAGCACACCATCACGCACCTGTGGGTCGAACGGATCGCTGGTCCACGCCTCGCGCGGTCCCGGCGGCACCACGTCGGTATGGCCCAGCAGCACCAGCACCGGCGCGCCACTGCCATGGGTGGCCCAGAGATTGTCGACTGCCCCCAGGCGCAGGTGTTCGCAAGCGAATCCTGACCGCTGCAGGCGTGCTGCGAGCAGTGCCTGGCAGCCGGCATCGTCGGGCGTCACCGACGGACGGGCAATCAGATCGCAGGTCAACTCCAGCACATCGTTCATGTCATTGCTTTCCGTCATCACAAGACCGGCCCGGCAGCGCCTGCAGCGGCGGGCTGTCCGGACCACTGCATCGTCCACACGCTGACCATAAAGCGTTCGTTCCCCGGCATTCGACCGCGATGACTGCCGGTCTCCACGAAACCGCAGCGTCGATAGAACCCCAGCGCCGCGCGATTGCCTTCCAGCAGCTCCAAGGTCAGTCCGGCAGGATGCGCCTGCTTGGCCGCCTCGACCAGCGCCATGCCGACACCGCGCCGGCGCACGTCGGGCGCAACGTACAGCCAGGCCAGTTCGTGCGCGTCATAGGCGACGAATCCGACCACCCGTTCGTCCAGCACGGCGACACGCAGCTGGTAGTGGACGAACAGGCCCTCCCGCTCGGCAGCGACCGACAACGGCAGGAAGGCTTCTGCCAGGCCGGCTGCCCGCAGCTCCTCCTGACGCGCAGCGTCATGGACAGCGCAGAGCGCCGACCAGTCGTCGTCGCGGTACGCTCGCAGCTTCACCCGATGCCGAAGCGCTGCTTGAAGCCATTATCGGAAAAGCCCTGGCTGAAGGCGCCATCGTCGGCGATCACCACCGGCCGCCGAATCAGTTGCGGGTATTCGCGCAACAACAGCTTCCACTCCGCATCCGAGCCAGGCGTCTTCTTGTTGTCGGGCAACTGCCGCCAGGTGGTGGAAGACTTGTTGATCAGCGCGTCGAATCCGCCCGCCTTGCCAGCCCACTCCAGCAGCGTCTCCGGCGACGGCTTGTTGTCCCGGTAATCCACGAATGTATAGCCGACCCCGAAGCGGTCCAGCCATTTGCTGGCCTTCTTGCAAGTGTCGCAGTTCTTCAATCCGTATAACGTGGTCATGTCGTACTCGCTTGCACTGCCCGGCGCGCGCTTGCACGTGCCTGCAGCATCGTTGCCAATTGTGTGTGGTCCTGCGCGCTTGCCGGAAGAAATACCACCTCGCCGCGCTCACCGTGGAATCTCAGCACGAGCCGCACCGGCGGAATCAGCCAGGCGGCATCGACCGAGCGCAGCTGCGCAACGTCGACGCGCTGCGTTCTTCCGTGCTGAACGATCTCCAGCGCGTCACCTGCATCGCGCACCTGCGCCCACTGATTGCACGACCAGACATGCCGAACGGTCAATAGCACCAACAAGGCGGGCGCCAGCCAACGCAGCGCGTCCACGCGATGCGGGAGGCCCTGGCCAAGCAACGACGCGGCGAGATAGACCGCAACCCATCCAAGCCAGAGGGCCGGAATACCCCAACGCACCCAGCCACCGGCGGCACGCGACAGCATGGCGCCGGTAGTCGAATATGCAGCGCTCAATCCGCCAACCCGCGCAGCAGATCGTTGACGCTGGTCTTGCTGCGCGTCTTGGCGTCGACCTGCTTGACGATCACCGCGCAGTACAGCGAATGCGACCCGTCCTTGGCCGGCAACTGACCAGAGACCACCACGCTGTACGGAGGCACGTAGCCGTAGCTGATCTCGCCGGTGGCGCGGTTGTAGATCCGCGTGCTCTGGCCGATGAACACGCCCATGCCGATCACGCTGTGATGGCCGACCACCACACCCTCGACCACTTCCGAACGCGCGCCGATGAAACAATGGTCCTCGATGATCGTCGGGCTGGCCTGCAATGGCTCCAGCACACCGCCGATGCCGGCGCCACCGGACAGGTGGCAATGCTTGCCGATCTGCGCGCACGAGCCGACCGTGGCCCAGGTATCGACCATGGTGCCCTCGCCCACGTGCGCGCCGATGTTGGTGAAGCTCGGCATCAGTACCACGTCCTTGCCGAAATAGCTGCCGCGGCGCGCGATCGCACCCGGGACCACGCGCACGCCGGCCTTGCGGAACTCGGCTTCGTGATAACCGGCGAAGCGCGACTCCACCTTGTCCCAGAACGGCGCAGGCTGCGCCTCGACCACGCTCATCTCATTGACGCGGAAGTACAGCAGCACGGCTTTCTTGAGCCATTCGTTGACCGTCCAGCCGCCATGCCCATCGGGCTCGGCGACGCGGAACTGCCCGCTTTCCAGGCCGTCGATCACGCGGGTGACGATGCCACGGGTGGAGCCCTCGATCTCGTCGATGGTCAACGCGGCGCGCCGCTCGAACGCGCTCTCGATGCCGAACCGCAGTTCGTCGCTGCTCACCGTCGCCGTCACGCTCTGCACCGCCTTGCGGGCGATCGGCAGCTTCTTGGCCGCACTGGCCTTGGCCGCGGCCGGAGCGCTGACCACCTTGGTGGGCTTGTTGGGAAGACGCGGCGCCGTCGCACGCTTGGCGGCCGGCTTGCCGGCAGCCGAGGCGGCGCGCTTGCCGGAGGCGCTGGGCGTGGTCGCGCTCTGCTTGCGCGCGGGCTTCTTGGTGCTCATGGGGCTCTCCAGGGGACTACGTGGGGTCGAGGCAGTCGCGCAAGGTATCGTGCAGCGTCTGCCGGGCGGTGTCGGACAAGGGGTGATCGTGTTCGTCGGTAATTTGAAACTGATCCTCGGCGCGTTCCCCGAAGGTGGCGATGCGCGCATCGTGCACGCGCAGGTGCTGCACACGCAGAACATGCGCCACGTCGGCCAGCAGACCGGGGCGATCGGGCGCCACCAGGCTCACCCGCGTGCGCCGGCCACCGGCGCTCTGACTGAACTCGATCCGGGGGGCGAAACGGAAATGGCGTAGCTGTCGCGGCACGGCGCGCCGCGCTGGCCGCACCTCCCGCAGATCGCCCGCCAGCACCTCACGCAGGGCCGCGGCCAGGCTCTGTGGGTCGCCGTCGGCGAAACTGTCGCCCGGCAGAACTTCGAACACGTCGAAGATCGCGTTGTGCGGCGCATCCAGCACGCGGGCGCGGTGGATGCCATAGCCCTTGCGATCCAGCGTGGCCACGATCGCAGAGAACACACCATCGCGATCGGGCGAGTAGACGAAGACTTCCAACGCATCGTTGTCCGGCACGGCACGACGCGCCTTGACCAGGGTCTGGCCGATCTCCACTTCGATCAGCGACGCCGCCTGCCAGGCCAATTGCTCGGGGCGGAAGCGCAGGAAGTTCTCGTCCGGCATGCCGGCGAACTGGCGGTCGATGGTGACATCGTCCAGGCCTTGCACATGCAGCAGCGCGCGCGCCGACTCGCGCGCTTCGCGCAGGCGTTCCTCGCGCGGCGGCGGATGTTCCAGCCCCTCGCGCAAGGCCCGTCGTGCGGCGAAATACAGATCGGCCAGCAAGCGATCCTTCCAGGCGTTCCACAGCTTGGGGCTGGTG
Source organism: Xanthomonas maliensis (assembly GCF_009192945.1). GTDB lineage: Bacteria > Pseudomonadota > Gammaproteobacteria > Xanthomonadales > Xanthomonadaceae > Xanthomonas > Xanthomonas maliensis. Next base: position 7,200 of record NZ_NSET01000009.1, on the reverse strand, counting down.
CCGGCGATATCGGCGCATGTCAACAGGTACAGATAATCCAGCCGTTCGCGCGTGCCGGCCAAGGTCGCGAAGCGGTGGATGACCTCCGGATCGGAGATGTCCTGCTTCTGCGCGGTCACCGACATCCGCAGATGCTGCTCGACCAACCAGGCCACCAGTTCGGTATCGCCCGCGCTCAAGCCATGCGCCTGGCAGAACGCGCGCGCGTCGACCGCGCCGAGCTCGGAGTGGTCGCCGCCGCGGCCCTTGGCGATGTCATGGAACAGTCCAGCCAGCAGCAACAATTCCGGCTTGCGCAGTCGCGGCCACACTTCATGGGTGATCGAGAACCGCTCATCGGCGCGACCGCCGGCGAACAGCGCCATGTTCCGCAGCACCATCAAGGTGTGCTGGTCGACGGTGTAGACGTGGAACAGATCGAACTGCATGCGTCCGGAGACGCTGGCAAAGGCCGGAATCCATTGCCCCAGCACCCCCAGCCGCGCCATCCGGGTCAGCGTTTCGACCGCGCGCGGACCGCGCAGCAACGCCATGAAGCGCTCGCGCGCCACCGCATCGGCCTGCGCATACGACGGCAGTGCGCGCAGCACCTCGGCCAGCGCACGTGCGGTCAGCGAATGCAGTCCGCGCACGTCGCGGTGTGCCGCCCATTGCGCGAACAAGGCGAACACCTGCAACACGTCGCCGGCTGGCCAGTCCTCGCTGTCGGCGGCAAGGTAGCCGCGGCGCAGACTGAAGCCGTTGGCCAGCGGCACCGGGATCGCCTCGCCATCGAACTGCTCTTCAAAGCGCTGCAGCAGGCGATCGCTGATCCGGCGGACCAGCGCAGCGCTGCGGTAGAAGCGCTGCATCATCTTTTCCACGCCCAGGCTTTCGGCATCGTCGGCAAAGCCCAGTCGCTCGGCCAGCGTCTTCTGATAATCGAAACGCAGCCGTTCCTCCGGCCGCCGGGCGACCACATGCAGGCCGTAGCGCAGTCGCGCCAATTCGCCGCGTTCGCGCCGCAGCGCAGCGGCTTCGTCGGCGCCGACATGGCCGAGCCCGACCAGCGCTTCCAGCTCCTTGACGCCGAACGCGCGCAACGCCATCCATCCCAGCGTCTGCAGATCGCGCAGCCCCCCGGGGCCATCCTTGATGTCCGGCTCAAGATTGTCGGCGGTGTCGCCGAAGCGCTGGTGGCGCGCCTGCAGTTCCTCGCGTTTGATTTCGAAGAATTCGCGCGGGGGCCACACCTGCTGCGGCGCGATCGCTGTCGCCAGCGCCGTGCGCGCAGCGGCATCGGCCACCAACGGCCGCGATTCGATCAAGGCGGTCAACACGGTCTGGTCGGCGGCGGCAACGCTGCACTGCGCCGCCGAGCGCACCGCATGGCTGACCGGCAGACCGACGTCCCACAGCAGCGCGAACAAGCGCGCCAAGGCCTGCTCGTGGACCTGCTGTTCGGCCGGTTCGCCGAGCACCAGCAGATCCACGTCCGAACGCGGGAACAATTCGCCGCGACCGTAGCCGCCGACAGCGTGCAACGACAGGCCTGCGTCAGCGGGAATACAGCGTGCCCAGGCCGTGCGCAACGCGTGGTCGACCGCGCGCGCGCGCAGCGCCAGCAGCCGTTCGATCGCTTCGCCCAGGTCGAAGCGCTTGCACAAGCGCGCATCGGCCTGCGCCAACAGCGCGCGCGCCTGCGCGGCCCAGTCGGCGTCGCCGGCGACGCCCGGTTCCGGACGCTCCGCCGGCGCTGCACTCATGCCGGCACGGTGGCGTTGGGCGACAACGTCAGCACATCCACGCCATCCTCGGTCACGGCCACCATGTGCTCCCACTGCGCCGACAACTTGCGGTCCTTGGTCACCACCGTCCAACCATCCGGCAAGGTCTTATGGTGATAAGTGCCCTCGTTGATCATCGGCTCGATGGTGAAGGTCATGCCTGGCTTGAGCACCAGTCCTTCGCCCGGACGCCCGTAGTGCATGACCTGCGGCTCGTCGTGATAGACCTTGCCGATACCGTGCCCGCAGTAGTCGCGCACCACGCTGAAGCGCTCGGCCTCGGCGTACTTCTGGATCGCGTGTCCGACATCGCCCAGCGTGGCACCCGGCTTGACCGCACGGATGCCGCGCCACATCGCTTCGTAGGTGGTCTCCACCAGCCGCTTGGCCATCACCGAAGGCGTGCCGACGTAATACATGCGACTGGTATCGCCATGCCAGCCATCCTTGATGACGGTGACATCAATGTTGACGATGTCTCCTTCCTTCAAGACCTTGGCCGCACTCGGAATGCCATGGCAGATCACGTTGTTGACCGACGTGCACACGCTCTTGGGAAAGCCGCGGTAGCCGACGTTGGCCGGAATCGTACCCTGTACATTGACGATGTGGTCGTGGCAGATGCGGTCGAGCTCGGCGGTGGTGACCCCGGGCTGGACGTAGGGGGCGACGATATCGAGCACCTCGGCAGCCAGACGGCCGGCGACGCGCATCAGTTCGATTTCTTCTTTGGTTTTTAGATTGACGCTCATGGCTGGATTATCGCCGATTCGCGCTGAATCTGAACGACCCCCGGGAGATGGCGTGGCAGCAAGCAGCCGGGACCACAAGATTCCGACATTTCCGCGACGTTTTCACGCCGCGTCAACGTTCCGTGCGACGAGGTCATCCGTAGGACATCGCAATTTCACGAAAATAACCAGTGAAAACAGGGAGATGAACGGGTAAAACAGCGGTATTGTTTGGCACGCCTGATGCATTGCTGCGTGTGCGACGACCTGGTCGCGCCACAGATGACCCAAACGGTCAAGGAAATGTCCATGCGCACTGTCCACTCCGCCCTGCTGTCTGTCCTCCTGCTGTCCGTTGCCAGCACCGCTACGGCGGCGGACACCACCACCTTCAACGTCAAGATCGCTGTCACCAAGGCCTGCACCATTACCGCCGCCGCCGCGACCGACGTCGACTTCGGCTCGGTGCTGTCCACCACGTCCACCAATGTGGACGCCAACGGCAGCCTGACCGCGCAGTGCACGGCCCTGACGCCCTACAACATCGCGCTGAGCGCGGGCAGCAACGCCGGCACCGCCAACGACGTCACCACTCGCCGGATGAAGAACACCGATGCCAGCGTCACGGCCAACAACTACATCGCCTACCAGCTGTACCAGGATCTGAGCCGCAGCACGGTCTGGGGGAGCACCAGCGGGACCAACACGCTCAGCCGCACCGCCACTGGCCTGTCCCAGGTCTACCCGGTCTACGGCCGCGTCACCAACCCCTCGGCCAACAACCCGGCGACCGGTAGCTACCAGGACACCATCACCGCCACGATCATCTATTGAGGAGACGCATGCCACGCCACGCCTGCCAGTCGCCCGGCCCGCTCACGCGCAACCTCCGCCGCATGCCAACGCTGCGTGCACTGACCCTGCTGCTCGCGCTGGCAGGGCCAGGCCTGAGCGCCCACGCCGCCAGCCTGCAACTGGCGCCGACGTCGTTGACCCTGCAGGCACAACAGACGGCCGATGGCTTGTGGCTGAGCAACAGCGGCAGCGCGCCGCTGCAGGTGCAGACGCGCGCCTACCGCTGGACGCAGGTCGATGGGGCGGACCAGCTGGTCCCGACCCAGGAATTGCTGGTCAGCCCACCGATGCGCACCCTGGCCGCCGGCGAACGGCAACTGATCCGGGTCATCCGGGCCGGCGCCCCGCCGACCAGCGAAGAGGCCAGCTATCGCATCATCGTCGATGAGCTGCCGGACAACAGCAACCCCGACCGCAAGGGCATGCAGTTCGTGTTGCGCTATTCGGTGCCGATCTTCCTGCTGCCGATCGGCACGACGGCACCCACCTCCGCGTTGCAGGCCGAGATCGTCAGCGGCAGCAATGGCATGGCCGAGTTGCAACTGCGCAACACCGGCAAGGCGCATGCGCAAGTCGCCGATGTGCGCCACCAGGTCGATGGCACGTTCACCAACGTCCTCGACGGCCTGGTCGGCTACGTGCTGCCGGGCCAGACCATGCGCTGGTCGCTCGGCGCCCCGCCGGCTCGCTTCGCGCATGGCACCCTCACCGCAAGGATCAACGGTGAAGCTGAAGAACGCACCTTGCTGGCCGCGCCCGCGCGGCCGTGAAGCGGCAGGACTGGCGATGACGCTGCTGATCGCCTGCTATCCGGCCTGCGTTCTTGCAAGCGAGCGCAGCAGCGGCGTCATCGGTCCCGATTCCACTGCGCCCGACGCCAGCGCCGCGGTGCAAACGCTGTATCTGGAAGTCACCCTCAATCAGGCCGAACGCGGCCTGGCTCCGTTCGAACTGGCTGATGGGCACCTGCGCGCCAGCGTGCAGACCCTGCGCACGCTCGGCTTCATCCTCGCCGAGCGTCGCGCCGACGAGCTGGTCGACCTGGACCGCTTGCCCGATGTGGAAGTGCGCTACGACGCCGCGCTGCAACGCTTGGCGTTGCAGGCACCGCTGGCGCAGCTCTCGCTGGCGACCACGGTCCTGCAGTCCGAGCAGGTCGCCGCCCCCACGGCCACCGCCTCGCCTGGCGTGCTGCTGAACTACGATGTCTTCGCGACCAGCAATAGCGGTGCCGACAACGTCTCGCTGGCGACCGAGGTCCGCGGCTTCGGCATTGGCGCTGGCATGGTCGCCTCGACCGCCATCTTCCAGCTGCGTCGCATCGACGGGGACAATCGCTGGCGCGGCGACGCAGTGCGACTGGACAGCGCCTGGCAAATCGACTTTCCCGACAGCGCCACCAGCCTGGTCGCGGGCGACTTCTACAGCGGTTTCGTCGACTGGAGCCGCGCCGTCCGTCTCGGCGGTATGCAGATCGGGCGCAATTACGCCCTGCAACCCTATCGCGTGCTGACGCCGACGCCGCGCTTCCTGGGCGAAGCGGCAGTCCCCTCCACCGTGGAGCTCTACGTGGATGGCATGCGCCAATACAGCGGACAGGTGCCCGCCGGGCCGTTCCAATTGGCAGCGCAACCCGGCATCAGCGGCACCGGCCAGGCGCAGATCGTGGTGACCGATGCCTTCGGCCGCATCCAGCGGCTGGACTTTGCGTTCTACGGCACCCCGCAGCTGCTGGCACGCGGGGTGTCCGAATGGTCGGCCGGCATCGGCCACCTCCGCCAGGACTATGGCGTGCGCTCGTTCGGCTACGGCCGGCAGGTGCTGGCCAGCGCAAGTCTGCGCAAGGGCGTGAGCGAGGACCTGACCCTGGAGGCGCACGGCGAAGGCGGCGGTGGCGTGGCCACACTGGGCGGTGGGGCGATCTGGTCGCTGGGACGCGGCGGCGTGATCAACGCCGCCTATGCGCACAGCGCAATGGATGGCTTGCAAGGCGGCCAGACCGCAATCGGCTATGCCTGGAACAATCGCCGCATGAACCTCACCCTGGGCAGCCAACGCACCCATGGCGACTATCGCGATCTCGGCGCCCTGCAAGGCAGCCTGCCGGCACGGGTCAGCGATCGTGCCGCCGTCGGCGTCACCCTGGATGCGATCGGCGCACTGGGGACCAGCTACGTCCGTCTGAGCTACCCGCAAGGCGATACCTCGCGCTATGCCAGCGTGTTCTGGTCGCGCAGCTTCGGGCGCGGCTGGGCGGCCAACCTGTCCGGCAATCAGAATCTCGACCTGCAGCGCGACCGCAGCGTGTATCTGTCGCTGTCCACCACCTTTGGTGAGCTTCGTCAGGCGGGGGTGTCAATGCAGCGCAACGGCAGCCGCACCAGCATGGTCGGCGATCTCAGCCAGCCACTCCCTGGCGACGGCGACATCGGCGGACTGGGCTGGCGCGTGCAGGCCCGCCGCGGCGGGGGCACCAATGGCGGACTGGCCGAGCTGGGCTGGCTGAACACCATTGGCCGCTACGGGATCGGCGCCTCCCGTCAGCAAGGCGATACGTTGGGCTATGCCAGCGCCAGCGGCAGCCTGGTGTGGATGGACGGTCGCAGCTTCGCTGCGCGCGACGTCCGCGACGCGTTCGCCGTGGTCTCCACCGACGGCCAGGCCGGTATTCCGGTACGCCTGGAAAACCGCCTGATCGGCGTGACCGATGCCCGCGGCACCTTGCTGGTGACGCCATTGCAGTCCTGGCAGCGCAACCAGCTCTCGATCGACACGCTGGCGCTGCCGGCCGACCTGCGGGTGGATCGGGTCGATACCAGTGTGACGCCGCGCCAGCAATCCGGAATCGCGGTGCATTTCGGCATTACCCGGGTGCGCGCGGCAGTGATCGTGCTGCATGACGCCAATGGCACACCGTTGCCGGTGGGCAGCAGCGTGCGCCACACAGGCGACCAGGACCAGGCGGTGGTCGGTTACGACGGCGAGACCTATCTGGACGATCTGCAGCAGGACAACCAGGTGCAGGTGCAGACGCCGGACGGCAGCTGCCGCGTGCGATTCAGCTATCCGGCCGTCACCTCCGGCATCCCACGCGTGGGTCCGCTGACCTGTGCTGCCGAGACTCGCCCATGAGGGCCCCCTTCCCGTGGCATTGGCTGGTCGTCGTGCTGCTGGCGATGCTGTGGCTGGCGCCGTCCGCACCGGCCCGCGCCGACACCACCTGCACCGTTACCCTGGCTGCGCCATTGAACTTCGGCAACGTGGCAGCCAATGGCGCCACTGATGCGGTGGCCACCTTCAATGTGTCCTGCAACACCGCCGCACTCAGCGTGCTCGGCTATGCCCGGGTCAGTCTGTGCCTGGATATCGGCGCCGGTAGCGCCAGCCCAGGCTTGTATAACCCACGCCGAATGACCAATCCGACCGGCGACAGCCTGGACTTCCAGCTCTACAAGGACGCCGGACGCACCCAGGTGTGGGGAGCGACCGGCTCCAGCACGCCCTCGCCGCTGTTGCTGGACCTGTCCTACCAGGTGCCGGTCATCGTCGGCGGTTCGCAAACCGTCAACGTCACCTTGTATGGACGCGTTCCGGCCAACCAGGTCCTGTCGGTCGGCACCCACAGCAGCATTTTCAGCGGCGCCGACGTCGTCCTGCGCTATGCCTACAACGAAAGCATCATCGGCCCCCCCAGCCCACCCAACGATTGCAACGCAGGCGGTAGCGGCGCCAAGCTGGTCAGCAATGCCTTCCCGTTCACCGCCTCGGCGAGCGTGCCGGCGCGTTGCAACACCTATGTGACCACCGACCTGGATTTCGGCAGCATCGCCGGCAGCATCGCATCGGCC
>NZ_NSET01000089.1 GCF_009192945.1 Xanthomonas maliensis | reverse complement strand
CCGATCGCCGGTGCCGACGTGATGATCGCCACGCCGGACATGACGCCGTGGCGCATGACCCTGCTGTGCCGCGACCGCGAGGGCTACCTGAGCCTGTCGCGCCTGCTCACCCGTGCCTGGATGGAAGGCCACCGCCCCGAAGGCGGCGTGGCGATCCATCCGGAATGGCTGCAGAGCGGCCACGCCAACCTGTTCGCGCTCGCCGGCCGTGAGAGTCTGGCCGGGCGGTTGTTGGGCGAAGGCCGGCCGGATCTGGCCGAGCAGCAACTGGCCGACTGGCAGCGCGTATTCGGTGACGGCCTGCATCTGGAGCTGACCCGCACCGGCCGCGAAGGCGAGGAAGCCTTCAACCAGTTCGCCCTGCATGCCGCCGGCGTGCGTGGTCTGCCGGTGATCGCCAGCAACGACGTGCGCTTCCTGCATGCGCAGGATTTCGACGCCCACGAGGCGCGCGTCTGCATCGCCTCCGGGCGCGTGCTCGACGACCCCAAGCGCCCGCGCGACTACAGCCGCGAGCAGTACATGAAATCGCCCGAGGAGATGTGCGCGCTGTTCGCCGACATCCCCGATGCGATCGACAACACGCTGGAACTGGCCAAGCGCTGCAATATCGAAATGCGCCTGGGCACCTACTTCCTGCCGCAGTATCCAGTGCCCGACGACGAGACCCTGGACACCTGGATCCGCAAGCAATCGCGCGAAGGCCTGGAAGAACGTCTGCAGAAGAATCCGCTGGCGCCGGGCAAGAGCCGCGAAGACTATTTCGAGCGCCTGGAGTTCGAGCTCGACACCATCATCAAGATGGGCTTTCCCGGCTACTTCCTGATCGTGGCCGACTTCATCCAGTGGGGGAAGAGCCAGGGCATTCCGATCGGTCCGGGCCGCGGTTCCGGTGCCGGTTCGCTGGTGGCGTGGGCGCTGCAGATCACCGATCTGGACCCGTTGCCTTACAACTTGCTGTTCGAGCGCTTCCTCAATCCAGAGCGCGTGTCGATGCCCGACTTCGACATCGACTTCTGCATGGACCGGCGCGACGAAGTCATCGACTACGTGGCGCGCAAGTACGGGCGCGAACGCGTCAGCCAGATCATCACCTACGGCACCATGGCCGCCAAGGCGGTGGTGCGCGACGCCGGGCGCGTGCTCGGTTTCCCGTATGGCCTGGTCGACAGCGTCGCCAAGCTGATCCCCAACATCCTGGGCATCACGCTGAAGGATGCGATGGGCGAAGGCAAGGACAGCGAAATGGCCGCGCCGGAGCTGATCCAGCGCTATCAGGTCGAGGACGACGTCCGCGACCTGATGGATCTGGCGCGCCAGCTCGAGGATCTCACCCGCAACGCCGGCAAGCACGCCGGTGGCGTGGTGATCGCGCCCGAGCCGCTGAGCGAGTTCTGCCCGCTGTTCGCCGAACACGACGAGGGCGGCCGCGGCAAGAACCCAGTCACCCAATTCGACAAGAACGACGTCGAAGAAGTTGGCCTGGTGAAGTTCGACTTCCTCGGCCTGCGCACGCTGACCATCATCGATTGGGCGGTCAAGGCGATCAACGTGCGGCATGCGCGCGCCAACATCGACCCGGTGGACATCACTGCCCTCCCGCTCGACGACGTGCCGACCTACAAGGACGTGTTCGCCTCCGGCAATACCGGTGCGGTGTTCCAGTTCGAATCCTCCGGCATGCGCCGCCTGTTGAAGGATGCGCGCCCCGACCGCTTCGAGGATCTGATCGCGCTGGTGTCGCTATACCGCCCTGGCCCGATGGACCTGATCCCGGACTTCAACGCGCGTAAACACGGCCAGCAGGAGATCATCTATCCCGATCCGCGCACCGAAGCGATCCTGAAAGACACCTACGGCATCATGGTGTATCAGGAGCAGGTGATGCAGATGGCGCAGATCGTCGGCGATTATTCGCTGGGCGGCGCCGACCTGCTGCGCCGCGCGATGGGCAAGAAGGTGCCGGCCGAAATGGCCAAGCACCGCGAGATCTTCCGCGAAGGTGCGGCCAAGGGCGGCGTGAGCGCGGCCAAGGCCGACGAAATCTTCGACCTGATGGAGAAGTTCGCCGGCTACGGCTTCAACAAGTCGCACGCCGCCGCGTACGCGCTGGTCAGTTACCAGACCGCCTGGCTCAAGCGCCACTATCCGGCCGAGTTCATGGCCGCGACCCTGTCTTCGGACATGGACAACACCGACAAGGTGGTCGGCTTCCTGGACGAGGTGCGCAACCTCGGCCTGACCGTGCTGCCGCCGCGCGTGAATGCATCGGCCTATATGTTCGAGGCCGCCAACGCCGACACCATCCAGTACGGCCTGGGTGCGATCAAGGGCGTCGGCCAAGGGGCCTGCGAGGCCATCGTCGAAGAGCGGCTGCGCAACGGCCCCTATACCTCGCTCCTGGATTTTTGCACCCGCGTGGGCACCGCCAAGCTCAATCGGCGCACGCTCGAAGCGATGATCAACGCCGGCGCGATGGATGGCCTGGGCAAGAACCGCGCCTCGCTGATGCTGCAGTTGCCGGAGGTGATGAAGGCCACCGAGCAAATGGCGCGCGAACGGGCGTCGGGGCAGAACTCGCTGTTCGGCGGCCCAGACCCGGCCACGCCGGCGATGCAGCTGGACCTGCCGGAAAGCAAGGAATGGCCGCTGGGCCAGCTGCTGAGCGGCGAGCGCGAGACGCTGGGCTTCTACCTCAGCGGACATCCGTTCGATCCGCACCGCGAGGAAGTCCGCGAGCTGGTGGGTTGCGACCTCGGTGCGCTCGACAAGATCCTGGCTTCCCAGCAACGCGGCGGTGGTGGTGGCGATGGCGAGAAGCGCGCCTGGCGGCCGGAAGTCAGCGCCATTCTGGCCGGCCAGGTGGTCGGGGTGCGCCGCAAGGGCGACAGCCAGGTGTTCGTGCAGCTGGAGGACGGCCGCGGCCGGGTCGAATGCAGCGCGTTCTCCGACGCCATGGCCGAGTTCGGCCACCTGCTCACGCGCGACCGCATCCTCATCGTCAAGGGCGGCCTACGCGAAGACGAATTCAACGGCGGCTACAGCCTTCGGATCCGTCAGTGCTGGGATTACGAACAGATCTGTGCCGACCACGCCCAGCGACTGTCGCTGCGGCTGGATCTGCGCCAGCGCAACGCATGGTCCCGCATCGACGGCTTGCTGGCCCGCCACCGCCCAGGGCGGACGTCGCTGCGGCTGGACTTGTTGCTGGCATCGTCGCAGGGCGGCGTGGCCGGCATGCTCGACGTCAACGGCAGCCATTCGGTGCGCGTGGACGCGCAACTGCTGGACGCGCTACGTGGCGATCCGGCGGTACGGACGGTGAAGGTGAAGTACAGCCCGCCATGGGCGTGAAGCCGGGTTCCGGGGTTCGGGACCCGGGACCCGGGACCCGGTAGAGCAACAGCAGAAGCGGAATCCCGACCGCAATAGGGACGCCTTGGCGCTGGCCTTGGCTTTTCCGGGAGCCGGGTCCCGAGTTCCGAGTCCCCTAAGTCCCAGCCCCCGCCCTTCCCAACTCCCCCGTACGGGCCGAGCGCATCGCTTCGGCTACACTTCCCGCCTTACGTTGACGACGGCCCTGCATGAACTCCAACTATCTCGACTTCGAGCAACCCATCGCCGATCTGGAAGCCAAGATCCAGGAACTGCGCAAGGCCAGTACCGGCCCTGCGGTCAATGTGGACGCTGAGGTCCGCGCGCTGCGCGACAAGCTGCGCGTGCGTACCGGGCAGATCTTCCGCGACCTGTCGGCGTGGCAGGTCTCGCAGTTGGCGCGGCACCCCCAGCGCCCGTACACGCTCGACTACATCGGCGTACTGTGCGACGAGTTCCAGGAGCTGGCAGGCGATCGTGCATTTGCCGACGACAAGGCCATCGTCGGTGGCCTTGGCCGCATCGATGGTCGTCCGGTGGTGATCATCGGCCATCAGAAGGGCCGCGACACCAAGAGCAAGGTCGCGCGCAACTTCGGCATGCCGCGCCCGGAGGGCTACCGCAAGGCGCTGCGGCTGATGAAGCTGGCCGAGCGCTTCCGGCTGCCGCTGCTGACCTTCATCGACACCCCCGGTGCCTACCCGGGCGTGGGTGCCGAGGAGCGTGGCCAGTCCGAGGCCATCGCCCGCAACCTGCTGGAGATGGCCGAGCTGAAGGTGCCGGTGATCTGCACGGTGATCGGCGAAGGCGGCTCCGGCGGCGCGCTGGCGATCGGTGTGGGCGACCGCACCCTGATGCTGGAGTACGGCACCTATTCGGTGATCTCGCCGGAAGGCTGCGCCTCGATCCTGTGGAAGGACGCCGGCAAGGCCAAGGACGCCGCCGAACAACTGGGACTGACCGCCCGCCGCCTGAAGGATCTCGGCCTGGTCGACAAGGTCGTCCGCGAGCCCACCGGTGGCGCCCATCGCAATCCGCAGCAGATGGGCAAGCGGCTCAAGGCCGTGCTGCTCAACGAGCTCGACGCGCTGGAGAAGGTGCCGCTGGAGACCTTGTTGCAGCAGCGCTATGAACGCCTGCGCAGCTACGGCGCCTACGAAGGCCGCTGAACCCCACTCTGGTCGTTCGCAGCCACTGATCCACGGAAGGAACGGAGTCCGCCTCGATGAGTCCTTTGCTGTTGCTGTCGCTGGTGTTGCAGGCGGCCTGCTGCGTTCATGTGGTCCGCAGCGGTCGCCCACTGTACTGGCTGTTCATCCTGCTGGCGTTCTCCTACCTGGCCGTGCTGATCTACGTGGTGGTCGCGGTGATTCCGGACCTGCGCAACGACCCCGGCGCCCGCCGCGGCATCCGTCGGGTGCGCCAGCGACTGGACCCGCAGCGTGAACAACGCGATGCCTCGCGTCAGCTCGACGTGGCCGACACGCCCGAAAACCGTCGCCAGCTGGCGGAAGCACAGTTGGCGCGTGGCGACTATGCGGGTGCGGAGGCGACCTACCAGGGCGCGCTGCGCGGCCTGTATCGCGACGATCCCATCCTGCTGCTGGGCCTGGCGCAGGCGCAATACGGTCTCGGCCAGCCAGCCGAGACAAAGCAGACGCTCGACCGCCTGATCGCCGCGCATCCCAACTTTCGCTCGCACGACGGCCACCTGCTGTACGCGCGCGCGGTCGAGGACAGCGGCAGCATCGAGGATGCCCTGCACGAATACGAAGCCTTGGCGCAAAGCTATCCGGGCGAGGAAGCCCGCGTGCGCTACGCGCAGTTGCTGCAGCGGGCCGGACGCATTGCCGAGGCACGCGCCGGCTACGAGCAGGTGCTGCGGCACGCAGCCGCCTCGCCCAAGCATTACCAGCGCGAACAACGCGACTGGATCTCGCAGGCGCGCAAAGGGCTGAGCGAACTGGACGCCGGCGCCTGATCGATGCCCGATGCGATCGTCGGCGCCGACAGACGCGGCGCGTCTTGCATCGGCACAAACCGTCATGCAATCGGAATCACCAGCATGCAGAGAAAGCCTGAGATCGAGCAACCGCTGCGGGGCCAGATCGATGCCCTGCTGGAACTGTCCGCACAGAAATTCCGCGATGGCGCCCTGGCGGAATCGCTCGCATTGGGCTTGCAGGCCTGGGACCTGATTCCCGAGCCCAAGCAGGGCTGGGATTATTACCCGCAAAGCCTGTCCAGCTCCTTTGTCCAGGACTATGTCGATCTCAACGACAAGGACAACGCCTGCAAATGGATCAAGGTCATGGCGCTGATGTACGACGATCCAGATCATCAGGACCATCAGGTGTTGATGACCGAGGGGGAAGCGATGCTCCAGCTCGGCGATGAAACGCGTGCCTGTGCCGTGTTCGGGAAAATCCATGCCTTGTATGGCAAGCGGGGATTTGCCGGACACCAGAAACGCTATCTGGAGTTGTACCTCAAGCAACCGAAGACAGGCGCATAGCCGCGGCACCTGCCGCGTGCGTCAGTCATCAGATTGACTGGATCTCCTCGCAACAGGCCCGTACACCCCTCATGGCATTCATCCCCCCATGCCGACAGCCGCTGAAACAGTGACACTCGCGATGCAGGAAGATCGCATCGATCGCCTGGACGTGTCGGATAAAGGCAAGAAGCGCTTCAAGGTGATCGCGAAGACGGTGGCGCCGATCTGACGAACGTCGCTCCCTGAGTGCTGCCGAAAGAGGAAACAACTTCAACTAGCCTGCCTTCTTGCTGCGGCCGTTCTCTTTCCTGGAGTAGGGCTCTGGCGTCAGGCCATCGTTGACGCGCCTCTGGCCATTGCCTTGGCATGCATCTTTGCGCTCGTAGGCCTCGGCAGGTTCGGGAGAGCGGTAGGCGACGGATTCGCTGCGATCTACGCAGTCCAAGCGAACCTGAACTATGACGCCAAGCTTGTCCAAGGCGAGGCTCCGTGGCCTGACGACTCACACGGCATTCGAACCGACGCTGCTCTGCGGCGCGGCTTGATTCAAGCGTGAGCCAGCCATCATCGGCCATGGCGGAATGGCATGCGTCGATGAGCAGAAGCCGCATCCCGCGCCTGCGCGACCGAACCGCGCAGGCATCGCGGGCGCATGCGCTCAGAACGGCTTGGCCAGTACCAGCCAGATCACCGCCACCAGCAGGATGACCGGCAATTCGTTGAACCAACGCAACGCCCGGCCACTGGGCACGGCACGCCCCTGTTCGACGCCTTTGACCCAGCGGCCGGACACGATGTAGTGCGCCAGGATCAGGGCGACCGCCGCCAGCTTGGCGTGCAACCAACCGCCCGCGACCATGGTCGGAAAATCCGGGATGACGCGGAAGCCTTGCCACAACACCGCCCCCAACAACAGCGCCAGGCCCAGCATGCTGTGGCCGAAGCCATACAGCCGCCGCCCCATCAGCACCAGCCGCGCACGCACGCCGGCATCGTCGCCGGCCTCGGCGATGTTGACCAGGATCCGCGGCAGGTAGAACACCGCCGCCATCCAGGCGATGACGAACAGCAGGTGGAAGGTCTTGATCCACAGGTACAAGGTCATGCGCTGGCTCCGCTGGCTCGCGTAGGATGATCGGTAGTTTCCCCGATTCGCGTGCACGATGGCACGCAGTTGCATGCCCACATCCGATGCCAAGCAGTACGACGCCGCCTATTTTCAACGCTGGTATCGCCACGCCGGGCTCGCCGACCCGGCACGCCTGCGACGCAAGGTCGCACTGGCAGTGGCGCAGGCGGAGTACTACCTGGAGCGCCCGATCCGCAGCGTGCTGGACATCGGCTGCGGCGAAGCCGCCTGGCGGGCGCCGCTGCTGGCACTGCGTCCACGCATCAGTTACCTGGGTTTCGACAGCAGCGCGTATAGCGTGCAGCGCTATGGACGCAGCCGGCAGATCCACCCTGCCCGCTTCGGCGACTTCGCCTGGTTGCGCCCCTGCGCGCCAGTGGATCTGCTGATCTGCGCCGACGTGCTGCATTACCTGCCCACGCGCGAATTCAACCAGGGCTTGCCGGGCCTGGCTGAGTTGTGCGGCGGCGTGGCCTTCCTGGAGACCTTTGCCCGGGAAGACGCCTTCGAGGGCGACCATGAAGGCTTCCAGGCGCGACCGGCGCGCTGGTACCGGCGCCGCCTGAGCAGCGTCGGCTTCGCCGCACTTGGGTCGCACTGCTGGCTGTCCCCGCAGTTGGCCGGTGACGCGGCCGCGCTGGAACGCAGCTGAACGGGCATCACGGCGTGCGATGGCCGAGGTCGGTACACCAGTGGCCGCTGCGACCGGACCGAACCGGACGCCTAGCACGGTTCGCCTGACCGACTCCACCCTGGCCGGCCCCATTAAGGTGCAAATGCGCCAAAACCGGTATGCTGCGCGGCAGCAAAACCGCACGGATGGGTGGAATGCTTTATCAACTGCATGAGCTGACCCGCAACCTGCTGGCCCCTTGGGTGCATCAGGCCCAGGCCAACGCCAAGATGTTTTCCGACCCCGACAGCCTGTGGGCCTCGCTGCCCGGTGCCGAACGCATGGCTGCGGGCAACGAGCTGTTCCATCGCCTGGGCAAGGAATACGAAAAGCCGGCGTGGGCACTGGACGACGTCGAAGTCGACGGGCATTCGTTGCCCATCATCGAACGCGAAGTGTTGAGCAAGCCGTTCTGCCGCCTGCTGCGCTTCAAGCGTTTCAGCGACCATGTCGAATTGATCGGCACGATGAAGCAGCAGCCGGCCGTGCTGGTGGTGGCGCCGCTGTCCGGTCACCACGCCACGCTGCTGCGCGACACCGTGCGCACGCTGCTGCGCAACCACAAGGTCTACGTGACCGACTGGGTGGATGCGCGCATGGTGCCACTGGAAGCCGGTGCGTTCCGCCTGGAAGACTACATCGCCTATATCCAGGAATTCATCCGCCATATCGGCGCCGATCGCCTGCACGTGGTGAGCGTGTGCCAGCCGACAGTCCCGGTGCTGGCCGCAGTGTCGTTGATGGCCGCCAATGACGAACCCACCCCGCGTTCGCTGGTGATGATGGGTGGTCCGATCGATGCGCGCCGCAGTCCGACCCAGGTCAACAACCTGGCCACCGAGAACGGGATCGAGTGGTTCCAGAACAACCTGATCCACACCGTGCCGTTCCCATATCCGGGCCATGGCCGCCAGGTATATCCGGGCTTCCTGCAGCACGCTGGTTTCCTGTCGATGAACCCCAATCGGCACCTGATGTCGCACTGGGACTTCTACACCAACCTGGTCAAGGGCGACCTGCAGGACGCGCAGGCGCATCGTCGCTTCTACGACGAATACAACGCCGTGCTCGACATGCCGGCCGAGTATTACCTGGACACGGTGCGCGTGGTGTTTCAGGAGTTCCTGCTGCCGCAAGGCAAGTGGCGCGTGGACGGACAACTGGTCACGCCCTCGGCGATCCGCAACACCGCCCTGCTGA
Organism: Xanthomonas maliensis; assembly: GCF_009192945.1. Taxonomy (GTDB): domain Bacteria; phylum Pseudomonadota; class Gammaproteobacteria; order Xanthomonadales; family Xanthomonadaceae; genus Xanthomonas; species Xanthomonas maliensis. Next base: position 13,712 of record NZ_NSET01000089.1, on the reverse strand, counting down.
GCATCGAGGGCGAACTGGACGATATCGCCGGCCTTGGTCAGACCGAGGCGGTGCATGACCTGTGCACCGGCATTGACGCTGCCCATCGTCGCCACCTGGTGGTCGAAGGTGCCGGCCACTACGGCATCTTCAGCGGTCGCCGCTGGCGCGAAGTGGTCTATCCGCAAGTCCGCGAATTCATCGCCCGCTACGACGCCGATCCAGTTGGCAGCCGCGACCCGGCGACCGTGACGCCGCTGCGCAAGCGCGGCAAGCGCGGCTGATCGGTGTCGGCGCGGTCTACGTGGACCGCGCCGACACGCTCCGTCCCCCGCATTGCCGCCCGCGAAAAACGATCGCGGCAGTCCTGCGCCGCAGGCTCAGACGGCAAGCCTCATCTCCGAACACACATCGCAGCACCCGCTGCGATGCACCGCGCGTACCGCGACGATGCCACGCGGTGTGCGGAGGTGAGCGCAACTGATTCGGGCAATGCTGCATCGCTGCCATGTTGGTGACTGCTGCTCACCCAAAACACAGTTGCACCAGGTGGGCATCGCGATGGGTGCGGCGCTGGCCGCTTCCGCTCTGCAGTGACTTCATCGCGCGCGGACGATGTATATGGCCGATCGCCCGCACGCGCATGGCTCATTCCTTGCCGCTGACGACCAATAGGTGCTTGGCCAGCAGTCCGTGCACATGGCCGAATCCGCGCGCCAGATGCAGGGTGAGGAACAGCAACAGGATGCCGGTTGCACATATCGGCAACATCGCCAACGGCGAGGTCACGTCCATGGTCCCCAGGCTCAACGTGAGCTGGTCGTTTGGCCACAGCAGCGCCAGCGGCGATGCCGCCAAACCCAGCGACAGTGCGAGCAAGGTGATAAAGACGCTGAAATACAGCGTCCCCAGCGGCAGCATCAACATGAAGTACAGCAAGGTACTCCAGGTACGAACATCGCTGAACATCGCACCGATCCGCTGCAGCCAGCCCTCGCGCGGGCCAGGGTGTGCCGGCCGGCGCGGCATGCGCATGCCCAGCAAGGTCTCCACGACCCGGCCTTCGACCAGCGACAGTACGCGCACCGAGCCGAAGAACAGCACCAGCAACGGAACGCCGATGATCAGGATCAACAAGCCGGCGGACAAGCTGATGCCGGTCACCACCCAGGTGAAATAGAACACGCCGGTGACCAGCGACAGCAGCATGTAGAACAACGCGCCGTAGGTGCGCGAATCAGCGGCCACACCAAAGAAGCGCCCCAGCCACGAGCGCCGCCGCGGCGGCAACGGTGGCCGCAACGCGCGACTCACGGTGACCTCGGTGTCGCGATAGATCTCGGCCACCTCGTCCGGCGCGCCGTAGCTGCCCGCCACGGCAGCAATCACCTCCGCCTCGCTCTTGCCGCTGTGCTCGGCCAGCTCGGCGCGCAGATACTCCTCCGCGTCGTAGAGCGCATCCTGGACCAGCGCCGGGTCGGCCCCGGCCAGGGCCTGGCGCAGTTGCGCCAGATAGGCGGGAATGGTGGTCGGCAACGGCCGTGCCTGCGTAGTAGTCGTCATGGATCTCTCCCTTCCAAAACTGAGTCGACGGAATCCCGGGTGGCGCGCCAGGCAGCGGTCCAGTCGCGCAGGCAGTCGCGCCCGGTCGCAGTGATGCGGTAGTAGCGCCGCGGCGGCCCGGCCGCCGACGGCTCGACATGGCTGAGCAGCAGCCCGGCCGCCTCGAGGTTGCGCAGGACCGGGTACAGCGCGCTCTGCTTGCCGCTCAGCACGCCGTCAAAGCGCTCCAGGCGCTTGGCGATCAAGTAGCCGTACAACGGCACCTCGGCCTGCGCCAGCACCGCCAGCAGGGCCAGCGAGACCGTGCCAGCGCTCAGCTCCTTCTGGAATTTGCGTAACTGGGCATCGAGTGCGTCCATGGGCCTCTCCGCTAGGTTGAAGAGAATGCTATTGCGGAGTTCGAGATAGTGGATGTGCTGGAGGTCATGGGGCAGGGTCCGGGACTCGGGACTCGGGACTCGGGACTCGGGACTCGGGACTCGGGACTCGGGACTCGGGAAACGGAGAACGGAGAACGGAGAACGGGGATTCGGAACTCGGGAGCCGGGACTCGGGAACTCATGCTCGGAACTCGGAGCTCATCGTTCCGGGACCGGGCTCGATCACTGTGAGATGGAGCTCGAGCGCGCAGATGCGCTGCCCGGCACCGGCTGATGCAACGACGCGTGTTGGCAGATGCAAGCGTGCGCTGGCGAGCGCTATCGCCATGCGGCGATTTTGATGCGACGACAGCGCTACCCGCGTCGTCGCAACGTCTTGCGGGCGCCTCGATAACGCCCGGCCGCGGAGTGATTGCACCTCTACGCGCACTCGCGTCCGCATGCGGCAACCGTCGCAGTGTTCATGTGCTTAGAACCTTTGGGTTACTCCCTTTGCGGCGAGGGTCCACTACAGTCGGGACGCTTCGGTGCCGATAAAGCAGTCACAGGTGGCATCCCACCACTCTCACTAGGGTAAGCAAAGATGCGATTTACGCGTTTGGCACGGCCGTCTTCGACGGAAAGCTCGTTTGGCGTCCCGCGCCAGTTGTGCCTGGCCATTGGCCTGGCACTGCCGCTGCTGGCGACGGCACAGACGGCGCCAACGCCGGCCAACGCCGAACAGACCCGTCCGGAAGCAGTCGCGCCGGCGGCAGCGTCCAATGCCGGCGGCTATCCGCTGGAAGCCCAGGGCTGGGGCGCCAAGCAAGGCGGCAACATGTGGCAGGTACGCTGGGCCGAGGACTGGTCGTATCTGAAGGATCCGTCCAAGCGCAAGAGCCCGTTCGACCCGCTCAAGTACATCCCGTTGAACGCGGACGGCGACGTCTACCTGTCGCTGAGCAACGAGGTGCGCGTCCGCAGCAACACCATCACCGACCCTGGCCTGATTCCCGGCAGCCATTCGCAGCAACAGTATCTGCTGCGCGTCTTCTTGGGCGCCGACCTACACGTGGGCGAACACTTCCGCCTGTACACCGAACTGGCGCACGGCAGCCTGGACGGCCGCAACGCCGGCACCAAGACCGGCACGCAGGAAAACAACGCGATCCTGCAGCAGGTGTTCTTCGACGTGAAGGGCCGCATCGGCGATGCCGACACCGGCGTGCGCGTCGGCCGCCAGGTGTTCGTCGATGGGCCGACCACGCTGATGGCACTGCGCGACAACACCGACATCTTCGTCACCTTCAACGGCGCGCGCGCCTGGGCGATCGGCGACCGCACGCGCGTGGATGTGTTCGACTTCAACTTCAATATCGACGGCACCGAGGGGCTGGGCGACGATCGCATCGATCGCTCGCGGCATTTCCGCGGCGTGGTCGGCGGCTATCGCCTGGCGACCGCCAAGCCGATGTATCTGGAACCGTTCTTCTACCAGTTCCGCAACGACAACCAGGTGTGGGGCCGGCAGACCGCCGAGGAAAACCGCAACTATTACGGCCTGCGCCTATGGGGCAATGTCGGCAAGCTGCGCACCGACTCGTTCGTGACCGTGCAACGCGGCAGCTATGGCGGCCGCGACCTGCGCGCCTACATGGCCAGCACCTCCAATGCCTGGTCGCTGAGCGAAAGCGGCTGGAAGCCGCGCCTGGGCTTCCACAGTGAAATCGCCTCGGGCGGTGGCGGCGCGTCCGGCACTGGTACGCTGCGCAACAACAACTTCCTCTACGGCAACACGATCTATTTCAGCTGGGCGACGTTCTTCGGCCCGGTCAACCTGGTTACTGCTGCCCCCACCTTCACGTTCTCGCCGACCTCCAAGATCACCGTGAACCTGGAGTGGGAGACGTTGTGGCGCCAGACCACCAGCGACGCGATCTACAACAACCAGGCGCGCGCGTACGCGCGCACGCAGAGCACTGGCGAACGCCGCATCGGCACCATGCCGCGCATCAACGCAACCTGGGCGATCGATCCGAACTGGTCGGTGACCTTCCGCGCCGAGCACCTGATCGCCGGTCCGGCGCTGACCAAGGCCGGCTATGGCGACTCGACCTTTGTCATGGGCTGGTTGAACTTCCGCTTCTGAGTGACCACCGAGCGCGCGTCCACGGCGTGGACACGCGCTCGGTCTCGGGCAACGGGCGGAACGCATGGCGGCGGCGCCTTGCAGCTCGCTCCGGGTGTCGACGGAACGGACGCTGCGACAGCGGCGAGTGCGAGCGCGCGTTCGCCAACCGCGCAGCGCTCAATCCACTCCCAAGGCGACGCCCCCAGGTGCGGCTGCCAGCCGACTGGCAGGCAGCGGCCACACGATGTCCGCATGCTCTGACCGGGCATATTGCTGCAACCGCAGACTGTGCTCATCCGCGCCGACCCGCAGCGGGCGAGCAGTCCCGCGCAGTGCGGGCGGGAGTTGAGCAAGCCGCTGCGCGAGTGGCACTGCCTCGGCAGGATGGTCACGCAACCACAGCAATGCCGAGACCGTGCGCACCGCCGCAGCCGTGTCCTGCCGCTTGTGCTGGGCAAGCGCGTATGGCGGACGGGCCACGTCGGCCAATAGGCAACCGACTGCATTGGCAATGCACCCCAGCGACCGCGTCTGCGCCACCGGCACCATCGCAGGCGGGATTGCCTCATCCTCCGCCAACAGGCGTTCGACCTGGGCACTGCAGGCCCAGGTGTAGGTCGGGGCCAGCAAGGCCTCGGTCCGCTCGCGATCCAGCAAACCGGGCAAGGCCTGCGCATGCCCACCACCGGCGCGCGACTGCTGGTCGACAGCCTGCCGCAGGCTCGAGAACGCCAAGCGCGATTCGCCACGCAGTGCCCGACACAACGAGATGTCTTGCGGCGCCAGCGGCGCAAATGCGGCCCTGCATTGCGCCGGCACCGTGTGGTCCACCGGCAATTCGGCCAGCATCTGCGCAAACAGCTGGGCGTTGCCGCGCAGCATGGCGGCGCCGATCGACGGCATTGCCAGATTATCGTCGCTGCCTAGCAGGACCCGTGCGACTTGAGCATCGCCGCAGACGCCTATCAGCGCCTGCGCGGTGCCGCCCTGCACGAACTCCAGCGCGTTGGCCGTCATCGATAGTGCGCCCCGCGGCCACGGCGCCGACGGGGCGCTGGCTGTTGCCGGGAACGGGCTGCGGTAATGCGTGTATCGGATCAGCTCGCGCGAGGCACGCAATCGTGGCGTCTGGGTGGCCAGCGCATCGGCATAGGCCTGCGGCTGTTGCCGCACGCGTTGCAGACATGCATCGCCCGACAGCTGGCACAGCGGCGGCGCAGCTGGCGGCAGTTGCTTGAATTGCTGCACATCCAGCGCAAGCACGGACTCCCACTGCGCCGCCGGCACCACATACGGCAGCGACCACAGCGCGGCGAACATGGTGGGGCCATCCAGCGGCGGCAGCGGTTGTCGCAACTGCGCCAGGGCCTGACGCTGCGCCTGTGGAATCGGCCAGTGCGCCGAGAGCGCATACAGTCCGAGCAGGACCGCGGTGAGTCCACAGAAGCCCAGCACCGCGTACTTCAACAACCTGGCCAGCATCCGGGCATCCCTCCTTGGCGTCTGGCCCGGATCTTAGAGCGTGCGATGCGCCCCGGCCACGGGTGGCGGACGCGACACCCCAAGGCGACGCACCGGCAGCCGGCAGCCGGCAGCGCCATCCGCCTCGCTGCCCGCTGCAGCGCGTGGGGCGTCGTGCCCTCCAGGTCGGTCGGCAGGCGCATCCAGCGCGCCCATCGCGAACCTTGCGCGTACGCCCGCTGCACCGAGCGCGGCCGAGTGCCTACAATAGGCCGATGTCCGAATCCCCCACTCCGCATCGCCCTTCCCTGCAACGGGCCTTCCTGACCGGCCTGCTCACGCTGCTGCCGGTCTGGCTCACCTGGGTCGTGGTCAAGTTCGTCTTCTCCTTGTTGTCGGGCATCAGCAGTCCGTGGGTCGTGCCGCTGTCCGAGCGCATCGCCGCGTCCTTTCCCGGCTACTCGGATTGGGTCAAGGCGCTGTGGGTGCAGAACACCATTGCGCTGATCGCCACCGTGGCGGTGATCCTGTTCGTCGGTGTACTCAGCCGACGGATGATCGGCCAGCGTCTGTTGCGCTGGTTCGAGGCGGTGATGCGGCGCATCCCGCTGGCGAGCGTGGTCTACGACAGCGCGCGCAAGCTGCTGGACATCCTGCAGACCCAGCCCGGCAGCACCCAGCGGGTGGTGCTGATCGACTTCCCGCACCGGGACATGAAATCGGTGGGCCTGGTCACCCGGGTCATTCGCGAACAGGGCACCGGCCGCGAGCTGGCGGCGGTCTATGTGCCGACCACGCCCAATCCGACCTCCGGCTACCTGGAAATCGTGCCGGTGGAACTACTGACGCCCACCGACTGGAGCGTGGACCAGGCGATGAGCTTCATCATCTCCGGCGGCGCAGTGGCGCCGGACTCGGTCCCCTTCACGCGGACAGCCGACCGATGACCAGCACGCGTACGCTCGACGATCGTGCAGTACGCTTGTTTATCGCCCTGGCGGCGTTCTTCTGCGTCAACGCCGCGCTGGCCGAATTCATCGGCGTCAAGATCTTCGCGCTGGAAGACACGCTCGGCATCGCACCGCTGAACTGGAACCTGTTCGGCCAACGCGGTTCGCTCAGCTTCACCGCCGGCACCCTGCTGTGGCCGGTGGTGTTCATCATGACCGACACCATCAATGAGTTCTTCGGCAGTCGCGGGGTGCGCTTCATCTCGTGGGTGGCGGTGGGGTTGATCGGTTACGGTTTCGCGTTCGCCTTCGCTGCCATTGAGCTGGCCCCGGCATCCTGGTGGGTGACTGCCGCGCAGAACCAGGGCGTGCCCGACTACCAGGCCGCCTTTGCCGCGATCTTCGGCCAGGGGCTATGGACGATCGGCGGCTCGCTGGTCGCCTTCATGGTCGGCCAGCTGATCGACGTGGCGGTATTCCATCGCATCCGCCGCGCCACCGGCGAAAAGCATGTGTGGTTGCGCGCGACCGGCTCCACCGCGCTCTCGCAGTTGGTGGACAGCTTCGTGGTCATCTATATCGCCTTCGTGCTGGGTCCCCAGCACTGGTCCACCGATCAGTTCCTGGCGGTGAGCACGGTGAACTACATCTACAAGATGGGCTTTGCGGTGCTGCTGCTGCCGCTGCTGTATCTGATGCGGCGCGCCATCACCTCCTACCTGGGCGAAGAGCGCGCCGAGCAATTACGCCTGGAAGCGGCCGCCGACTGAGGCGGCTCGCAGGAGACCATGCGCTTGCGCGAGGTCTGACGCAGCATCGCTTTTGCGTTGCAGCATGCTGCGCGGTGGGCCTTTCCGAGCATCGACGCATGAACTGCAGCGCGCCCGATCCGCAGCGACGGGTGGCCGTGGGCGCGCGGATCGGGCAAGCTCCCCGCTCGCTTGTTTCCGGAGCCGGTAATGCCCCCCAGCTTTTCTCGCCTGCTGTCGCTGGCCATCGCTGCCCTGTTGAGCCTGTCGCTGGCGGCCCCGGCCGAGGCGGCCAAGAAGAAGACCGGCAAGGCGCAGACCTCGCAGACACGCGGCAAGACGGGCAGGTCGGCCAAGACCAGGGCGCGGCCGCGCCCCGCGCCGGCACCGGTGGTGATGAGCAAGGCGCAGCAACTCGACCTGCTGTACGACCAGTACTGGAATGCCTCGCTCAAGCTCAACCCGCTGCAGGCGACCTTCCAGGGCGAGACCCGCTACAACGACCAGTTGCCCAACTTCCTGTCGGCGGCGTTCCGCCAGCAATCGCACGACTTCACCGTGGAGTGGCTGGGCAAGGTCGAGGCACTGGGGCCGGACGGCTTGAGCGGGCAGGACCTGCTGAGCTACCAGATCTTCGTGCGCGATGCCCGCAGCGCGCTGGCGGCCGAGCAGTTCCCCAGCTGGATGCTGCCGATCAATCAGTTCTACAACATCGCCAGCATCACCGTGGTGCTGGGCTCGGGCACCGGCGCGCAACCGTTCAACACCGTCAAGGACTACGACAACTGGTCGCGCCGCGCGCTCGGTATTCCCGACCTGTTCGACCAGGCCATCGCCAACATGCGCGCCGGCATGCAGGCCGGCGTGGTGCAGCCGAAGGTGCTGATGCAGAAAGTGCTGCCGCAGCTGGATGCCATCATCACCCGCACTGCCGAGGAAAGCCTGTTCTGGAGCCCGGTGCGCAATCTGCCCGCCGAGATGCCCGAGGCCGACAAGCAACGCATCACCGCCGAGTACAAGCGCTTGATCGAGTACCGCATCCTGCCGGCCTACCGCGCCTTGCGCGGCTTCATCGCCACCGAATACCTGCCGGCCTGCCGCGACAGCGACGGCCTCGCCGCCCTGCCCAACGGCGCGGCGTGGTACGCCTACGATGTCCGCCAGAGCACCACCTCGGACCTGAGCCCGGCGCAGATCCACCAGATTGGCCTGGACGAAGTCGCACGCTTGCAGGGCGAATTGCAGACGGTGGCCAAGCAGGTCAAGTTCCGCGGCAGCCTGCCCAAGTTCCACAAGTTCATGCAGACCGACAAGCGCTTCGTATTCCGCAGTGGCGACGAACTGCTGGCGAATTACCGCGGTGTGCAGGGACGCGTGCAGGCCGCAGTGCCACGGCTGTTCGATCCGCAGGGCATGCCGCCACTGGAAGTGCGTCCGGTCGAGCCGCAGCGCGCGCAGACCGCGCCCAGTGGGGCCTACATGCGGCCGACCGGCAAGGACGCGCCGGGCATCTTCTACGTCAACACCACCGATCTGCCGGCGCGCAAGAGTTGGGAAGCGGAAAGCCTGTTCCTGCATGAGGCGATCCCTGGCCATCACTACCAATTGGGCCTGCAGCAGCAGTTGACCGACTTGCCCAAGTTCCGCCGGCTGGGCGGAGAGACCGCCTTCATCGAAGGCTGGGGCCTGTATGCCGAATCGCTGGGGCGCGAGCTCGGGCTGTATCAGGACCCCTATAACTACTACGGCTATCTGCAGAATGCGCTGTGGCGCGCGATCCGTCTGGTCGCCGACACCGGTCTGCACAGCCAGGGCTGGACGCGCGCACAGACCATCGACTACATGCTGCAGAACTCGGCGGTGACGCGCGAGGAGGCCGAGGCGGAAGTCGACCGCTACATGGCCATTCCTGGCCAGGCCCTGTCCTACAAGGTCGGAGAGATGAAGATCGCCCAGCTGCGCGAACAGGCCCAGCGTGCGCTCGGCCCACGCTTCGACGTGCGCGCCTTCCACACCGAGGTGCTCAAGGACGGCTCGGTGCCGCTGGAGATCCTGCAGGAAAAGATCCAGCGCTGGATCGTCACCCAGCAGGGAGCAACCCCGCAGGGATAAGGCGCCTCATCGCGGCTGGCAGGCGGCTGCCAGCGCGGCGATGTCGCCCGGCGTGGTCCGGCAACAACCGCCGATCAACCGGGCGCCTGCGGCCACCCAGCTCGCCTGGTGATCGGCCAGGCAGTCACCCGCCTCGCCCGCGTGCCAGCGCTTGCTGGCGGCGTCGTAGTGCTCGCCGGAATTCGGGTAGACGACCAGTGGCAGCCGGGTCAGCGCTGCCAGCCGCTGGAGTGTCGGCGTCACCTGCGCGATCGCGATGCAATTGACGCCAACCGCGAGCACTTGCGGGCAGGCATCCAGTCGCGGCACCACCTCCGCCAGCGGGGTGCCGTCGCTGAGATGGTCGGCGTCGCGCAGGGTGAAGGAGAACCAGGCCCACAGCTGCGGGAACTCTTCCAGCACCTCGCGCAACGCGACGATCTCGGCGGCCGAGGGCAAGGTCTCGCAGGCCAGCAGATCCACCCCGGCTGCCGCCAGCGCAGCGATGCGCGGGCGATGGAATGCCTGCAGTTGCTCCCGCGGCAGTGTGTAGTCGCCACGGTACTCCGATCCATCGGCCAGATAGGCGCCATAGGGGCCGACCGAACCGGCCACCCAGAGCGGGCCGGCATCGGGCTGCATCTGCAGGTGATCGGCACGCGCGCGCGCCGCCAGCGAAACACTGCGGGCAATCAGCTGTTGCGATTGCGCCAGATCCAGTCCGCGCGCGGCAAAGCCCTGCGGGGTGGCCTGATAACTGGCAGTGATCGCACAGCGCGCACCGGCCGCGAAGTAATCACGATGGACGTGATAGATCAGCTCCGGCTGCTCCATCAACACGCGTGCCGACCACAGCGGGTCCGCCAGGTCGCAGCCGCGCTGCTCCAGCTCCGTGGCCAAGGCTCCGTCGAGCACCACCAGGCCATCGTGCTGCAGCAACGCGCCGAACGGTGCCGCAGGGCGCGGAACGCGGGATGCAAATGTCATGTCGGCAAGCTCCGGCGCGTGCGCCATTGGGTCAGTGCATAGGCGCCATAGCACAGCGCCACGAACGGGAGACCGCACCACAGTGCGATGCGCTGTTGCGGATCGAAGGCCAGCCCGATGCAGGCCAGCAGGCATAAGGTAAATCCCAGGATCGGTGTCCACGGATACCATGGCGCGCGATACCCCAGACGGTCCAGCTGCCCCGCGCGCAGCGCTTGCCGGCGGAACACGTAGTGCGACGCGCAAATGCTCATCCACACCACCACCACCGCGAAACCGGACACCGCCGAGATCGCCACGAAGACCGTGTCGGCCGCATAGACGCCGGTCAGCAACGCCAGCAGGCCGCCGCCCATGCTCAAGACCAGCGCGCGCAGCGGGATGCCGCGTCGACTCAGGCGGCCAAGCGATGCCGGCAGGGTGCCGGCGTCGGCCAAGGACCACAGCATGCGCGCAGCGGCGTACAAGCCGGAATTGGCCGCCGACAGGATCGCGCTGAGGATCACCGCGTTCATGACATCGGCCGCCGAGCGCAGGCCCAGCAGCGTAAATGCACGCACGAACGGGCTGGTGTCTACCGCCACCGCCCCGGCGGGCAACAAGGCGGCCAGTACGATCACCGTGCCGACGAACAACACCACCAGCCGCACCAGCGTCGTGCGAATGGCCAGCGGGATGGCGCGTGCTGGTTGCGCGGTCTCGCCGGCGGCAACGCCGATCAATTCGGTGCCGGAAAAGGCGAAATTCACCGCCACCATGGTCATCAATACCGGCAGGGCGCCGTGCGCGAACCAGCCGTCGCCACGCAGATGACGCAGTCCCGGCGCGGGCGAGCCGTCGGCCAGCGGCAGCAGGCCCAGCGCCGCGGCCGTCCCGAGCACGATGAAGGCGACGATGGCGAGCACCTTGATCAGCGAGAACCAGAACTCGCCCTCGGCGAACCAGCGGGCCGACACCATGTTCAGCGCGAAGATCAGCGCGCAGAACAGCAGGCACCACGGCCAGGCCGGCGTGTGCGGAAACCAGTACTGCATGCAGAACGCCGCTGCAGTCAGGCTCGAGCCCAACGCCACCGTCCAGGTCAGCCAGTACAACCAGGCGACCACATAGCCGGTGGCCGGCCCCAGATACCGCGTGGCATACACATGGAACGCGCCGGTCTGCGGCATCGCCACCGCCAGCTCGCCCAAACATTGCATCACCAGATACACCACCAGCGCACCGATCAGATAGGCCAGCACCGCACCGGCCGCACCGGCGCTGGCGATGATATAGCCGGTGTTGAAGAACAGCCCGGTGCCGATGACGCCGCCCAACGACAGCATCACCAGATGACGCACCTGCATGCTGCGCTGAAACTGCGCAGTTGGAGTGGACGAGGAGTCGGGCATGGGCGAGAGTGGTCGGCGGCACCCCATCCTGCCATGCGCACGCAGGCGAACACAGCCATGCGGAGGTGAGCTGTGACGCGCGACAAGCAGAGCAGGTTGCCACGCGTATGCTTGCGTGCCATCCATCAGGACCGCGCCATGCCGCACGCCTGCCATCCGCACCTGTTCACGAGAGCGCGACTGCCGCCGCACTGCATACATTGGCTGCATGCGCGGCGCCGCTGCATCGGCGTGCCGCGCGCGGATACCACGGTCGCCGCGCCTGCGAGCACGTCCCGGCCTGCCATGGCCACGCACCGGAGTGCCGCGTGATGCTGGCCGGCATCCACCATGTGGCGATCATCGCCAGCGACTATGCGCGCTCCAAGCAGTTCTACTGCCAGATCCTGGGCCTGCGTGTGCTGGACGAGCATTACCGTCAGGCGCGCGATTCCTGGAAGCTGGATCTGGCACTGCCCGACGGCGGCCAGATCGAACTGTTCTCGTTCCCCAACGCCCCTGCGCGCCCCAGCCGTCCGGAAGCGCAGGGATTGCGCCATCTGGCGTTTCGCGTGCAAGACCTCGACAGCGCAGTGGCGCATCTCAATGCCCAGGGCGTGGTCACCGAAGCCATTCGCGTCGACGAATACACCGGCCGCCGCTTCACCTTCTTCGCCGATCCGGATGCGCTGCCGTTGGAACTTTACGAAACCGGCTGAGGGGCGGCGGTACCCGCGCGTTGCCACGTCGACATCGGCAAGCCGGCAGATTGCTGATCCTGCCCGGAGAACAACCGGCACCCAGACGTCACCAGGCGCAGCATCCGCCAGAACGTGGGGCTGGTCGCACGCCGCCCCCCCGCCAAGCTGGGTCCGCTTGCGCTCCACGCATTCCTCAGGCACTGCCTGCTCGCCGCACGCTGGCATCGGATGAACGCGCGATGGCAGCTGGCTTCCCGCCACCATACCCGACGGTATACATTCCGGGACAGGCTGCCGACGGTGGCCCCGAAAGCCCTGGGAGGGGAACCAATGCGCAAGACCTTCAAGACCTTGATCCTGGCCCTGCCGCTGGCGGCCGCATCGATGCTGGCACAGGCGGCGGACTCGCCGGTCGGCCGCTGGAAGACCATCGACGACGAGACCGGCAAGCCCAAGTCGGTGGTGCAGATCGAGCAGGCGGCCAATGGCACCCTGAGCGGCAAGGTCGTCGACATCCTGCAGTCCAACAACGGCCCCAACCCGATGTGCGACAAGTGCGACGGCGAGCGCAAAGGCAAGCCGATCAAGGGCATGACCATCTTGTGGGGACTCAAGCCCGACGGTACCGCCGTGTGGGACGGCGGCTCGGTGCTGGACCCGGCCAAGGGCAAGACCTACAAGGCCAAGATCACCCTCACCGACGGCGGCACCAAGCTGCAGATGCGGGGCTATATCGGCATCGAAGCGCTGGGCCGGACGCAGACCTGGATTCGCGAGTAAGCGAGGAAGGTCGAACGCTGGCGACGGCACGCCAGAGCTGGCCCGCTCGCCTGGCACTGCGATGTTCCCGGCAACCACCGACCAGCGAGAAAGGCGCCTGTAGGGGCGCCTTTCTGCTATCTGCAGCCTCATCACGGCCCCTTGAGCGAGGCGGCTGGGTGCGCCCCTGATCGCGAGCAAGCCAGCTGCCGCCCCGCGCTGTACTCACCCGCGCACGCGGCGCATCCATGGTCTGAACACCTGGCCCGCTGCCGGCAGCCGCGACGTGGTCCGTGGTAGCGAACACAGCGCGAACCGCTGTCACAGCATCCAAGCGCCTTCCTATGCGCAGAGGCACGCGCCACGCCGCTGTCGCCTCGCAGCCCATCGATCACACCCCATCGAAGGGATGATCGATGGGCAGACAGGAACAGTGCAAGGCGAGGACAGCGTCTTGCCACACGCATGGCCGCACGGGTCTGATGCATCGGCCTGCGCCGGAAACCGCTGCTCCAGCCAACTCGGCTCTCCGATGGCCACCGCTAGCCGGCTGTCCTGCTTGGCGCTTCTGCGTCGGCCCCAAGCTCTCCCGGGTCCCGAGTCCCGAGTCCC
>NZ_NSET01000088.1 GCF_009192945.1 Xanthomonas maliensis | reverse complement strand
CTTGACGGGGGAGCTTACGTCACCACGCACAGCGTGTACGCCTGGCTGCGCAAGTTCGGCAAGCCCGGCGTGATGCAGCGTGCCGAGGTGGACCAGAGTGCCGAGGTTCGGCGGCTGAAGACCGAGTTGCGCCGGGTGACGGAGGAGCGCGACATCCTAAAAAAGGCCGCCGCGTACTTTGCCAAGGGGTAAAGGCAAAGTACGTCTTCATGCACGAGTAACGGGGTCAGGTTGACTTACTTGATGGCTGCGCTTGATTTGCGTGGCCGATGAGCCGGCCTGACACCCGCGAAGCAAAGGGTAACGGGGTCAGATTGCCTTATTAGTGGATCTCGGTGATCTGATTTAGGGATTAGGGTTGACACGGTCATGGGAGAAGGGCATGGCGGTGATTCACGAGATGGAGTCTCGCTTCGCAGCTTTTGCTATGACGATTGAAGGCGCGGAGTCGATCGACAAGCTGCTGCAGAGCACGGATCAGGGCCAGCGCGCTGACTACCTGTGGCGGGGTCGTTCCGTTATTGCTGAATTGAAAGTCCTTCGTGCTGATCCGCAATCCAAGGTGGACAGTACGTTTGATGAGCTGAGTAAGCGCAATGACTTCCCTGTAATCTTCGGCGCGGTAGAGGCCCACAAAGTGCTGGCGCATCTGCCGGATGGCGATGAGCAAATGCGACGCCTCAATCAAAAAGTTATGCGGTCCGTGGAGGGCGCCTTCCGAGATGCTAAACGCCAAATCGCCAATACCAAGCGAATCTTGGGGCTAGAGGACGCGTTAGGAATCCTAGCGCTTTTGAACCCTGATATCGAATCGCTGGATCCAATCAGCGTCGGAAAGGAAGTGAGTCGCCTCATACAAACCAGGCAAAACGACATGTGGGCAGTGGATGCAGTATGGCTGCTGTCAGAGGCGCATTTTATAGGGGAGGCCATGCCCTGCATAGTTATAAAAGGTGATAGGGTCGGTCGCTTTGAATGGGGTGAAGGCTTCCTTTCTGCATTGAATGAGCGCTGGGCGCGTTTTAATGACAGCCCAATGGTTGCCGAAAAATCCACTCTGCTAGTTGATCTGCCCTTGATGCGCAAGTCCCAGCGTCACATGGGACCGATGACGAAAGAGCAGCGCTGGCGAGCGGGTTATCGTGCCAATCCCTATCTAGCTAATTTGGACGATAACGCCGTTCGCGCATTCGGGCACCAGTCCGTCTTGGATCTTCTTCCATATTTCACTAAGGGCGGCCCACGTAAGCCTCTGATAGAAATTGAGTCGCACATGGAGCGCTGGACACATTTCCTAGAAGAGGCTTCTATACGTGGGCTTGATATGCGAGGAATGGGGCTAGTCAGGTCCTAAAAATAGTATGGTGGTGCCGATACTTGGATAATTCTGAAATTCTCACGAGTTAATGGCGTACATATCTCCGGCCTTCTTAAAATTCTTATGAGGCCAAAAATAACGGCGATGGAGAGGGCGATGGGCGGGATTTCCGTGGAGGTTGATGAAAATGATAAGCCTGCAAAACAAGGTAATTTTGTAGAGGCGACACTTGAATTGGGACGAAATCTTGTAACTACTGCCAAATAACGGGGTCAGGTTAACTTATCAGTCGGCGGTGTTGGTGTTGCGTGGCCGATGCGCGGGCCTGACGCCCGCAAAGCGGTGGGTCTTGGCTTGGACCATTGCGCGGAAGGCGTCGTGGCCCAGGGCTCGCTGCTGCTGTAGATGAAGGCGAATACTGGCGAGCAGTTCGTCGGAGAGGGCTTCATCGAGCAGGGCACGGTAGGCGTTGGATCGCTCGATCGGGTCGTTGCCAAGTGCAAGCCAACAGGGATGCGGTGTCAGTGCGGAGTGCCTGCGCTGGCCTAGGTTGGCAGGGCAACTAGACCAGCGATACGCCGCAGGGTTGTCGGTCAGGCGAGCACGCGCGGGATTGAGCTTAATGTAGCGATAGCAGCGAAGGGCGTAGTCCGCACTGTCCACAAGACATGCTTTGTACCGCGCTTTCCATAGCGTACCGGCGCACCGGTGGCGGCCATTGAAAAATGGTACGTAGTTTCGCCCAAGCCGTTGCGGCGATGATGCGGTCGATTCAACCGCTTCCGTCGCCCGGTTCCAGAATGCGCCACTCTCTTTACGGTGAGACCATGCTTCGTGTTTCAGGCCGAGCCGATTCCTTGAAATTCGTTTTTCGACAACTTGTAATGCTCTTTTGTCAGATAATCACAGGGAAATGATTCAAGGTGACGCTTCAATGACTGATTAAGGTCACTTTCTACCACGCCAATATCATCGATCTATAAAGGCGCGAACGTGCCAGGAAAATCAGTACTTTGAGTCATCCCGAAAACCCCTGATAGGATCCGATTCTTGATGAAAAATCTACAGATGCAAAAGCGCGTGGCATGCCTCGCAATAGTCATCAGCACCTCCTTTGCATGCTCGGCTGCCATGGCGCAGGTGGTCCCTCCTCGCAATCCCGACCGCGACGTCCTGCCGCTCATTTCTGGCTCGAAAGTCGGCGTGAATACAGGATCCTGCACCGTCGGGGCGGTGGTGGTGCCCAGCAACATCCTCTATCGACTGACGCCGTACCAAAATGCCACACGATGGCTCGTGCTTGCCAAGCACTGCTCCCTACCGGGCGGGACGGTCTATTTGGGTGACCAGAACGAGCCAATTGGCACTGTCGTGTGGCAGTCCGCAGCCTCGGACCTCGAGCTTGTGAAGGTACCGCCCGAGCCCAATCCGTCCTATGTGTGGTGCCAGGCACATCACAATAGCGGCGCTGCCATCTGCAATCCGTACTTGCAATATCGGCCCCGCGCGAGCAATCAGGTCTTCATGCCGCGCGGCGGGCGGGAAGCACGTCTTCCTGTGAGCGGGTGGTCCAACGCGCCAGATGAGACATTCTGCACAAGCGGTTGGCGCACCGGTGTCCGGTGCGTTTGGCACGGCATGACGCTCGCGCCAGGAATTTGGCGGCCGAATTATGATCACCTCGGTGCCGCGGACTCGTCCGAGTTCGCCAGCCTTGACGGCGGCGACTCCGGCGGACCGGTCGTCACCTACGACCGGCATCTGGTCGGGGTCATCTCGTCCAGTGACGATCGCACCCGTTCCATCCTTTTCTACACGCCAATGGCGCAGGTGCTGCAAGAGCTCTACAGCTACACCCTTGCCCCAAGCAACTTCCCCGCCGCTGACGGCGAGAGCAATCCGCTCTCCCCCGCCGGTGAAAAAACTCTTTGGGAGCTTGCTCCGACGGATGACGACACGGGAGCTACTCAGGCGCAGTCCATGGGCGGACAAAATCAAGCGGGCTGATGTTCATTACGTGGACCTGTGCTGTCAGCATCTCGCGTGAGTCGCGGGAATAGCTTTTCAGTCAACAAAGCGCCGCCTCCGTGCGGCGCTTTGTCATGTGCTCGCGTTGCACCGGGAAAACGGGACGGAGTTAATTGACGGAGGTAATTAAGCGAACCGGGCGTACAATCCCGCGCGGTGATGTCCGATAGCAGGGCTGTGTCGCTACCTTGAAAATAACGAAGCCAGGTTGACTTACCAGTCGACGGTGTTCGGTCTGCGTGACCGATAAGGGGCCTTACGCCCGCAAAACGGTGAGTCTTGGCTTGGACCATTGCGCGGAAGGCGTCGTGACCCAAGACCCGGAAAGTGGGTCAGATTTACTTCGGCGTTGACACCTCGTAAGCTCCCCCGTCAA
>NZ_NSET01000087.1 GCF_009192945.1 Xanthomonas maliensis | reverse complement strand
GCCTGAATTTTGAGCGTGAGTTTTGAGCGTGAGTTTTGAGCGTGAGTTTTGAGCGTGAGTCACCATAGCCGTTGAAAAACGGAAGCCAAGAGCGTTCACGCCCTTCGGGCGCGAGTCACTTTCTTTGCTTGTGCAAAGAAAGTAAACAAAGAAAGCACACCCCGTCCTCGCGCCCCTCCGCGCTACGCGCTCCGGGTACGCAAGCCAGATGGAAATTTTTGTAAGGGACATCCCTGTCCCTTACAAAAACGTCGCGCATCCATGCGCGACGCCCTGCGGGTTGTATCCATCCGGCTTGCCGCTGCGGTATGGGGGGGATGAAAACCAAAGGCACGAGCGAAAGCTCAAAGGCTAAAGCCGAAGCCGAAGACGTGTGCTGGATGGGATGCGAGCAAAGGCCCTTGATTCGAGGCAAAGAGCAACGGGATTAGCCAGCCGAAAGGACATCCAAAACGGAGCCGACGCCTAGATCGTGCACATCGATACATGCAGAGCTTTCGTCCCCCTCCGGGGGCCGAGTCACTTTCTTTGCTTGTGCAAAGAAAGTAACCAAAGAAAGCACACCCCGTCCTCGCGCCCCTCCGCGCTGCGCGCTCCGGGTACGCAAGCCAGATGGAAATTTTTGTAAGGGACATCCCTGTCCCTTACAAAAACGTCGCGCATCCTTGCGCGACGCCCTGCGGGTTGTATCCATCCGGCTTGCCGCTGCGGTATGGGGGATGGAAAACCAAGAGCACGAGCGAAAGCTCAAAGGCTAAAGTCCAAGACGGGCTGACGCCTAAGCCGCGCACACCGACACATGCAGAGCTTTCGCCCCCCTCCGGGGGCCGAGTCACTTTCTTTGCTTGTGCAAAGAAAAGTAACCAAAGAAAGCACACCCCGTCCTCGCGCCCCTGCGCGCTACGCGCTCCGGGTACGCAAGCCAGATGGAAATTTTGTAAGGGACATCGCTGTCCCTTACAAAAACGCCGCGCATCCTTGCGCGACGCCCTGCGAGTTGTATCCATCCGGCTTGCCGCTGCGGCATGGGGGACGGAAAGCAAAGGGCACGAGCGAAAGCTCAAAGGCAAAACCACGGCAACGCGAAGCGGCAGCAAGACTAGGAGCTGAAACCATCCACAGGAAGGGCAAAAACAAAAAGACCGCGCCATGCGCGGTCTTTTTGTTCCAATGCTGCCAGTCCGAATCAGGGACGCCGCGCCAGCGCCTCCACATCCTTGGCCTTGGGCAGCAGATCCTGCTTGGTCACCGCGAACGGACCGATGCTCAACATCGGGACCGCAACGATCACCGAAGAGATCACCACGATCACCGCGCCGACCATATGGGTCTCGGCCAGGCCTTCCATCGAGGCGCCGCCGTAGATGTACAGCGCCAACGCCGACAGGAAGAACATCACCGCGGTGATCACCGTGCGCGACAGGGTCTGGTTGATCGAGCGGTTCAGCACTTCCAGCGGTTCGACCCGCAGGCTGCGGAAGTTTTCACGGACGCGATCGAACACCACGATGATGTCGTTGATCGCAAAGCCCATCACCGACAACAGACCCGCCAGCACGGTGAGGTCGAACTCACGGCCGAGCAACGACATGTAGGCCACGGTCAGGATCAGGTCGAAGAAGGCGGTCAGGCTGGCCACCATCGCGAATTTCCACTCGAAGCGGAAGGCGATGTAGATCAGGAAGCCCACCAACATGAAAATCGTCGCGTAGACGCCGTTCATCGCCAGGTCCTTGCCGACCTGCGGGCCGACGAACTCGCCCGGCTGCACGGTGGCGGGGTTGGCCGGACTATCGACCACCTTGCGCACATCCTCGGCCACGCTACGGGCGGCATCGTCGGCATTGTTGTGCTCGCCATGCGGCTGCAGGCGAATCATCACATCGTTGCCGCCGCCGACGTTCTGCACCTGCGCGTTCTCGAAGCCAGCGCGATCCAACTGGGCGCGGACCTGGTCCACGTCCACCGGCTTGGCGAAGTGCGTACGCACCACGGTGCCGCCGGTGAACTCCAGCGCGTAGTTGAAACCCTTCAGGCCGATGATGGCGAACGAGGCCACCAGCAGGACCACCATCAGCGCCAGCACCGGCTTGCGGTGGCGCATGAAGTCGATCTTGGTGTCGTTGGGAATCAGATGAAGCGGAAAAATTTTCATTGCATCCAGCTCTTCATGTGTTGGACCCGCACACCGAGGTGCGGGTTCGTGCCAGCGGGCTTGCGTGCTGCGCGACGTGGGCCCCTGGGGAGGCCCACGCGATCAGATCGCCACCGACTTGATCTTCTTGCGCGAGCCATACAGCAGCTGGGCCATCGCCCGCGACACGGTGATCGCGGTGAACATCGAGGCGAAGATGCCGATGATCATGGTCAGTGCGAAGCCCTTCAACGGACCGGTACCGAAGGCGTACAGCGCCACGCCGACGATCAGACCGGTCAGATTGGCGTCCAGAATGGTGCCGCCAGCCTTCTCGTAGCCGGCCGCGATGGCCGACTTGGCCGGCATCCCCAGTCGCAACTCTTCGCGGATACGCTCATTGATCAGCACGTTGGCGTCCACCGACAGGCCGACCGACAGCGCCAGGCCGGCAAAGCCGGGCAAGGTCATGGTCGCACCGAACAGCGACATCACCGCCACCACGATCAGCAGGTTGAACAACAACGCCACCGAGGTGATCGCGCCGAACACGCGGTAGTAGATGGTGAAGAACACCAGGGTGAACAGGAACGAGAACACCACCGCGGTGACGCCACGCTCGACGTTCTCCGCACCCAGGCTCGGGCCGATCACGTATTCCTCGACGAAATCCATCGGCGCGGCCAGCGAACCGGCACGCAGCAGCTTGGCGAGATTCTCCGCTTCGGTCTTCTCCAGGCCGGTGGTCTGGAAATTCTTGCCGAACACGCCGGCGATGCGAGTCGGCGCCAGCGCCTCTTCCTTGACACGCACGCTGCGCACTTCCTTGCCGTCGACCATGGTCACGGTGGGAATGCGCTCGATATACACCACCGACATCAGCTTGCCGACATTGGCGCTGGTGTAGTCGAGCATGCGTTGACCGGCCACGTTATTGAGCGTCACCGCCACCGCCGGCATGCCGTTCTGGTCGGTGCTGACGGTGGCGTTGACCATCTGGTCGCCGGACACCAGCACACGCTTGTTGAGCAACACCGGCGCGCCGGTGTCGCGGATGCGGTAGACCTTGGCTTCCGGCGGGATGGTGCCGGTGCGCACGGCGTCTTCGGCATTGCCCTCGACCACGCCGCGGAATTCCAGCGTCGCGGTGGCGCCGATCAGGCGCTTGGCCTCGGCGGTGTCCTGCACGCCAGGCAGCTCGACCACGATGCGGTCCTCGCCCTGGCGCTGGATGATCGGCTCGGCCACGCCCAGTTCGTTGACGCGGTTGCGCAAGGTGGTCAGGTTCTGCTCGATCGCACCGGAGGCGATCTGCTTGAGCTCGGCCTCGGGCACGCTCACGCCGATGTTCTGGCCACTGACGTTGTAGACCAGGGTCGGCTGCGCCTTGGCCAGCGCGGCCCGCGCCTGATTGACGTCGACGCCATCGGCCAGGCTGACCTGGATGCTGTTGTCGCCGCGGCGCTCCACCGCGCGGTAGCCGAGGCGGTTATCGCGCAAGGTGGTGCGGATATCCTCGGCAAAGCCGTCCAGCCGCTTTTCCAGCGCCGCCTTCTGGTCCACCTGCATGGCGAAGTGCACGCCGCCGACCAGATCCAGACCCAGCACCATGGGCTTGCCGCCCAGCTTGGCCAGCCAATCCGGCACGGTGGAGGCCAGGTTCAGCGCCACCGTGTAGTTCTCGCCCAGTTGCTGGCGCAGCACATCGTTGGCCCGGGTCTGCGCCTGCAGCGTCGGCAGGCGCACCATCAGGCTTTGGCCTTCGGTGGTGATCGCCTTGGGCGTGACCCCGGCAGCGCTCAGCGCGGTGGTGATCCGGCTGCGCAACGCATCGTCGAGCTGTGCGCCGCGACTGGCGGTGATCTGCACCGACGGGTCTTTCTGGTAGACGTTGGGCAGCGCATAGAGCGCGCTGACGGCCAGCACCAGCAGGATCAGGAAATACTTCCAGCGAGGAAATTCGAGCATTGCGACAGTCCCGCGCGGCACCGTCCCGGCGCCGCGCCTAGCTTAGGGGAAACGACTCAGTTGGCGGACTTCAGCGTGCCCTTGGGCAACACGTGACCGACAGCGCTCTTCTGCACGCGGATGCGCACGTTGTCGGCCACTTCCACCGTGATGAAGTTGTCGCCGATATCGCTGATCACGCCGGCCACGCCGCCGGCGGTGATCACCTCGTCGCCGCGAGAGAGCTTGTCCAGCAGCGCCTTGTGCTCCTTCTGCCGCTTCATCTGCGGGCGGATCATCAGGAAGTACATCACCGCGATCAGGATGATCGGCAAGGCGAAGGTCGACAGCCCCATCGGACCGGCGGCCGGCGCGCCACCGGTGGCCTGCGCCTGAGCGGCGGGGATCAGCAAATCGAGCAAATTCATGGAGTGCATCCTAGGGTTGGTGCCAGCGCGCCCCTCGACGCACTCGCCATTCAGGTACCGCCGGAGCGGAACAGCCGGGAATTATGCCATGCGGGTTCCACGCCGTCCCCGTCGGGGGCGGCGTGGTGCCAGCTCAGCGGGTTTCCCCCGGCAGCGGCGGCGTGGTCGCGCCGCGTGCCGTATAGAAGGACCGCCGGAACGCGGCAAAGGTTCCCGCCGCGATCGCCGCACGCATGTCGGCCATCAGCTTTTCGTAGTACCAGAGGTTATGCAGGGTGCCCAGCATCGGCGCCAGCATCTCGTTGCAGCGGTCCAGGTGCCGCAGATAGGCGCGGGTATAGCCGCTCTGGCAGGCGTGGCAGCCGCAACCGGGCTCGATCGGATCCAGGTCGCGCTCGTATTTGGCATTGCGGATGCGCACAGTGCCGAAGGAGGTGAAATAGTGACCGTTGCGGGCATTGCGGGTGGGCATCACGCAATCGAACATGTCCACCCCGCGCGCCACGCCCTCGACCAGATCCTCCGGCCGCCCCACGCCCATCAGATAGCGCGGGCGATCGGCCGGCAGCTGCGGATGCAGGTGTTCGAGCATGGCGTTGCGCTCGTGCTCCGGCTCGCCCACCGCCAGCCCGCCGATGGCATAGCCGTCGAAACCGATGGCCTGCAGGCCCTCCAGCGAGCGGCTGCGCAGGTCCGGATGCACCCCGCCCTGGACGATGCCGAACAGCGCGGCATCGTTGTCCAGCCCGTCATGCGCCTGGCGCGAGCGCTGCGCCCAGCGCAAGCTCAGCTCCATCGAGCGCCGCGCCACCTCTTCGGTGGCCGGGTACGGCGTGCACTCGTCGAAGATCATCACGATGTCCGAGTCGAGCACCTTCTGGATCTGCATGCTCTCTTCAGGACCGAGAAACACCCGCGCGCCATCGGTCGGCGAGGCGAAGGTGACGCCTTGCTCGGTGATCTTGCGGCGATGGGCCAGCGAGAACACCTGGAAGCCGCCGGAATCGGTCAGGATCGGCCCGTCCCAGCGCGCGAACCCATGCAGGCCGCCATGGTCGCCGATCACGTCCAAGCCCGGGCGCAGATACAGGTGGAAGGTGTTGCCGAGAATGATCTCCGCACCCAGCGCGCGGATCTGCTCGGGCAGGATGCCCTTGACCGAGCCGTAGGTGCCGACCGGCATGAAGGCCGGTGTTTCCACCGTGCCGCGCGGGAAGGTCAGGCGGCCGCGGCGGGCGTGGCCGTCGGTGCGCTGGAGTTGGAACTGGAGTCGGGACATGGAGGGGCCGGGATGAGGAATTCGGAAGTTTTCGGAGCGGTAGCGGTGATGCACGCACTGCCAGCGGCAGTGCTGGCACGCGAGTTTTCAGCAGCATCGTCGCAGACCATGCCGCCGCTGCCTGAGCGCTGGAACTGCGAGTGGGAGCCGCGTCTGACAGCAGGCAAGCGGTAGACGCTACGACTCCCCGCCCCCCACGCCCCACTCCCTGCTCCACAACAACATCGCATCGCCGTAGGAGAAGAAGCGATAGCGCTGGGCGATGGCGTGCGCATAGGCGTCGAAGATGCGTTCGCGGCCGGCGAAGGCCGACACCATCATCAACAGCGTGCTCTCGGGCAGATGGAAGTTGGTCACCATCGCATCGACGCTGCGGATGCGGTAGCCGGGCAGGATGAACAACTGGGTTTCGCCCGCGAAGGGTTGCAGTTCGCCATCCGGCGCGGCGTCGCTGCGACGCCAGGCGCTTTCCAGCGAGCGCACCACGGTGGTCCCGACCGCGATCACCCGGCCGCCGCGCGCCCGTGTGCGCCGCACCTGCTCGACCAGCGCCGCGCCGACATTGAGCCATTCGCGGTGCATGACATGCTGGTCCAGTGCCTCTACCCGCACTGGCTGGAAGGTGCCCGCACCGACATGCAAGGTGACATGACCGAACTCCACGCCGCGCTCGCGCAGGCGTGCCAGCAGGGCTTCGTCGAAATGCAGCCCGGCAGTCGGAGCCGCCACCGCGCCCACTTCGCGGGCGAACACGGTCTGGTAGCGCTCGCGATCGTCCACACCCGGTTCGCGCCGGATGTACGGCGGCAACGGCAAGCGGCCAGCCTCCTGCAGCCACTGCTCCAATGGCGCGGCGACGTCGAAACGCAACAGGTAAAACTCGCCGTCGCGACCGAGCACCTCGGCCTCGCCGCCGGCGTCCAGGGCGATGCGGCTGCCGGCCTTGGGCGACTTGCTGGCCCCGATCTGCGCCCGCGCCTGCTGCGTCCCGAGCAGGCGCTCGATCAGGATCTCCACCCGCCCGCCACTGGTCTTCTGGCCGAACAGGCGCGCAGGAATCACCCGGGTATCGTTGAAGATCAGCAGGTCGCCCGGCTGCAGCAACTCCGGCAAATCGCGCACCTGGCGATCGGCGAAGGGCTGTGGCGCCGGTGGCACCACCAGCAGGCGACTGGCCGAGCGCTCGGCCAACGGGGCCTGGGCGATCAGTTCCTCGGGCAAGCTGTAATGGAAATCGGACTTCTTCAAGGGCCGGACGGAAGCGGAAACGGGGGGCGATAGTGTAGCTGGGCCGCGCTGGCGGGTCGCAGATTCGTCCAGGCACGCGCGATGCAGCTGCCACTGCCGAAGGCCCAGGCCCCGACCTGCCCCGCTTAGCGCTCGAATTTGGTCGACAGCACGATCGAGGAGGTGGTGCGCTCCACCCCATCGATGGCGCCGATCGTATCGGTCAGCACATCCATGGCGTCGACACCGTCCACGACCCCCAGCGCGATCAGGTCGTAGGGCCCGCTGACCGAATGCAGCGAGCGCACTTCGGGCACGTCACGCAGGGCCTTGACCACCGCCGGCATTTTCTTCGGCAGCACGGTGATCAGGATATGCGCGCGGATGCGCCCCTGTTCGTAGGCATCGTGGGTACGCACCGTGTAGCCGCTGATCACCCCGTCCCGCTCCAGCTTCTCGATCCGGCTTTGGACGGTGGTGCGCGACAGCCCCAGGCGGCGGGCGATCTGTGCGGTCGAGGCGCGCGCATCCTCGCGCAGCAGCGACAGCAAGCGTTCGTCAGAGGGAGTGACCTTCACATTTGCACACAGATTTCGTCGAAACGACGAAAATACCTCAATTCTCGCCTAAATCACCACTGCCAAACGACGATCTCGTGCCGATAATAGGGTTATCGCTACTGCATCGGAGATGCCCATGACCGTCCTCGCCCCGCTTGCCCCGTTGCGCGCCCATGCCGGCGCCCGCCTGACCGCCGGCCTGGACGATGCCAGTGTCATCCGCCTGGCAGCCGAGCATCCTGACCTGCCAGAGGCCATCGCGGCCGCGGCCAGCGAGTACGCCCAGGTCCGCACGGAGATCGCGGACCTACTGGAGCTGGACGAACAGGCGCAGATCCAGGCGATGCAGGAAGGCTTCGTCAATTTCTACGCCGACGACGCGGTCACCCCGTACGTGGCACTGGCCGCTCGTGGCCCGTGGGTGGTCACGCTCAAGGGCGCGGTGCTCTACGACGCTGGCGGCTACGGCATGCTCGGCTTCGGACACACTCCGGCAGCGGTACTGGAGACGATGGCGCGGCCGCAGGTGATGGCCAATGTGATGACGCCCAGCCTGTCTCAACGGCGGCTGGATCGCGCGCTGCGCGCAGAGATCGGCCATAGCCGCGGCGGCTGCCCGTTCACCCGTTTCATGTGCCTTAACTCGGGTTCGGAGGCGGTCGGCCTGGCCGCGCGCATCGTCGACACCAATGCCAAGCTGCATACCGACCCGGGTGCACGCCATGCCAGCGCCACCATCAAACGCCTGGTCGTCAAGGGCAGCTTCCACGGCCGCACCGACCGCCCGGGTCTGTATTCCGATTCCAGCCGCAAGACCTACAGCAAGTATTTGGCCAGCTACCGCAACGAAGACTCGGTGATCGCGATCGCCCCGTACGACGTGGCGGCCTTGCAGCGTGCCTTCGACGATGCCGCGCGCAACCACTGGTTCATCGAAGCGGTGTTCCTCGAGCCGGTGATGGGCGAAGGCGATCCGGGCCGCGCCTTGCCGGCCGAGTTCTACGCCGCTGCGCGCCAACTGACGCGCGACCATGGCAGCCTGCTGCTGGTCGACTCGATCCAGGCCGGCCTGCGCGCGCACGGCGTGTTGTCGGTCGTCGATTATCCCGGCTTTGCCCAGTTGGACCCACCGGACCTGGAGACGTATTCCAAGGCGCTCAATGCTGCCCAATACCCGCTGTCGGTGTTGGCGGTGACCGAACACGCGGCCCAGGTCTATCGCAAAGGCACCTACGGCAACACCATGACCAGCAATCCGCGTGCGTTGGAGGTGGCCTGCGCAACGCTGGCGTTGTTCACCCCGCAGATCCGCGACAACATCCGGCTGCGCGGAGCCCAGGCGATCCGCAAGCTGGAAGCCCTGCAGACCGAATTGGGTGGGCTGATCACCAAGGTCCAGGGCACCGGCCTGTTGTTCTCCTGCGAGCTGGCGCCACAGTTCAAGTGCTACGGCAGCAACTCTACCGAGGAATGGCTGCGCCATCATGGCGTCAACGTGATCCATGGTGGCGAGAATTCGCTGCGTTTCACCCCGCATTTTGCGATGGACGAAGCCGAGCTGGATCTGCTGGTCGGTTTGATCGCACGCGCGCTGAAGGAAGGCCCGCGTCAGACCCAGGCCGCAGCAGCCTGAGTCGGCATCCGCCGTCCGGCGCCAGAGGTTGGCGCCGGACGAGAACACGTCAGCGTCGCGTCGGTCGATAAAGACCAGGTGGCGTGCCAACGCACGCCACCTGCCGAGCATGCGCGGCCGGCGTTGATCGCCGCAGCTACAGCGGCATCGCCGTCAATTTCCGCCGCAGGTAGTTGGTCAACGCCCGCCGCGGCGACTTCCCGCGCCAGGACGCCCAGCACAGGTGTGAGCCGACGGCGATCGCGCCGCCGCGGTGCCCCAGGCCGAACCAGGTCCGGTCCGGATGGAAGGCATCGCGTGGGGGAAACAGGATGCCGCTGAAGCGTTCGCGTTCGGCGAGATAGAAGCGGGTCAGGCCGCGTGGCCCGGAGATCATCGGTATCTGCCGATGATCTTCCAGCGCCTGCGGCGCGTGCGCGGTGAAGATGTGCTCGATGAAGGCGGCCCAGAACGGGTGGCCCGGCTCGGAGCCGAAGACCGCGTTGCCGATCTTGAACACATCGTTGCCCGGCGCGCCCTCTTCCACCGGCAGAACGCAGGGGTGGGCCAACCATTCAGGGTCCAAGGGGCGCAGCAATTTGTAGTCGGTGTCGAAGTAGAAGCCGCCATGCACATGCATGTAAGCGCAACGGGCGATGTCGGCCTGCATGACGCCGAAGCGGATCGCCGCATAACGCTCGGCGAATTGCGGGAAGGCGTCGCGGATCAACGCGGCGTTGTCGGCATCGTCCCAGATGTGACAGCGCCAACCCGGCAGCATGCGCTGCAACCGGGCCTGGATCCTGCGCTCTTCCCACTGCAACTGCTTGGTGGGTGCGGTCAGGTGGAACACGGAGGGAATCATCGGAGCGGTCTCGCGGGGGGGAGGATCGGACCTCCAACCCGCGCCAAGACGCAGTCACTGATACAGGGGAGACCCGACGCAACCGAATGCTAGTCACGCTCCGAACGCGACAATCTCAACTTTTTTCGTCTGCCGCGCCGCCGTTTAGTCGGCAGTGTCGCTTGTCGGAATTTCATTCCCAACACCGATCCTGCCGTCCCTTCAGCGTGGCTGAACGTGGACAATCCCGCGGTGCGATGCGGCCAGCGTCCTGTTCGATCAGACGCTTGCTGCCATCGGCAGCACGCTGCAGTTCGAACGCGTCGTACAGACGACCTGTGGCCGTGCGCGATTCGTACTGCAATCGCGTGCGATCCAACCGCAGCACCTGATACAGCTGGGTGTCTTCGCCAACCGGACGCATGGTCCGACGCGCCAACTCCGAGAGCCGGTATTGCTTCGGGCCCGCCACCGACACCACAAACACCGGTGTCGCCTGGCTCCCCTCGTCACTGCGACGCCCATAGGTATGGTCGTGTCCTTGCAACACCAGGTCGACGCGATGACGGCGGATCATCGGCAGCACTTGCTCGACCAGGCGCTCGTTCTCGCGATCGGCGCGCGGCGAGAAGAACGGCTGATGAATCAGCACGATCGACCACGGATGCGGATTCTCGCCCAGCACCCGGTCCAGCCACTGCGCCTGCGCCGCACCGGCGCCCAGGTCCAGCGCCGCGGTCCCGTCGAGCACCGCGATGCGCACATCCTGGTAATCGAACCAATAACTGGTGCGTGCGGTCGCGGCGGGGCCGTTGCGCGGCAATGCGAACGTCACCGGCCAGTGGCCACCCAGCACGCGGGTCGCCTGCGGGGTGTCCTCATGCTGCTCGTGGTACTCGTGGTTCCCCGGTGCCGGCGCTACCGCCGTACCCTCCAGCAACCAGCGGCCGGCTTCGAACCATTCCGCCCATTCGTTGTCGTCCTGGCCATCCTTGCCACTGACCAGATCGCCGGCGAACAGCGCCAGCCGGGCCTCCGGCGCCGAGCGCCAGGCCTGACGGAGGACGCGCGACACCAGGCTGAGGTTCTTGTTCTGCGTATCGCCGAAATACAGCAAGGTCAGCGGCGTGCCGGGCGCGGCCGCGGTGCGGAAGTGGTTCCAGGCGCCCCAAGTGCCCTGCCCTTGCACCCGATACGCATACACGGTGTCGGCAGTCAGCCCGGCGACGTCGGCACGATGGTGATGCGCGACGCCGTTCTCGCTCCGCAGCGGCGCGGTGCTGGCGCGAATGCGCCGTGGCGTGCCCAGGTCCGGCGAATCGCCAGCGATGACCAGCTCCAGCCAGGGCTGGCTGACGCTGCCGTCGGTGCGCCAGGCGACCGCGAAGCCGTGGGCGGCATCCTGCGCCGGGGTGGCGACGATCCGATCCGGAAAGCCATCGGCAACGTAGTGCGACGACCCAGCCGTTACCTGGGTATTGGGTTCGGCCGTGCCCGCAGCACCCAAGGACGTCACCGGTGCGGCGGACAGCGCCAGCACGATGGTCGCCATGCGGCGGCAAACCCGCCTCATCGCGCGCACTCCTTCAGCCGCAGCGCGCGCACCACATCGCGCCAATCGAACGCCGCCACCGCCTGATCGTCGTGCAATGCGTAGAACACACCGCCCGGGAAGCGTGCATCGCCCCGCGCATCCATCCACACGCCGTCGGTATTGGCCGTGACGCGACCGGCAAAGGCGCCGACATACGCCAGGCTCTGACGGTCGAACACATGGAACAGGCTACGATCCTTGAATTGATCGGTCCCGATCCAGTAACCGCTGCCATCGGCACAGGCCAGCAATGCGATCCCTTCGGCCTGCGCCTTGTACAGGCCGGCGCCGAGATCGCGCCCGCGATAGCGGCCATCCAGACCGTACTCGCGCAGGCGCGTGCCTACCGCAACATCCTCCTCGGCAATCAGCAGACGATCATGCGCAGCGTCGCCGAACACCGACTCGGCGATGCGGATGGCACCCGCCGCGCTGGTGTCGCCGAAGGTCTGGCGCAGCGCGGCCTGCCAGACGGCGCCCTGCTTGCGCACGGCATAGCGACGAAAGCGTTGCCCCAGCTCGGCCAGCGGTGGCGGCGCGTCCTTGTCGGCCGAGGACATGTAATTGTCGCTGACCACGACTTCGTAGCCACCGTCCTGCGGATGCACCCAGAGCCCATAGGGCTCGCGCAACTCGCTCTGCCCGAAGACGGCCAGTGGGGTGAACTCGGGCAGCGCGAACAACTGCACGCGACGATTGTCGCGCTCGACCACGAACACCAGATCGTCCACCACCGCGATGCCATTCGGACGATCGAGCTTACCCAGCGCCCTGCCCTTGCCGCCGACCACGCGCAAGCGCTGGCCGCTGTCGCCATCGAAGACCACCAGCGCATGGCTGCCCTTGGCGGTGGCGATCACCCAGCGGCGGCCATCCGGCGCGGCCCAGCTGGCCGGCGAGTCGAGATTGTCGGCCGGGGCCGGCGTGGTGACGAAGGCCTCCGGCACCACCACATGCGCGATCTCTGCCTGACTCAGCAGCGGATCGGCCTGCCGCGCCTCGTCGGCTTCAGGCGTGTTCCCGCAGCGACTGGCGCAGGCACTCAAGGCCGCACACGTCAGCAGCAGACCAAGCCTTGGCCACGTGCGCGCCGACCTCACAACGCCACCTTCAGGCCGAGCGCGTAGGTGCGGCCGTATTCTTCGTTCTGCAGCGTGCGCGAACGCACCCCCTGGTAGAGCTCCAGCGGCTCGTCCAGCAGGTTCTGCGCTTCCAGGTACAGGCTGACCTGGCTGCTGAACTGATAGCTCAAGCTGAAATCCAGCTGTGTATGCGGGGCGACGTAGATGTCGTAGGCACGGCTGTCGCCGATGGTGTCCAGATAGTCGCTGCGATGCACCGCGGCCAGCCGCGTGCTGAGGCCATATTTTTCGTAACCCAGATGTCCGCTGTAGATGCGCTTGGACGCGCGCGGCAACGTAAAGTCCTCGCCGGCACGCGCGGTCAGTCCGGGATCGAAACTGCTGTCGAGCAAGGTGGCGCTGGCGCCGACCAGCAGACCGTTCCATCCTTCCGGCAGGAATTCCAGGGTCTGCTGCCAATTGAATTCCGCACCGCGCACCTTGGCCTGATCGCCATTGATCGCACGCGTCACGCGAAAATCCGGATACGCGGCGTCGGCGCTGCTGACCGTCTGCACGATGTAGTCGTCGATCGACTTGTGGAACACGCCCAGCGACACCAGGCCGCTGCTGCCCAGGTACTTCTCCACCGACAGATCGAGATTGGTCGAGCGATACGGCGACAACTCCGGATTGCCGACACTGACTTCCTCATCGCCGCGATTGACGCTGATCCGCGGTGACAGGTCGGCGAAGGACGGCCGCGACAGCGTCTTGTTGGCAGCAAAGCGCAGCACCCAATCGTCGCCGCCGTCATAGCGCAGATGCAGGCCAGGCAGCACGTTGGTATAGCTGCTGGATGCAGCGCGCGGCGTCACCGTGGCCGAACGACCGTCCTCGGCGACGTCTACCTGATTGCCCACCGCATCGAACTGAGTGTTCTCCACCCGCACGCCGGCAATCACCCGCAGTGCACCGATGTCCCAGGTGCCCATGGTGTAGGCCGCGAACACGTCCTCGTTGGCACGGTAGTCGTCCTGCAGCGACACTTGCGTATTGCCCCCCACATCCTGCGGACGAGCGCTGTAGCGCGCGGCATTGCTGCGCCAATAGCGGCGCATCGCTTCCGAACTCAGGCTCTGGCCCAGCGTGCCGCCGCGGTGTTCCGGCGCCGCCGCGGTCCAGTCGCTCAGGTCCACCGCCGGACCGCGGCGCAGTTCGCGCTCGTCCACATCCACCACACGCTCGCGCCAACGCCCGAGCAGGCCCATCTTCAGACTGGAACGTTCGCCATCGAAACGCACGTTGACCTGCGCGCTGTGCTCGCTGTCGTCGACCTGGGTGGGCGCGATCACGAAGCGGTCCAGCACATAGTCCTGATTGCTCTGCCAGCCATTGTCGGAAAAGCCCAGGCGGGGAATGCCGCGGCTCTGGTCGACACTGGCCGACAGATCGTCGCCGTCGTAGTCGAAACGCGCCTCCATCTCGTCGGGCACGCGCTCGCGGGTCTTGGTGTAGCCAACCTTGTAGTCCACGCTGGCCGCCCGCAGGCGATTCTCACCGCTCAGGCTGACCGCCAGGGTGTCTTCTTTCTTGGTGCGATAGCGCACCCGCTTGGAAATGGCATCGGCCGGCAGGTCGGCCACGGTATAGCGGCCATCGCCAGTGGCGCTGACCTCGCCATCGCCCAGGCCGAAGATCGTGCGCTGGCGCGTCTCGGCATCCTCGAAGCGGCTATAGAGCGTGCGCAACGCATAACGGTTATCCGCATCCGGACGCCAGTCCAGATTGAGGTTGGCGCCCATGCGGGTGCGTTCGATGAAGTACTTGCGCCGCTGCACCTCGCTGGCGAACAAGTCGTCGGTGGCGCCGCCGTCGAAGCGATCGTAGGCCACCTCGGTGTTGTCCGACTCGAACTCGCGGTCCTGGTAATTCACCCCCACCGCCAGGCCGACGGTGTCGCCGAAGATATCGCTGTAGTTGAACGCAGCCTTCGGGCTGGTCTTGCCGGAGAGCTGCTGATGGCTGGCTTCGATCGAGCCGCGCAAGGTGCGTCCGTCGCGGTCGAAGGCCGAAGTCGATTCGACCTGGATCGCACCACCGATCGAATCGCCCGGCATGTCCGGCGTCGGCGACTTGACCACCTTCAACCGCTCGGTGGAATCGGAGGGAATCACGTCCAGCGGCGTGGAACGGCTGCCATCCTCCGGGGTGCCCATGTTCATGCCATCGATGGTCACGCTGTTGAGCGAAGCATCCAGGCCGCGGATCACCACGAAGCGGCCCTCGCCCTGATCGCGGGTGACGCTGACACCCGGCAGCCGCTGCAAGGATTCTGCAACATTCTTGTCGGGATAGCGGCCCATCGCATCGGAAGCCACCGCATCCTGGATCGCATCGGAACTGCGCTTGAGGTCGACTGCGCGCTCCTGCGATTCCAGCTGCGGCCGCACTTCCAGCCGCTCCAGGTCGATCGCGGCGGCGGCTGCGGCTGCGTCCGCCTCGTTCGCCCGCGCCATCGGCGCAGCAGTGGCAGCAACCAATGTCAGCGCGATCGCCACGCACAGCGGAGTCTTGTTCAGCACAGGCCTGTTCCCCAATCGTCAAGAATGGGTGCGCACGTTATGTCTACGACATTTCACCGACATGACACGTGCTAGCGCGATCACGACAGGAATGTGGCAGCTATGCGGCCAGCTGCGGCACACTGTGACTTTCCCCTGCATTGCCTGCCATGAAGATCGTCGAAGTCCGTCACCCGCTCGTCCAGCACAAGATCGGCTTATTGCGCGATGCCGCGCTGAGCACCAAGGGCTTTCGCGAATTGGTCACCGAACTGGGAACCTTGCTCGCCTACGAGGCCACTGCCAACCTGGAGACCGAGTCGCATGTGCAGGCTGGCTGGGCCGGGCCGGTACGGGTGCAACGCATCGCCGGGGCCAAGATCACCCTGGTGCCGATCCTGCGCGCCGGGCTGGGCATGCTGCCCGGCGTGCTGGCACTGATTCCCGCCGCGCGCGTCAGCGTGGTCGGCCTGCAACGCGACGAAGAGACCCTGCAGCCGGTGCCGTATTTCGAGCGTTTGACCGGACGTCTGGAAGAGCGCGACGCCTTGATCCTCGATCCGATGCTGGCGACCGGCGGCACCCTGATCGCAACCATCGACATGCTCAAGCGGGCCGGTGCGCGTCGCATCAAGGGCATCTTTCTGGTCGCCGCACCCGAGGGCCTGAAGACGCTGGAAGCCGCGCATCCGGATGTCGAGGTCTATACCGCGGCGATCGACGATCACCTCAACGAGAAGGGCTACATCCTGCCCGGACTCGGCGATGCCGGCGACCGCATTTTTGGCACGCGACTGGAATAAGTCACGCGGCGCCTCGTGCGCGCCATGAGCGCGCATTGCACCGCCTCCGTCGCTCGCAATGTCGCGGCGGCGCCATCGCCAGGCGCCCAGGCCGTCACGACGGCGTGGCCTCAGCGCGTCTCCGCCTCGATCGCCGCGCTGACGTAGACCAACGGTGCGTTCCAGTTGATCGCCACTTCGTTGCTGGCGTAGCTGCAGACATCGTCCAGATACGACAGCGCCGGCAGCGTGGATGGGTACGGCCGCTTGCACTCCCTGGCGTCCTGCTGGCCGGGGTTCGGGCCGCCTACCAGCCACCCGGGCACCGGTGCGACGATGCCGTCGGCCTCGGAGGGGCGATGGTGGATATGCATCGGGCTGCGCGCACCGATGCCGGTGACGAAAGACAGGCCGAGCGGATTGCGGCCGAGAATGTAGTCCAGCTGCGACTGCGCCGCGTCCAGGTAATCGCGCTGGCGGGTCAGATGGTAGCCCTGCAGCAACATCATCGCCTGGTTCAGTACGGCACTGTTGCTGCCCCAATCGAAGTCCTGATCGCGCATCGATAGGCGCCAGGGCGAGGCCTGCCAACGTTGGAGCAACTGCTGGGCCAAACCAGTGATTTCGCGCTCGATCCGCGCACGATCGGCATGCGCGGTCAGGTGGTCGCGATTGTGGGCCAGCGTCATCCAGGCCAAGCCGCCGACCTTGCCCCAGAACGGCACGCTGGCGGGCACGTTGCGCGCGATCATCGCGTCGTAGAACGCGTCCTGGTGCGTACTCACATACAGCTCGGCCGCCGCCCAGGCGAACTCATCGTCGAACTGCGCATCGTTATAGCCACCGGTCCGGACGTCGGATGGCTGGTGGTAGGCCACATCGGGGTGCTTCTGAGCCCACTCCCACGCACGACGCGCAGCGGCCAGCATGCGCGCCGATGCCCCGGGGTATTGGTGCTCGAACGGCGCATAGACACGGCTGGCCTTGGCCATGACCGCGGCGAAATCCAGCGTGGCGGCGGTCCCCTTCATCACCACATAGCGCGGCTGGGTCGCCTGCGCCGGCATCACGATGGCATCGAACTGCTTATTGGTGAGCTTGTGGTAGACGCCACCATCGGCAGGATCCTGCATCGCCAGCATCCACTGCAGGTTCCACCACACTTCCTGCAGGATCGCCGGCGCGCCCGGGGCATCGTCGGGAATGGTCACCGCCTTGGCCTTGAAGAAGGCCGGATAGTCGGCGTAGGCCGCAAGCAAGGTGTAGGTGCTGATGCCGGCATTGACCACGTATTTGTTGTAGTCGCCCGCGTCGTACCACCCTTTGGGCGCGCTGATCATGCTCTCGGCCGGCCGCGTGCTCGATGCGGCGGAGGGATGGATGCGAACCTGGGTGTCTGGATGCCCCGCCGCACGCGCGTAGCGTCCGGCGAACCTCTCCGGTAACGCGGTGCTGGCGCGGCTGTAGTAGAACGCCTTCAACGCCGCATCGACCAGGGGCGCATACGCATGCGCCGCGATGGGGAATGGATCCGATGCCGGCACGCCTTCCAGCTTCAGCCGGTAGCTGCCGGCCGCATGCAAGCTGGAAAAGTCGGCCACACGCGCCTGCTGACCGGCTGGGGTCCATAACGCAGCCGGCTGCAGCGTTCCCTGGAACACCTGGTGTCCCTGCGCGTCTTCGACGATGAAGCGATCCGCTCCAGGCACAGCGCCTTGCGGCAATGCAACCACCGCCAATTTGGCCGAGCCCGGCAGATAGCCAAGCTGATTGACGTGGATCTGGGTAGCGGGAACATCGGCCGCATTCTGCGCAGGGCAACTGGCGGAAGCGAGTGCGAGAACCGCAGTCAACATGGCGTGGCGAGCGTTCATCGCCCAATGATGGCCACACCACAGCGCCACCACAAGCCCGAACCTGATTAGCCCCGACGCTCAGCCAGCCGTCGCTGCCCTGCTGTGCGCGAGGAGCGCTGGCGCTGCAAACGTGTGGCGTCATCGAAGACCAGTGCAGCGCGTGCCGGTACCAGACCAATCCGATAGCTGGCACGGTGCTCCAAGGCACCAAGCCGCAACTGCGCACCTGGATTCCGGCCTTGCACCTATTGACCTCGACCAAGACCAACAGGGCCGTGCCGTAACTGAGACGCCATTATGGGCCCAACGACAAGACGGCCTGGAGAGTGAAGCACAAGATCATCAAGGTGACGGCCGAGCGCACCATCGCGCAAGGCAAATACGCAAGGCCGCATCTGGCCGCAGCCGCCTACCGCTTCAACCGCCGGTTCCGCCTGCCCGCGATGCTGCCACGACGCGCCACGGCGATGACGCGTTACAAGCACACTCCAGAGCAGGCACTGCGCATGGCGAGCATCTTCGGAAAGGACTAATCAGGTGACCTGTTGGCCGTGGCGTGCCATTTCAACCTCTCCTTCTCGCATCAATGACGATGCCTATCCGTGCGGCGACGTCCCTGGAATATGAAGGTAGACGCAACATGACGTGTATGCACTCA
The DNA here is from genome assembly GCF_009192945.1 of Xanthomonas maliensis. Lineage (GTDB taxonomy): Bacteria > Pseudomonadota > Gammaproteobacteria > Xanthomonadales > Xanthomonadaceae > Xanthomonas > Xanthomonas maliensis. Next base: position 36,717 of record NZ_NSET01000087.1, on the reverse strand, counting down.
TGACGCGCCCCTTGAATGGGCGCCACTTCCCTTGAATCTTTCAAGGCTGAAAAGCAACCGGGAGCGGCGTCGCACTCTTTCGGCGATTCGCCTGGCACAGCGTCACCGCAGCCCAAATGCCAGGCTTATGCAGGAAAGAGAATGCGACTCTTCAGCGAAAAGCCCGTGCTTTGCCTCGTTTACGCCGATCCCCTCCGTCGGCTGCCGGCTAACTTGGCCTGGCGTCCTGCCGCTGCGTCCACCCGATCGCAGCGATGGGCGCATCGCCACTCCACGAGCCGAAGGACAGCCGATGAACATTATCGACAGCAACAAGAAACCGATCGCGCCAGGCACCCTGGACCCCGACCAGCACCAGGCAAAACAACGCGGCATGGCGCGCTGGAAGCCATTCCTCGGCGGCAATACGAACCCGGACGTCTACATTCTGGAAGGCAAGCTCGTTGTGCGCCTGCTCGACGACGCCGTGAACAAGAAGAAGGACGACTACGACGAGACCTACACCGTTTATGAGGCCAAGGATGGTCACTACTACGGGCTGCTGGCCTGATCGAGGATCAGCGACGAGCGTCGATACGCACAGACAGGCGGCAGGCATTCGCCTGCCGCCTGCTGAGGATCATCGTGATGCGGCCTTCGCGCCGACGTCCGCATCCAACTGCACTTCTGCCTTGCCCACTGGATTGCGTGGATCGCTGCCGCCGCTGAGGAGGTTGCGGCGACGGTCCCACTCCACGGTCTGGAAATTGCCCCAGACATGGCTGGAACCGCGTCCACCCTCGGCGCTGTCGCCGGGCAGCTTGAGCGTGTGCCCCAAGGCCTCCAGGCCTTTGGCGACCTGCGGCGAGAGGGCGTTGCTCTCGGCCTCGATGACGTCAGGCAGCCACTGGTGGTGGTAACGCGGCAGTGCGCTCACCTGCTGCGCATCCAGTCCGTCGTCGTAGCCCAGGATGCCCAGCAGCACCATGGTGATGATGCGGCTGCCGCCCGGGGTGCCGAGCACGGCAACCTTGTCGGCCGATTCCATGAAGGTCGGCGTCATCGAGCTCAGCATGCGCTTGCCCGACTTGGGCGCATTGGCGGCGTAGCCCATCACACCGAAGGCATTCGGCGTACCGGGCTTGAGCGCGAAGTCGTCCATCTCGTCGTTGAGCAATACGCCGGTCCCCTTGGGAATCAGACCGGAGCCGTACAGCAGATTGACGGTCTGGGTGGCACCAACGCGGTTGCCGTCGCGGTCGATAATGGAGAAATGCGTGGTCTCGTCATCTTCCAGCGGAGTCGGATTGCCCGACAGCAGATCGCTGGGGGTGGCCTTGTCCGGATTGATGGTCGCGCGCAGGCCTTGCGCATAGTCCTTGCTGGTCAGCACCTTCTGCGGAATCTGCACGAAGTCAGGATCGCCCAGGAAGAACGTGCGGTCGCGATAGGCGCGCCGCATCGCTTCCACGACCAGGTGGGTGCGATGCACTTCATCGAGGCTGCGCAGATCCCAGCCTTCCAGGATCTGCAGCATCTCGGCCAGTGCGATGCCGCCGGAAGACGGCGGCGGTGCGGTGGTGATCTTCCAGCCGCGGTAATCGAACTGGATCGGCGTGCGCTGCTTGACCCGGTAACCCGCCAGTTCGGCCGCGGTCCATTGGCCACCGGCCTGTTTGACGCCGGCCAGCAGCTTGCGCGCGGTCTCGCCCTTGTAGAACCCATCGAAGCCCTGGTCGGCCAGCAATTGCAGGGTATGCGCCAGCTCGGGCTGCTGGAAGAGATCGCCTTCGGCGATCGGACGACCGTGACGCAGGTAGACCTCGCGGGTCCCGGGATAGCGCTCCATCACCTCACGCCGCGAGGCATAGCCCTTGGCCATGCGCGCGTACACCGGAAAGCCTTCGCGGGCGATGCGGATCGCCGGGGCCAGCGATTGCGCCAACGGCAGTCGGCCATGCTTGCCGGCCAGTTCGACCAGCGCCGCCGGCAGCCCGGGGATGCCTGCCGACCACGGCCCGTTGATCGAGCGATCGCGATCCAGCGCGCCCTTCTTGTCGAGAAAACGCTCGGGCGTGGCCGATTCGGGCGCATATTCGCGCGCGTCCAGCATCACGTCCTGGCCAGTCTTGGCATCGTGCAGCAGGAAGAATCCGCCACCGCCCAGCCCCGAGCTGATCGGCTCGACCACCGCCAACGTGGAGGACACCGCCACCGCCGCATCGAAGGCATTGCCGCCCTCGCGCAGGATCTGCAGGCCGGCCTCGGTGGCCAATGCATGGCCGCTGGCCACGGCTGCACCGGGGGGATGCGCTGCCAATGTCGCCGACGGTTGCGTGCGGGTGCCATCGGCCGCATCGGCGGCCCAGGCGGCCGGCGCCAGCAACAGGCCCAGCCACAGCACGCGTTGCAGGACGAAACGGCAGGAAGGCTGGCTCATGGGAGGGGGGGCTCCTGTTCGTACAATTCGGGGTGCTCGCGCTGCAGCCGCATCAGCTTGGCAAGCAATTGATCGTGGGTCTCCGGAATGGCCGGGTCCGGATCGATGCACTCCACCGGACAGACCACCACACACTGGGCCTCGTCGAAGTGCCCCACGCATTCGGTGCAACGCGCCGGGTCGATGACGTAGATGGTTTCGCCCATCGCAATGGCATGGTTGGGACATGCCGGCTCGCAGACATCGCAATTGACGCACAGTTCGTTGATCTTCAGCGCCATGTGGCCTCCGACGCGAGCGCCACGGCGAGGCGGTCGACGGCCTGGCCGTCGGCGTGGATCAGCGGCAGCGCGGTGGCAACAACGGCGCTGCGGATGGAGTGCGAGGATGGCATGGTGCGTTTCCACGCCGCGGCCGGATGCGCCCTCCCGCGCACCCGGCCTGGAACGGCATTACTTGGCTTCAACGAAGGTGTATTCCGCGCCCTTGGGCTTGACGATGGTCTGCACGCGGGCATTCTCGGCGGCATCGCCGATGAACAGCACGCGCACGCCCTTCATCGAGTCGGCCGGCACATCCTTGAACGCCGCTTCGATCAGATCGGCCATCTTGGTCGAGGCCGAGGAACCGAACGCCAGCATGTTGCCCGGCTGCACGCCACGCGCCAGCGCGGTCTTGACGCTCTCCAGCTGACGCTCGTAGCTGCCGGCGAACTCGGCATCGGATTCCGGCGGCAAGTAGTACAGGAACGGGCTGTTGGTGGTGTTGCCCAGGTTCTGGCCAACCACTTCCTGCAGGTACTTCTTCCAGCCGGCATTGTCGTCCTTGGCCGGCGCCTTCAGCGCAGCCGGAGCAGCGGCGGCGGTCGGTGCCGCTTCTTCCTTCTTGCAGGCGGTGACCGCCAGAGCGGCGATCGAGGCGAGCGCCAGGGCGCGCATGGTGTGTTTCATGAAACTCCTCCCGTTGAAAGCGATGTGGTGATGTGACTGCAGAAGGGATCAGACCTGGGCGCGCGAGGCGCGCACCTGGCGCAGGGCTTCGACGACCGATGCCGGAACGAACCCGGAGACATCCCCGCCCAGACGCGCGATTTCGCGCACCAACGACGAGGAAATGAAGCTGTACTGCTCGGCCGGAGTGAGGAACAGCGTCTCCACTTCCGGGATCAGATGGCGGTTCATGCTGGCCATCTGGAACTCGTATTCGAAGTCGGACACCGCGCGCAGACCGCGCAGCAGCACGCCCGCGCCCATTTCGCGCACGAAGTGCGCCAGCAAGGTATCGAAACCGCGAACCTCGACATTGGCATGCGCGGCCAAGGCTTCCTGCGCCAACGCCACCCGCTGCTCCAGCGGCAACGCCGGGCCCTTGGAGGGACTTTGCGCCACGCCCAGGACCACGCGCTCGAACAACGGCGCAGCACGGTGCACCAGGTCGATATGACCGTTGGTAATCGGATCGAAGGTACCGGGGTAGACGGCGATGCGGCGGTTGGCCACAGTCATAGGGTTGCTGCCGGGGTCGAGTCGTCGTTCAGTGTAGCAGTGGCACGGCGGTAGAGCCCATAGCGCACCTCGCGGGTGCTGCCCTCGCGGTACACGGCCCAGCCCGGCGGGGCCAGCGGCGGCTGTCCGGCTGGCCCCTCCAGGTATAACCAGGCGTCCGCAGCAAGATGCGCCGGCAGACGTTCCAGCACCCCCGCCCACAGGCCATCGGCAAAGGGCGGATCGACGAAGACGAGATCGGCCGGGGCGGCCGGCGGCTGTTCCAGCCAGCGCACTGCATCGCCCTGCACCACCTGCACCTGCTCGCCCGCTTGCAGCCGGACCACATGCTCGCGCAGGCGCTGCACCAGACCCGTGTCGCGTTCGACCAGAATGGCCTGGGCGGCGCCGCGCGAGACCGCCTCCAGGCCCAATGCACCAGAGCCGGCGAACAGGTCCAACACCCGCGCGCCGGGCAACTTCGGCATCAACCAGTTGAACAAGGTTTCGCGGACGCGATCGCTGCTGGGCCGCAGGCCCGGCAGGTCGGGCACGGCCAACCGGGTATTGCGCCAGCGGCCGCCGACGATGCGCACCTGCCCTTCGCGCCCAGCGGGCGCCGACCGCAGCTGGCGGCTCACCACTGCCACCTGGCGCTCGGCGGACGTCTGCTGGAGCTGGCGGGGGCGGAAGGCGACATGCAGGCATACGGAACCAGGGACCGCCATGATACCGCCGCCCGCACGGCCCCGCCCCATGGACCACGCAACGCTGCATGCAGGCGCCTGCCTTGAAAAATCGCCGCGCACCCTCATCCCCCGGCCATCGGCCCGTATCGCGGCCCGGACCACCATGGAGACCATATGACCGTTGAGACCGACAAGCAGACACTGGGCTTCCAGACCGAGGTCAAGCAGCTGCTGCAGCTGATGATCCATTCGCTGTATTCCAACAAAGAGATCTTCCTGCGCGAGCTGGTCTCCAACGCCGCCGATGCCGCCGACAAGCTGCGCTTCGAGGCGCTGGTCAAGCCGGAGTTGCTGGAAGGCGGCGAGCCGCTGCGGATCCGGGTCGACTTCGACAAGGACGCGCGCACCGTCACCATCGACGACAACGGCATCGGCATGAGCCGCGAGGATGCGGTCGCCCACCTCGGCACCATCGCCAAGTCGGGCACCGCCGACTTTCTGAAGCACCTGAGCGGCGACCAGAAGAAGGACGCCAACCTGATCGGCCAGTTCGGCGTGGGTTTCTACAGCGCCTTCATCGTGGCCGATCAGGTCGACGTCTACTCCCGCCGCGCCGGCCTGCCGGCCAGCGAGGGCGTGCACTGGTCCTCGCGGGGCGAAGGCGAATTCGAGGTCGCCAGCGTCGACAAGCCCGAGCGCGGCACCCGCATCGTGCTGCACTTGAAGGAAGGCGAAGACAAGTTCGCCGACGGCTGGACGCTGCGCGGCATTCTCAAGAAGTATTCCGACCATATCGGCCTGCCGATCGAGATGCGCAAGGAGCACCATGGCGAGGAGGCCGACAAGCCGGCCGAGCCCGAGTGGGAATCGGTCAACCGCGCCAGTGCGTTGTGGACGCGCCCCAAGTCCGAGATCAAGGACGAGGAATACCAGGAGTTCTACAAGCACATCGCGCACGATGCCAGCAACCCGCTGGCATGGAGCCACAACAAGGTCGAAGGCAAGCTGGAGTACACCTCGCTGCTGTTCGTGCCTGGGCGCGCGCCGTTCGACCTGTACCACCGCGACTCGGCCAAGGGCCTGAAGCTGTACGTGCAGCGCGTCTTCATCATGGACCAGGCCGAACAATTCCTGCCGCTGTACCTGCGCTTCATCAAGGGCGTGGTGGATTCGGCCGACCTGTCGTTGAATGTCTCGCGCGAGATCCTGCAATCCGGGCCGGTCGTGGACTCGATGAAGTCCGCGCTGACCAAGCGTTCGCTGGACATGCTGGAGAAACTGGCCAAGGACAAGCCCGAGGAGTACGCCACGTTCTGGCGCAACTTCGGCCAGGCGCTGAAGGAAGGCCCGGCCGAGGACTACAGCAACCGCGAAAAGGTCGCCGGCCTGCTGCGCTTCTCTTCCACCCACGATGGCAGCGGCGCGCAGAGCGTGGCGCTGGCCGACTATGTCGGGCGCATGCAGGAAGGCCAGGACAAGCTGTACTACCTCACCGGCGAGAGCTACGCGCAGATCAAGGACAGCCCGCATCTGGAAGTCTTCCGCAAGAAAGGCATCGAAGTGCTGCTGCTGACCGATCGCATCGACGAGTGGCTGATGAGCTACCTGACCGAGTTCGACGGCAAGTCGTTCGTGGACGTGGCGCGCGGCGACCTGGATCTGGGCAAGCTGGATTCGGAAGAGGACAAGAAGGCGCAGGAAGAGATCGCCAAATCCAAGGAAGGCCTGGCCTCGCGGATCAAGGCGGCCCTCGGCGACGAGGTCGCGGAAGTGCGCGTCTCGCACCGCCTGACCGATTCGCCGGCGATCCTGGCCATCGGCCAGGGCGACCTCGGCCTGCAGATGCGCCAGCTGCTGGAAGCCAGCGGCCAGGCGGTGCCGGAGAGCAAGCCGGTGTTCGAGTTCAACCCGACCCACCCACTGATCGAAAAGCTCGACGCCGAGCCGGACATGGACCGCTTCGGCGACCTGAGCCGGGTGCTGTTCGACCAGGCGGCACTGGCCGCCGGCGACAGCCTCAAGGACCCTGCCGGCTATGTGCGGCGGTTGAACAAGCTGCTGCTCGAACTGTCCGCCTGATCCACCCCAGGCGGCATTACGCAAAGACCGGCCTCATGGCCGGTCTTTGCGTTTGCACATTGGCAACGTCGCCATTGGCGAGGTTCACTCCCGGAGGTTGCAGCATCGCGCGGACGTTGCTGGTCAGCGGCTAATCGATCGAAAAGGGCTGCATGCGCGCCAACAGATCGTCCCACTGCCCTTCCGCGAAGGCCGTCATCCCCATCGAGGGATCGTCGGCGATGCTGTCGAATCCGGTCAGCGACACGCCCAGCCCGGGCAGCACCACCGCACCGCCACGTCCGCGACGCGCGCCTGGATCCAACTGAACCAACTGCTTCAATACCTGGGTGCAGTTGCCGTTGAAGACGGAAATCCCGGCGACGACGACCTCATAGTCCGCACTGCGCGAAAAGCCAACCTCAACCAGGCGATCGCTCTCGATGTCGACCTGGGCCAATCCCTTGGTGCCATGGAAGTACACCTCCTGCACTCCATCGCCATCGTCGACCGTTCGTCCCACGCGCTCGCCCAGCTGGGTCACCAAGGCGTCATACCCCATGCCGAAAGCGAGATCGCCAATCGACAGATACGGCTTGAGTTCGTAGATCACGAGATACCTCCAGGAAGGAGGCCATGCTTCTCCAGACACTTGAAATATTCAATCATTTCCAGCATCGCCTCGTTGTACTTGGTCGGATCACCTATTTTGCCCGACAGATCCCTAATGTCTCGAAGCTCCTTCACCAGTGCGTCCCTCCATTTTCCTTGCGCCAGCAAGTCATCGATCGACTGACGATAGAGCTCGCCTTTCCGCCCCTTATGACCATGGCTGGATGTCATTCCATGATCATCGGGGTGCATCTGGATCGCCGGCCCCTGACTTCTCGGCAGCGGACTGACACTGTCGGCAGGCGCATGATGCGATTCGATTCCTGACTGCTTGGTCCCGCCATACGATCCGCCGCGATACGGCCCCTTGCCATTCGGGTTACCTTTCTTCAAATGGTCGCAAGGCCCTTTGCCGCGCCCCTTGCTCTTCATGCCATCCGAGCCATGCTTGCCCGCCTGCGCAGCTTCCCGTTCGGCGAGCTCCTTCTCCGCCTTCGAGGTCAGCCGCTCCGCTCCGCGCTCGGCTGCTTCCTTGCCGAGCTTGGCCGTCGCCTCCGTGCCTTGCGCGATCCGGCGCGCCGCCTTGGCGCCGGCCGCGCCCCAGCCGGCGAAGGGGATCGCCGAAGCCAGCGACAAGCCGGCACCGATGAAGTCGCCGCGTGCGGCGCTGATGCCGGCATTGCCCAGGTCGGCGAACTCGCCGATCAGCGGGAACAGTCCGGCCACGTCCAGCGCAGTCTGGGTGCCATCCAGCAGGGTGGTGCCCCAGGTATCCCAGAAGCCCTGCTCCGCTTCTGTCTCGGTCTTTACGGGTGGGTTGGCCTGAGCGGCCTTGACCGGCGCGGCGCCACTCTCGCCGACCACCCGGCCGACGGTATTGCCCGGCGGCGCCTCCTTTTCAGGTGGATGCAGTTCCGGCAGGTCGGCTTGGGGGACTCCCTTGCGCAGCTTCTCATACGCCTCGTACGACAGCACGCCGTCGGCATGCGGACTATTCAAGTCCTGGCCGTTGAACGTCTCGACGCGAACACCTTCGGGTAGGCGGGAGACGTTGAAGGTGAGATTGTTGATCGGATCGTAGCGAGCGATCTTGACTGGCTGAATGTCTAGCTTTATTGCCATGCGCGCCGACCGTCCTTGTCTGGTTTGAGCCGATCACGGCCCGGCTCGTCCCGATCAGTTATTCCGCCACCGGTTGCCCGGCCGCCTTCATGCGCGCACGCACGGTCGCCGGTGGATCGGCCGGGAATTGCGCGCCCTTGGCGATCATCGCGGCGCGCAGCCGCTCGAAGCCTTGGCGCAATGCGGCAGTCGCAGGATCTACCGGAGCCGGCGCAGGGGTGGTGTCACGCCGGACCACCTCGCCCTTGGCATCGACGCTGATATCGGTGGCCTTGCCGGCTGGCGCCGCAACACCCAGCCGGCGCAGCGTCCACTCCACGCCCCAGGCGGGCGTGTCGCCATTGCGCGCAGCCGCATCCCAGGCCGCACCATGTTCGAGTAGATACAGCGCGATATCCGGCCTGCGTGCATCGATCGCTTCGGACAGCGCCGAGTCGCCAATGTCGTCGCGCAGGTTGACGTCGGCACCCCGCTCCACCAGCAGCCGCACGCGCTCTTCGGCGCCGTCGCCAAACACGGCGCGCTGCAGCAACGGCACGCCGTCGGCGGCCTGATGATTGGGCGACAGCCCTCCGTCCAGCATGGCCGCGAGCAATGCGGTGTCATGGGTCAGCGCGTGCTGCAGCGGCGTTCCCAGCGGCGCGACGGCATGCGTGTCCGGATCCACGCCCAGGGCCACCAGCTCGCGTACCGCATCGTAGCGATGGGTCTGGATGGCGTACCACAGCAGGGTGAGCTGCGACTTCCCCACGCCGTCCAACGCGACACCTTGCTGCGCCAGTGTCCGCAACTGCCGTGGATCGCCACGCTGGATGGCCTCGGCTGCTTGCCGCAGCGGGCCGTCGAACGCGTCGACGCCCTGCCCTTGCGCGCTCATGCCGCACCCCGCCAGCAGCCAGCACATTCCTGCCGCAAGCCACGGCCACAGCCGCCGCAATCTCGAACGAAGAAGCGCATACATGCGTGCTGTCCTTTCATCAGTCGGTTCCATAGCCTTCCAGATGCCCGCCTGGTCCAGGCGTGGTGCTGGGCGTCGGGATGGAATTGATATCGAAGGGTTGTCGGGGAGCGGAGAGCGCGTCCATCTTGGCAAGGTCGAGCTTCTTCTCCTGCTCGATGGCGTCGATGGTTGGGCCGATCATATGCTTTCGGAACATGTCGCCATTTCCTGGGGCCTGCATCAATTCATGCGGTACACCAGCTGCGTCCGGTGCCATATGGCTGATCAAAGCGCCGAGCGGTCCGTTCTCCAGCACGCCACCTTCCTGGAACCGCGTCAGCACCTCACCGGCGACCCGGAACGCATCGATATCCGAAGCAGCCGCGGTGCCGCCGTACTGCGCCACGGTACCGGAATTCAGCCCGGCAGCATTGAACGTGGTGGCAGGGAATCCGCTGGCCTGCGATGCCGCCGAGGCCAGGCCGCCGCCCAGCGAGTGGCCGGCGAAATGCAGCGGAGAGCCCGCGCGCCCTGCAGCAGTGCCGATACCGACGGCACGTTGATAATACTCGGACGGATGCCCCAGCCCCTGCGCGATGTTGTTCGACCAGTCAGCGCCACTGAGCATGTCGGTGCCCTTGAAGGCGAGCGTCGGCTGCATGCTGTCGCCAAACACTGCAGGGTCCGGCGCATACAGCTGGGCGCGGAAGTTGCTCCCCTCAGGCGAGAGGTCACTCGGCTTCAACCCGTACTTGCTCAACTGCCCGCTATCGTTGCTGACATTGCGCCATCCCTCTGGGGCACTGCCGTCATTGCTGTAGGCACTCTGAGAAAGCCGCGCGCGTTCGACCGCAAAATTGTTCTTCTCCAGACGGTCAGCACTGCGCAACAGCGCGTCGCGCTTCTTGCCGGGTGGCATCTCGCGCGCCTTTTCGCGCGCGCGCGCGATGGCCTCCTGACGTTCTTTCCAGCGCTGCGCCTTGCTGCTGGGCGCGCTGTAATTGCCGTTCATCCAGAACTGGTCGTCGTGACGGATGACCCGCTTGCCTTCGACCCGCACCGTGCTGCTGCGCTGCTTCGGCCAGGCCTTGGCTGCGACGGTGCCACTCTGCACGCCCTTGGCGGTTCCGGCTTCATCGCCGGTGGTTGCGGGCGTGTAGCTGGCGTCGAACAGGACGATGGGATGCGCATTGGCGCGCACCGTGCCGGCAGGTTGGCTGGCGGTGTCGAGTTTGGCCACCAGCGGATACGGCACCGCCGGAATGCTGCTGCCCATCGGGGTTTTGCACACGTCCGGACAGATGGAGACCACCTGCCAGCCCGCCTGCTTGCGCGCGACGTAATTGTCAGCCACCGGCCGTCTCCGTCGCTGGCCAGCGCACCAACGGCGCGGCAGGATCGCTCTCGAAGCGTGCTTCGATCGCGCGCACCGGCCAGTCGCGCGGCAGCGAAACACGATGGGTCAGGCTCAGGGTCGCCGTATCGGTGTCCCACAGCACGGTGTCGGTCAACAACGGCAGCGGCAACAGACCGCCATCCTGCATGCGCACCAGCACATAGGGGCGATGCCCCGGCAGATCGCAACACGCATAACCATCGGCGGACAGGGCCGGGTCGGTCAGGTTCCAGACCTCCAGCCGCGCATCCGGCGCCAGATGCTCGACCTGTTGGTCGACCGGGGCGCTGTTCCAGTACCCAAAATCGAAGTCCAGCGGCAGCCCAGGCCAACGCTGGTTGAGCCACTGCCAGTCGTAGCTTCCGGCGAGCGCCAGCCGCGGCGCCCAGGCACGTCCACGTGCACCAAAACCCGCCGGTTGCATGCCATAGCCGGCTGCTACGGTCGCCATGCCCGCGGCGTCGACCGGCGGTTCCGGATTGCGCGCCAGCAACGGCTGTAGCACCGGTGCGTCCGGCCACTCGAACTGCGGTACCGGCGTGCCTTCCGGGCTCTGTAACTCATCCGGCCCGGCGAGATCGAATTGCCGCGCATCGAACCACCCGCAGCCGAGCGGATTGCTGAAGCACACCTCGTTCAAGCGCCACCCTGGCGCCAGCGTCGGATCACGCTCACGATCGGCCACCTGCGCGTGCCCGCCAAAGGCATGCTCCCAGCGCAACGGCACGCCGGACACTGGCTGCGCCTCGCCGACCCGCCAATCGCCGCGCAAGCGCGCCTGGCTGAACTGCCGTGGCCCGCTCACCCGAAGCGACTTGTCCAGCAACACCCGATGGGTCGGTCGCTCGGCATGCAGCCGCAGTGCATGCGCCTGCGCGCGCCGCCACTGCTCCAGTTGCTCGAAGCTCGGCGGCATATTGGGCGCCAGCCCGTACGGCAGCGGAATCTCCGGCGGTGGCTCGAGTGGCAGCGGCAGACTGACGCGCAGGCGACTCATCCATTGCGCATGCGGCCGCCCTTGCGGCGCATAGGCATGGCCGCGCAGCAGCACGTCGCATCGTGGCTTGTACGGCGCCAGATCGCTTTCCTCGCGGGTGCTGCTCTGTCCGGGCTCGCCATAGAACGTGTCGGCCGTGCACAGCGGCAATGGTTCTGCATCCAGCAGTTGCGGCTGCAGACGGCCCGGCGTTTGCGGATCGACGGAGAGCCGATAGGCTACCTTCATGGCGATCACCCGGTGCTCCTGATCGTCCGGCGCCAGCGCCGAGTAGCAGAGCGCGTCGAAGGGGGTGAGATTGCGGAATTCCATGCTCGGCGCGCCTGCTCAGTTGATGTCCACGTCCTTGCCGATGATCTGTACCGGGCCGCTGGCGCTGAAGTTGAACTGGGTCCCGTTGATCAACACCGTCCCATCAGCGCGCATGACCAGGGTGGACTTGCCGACCGTCACCATGAATTCCTCGCCGGCATTGATGTGGTAGCGCTTGCCCACCTTGGTGGACTTGCTCTGGCCGATCTGCGCGGTCTGCGACAGCCCGACACTGGTATTCATCGCCGCCCCGACGCTGGTCTGGTAGGCGGCGCCGATCGTCAGCGCCTTGGCCAGGCCGATGGTTTCGGCCTTGGCCAGGGAGATCGTTTCGGACTTGTTGCCGCCGATGGTGACACTGCGGTTCTTGCCGATGGAAATCGTCTCGTTTTGGCCGACGTCCTCGGTGCGGTTGTCGCCGATGGAGGAGGTTTCGTTATGGTCCACGCGCTTGCTGCGATCGTTGCCGACCCAATGCGACTCGTCGTGCTCCACCTCGATCCGCTGGTCCTTCTCGGCGTGCAACCACACTTCCTCCTGGCCCTTCTTGTCCTCGAAGCGGAAGGCGTTGGCGTTTTCGTAAACGCCGTCCGGGCTGGAACGGGTCAGGAAGCCGGTCTGGGTGCGATTGTCCGGCAGTTCCCACGGCGGCATCTGGGTCTGATTGGGCACCACGCCGGTGATCAGACCGCGATCGACGTCGCCATCGAGGAATTGCACGATCACTTCCTGGCCGATGCGCGGTACCGCGACGAAACCGAAACGCTCGCCTGCCATCGAGGTGGCGACCCGCAACATACAGGAACTGTTTTCGTCGTACTTGCCGGTGCGGTCCCAATGAAACTGCGCGGCGACGCGGCCATAAGCATCGCAATAGATCTCCTCGCCCTTCGGCCCCACCACCAGCGCGGTATGCAGCCCATACACCCGCGGGCGCGTGCTGTTGTAACCACGTCCCGGCCGCCACGGCACTTTTTGCCGCAACGCAGTGGCTTGGTTGCGGTAGCGCGACGGCTCGTCGGCAAGGTAGTTGTTGACCGCTTCGTGGCGGACCGCCACGACCAGGAATTGGCGATCGTCCACCGCATCCTGATCATGCTCGAAGTGCCCGCTAAGATCGAAGGCCCGTCCCGGTTGCAGGCGCGCACAATTGCCTTGGGCATCGAACCACTTCGCACCGGCTTCCAGCTCCTCCATCCGCAGCTTGGCCAGTTCGCTGCCAGCACTGTCGTTGACAAAGCCATAGGCGCCGGTGTGCTCGTACACTTCCAGCTCCGGCACCTCGCCTTGCTGATTGAGCGTCGGCATGCTGGCCGCCTTCGGCATTGGCTGCTTGAAATCGAAGCTGGTCACCGCATAGCGCGTCGGCGACAGCCGACGGGTCGGCGCCCAGTCGGCGATCGCGTCCTCGTCGTGCGGGCCGCCTTCGGCGAAGTAACGCACCTGCGCTTGGCCATCGATCGGCTTGGCCTGACGGGAATCGTCGCGCAGGACCAGGGTGTGGCCGTCGCGCCGATGTTCGTAGTGGTAGTACCAGCCGCGCGCCTCCCACCAGCGATGCAGGAAATTGGCGTCGCTCTCCTGCCACTGCATGGCCTGGGTGATCGCCGGATCGGGCATCGCGCCCAGTTCGGTGCGCAGATCCTGCTGTCGGTAGCGGCCGGCGATGGTGTCGGTAAGCTCGGCCACGGTCTTGCCGTGCAATGGCCCGCTGTTCTGCCGCAGCCGCAGGAATGCCATCCAGGGCCGCAGCACCATCGTATACGTCGCAACGCCGCCGTCGGTGCGTACGCGCGCGAACTCGAACACATAGCCATTGAAATAACGGGGTTCGGCGTCCTGACGAACCAGCTCCAGCGTGACAAGCTTGCCGATTAACGTCTTGGCCGCAATGGCAGCATCGTCCGACAGCAGCGTCACGGTGAAGGCAAAATCACGCGAGAGCGCCTCGTCTGCGTCCAGCCGCTCCGGCAACAACACCGCCGCCGGGCCATCGTTGGCCGGAAAGTGCAAGCGCAACAGGCGATCGGATTGGCGCGCCAGTGCATCCTGAATCGTCGCGGGAGATGCGCTCATCGGTCTTTACCATCCATGAGTCAAGACGAGGGGGCCTTATACCCCGAAGTCCGTCACAAATGGATGAAGCCCTGATGACGCCAGTCCCACCAAGCGGCATCAACCGATACGCGTCCCACCCGGCAATGCCCAGCAACCGAACGCCGGGCCGGCGGAAAAACCCGTCTCTGGCTCGATACGGATCTGCAACTGCGCGCGTCCCACGACGAACGCAGGCAGTGGATAGTCGACATCGACGAAGTCCAGGCCGCGGTCGCCGTCCAGGCGCTCGTTGGCGACCAGCTCGCCATCGGCGAGAATGCGAAAGCGCCGTCGCGTCTCATCGCCCCAGTAACGTAGCCGCAGCACCCGTGCCTGCGCGGTATTGCGCAAGTGAAAGGCGATGAAGCCGCCGGTGCGAGCATCGCGACCGGCGCGACGACGATAGCTAAGGGGATAGGAACTCTCGCTTTGCAAGGCGTGTGCTTTTTCCGATGCTTCCTGCCCGAGTGCGATCCAGTCCAGCGCGCTGGCGTTGAGCGTCTGCTCGCGCGACTGCGCGGCAGCCAGTTCGTCCATGCGACGTTGCCAGCCTGTGGCATCACGGTGTTCCACATAGACGGCGCTGCGGCGGTCGAACTGGGCATAGAACGGCGAGAACTGCCACTGCTGCGCACCATCGCTGTACCGATAATGCCCCTGCGTCGGCAGCGGCTGCAGGCGTTGCAGGACATCGTCGCCACCGATCAAAGCCGGCGTCTTGTTGTCCCACGGTGCCGCCGCGTCGCCGAGATCGGCCGCCAGCACCAAGGGGCCGCGCATGACAGCGACCCAAGCCGGGTCATCAAGGGTGGGTTCCAACCGCAGCGGCATCTCCAGCTGCAAGGACACCCGGTCACCGGCGCTCCACAGCCGCTCGACCCGCAGATAGCCATCGCGCGGCTGCACCGACTGCACTTGCTCATTGACCTGCAAAACCACCGCCCCAGCCCAGCCGGGCACGCGCAACGCGAGCGTGCGTCTGGCAGACGGCGCAACATCGATGCGCACGCTCACCTGCCCCTGTTCCGGCAGCGCGCTGCGCAGGCTCAGCGTTAGGCCAGCGGCGTCGCGCACCGTCGACGGCACGTAGAGATTCACGTAGACGGTTTGGCCGTCCTCCCAGTAGATCGAGTCGCCGAACTGCGCGTGCGATTCCATGCCGCTGCCCACGCAACACCAGAAATCATCGAACGGCGACGACCATCCGCGCGCCTCGCCCGCCAGCAGCGGCGTCATGTAGGTGAACATGCCGGTACGTGGATGCTGTTGCGCCATCACATGATTGAGCAAGGTGCGCTCGTAGTAATCGAACAGCTCTGCCTGCGGGCCCCATTGATACACATGGCGGGTGAGCTTGAGCATGTTGTAGCTGGCGCAGTGCTCGCAGGTCTGTTCGGTGAGAAACTTCGAAAGACTGTCCGGCCGCTGGAAGTATTCGCGGTCGCCGTTGCCGCCGATGGCGTAGGTGTGGTGGTCGGTGACCGTATGCCAGAAGAAGCGCGCAGCCGCCCCCGCGGCGGGATCGCCGCTGACCTCGAACTCGCGCGCCAACCCGATCAACTTGGGAATATTGGTATTGGCGTGCTGATGCATCAGTTCATCGCGCTGGGCGCTCAGCGGATCGAGCACGGCGTGATGATGCAACCGTTGCGCCAGCGCCAACCACTGGGCGTCGCCCGTACGCACATGCAGCTCGACGAACGATTCGTTGAGGCCACCGAACTCGCAAGACAGCACCTTCTGCAACTGCGCATCGTCCAGCACCGCGAAGACACGTTGCAGATAGCCGGCCAGCCCCACCGCCACCTGCAAGGCCTGCCCATTGCCACAATGCGCATGCACATCGAGCAGCCCGGCGAACAGCTTGTGCCAGGTGTACAGCGGTGCCCAGCTGCCATTGAGATAGAACGGCAGCGGCTCGATCTTGCCGCGCCGCAGTTCGTCGAACACGGCGCGCCCGCTTTCGATCTCCCCGCTGGCAGTCTTGCGGGTAAATCCAGCCACGTAGCCGTCGCCAGCCTGCGCTTGGCAGCGGGCCAACTCGGCGACCAGATAGCGGGCGCGCTCCGCGCAGGCCGCATCGCCGGTCTGGGCATGCATCAGCGCCAGCGCACTGAGGTAATGACCGAGCGTGTGACCGGCGATCGTGTCGCTCTCCCAGCCACCGTAAGCAGGCGCCTTCGGGTCCAGGCCGGCATAGAGCAGGAAGTTGTGCAGCAGGCGATCGGGCTGCAGACGCATCAGATAGCGGCGATTGGTTGCCAGTGCATCCAGGAAGATCGACGGCAGCAGTCGCACCCGGGCCAATGGGACCGCACGCACCGCTTCCGCGCGAGCCGCCTGCGCTTGCGCCGGAAAGCGCACCAGACCGGCAGCGAGCGCCAGACTGCTCCAGGCCAGGAAGCGCCGCCGCGACAACGCCGGGGCGGGATTGCAGGTCGGTTCGCTTGCGTGCGTTTCCGTCATGGGATCAGCTTACCTCCTGATGGCGCGCATGCATGCGCACGCGGTCGCAACAACGTCATCGTCGTTGCACTGGTCATGCTGGCGGTTGCGCGACTTCTGCGTGGCCGGTGGCATCCGGCCGCGCAGCGAGCGAGACGACTGCGCATTCAGAATTTCACCGTTGCACGTGCCCAGTAAAAACGCCCGAGCAGATCGTAGGTCGCCACGTCGGTATTGGCATTACCCACATTGTTGGAGTAATACAGCGGCGGCTGCTTGTTGGCGAGGTTGTCGACGCCGACTTCGAAGCGCGTATGCCAGGGCTCCACGTTGTAGCCGAGCTGCAGGTTGTTGTAGACGTAGGCGCCGATGTTACGCACCACGGTCGGTTCGCTGGAATCGGCCGACAGGCTCTGGTCCGGATCCGCATTACCGATGGCCGTGTGCCCCACATAGCGGATGCGCCAGGTGGCGCTCCAATCGTCCAATGCCCAGCTGACCGTACCCAGTGCGCGCCAACGCGGGAAATTGCCATAGGCCTGGGTGTAGCGACCCACGTTGTGGATGGTGACCGAGCTCGGATCGGTGGTGTCGGGCAACACATCGTAACGCGTGAGATAGGTGCCGTTGAGGCCAGCGGTGATATTGCCCCAGGCGGTCGCAGGCAGGCGGTAGGTCAGGTTGAAGTCCATGCCCTTGGCCCACAGCTTGCCCAGGTTGACCGTCGGCTCGGCGATGTAGTTGATGGTGCCGTTGCCATTGCGATGGATCAACGCGCAGAACGAACTGCCCGAATTGGCGAAACATTGATTCAGCACGGTCTGCGCCGACACCGTGGTGATGGTGTCTTCCAGATCGATGCGCCACCAGTCCGCGCTCAGCGACAAGCCGTCGACCCATTGCGGGTCGTACACGAAACCGACGTCGTAGGACTTGCCGGTTTCCGGCTTGAGCTGGTATCCCGCCACTGCCGCGCCAGAGGCCTTGCCCGATACCTGGCCGTCCGACTGCTGGTAGCTGCCATCGGTGGGCACGTTGGCGCAGGCCACCGTATTGCCACCGGTGTATCCATTGCACGGGTCGTTGACGGTTGCCGAATCTCCGGTCACGCCGGTGTACAGCTCGCTGATATTCGGTGCGCGAAACACCTGCGAGACGGTGCCGCGCAGCAGCAGGTTTTCGATGGGACGGTATTCCAGCGACAGCTTGCTATTGGTCTTGCTGCCCACCGAGCTGTAGTCGGAAAAACGCGTGCCGATTGTGATGTTCAATGCATTGATGCCGGGCAGATCCTTGAGCAGCGGGAACAGGGCTTCGGCATACGCCTCCTTGACATCGAAACTGCCGCTCAAGGTGGAGGAGCAGAATTCGATCACGCCGCACAGGCCGTTTTCGTCACCGGTCCAAAGCGGGTCCGAGACGGTCGTGGAGCGTTCCTTGCGGTAGGAAATGCCCGCTGCCAGACTTGCCTCGCCTGCCGGCAACGCGAACAGCGTGCCGTTGGCATTGGCCTCGAATTGCTTGACCGTGTACACGCTGGTGACGATGGGGTTGACCACCATGCCCTGCAATGTGGCCAGGTTGGAGCTGTCGTTGAGGTTGAAAAAATTCAACGGCGTGCAGCCGGCAATCACTGCGCCCGCGCTGCCGCACTTGACCGTCCCATCGCTGTCCAAGAACGATGGGCCGATGGCTTGATTGAACGCGGCATAGTCGAGAAACCCGTTGTTGATCGACTTTTGCTTAACCTTGCCGTAATTGAAGGTGGCATCCCACTGCCAGGAGCTGTCGCCGAAACGGCCACGCAGGCCCGGGCTGATCTGAAAATTGTAGGTATTGTATTGGTAGCTGCGGTTGCCCAGCACGGTGGCGCGCGTGTTGAGGTCGTTATATGACGTGCCGGTGGTGCGGTCGGTGCCGAAGTTCACGCCGAAGGGATTGTAGTCACTCTGCGCCGACACCAGGATGTTGTCGCCATTGGAAAAGATCGGAATCGGCGCAATGATCGAGGCCGATTCGGTTTTACTGAACCAGGTATTGACGTAGCCCTCGACGCTGTCGCTGAAGCGGTAGGTGCCCAGCAGGAAGGCGTTGGTACGTTTTTGCGGGGTCTGCAACAGGTTGAACGGCTGATAGTTGTACGAGTCTGCACTGGCGTTGTAACAATGGAAGTCGCCAGGACTGGCGCGTCCGCTGACGCCGCTGTTGAGGGTGACGCGCCCGCAGCCATTGGATTGTGCGAGCAGCTGCGATTGATCCGACCCGTCATTGAAGTTGACCGTGCCGGTGGGGGTGGCGGAGGAGCCCTGCTTCACCGGCTGGCCATTGGTCAGGGCGAGCGCGTTCTTGGAGAAATCGCGTGCCGCTGCCGAGACGGCATCGATGTTGTGATACGACAGGCCGCCGATCAGGCTGCCGCGCTCCCAGGTCTTGCCGGTGGTCAGGGTGAAGTTACGGCGGTTGCCATCGCCTTCGCTGCTGGTACCGAAGTCGCTGCTGAACTGCACACCGTCGAAGCGCGAGCGCAGGATGAAGTTGACCACGCCACCGATCGCATCGGAGCCGTACACCGCAGACGCACCATCGCTGAGCACCTCGATGCGTTCGATCATGCTGGAAGGAATCGCGTTGACGTCGTTGTAAGCCAAGCGGATGCCGTTGACCAGCACCAGCGTGCGTTTATCACCCAGGCCGCGCAGCGAGATCGCCGAGGCGCCGGTGCCGCCGCCGTTGTTGGTATAGGGATTGGTCGCATTGCCGGCGATGGACGGCAGTTCCTGCAATAGATCGCCGACGGTCGCCTTGCCGGTGGCAGCGATCTGCTCCTGGCTGACGGTGACGACCGGATTGGCGGTCTCGGTGTCCACCCGGCGCAAACGCGAGCCGGTGACCACCACGCTGTCCAGCGTCTGCGTCGCATCGCCGCCCGCTTGCTGCGCACGCACGGGGATGGCGACTCCCGCGCAGATGGCCAGCAACAAGGCACTGGCAAGCAGGCTCGGCGCCGGGCGCAGCGCCATCGGCGCGATGCGGGAGTGAGTCAACGGCAACATCGATAACGACATGCGAACTCCTGATGGAACGATGAAGGGAGAAACGACGGCCGCCGCCGCTGCTGGCGCGGATTGCATGGGGCGCACACAGCCAGGACCGTCCACGCAAGCGACGGCCATCGTTCAGGGCACGTGGATCTCGCGAGCCACCGATCACCTCGGATCAGGCGGCCTCGCCAGGGTCTTGATGAAGGTCACGGGGCCAGCACCCCGCTGTTTTATTGGTTGGTCACAATGTGCCTGTGAGCACGTAGTGCGTCTTGACGCAATTGATGCTGGCGAATGCGGAAAACAGCATGATTCATTCCCGCACTTTTGCGCACTGCAGGATCGGGCGGTGACCGCCGCGCGGCGTCGGCTGCAGGAACGCTTGAACTACCGCCATGCGCGCGACGAGAGCAGCGCGTGGCGGTACTGTTGCCGTGGCGCTCACAGCAGACGCGCCGCGCTGCGGCATACCGCCCCGCCCTGCGCGACCGATCGCCGCCGCCAACGGCGAGATCGGGTCAGGGAGCGGCGGGTGCGCGCTCGCCCGGGGTGCGATTCCAATCCGGCGTCGGCGAGCGCTGCATCCAGCGCACGAAGAAGTCCAGCAGGCGGCGCGTGCCGTAGCGCCCGCCGGCCCCATGATCGCCGCCTGGCACGACCAACAGATCGAAGTCCTTGCCTGCCTTGATCAAGCGATCGGCCACCTGGAAGGTGCTGGCCGGATCGACGTTCATATCCATGTCGCCGGTGACCAGCAAGAGGTGTCCTTGCAGGCGCGCGGCGTTCTCCACATTCGACGAGGCGGCGTACCACGGCCCAACCGGCCAGCCCATCCATTGCTCGTTCCACCAGATCTTGTCCATGCGGTTGTCGTGGCAGCCGGAGTTGGCTACGCCGGCGACGTAGAAATCCGGATGGAACAACAATGCCCCCAGGGCATTCTGGCCACCGGCCGAGGTGCCATACACACCGACGCCATCGTGGATGTCGTACCAGGGATACCGTCGTGCAACCGCCCTGTGCCAGGCGATGCGATCTGGCAACCCTGCATCCTTGAGATTGCGCCACGCCACGTCGTGGAAGGCGCGCGAGCGGTTGTTGGTGCCCATCCCATCGATCTGCACGACTGCGAATCCGAGCGCAGTCAGCGACGGCACCCAGGGCACGAAGGACTTGGGAACGAAGGAGCCATGCGGACCGGCATAGATATCCTCGACCACGCGGTAACGCTGTTGCGGATCGAGCGACTGCGGACGATAGATGACGCCCCAGATCTCGGTGTTGCCATCGCGACCCGGCGTGTGGAACGGCAATGGCGATTGCCAGCCGGCCGCCTGCAGCCGACTCAGATCGGTTCGCTCGATGGTGCGCACCAGGCTGCCGTCCGCACTGCGTCGCAGCTGCAGCACCGGCCCCAGGTCCACCCGCGAATACAGATCCAGAAACCAGCGGCCGTCGGGCGAATACGTCACCTGGTGGTCGGCCGATAGCGGCGTCAGCGCGGTCAGGCCGCTCCCATCCAGACCGATGCGATAGGCATGCCGGTAATACGGATCCTCTCCAGGCACGATACCGGCGGCGGTGAAGTAGACCTGCCCGGCGGCCTCATCGACCCGATCGAGCTTGCGCACCACCCAGTCGCCGCGCGTGACCTGGCGGACCACCTGGCCACTGCTGCCGTCGTACAGATACAGATGTTCCCAGCCATCGCGCTCGGAGGCCCACAGGATCTGCTTGCCGTCGGCCAGATCGTGGCGGGCACGCTTTCCGCCCTCTTCGTTGACGCCGCTGAGGTCGGAGTATTCGATGAACGTCGGCGAGGTTTCCTCGATCAGCGAACGCGCCTGTGCGGTGCGCGCATCGACCTCGATCACCCGGTAACGCTGGTGCCCGCGCTCGTTGTATTCGAACGTAAAACCGCGACTATCGTTCCACCATTGCAGGTCGCTCAGGGTGAACGCGTTAGGCAGCAAGGTCATCGCCACCGGTCGCGCGGCGCCGCTGGCGACATCGAAGAGCACCGGCTGCCTGACCGGCAAGGGATCGCCAGGCTTGGGATACACCTGCTGGTGCAAGCGCGGCTGCACCCGATCGGGCGGCGCCGATTCGATGTAGTAGACGATGTGCTGCGGCGGCGTGCTGATGCGATAGGCGGCCAGGTGTTGCGAATCCGGCGACCATGCCAGCGAGTCGATGGCGTAGAAGTCCGTGGGCGTGCCGTCGTGGCTGAGCTGCCGAGGCGTACCGCCTTGCGCCGGCGCGATCACCACGTTGGCTTGCTCGACCCACGCCTGCCAGCGCCCATCCGGCGAGCGCCTGGCATACCGCTCGCCCTGCTTGAGCGGCAGGCCCATGTCCATGGTATCCGCGGGCAGATCGCGTTCGGGCAGGCGTTCGCAGCGGTAACGGGCAAGATCGCACTGCCAGCCGAGTTTGTTCAATTGGAAGCGCAGCTGCTGCTGTTGCAGTGTGGGTTGCTGCAACCGCAACGCCCCCGCATCCACACCCGACGCGCCGGCCTGGGTCAGCGCTGCGGCCAGACGTGCGTGATCGAAGGCCAACCGGCTCTTGCCGCGCTCGGCATCCACCAGCAGGTATTCGATGGCTGGCGAACGATCGCGCCGGACCAGCTTGCGGCGATACAGGAATTGCCGTGCGTCGATCCAGACCGGCTCGGCAGGCGCGTGATCGACCAGCGCCGCGTAATGCTCCGACAAGCGCATTGCCTGTTCGTACTGCGCCGGTGTCGGCGTCTCCACCGCCGTCGCCTGCAGCGGCAGCTGCAGGAACAGCGTGGCGAGGCAGCACGCCGCTACAGCCGGAGGCATCTTCAGCGCAGACAACGTGGGGACTGGCATCACGGCATCCTGATCATGGCGGGGTTGTGCGAATCCTGCGGTCCTGGCAATAGAAACACCGCGCAAACGTGCCACCACCTTGGCCAACCCGCTTGCGATGCGCTCGACCAGGGCGACGCTGGCCGCCTGCCCGCGGAGCAGACTCATGGCGCATCGCAGCGGGCAGCCTCGGCCGCGCTGGCTGACGAAAGCCGCTGCGGCTGTGGCGTCCATACTTCCCACTCCTGGACCGCCAGCGCGGCGTAGTGCGTGCCGCTTCCGGACGCGTCCATCACCGCCCGCACGCACCGGGTGGTCACCGGCGCGAACGACACGGCTTCAATGTGATCGGGGCGGATACCGTAACGATCGGATGCCTGCACCGGATGCCACTGTCCGCCCTGTCGGTACTCCAGCCGCCAGCTGGCGGGCGGCGCCACCCCGACCGACGCACCGGCCGGCTGATCGGCCCAGAACACGATGCGCGTGCGATCCACGGTAATCGGTTGCGCCCAGCTGTACTGTATCCATTGTTGCGGCGGGTTATCGTCCGTCCAACTGGCCCACATCTCCGGCGGCAACGGATGGGCCTTGACGATGCCGTCGTTGAGCGCGGCGATCCAGTACTGCACGGGGATATCCGGGCCATTGGATGCAGTTGCATAGGCCGATGGCGCTTGATTGCGCCCTGGCGGCGCGGGTGGCATTGGACGCCGCGTCGGCACCACGGTGCGCATGCTGGCCGGCTGGGTGCGGTCGTCCCACTGCAGCCGATCGATCGCCACGCTACGACGGAAATGTCCGCCGCCGTGCGCGTCGGCGGTGTGATAGACCAGATACCACTGCCCCTGAAATTCGACGATCCCCGGATGCGAGGTGGTGGAGGACACCGGCGGCAGCACGATGCCGCGATACGTCCACGGGCCCAGCGGCGTTGGCGCGCTCGCATAGGCAACGCAGGCGTGATACAGCGTGGGCGTACACGGCGAAAGGCGACCGGCATTGTTGGCCGCATACGCCAGGTAATAGGTGCCCTTGCGCTTGAACAGCCAGGGCGCTTCGAAGTAGCCGTCCAGGGTGTCCACCCGGATCGGCGTGCCCTTGAAACTGACCATGTCGCGCTGCAGCTCCACGCCGTACAACGCGCCGAAGGTGCCCCAGTACAGATACGCGCGGCCGTCGTCGTCCACCATGACGGTGGGGTCGATGTTCTGGATGTCGTTGCGGGCCGGTACCGACTGCGAGACCACCGGCCCTTGCGGGTGTGCATCGGTCCACGGCCCGAGCGGACTGTCGGCCACCGCCACACCGATCGCGAAAGGATCTGCATTGGGCGAATCGCGCTGCTGCACCGGCGCATACAGGTAGTAGCGGTGATCCGGTCCCTGCACGATCTGGGCTGCGTACGCATGCTCCTTCTTGGCCCACGCGAACACCGCCTGCGGCCGCAGGAAATCGCGGTAGTGGGTCCATTCGCCGCTGGCCGGATCGCTGCTGACGAACAGTTGCCAGCCGGGCATGACAAAGGCATTGCGATCGGGAGCAGCGGTATCTCGGCCGGCAATGATGTACAGCTTGCCGTCGACCACCACCGGCGCAGGGTCGGCGGAATAGGCGCTGCCATCGGCCAGGATGGGATTGCCGGGCGCGTGCAGCCGCCTTCCCTGCGGCGACTGCACGGCACAGGCCGGAGCGCTAGCCAGCAACACCCCGCAGGCCAGCACCAGCGAACGTGAGAACGTACGCCTCATGGCGTCGCTGCCTTGATCTGCAGCACCAGCGGCACCGACACTTTTCCGGTAGGGGCACGCCCTTGCGCCGTGCCGGTGAGCTCGAGTTCACCGGGCTGTGCGTAACGCGCGGCTGGCACCGTCGGCCATTGCACCGGCAAGCGTTCACGCGAGCCGTCGTTGTATTGCACCGTGACAAAGCCCGGTAACGTCGGTGTCTGCCCCACCGCCGCAGTCACCGTCGGCAACGGCTGCACGGTAGTGATCTGTCCGGGCGGCGTGGCGCGTACCCAGAGGGTGGCCTTGATGGGAATCGTGCCTTCGACCAAGCCTTGCAGGTCCACCGCGCCTTCGCGGCCAAGGCGGCTGGCGGCCAACTCGGACCACTGCACCGCCAGCGGCAGCACACTGCCATCGGCAAAGAACGCGGTGGTCTCCTGTGGCAGCGTCGGTATCTGCCCGGGGGCGATGCGTAGATCGATTGCTTCCACCTGCTTGGGCAGATCAGACAGCGCCTGCCACTCGTCCACCCCAATGGCGGCATGTCCGTTGGCAGTGGTCTGCGTGGTCAACACCACGCGCAGCGCGGTGGTGACCACCGGCGTAAAGCTGGCGGTGCTCGCCGCGCCGGTAGCGGCCGCCGCGATCGGGTACCCACTCTTGCTGACGATGTCCTGCCAACGTCCGTCCTGCAGCATCTGCAACTTCCAGCCGGCAGGTGGTGCCACCCCGCCATTGGGTTGGTCGTTCCACAGGTAGAGCGCACTGGACGACAACCGCACCGGGCGCGGCCACTGATACTGCAACCACACGGTTGCCGGCTGGTCGAGCCCATAGCTGCCCCAGCGCAGGCTGCCACCGGGAGAACTGCCTGCCCGCGGGATGAAGCCATCATTCAACGCCTGCACGCGGTACTGGATCCCGGTGAGTTGCGCACTGACACTGGCCACGGCCTGCAACGGAATGCTCTGCAGCGGGTGCGAGGCCGGCGCGATGACCTGCACATCGGCATGTCCCAACAGCGCCCCATCGTTGGCCGCCAGACGCAAGGTGTAGTGCCCGGCACGGGTGAAACGCACGGAGGTCTGCAGCGCGGCGGCATCGGCAAACACGGCATCGCCGCCTTCCGGCGCCTGCTGCACGCGCCAGCGGACCTGCAGCGTGCCAGTGGGCAAGCCGTCATCGCCAACGCGTCCTTGCACCGCCGCCGCACCATCGGCGCCCGGCGTGTCCAGCTGCCAGGCCTGCACCTGCGGCGGCGCATTGCCCGCAAATGCGGGCGCCGGCAAGCCGCTGTCGAACAGCTGGATTTCCTTGATGCCGGTGCGCGCCGTGCCGGCGTGCGTCACCACGACGCGTAGCGCCGCAGTACGGATCGCCGGGAAGCGCACCCGATTGCGATTGCCCTCCGCCATCGTGGCATCGCGCACCTGCCCGGGAACGTTCTTCCACTCGCCGCTGCCGTCCTGATATTGCACGGCGTAGATCCACGGTGCCGCGTAGCCAGGCAGTGTTCCGGACGGAAACCCATTCTGATCGCCGCCCGGCGACGAGCTGCGATAGAAGTAGAGCACCACCTGATCCAGGCTCCGCATGCCCCCCAGGTCCAACGCGATCCAGTCGCTGGCCGACGGCGAGCCCGCGGTGCCCCAGAACGGCGTACTCGCCGTGCTGCCATCCACCGCCGCCGTCGCCGGCAAGCCGGCGGCGGCGAAGCTGGCGCTGACACGTGCGCCCTCGGCAAGGTTGCGACTGTGCGCCGGCGGCAACGTCACATCCACGCCGGCCTTGGCCAGGATCTGCGCGATCCGTGTGTCGGCGGCAAACGGCACCTGCGTCATCGACGCCAGGGGCGCAGGATGCGCGTCGAGCACCTGCACGGCGCCGTTGCGATTGACCGCATCCGGCGCGGCGCTGACCTGGCCGCTGGCCGGGTCGTAGATCACATGCGCCAGCCGATCCACACGAAACGCCAGGCGACCATCCAGATAGACGCTATAGCCCTTCGGCACTCGGCCACCGTAGTGGCTGCCATCGCGATCCCAGACGATGCTCAGATCGCGGTCGCGATAGCGCAGATTGTCGGCGGCGAAATGGTCCCAGCCGATATCGATCGGATACAGCTCGATCTTGCCATCGCTGCGCGGGCGCAAGCCCATCGCATCCTCGATCATGGTGAAGTTGGTCGCACCCAGCTGGGTATGATGGATCCAGGAGCGATAGCCGATCTTGCCGCCGTTGTTGGCACTGCCCTTGGCCCAGAATTCGTTCTGGTCCGGATAGCGGTTATCGCCATCGATATAGGGTGCCCAGGCGTTCCAGTACAGCAGCTTGCGGTAGCTCTGCGCGTTCAAATACGGGCTGGGGTAATCGCGCAGTGCCGAACCGAACAGCCGGAATGCCACGGTCGCGTTGATGGTGGAGAAATTATTGCTGCCCACATCGGCGCCGCTGGCGCGCGCCTGCATGTCCACCTGGTTGGCGGTGTAGAACGGAAACAGCGGGTATTGCGCTGCGTCGGCGAACAGCCGCAACGCCCGCACATACTTGGGGTCGTCGTCGGTATCGCCCTGCTTGGGCATCAAGCCCACGCTGAAGGGATAGTAGTTGTTGGTTTCCTTCCAATCGACCGCCAGTCGCGGCCCGTCGGCCTGGCGATGCTTGAGCAACTCGCCGTACAGTCCAACCGAGTCGGGAGTATCGCTGTGATCCTGCCATAACACCTCCAGCACCGCCCTGCGGATGCGGCGTGCGGTGGCCTGCATGCGCTGCGCAGTGGCGGTATCGCCCGCGAGCGTCGCGGCCTGCGCCGCCGCCTGCGCATTGGCGTAGACGTAGGCGCTTTCGGTGCGGTCCATGCGGGTCTGCCCGTGCTGGTCGGCCCAATCGAACGACACCGCATCGGCGTCGTTGCCGGTCATGGCCGCCCAGTCGTACTCGATCAGCCCATTGTGATTGAGATCGTAGGCGGCCAGCACGCCGTCCACGTCACCGCTGCCATAGCGCGCCAGCTTGCCCGCCAGCGCCGCCGGCCCGCCGTGGATCTGCATCGACCGCCATGCGGCAGCGGTGATGTATTGCGCGTACGAATTGGACCAGTTTTCCGGCGAGCCAGGGTTGTCGGTGTACTTGCCACCGCCTGCGGTCTCGCCCGCGCTGAGCCAGGTGCCATAGGCATACAGCGGATCGCGCAGGTATTTCAGATCGTCCAGGAACATGCCGGCCGTCAACACGATGGCATTGTCGTAGCCAAGCACGCCCTCGATGGCAACCGGGAACTGGTAGTCGTTACCGGGGACGTTGGCATCGAGGAAGTTGAAGCGCAGCAACCACCAGCGATAGAACAGGCTCTTGCTGATGTTCTCGTCGGGCGTGTCCAGGTATGGCAGATTGTCCACCCACCAACGGTTGTAGCTGGCCACATGCTGTTGGTAGGCCTGCTGCGGCGCTTGCGCGGCGATCCGCGTGTACTCGGCACGCGCCTCGGGCAACTCGCGGGTGAGCATGCCGAGCTGCAGCTTGATTGCCGCGCTCTCGCCGCGCGCGGGGATGTCCACATCGCGAACCAGGCGCGCCCCCTCGACATGGAAGCCATCGCCGGACAGATGGGGGAAGACCGTCGTGATGTGGTTGTAGGCGTCGAATGCGCCGATCAGCTCATTGCCGTCGGCGTGCTGGGCGATCGGCGATGTCGCTTGCAGCGATACCGTGTGCGCCGCGCCATCCAGACTGGACAACACGACGCTGGCGACTGCCACGTTCTGCTCGGTGATGTACTTGACCAGCCGCATGCGCACGCCGGCGCCGGCATCTTCGAACACCGTCGTGAAATAACTCGGCGTCTGCCGCCGCAGCTGCGCGCGCTCCTTCCATTGGACATGACGCTTGCCCAGCGTGGCGTGGAGGTGGAACAGCGCGTCGTAGTTGGTGGCATGCCAATACGCCACTTTGCCGACGAAGCCTGGTTGATCCGGCGCGTGATTGGCCAAATACGCGGCGCGGCCACGGGTAAACAGCCAGTCGTTGCGATCGTCGAAACCACCGCCGGTCCCTTCACGGGCCAGCATGCGATCGATCCAGAAATCGTTGCCCGGTGCCTGCCCTGCCCCATGCGCGACATCGGCCGCATAGATCCGTGCCAGTTGGCCTCCCGGCGCAAACGGCACTGCGCTGGCGGGCATCGGATGGTCCTGTCCATGGAACAGCGGCTCGCCGATCATCGCATTGGGTTGCGCGACCGGCGCCTCCTGCGCGCGCGCCAGTGGCCAGCCCAGCAGGGCGCACGTCCAGAACAGCGCAGTGGCAGCTGCGCGCCGGGACCAATGCACGCAGCGCAAATGCCGCGCCAGAAACGCCGTCCAACGTAAGACCCTCATGCATCCATTCCATCGAGCATGCAGGACGGCGCGCCCACTTCGCGTGCCAACGCGCATCGCGCGATCGACGACTGCGGCTCTTCACCACTGCATCGCCATCCACACAATGCCGCCTTATTCACCTTCATTGCCCGCACTGGCGAGGCGTGCCCGGCACGAAGTGCTGCGGCACCGAGCGAACGTGCCAGTGCGCGCAGCGCCGTGGCGAAAGGCATGCGAACCAGCGAATGCGAACCGACCGGCGTCGGCGCTCAAAACTCCACCCGCAGCCGGCTCCAGAAATAGCGCCCCAAGGTGTCGTAGGTGGTTGCATCGGTGTTGGCCGCGTTGGAGTAGCTGTAGAAGCGCGGCGGGGCACGATTGCTCAGGTTATCCACGCCCAACGACAAGGTGCTGTGCAGGCTGGCGAGCTTCCTGCTCAGCGACGCGTCGTGATAGGTCACCGAACCGATGCGGAAGTAGCGGCAGCTGCCATCGGCGTTGGTGTCGGGGCAGAAGTTCTCATACTGGCTGCCGTTGACAGTACGCCCCAGATAACGGGTGTTCCAGCTGGCATGCCATGGCCCGCGATCCCAGCTCAGGTTCGCCACCGCCCGCCAGCGCGGCATGTTGCCCCAGCTGGAATTCTCGCCGACATAGTTGTGCGGGTCGCCGGCGAAGCTGAAGCTGGAAAAGAAGGTCGCATCCAGCCCAGCCGTGAAATCGCCCCAGGCGCTACCGGTCAGCCGGTAGTGGATGCCGCTGTCATAGCCACGGATGTCGACGTTGCCGCTGTTGTAGGCGAACGGCACCGACACCCGCACCAGCTGGCCATTGGCATCGCGCTGGATCAGCGGGCAGAAGGCGGGCACCTGCCCGGTGAAGCAGGCGCCGACCACGGTCTCCAGCCCGACGCCCGAGAGCATGTCATCCAGCACGACACGCCAACTGTCGAGGTTGAGCGACAGCCCGTCGACACGCTCGGGGTCGTACACCAGGCCGACATTGTAGGAACGCCCGCGCTCGGGCTTGAGCCGGATGCCGAGATTGTTGGTGCCTGAGGTGATCACCTTGAACTCGGCGGCATTGGCAAAACTGCCATCGCCGCGGACGTTGGCGCAGGCAGGATTGCCACTGCCGACGTAGCCGTCACAGGGATCCTTGAAATCGCCGTTCGGCTCAACCACGCCGTTGAACGGTGAGCCGTACAGATCGCCCAAGGCCGGCGCCCGAAACACCTGCGAGCCGGTCGCGCGCACCAGCAGATTGGCGATCGGCCGCCATTCGATCGCTACCTTGCTGTTGGTGGTATTGCCCCAGGCATCGTACTTGGAATAACGCGAACCGAGATTGAGATTCAGACTGTCGGCCAGCGGCGCACCCTTCAGCAGCGGCACCAAGAGTTCGGCATATGCTTCGCGCACCGATTCGTCGTGCCCCTGTCGCAGGATGCAGCCGTCGTTATAGTCGCAATTGCCATCGGCATCGGCGGCGGCGACCGCGCTGCTGGTGCCCTGGGCGAACTTGTTGGTGCGATAGACCAGGCCGACCGCCGCCTGCACCATTCCGGCAGGCAGCTTGAACAGATCGCCATTGGCGCTGATGTCGGCAAAGCGCATCTGGCTCTTGTCGATCAGATCCACCGCCAGCTGGGTACCTCGCAATGCGGCGATGGTGGCCGGATCGTTGGGATTGAAGACGTTGATCGGCGTACAGCCGGCGATCACCGCACCGGGCGCGCCGCATTTGACCACGCCATCGCTGTCCAGGAACGAGGCGCCGACGGCGTTGTTCAACTTGGACGTGACCGAGAACCCGGTGCGCACCAAGGTGTCCTTGTAGTTCGCATAGCCGGCTGCCGCATCCCACTGCCAGCTGCTATCGGCGACGCGCCCGCGTAGACCGGCAACGATGTTGGTCTGGAACATGGTGGAGGTGTAGACGCGGGTATTGGCCTGCGGGGAGCGCAGATAGTAGGCGTCCAATTGATCGCCGAACGGGTTGTAGTAGTTGTCCACCGCGTCCTGCATTTCCAGGCCGTAGGCATCCAGCCGCGAGACGGTCTTGCTGCGCGTCCAGAAAGCATCCACATAGGCCTGCACCGCAGGGGTCAGATCGAAACTGCCGTGCAGCGAGACGTTGGTACGATCGATCGGGGTGATCAGGTACTGCGTGTCGTAGACGTTGTAACTGTCGGTGGCGCGATTGTACGTGCGGAAGGCATCTTCGCCGACCGGCCCCGGCGCGACGCCAGCCACCGGCGTCAGCACCCGCCCATCGGTCAGGAACGCGCGGGTATTGGCGCCGCGCACCTCGCTGACCCGGCCATCGAGGAAGACCACGTCCTTGGCCGCATAGCTGCGGTCGCGATTGAACACCGGGTTCATCGAATTGTGGCTCAGGCCCAGGATCACCCCGCCACGCTCCCAATGCTTGCCCCATTCCAGCCCCAGGCTGCGGCGATTGGCATCGCCATGCGTGCTCTGCGCGTAGTCGGCCGTCAGCGCCAGGCCGTCGTACTTGTCCTTGAGGATGATATTGATCACCCCGCCGATGGCATCGGAGCCATAGACCGACGAGGCGCCGTCGGTGAGCACCTCCACGCGCTCGACCATTGCCGCCGGAATCGCATTGACGTCCACGCCCGGCGCCGATGCCACGCTGCTGGCAGGCCCGGCCATGCGATGGCCGTTGACCAGGACCAGGGTGCGCTCGGGCCCGAGATTGCGTAGCGACACCAGCGCGCGGCCATGACTGAAGCCGGAGTTGAGTGCAGGCCCCGGCATGAAGCCGGCCATCGCCGGCATCTGCTGCAACAACTGGCCAAGCGTGTTCTGGCCGCTGTCTTCGATCCGCTGACGGTCGATGACGATCAAGGGACTGGCGGTTTCCGCATCGACGCGGCGCAGATGGGTGCCGGTGACGGTGATCCCTTCCAGCGTCTGCGTCGTCTCATCGTCGGATACGGCATTCTGCTGCGCCTGCGCCTGCGGTGCACCCAACGACAGGCACAGCAGGATCGCAGTGACCAGGACAGTCGTCCGCTGGCGAGGGTCGGGTGATACACGTGCACGGCGGCTCTGCAGCATCGTGAGTCCTTGGCAATTGACGGTAGTGGGCGGTGGGCAAGCACAGCCCAGCCGCGCTGCGACAGCGCAAGTTCGAAGATGATCCGACAGCAAGACATGCCCTGGCGTGCGAAGACGGCAGGTTTCACCAGATGCAAGAACGCTCCCCTGGAGAGCACGCCATCCGATCACGGAGGGATGACGCAGAAAAAAGCTTGCGGCAACGCCACGGCCCCGTCTTGACGAATTTATCCGGCTGGCGTGCGGAAGTCCGCGTGCTTGGGCTCGCTAGCTGCATCCGCACGACGCCCGAACGGCATCGCATGCCAGCAATCCACAAGAGACCATGTCACCTACACATAGCAGCCGGGCAGCGGTTGCCCAGGGAACCGATTCGCTTGCGGCAGACGTGGAGCGAGGCCTGATGCCATCGGCGCTGTGCAGCGCCGTTGCGTTGGACGGCAGCACGCAAGCTGTTGCACTCGATCGCACGTCGGCGTTGCGCCGATGACGGCACCGCCCACGGCCCGCACTCCGGCGCGTCAGCTGGGCGTTGTCATCGCGCTCTACGCCACCTCAGCGATACCACGCCTGCACGTTCACCAGCGCTGTGCCGCGCGGCAACGCGATCCGATCCGCATGCGGGCCCTGCAGGCGGGCCGCCTTGCCGTCAACCGTCACGCGCTGCAAGCGCGTACCTGCCGGGACCCGCAGCGTCAGCCAGCTTTGCTTGGGCGCACGCTCGGGCAACTGCACCTGTCCGTCGATGCGGCCGGCGGCGGTATCGGCGCGCAAGCTCCAGCTCAGCGGGCCCCAGCGCGTGGGTGCATTCACCATCCCGATCGGCGCGCCGCTCGCCAGCCAGGCCCGCGGCAGCGCGCGCGCCAGGAACAGTTGCTCGCCGGCGCCATCTTCGCTGACCAACATCCAGCGCAGCAGCAAGGGAATGGTCAACTGCGCCGGCATGCAGAACAACGGCATGCCGCCGGTGATGCCACTGACCTCGCCCGCCGTCCAGCTACCGCGCGTATGCACCTGGTAGCGGTGCGCATAGAGAAACAGCAGATACTCCTCGATGCGATCCAGCCGCAATAGCTGCTGCGCATAGCCGTAGGAGATGAAGCCCAGCAGATCGCGACTGCCGGGATCGGGTGGCGCGATATTGGCGACCACGCCGAGACTGGTACCGCCATGGCCGCGCACGCAATCGATCACCAGGTGGGCCAGGTCCGCCGGCAGCACGTCGGCCTGCAGCAATTCGGCGTAGGCGCGATGCGGCCACTGCTGCTCGCTCGGTTTTTCCTGCGTGAGCGACTGGCGGAAGGTCAGGCGCATGCCAGGCAGGGGACCGACATAGGGCGGCGAGAGATCGCGGCGCACATTCGCACGCAGGCTGATCTCCAGCCGTTTGCGCAGCCGGCCGGCGCGCGCGCGCCAGCCAGCGGCCACGGCGGGCTGGCCGCCGAGCGTGGTCCACACCTGGGCAATGTCCTCCCAGCCGCGGATCGCCAACGCGCTATTGGCGTAGTACGGCTTCCACCACAGCGACGGATCGGGAAACAGGCAGGCATCGGACTCGTTCCAGCCATGCAGCAGTCCGTGACCGGGCACATCGGCCGGCAATGCCAGCGCTTGATCATGCAGATCGCACAGCACTTGCGCGATGGCGGCGATCTTCGGCAACCAGCGCCGCAGGCGCGCGGCATCGTCGGTGTAGCGCAGATAGCGCGTCAACAACGACAAGGTCAGACCGCATTGCCCGACTTCCGGGCCGCGCATATTGGGCAGGCCGTTGTCCTGCACGAAGCCATCGACGTAATTGTCCAGCACCGCCGCCGCCTGGGCGAAGCGTCCCCACTCCAGGTTGGCGTACAGGGAGCTGGTGAAGGTGTCCTGGAAGCCGTCGTACTCGTTGCCGTAGTAGTCGCGATCCACCGCGCCGTACTTGGGGTAGTCGCCGCCCGGGCGCACCACCAGCTCGCGCGCGAAGGCGAACTGCGCCATGTCGTTCCAACTGGCATCGGGCAGCTGCGCCTGCACGGTGCCTTCCAGCGCCTGCTGCCAGTAGCCGACGAAATCCAGCAGCGCCGTGTAGAACTGTTCGGGACTGGCCGGCTCGCGCGCAGGCGCGAAGCGCGGATAGCTATGGGTGTAGTGCGCCGCCACCACCGCACCGGCCTTGACCTTCATCGTGCGGTGCCAGGTCTGGACGACAAAGCGATCGCTGGCACGCACATCGGCGAACACCAGCACCTCGTACCAGGTGTCGGGCTGGCCCTGCGGCCGCATGACCTTGCGCACCGCCGGCAGCCAGCCGCCCAGCATGCCCTCCTCGCGCCGCTGGATCAGCGCCTGCTCGCCCAGCTCGGCGAAGGCCTGCTCCGGTCGCGCCGTGCGGCTGCGGCCATTGGGGAGGATCGGCATGGTATCCAGGGCTTCGCGCGTGCCGACGAAGCTGGTCCATGGCCAACGCCCGCCGTTGTCCTTGGGGTCGAGCAGCGATGCAGGCGCGGGCGCGACATCGCGCACTTGCTGCTCGTCAGGGTCGCCATTGCGCAACAGACGGTCGGCCAGCAGGTCGGCATCGGCCATCGCCACCTCGGCCAGCGACAGGCCGAAGTACGGCGTGCCTGCAGCCGGATAGGCCGGCTCGGTGCGCTTGCCCAGGCGCACCGTGCCGGCGGCGGTGCGCAACGTGAGTGGCGCCTGCGGATCATCGAGCGGCTCGTGGACGGTCCAGTCCTGTTGCAGATGCCGAAAACTGCAGACCGCCGGTCCCAGCTCGGCCACCGGCAACGCCGGCTGCAGGCGCGGTTCGGCCAGCGGCCGCAGCGCCGTGGGCGAGTCGGCACTGGCCGGCACCGCCCGCATGGCGCCGGTGCCGACCGCGGCAGTGGCCGCTATCCCCTGACGCAGAAAAGTCCTGCGGTCCATCGTCGCGCCCCTCAATGATCTGTCTGGCATGGTGCGTGAGGCGGTCTGCACCGTCTTGTGGCTGCTGTCGCAGACAGATGCGGAAATCGGCATACAGAACGCTGCTGGCGACGGCATGCGTCAGCGCCGTGTTCGACGCTGCATCGGCGTGCTGGCAGACCTGCAACGCGATCCGCTGTCGCAGGATCTGAGGCAGCGCATCGCCACCCTGGCCTGGCGGCGCGCTGGCCAACTGCCAGACCAACGCAGCCGCGTTCGTTTCAGAGGCGCTTCGCACCGCGAGCGAACAGGCACCTGAGCGTGCCGCAGGCTGGCGCGCCGGCGCATTCAATGGGCATGGCATGCGGCGCAAGCAATCTGCAACATGATGTCGCTGCCACCCCAGCTGTCGGCGGCGCGGCGATTGCGGTCAACACATCATCCCTAGCTCGATGGAGATCCACATCCATGCATACCGTACTCGTCGGCAGTGAGCGTCAGGCCGCACCGGCCAGTCTGGACGCCGGCAGCGTGCCGCGCGACGAGCGCCTGCGCGTGCTGCTGACGGTGCGCCGGCCGGCACTCGATGCGGCCGCGGCGGCCTTGCTGCAGGTGCGGGCCGGCACGCGTGCGCAAGCGCTGACGCGCGCACAATTCAGCACCCGCTGCGCGGCTAGCGCCGCCGATCTGCAGGCAGTCGTGGACTTCGCCGCCAGCTACGGCCTGACGGTCGAGCGCGTGCATGCCGACAGCGGTAGCGTGAGCCTGGAAGGCACCGTGCAGCAATGCGAAGCGGCCTTCCAGGTGCAGTTGCATCGCTACGTGCGCGGCGAGCAGCAGTACCGTGGCCGCATCGGCCCGGTCTCGATCCCGCAGGCGCTCGATGGCATCGTCACCGCCGTGCTCGGGCTGGATGCACGTCGGCAGGCGCAGACCCCGCCGGTGACCACGATCGCGCAGGCAAAGGCAGCGGCGGAAGAAACGGCGATCGCGCAGTACACACCGCCACAGCTGGCGCAGCGGTATGGCTTTCCCGACCACGACGGGCATGGCCAATGCATCGGCATCATCATGCTGGGCGGCGGTTACAGACGCGCACAGATGGCCGCCTTCTTCGCCCAGCTCGGCCTGTCCATGCCCAGCGTGGTCGACGTGCTATTGCCGGGCGGCAGCAACGCCCCCGGCAGCGGCGATGACGACGGCGATATCGAGGCGCAGATGGACCTGCAGATCGCCGGCGCGCTCGCACCCGGCGCCAAGCTGGTGGCGTATTTCGCCCCCAATACCGACAACGGATTCCTGGAGGCGATCAACGCCGCCATCCACGACCGCGAGCATGCGCCGGGGATCATCAGCATCAGCTGGGGGTACACCGAATCGCAGTGGACACCGCAGTCGCGCCAGGCCTACGACAGCGCCTTCCAGGCGGCCGCGTTGCTGGGGATCACCGTGTGCGTCGCCACCGGCGACGATGGTGCCAGCGACGGCGAACCCGGGTTGAACGTGTGCTTCCCCGCGTCCAGCCCGTTCGTACTGGCCTGCGGCGGCACGCAGGCGCGACCCGATAGCGAGTCGGGATGGTCCAAGGGGGGCGGTGGGCCAAGCCGCTTCTTTGCGCGTCCTGGCTGGCAGGAGGGTCTGCGGCTGACCGACGAACATCGGCAGTCGCAACCGCTGCGCAGGCGCGGCCTGCCCGATGTGGCAGCCAATGCCGACGGCCGGACCGGCTATGCGCTGTCGATCAACGGAGAGCCGTCGGTCATGGGCGGCACCAGCGCCGCAACACCGCTCTGGGCGGCCTTGCTGGCACGCATCTACGGCGCCAATCGCATGCCGCCAGCGTTCGTGGTGCCGCGCCTGTATGGACGGCCAGACGCCTTCGGCGACATCGTCGACGGCGACAACGGCGGCTTCCGCGCGTCCACCGGATGGGATGCCGCGACCGGACTCGGCGTCCCGGACGGAGCGCGCCTGACGGCCTGGCTGCGGCCAGACTGAGTGCTGCCGCCAGCGTGCTGGTATCGCATCGACGCTGCGACGCGGTGCCAGCGCAGCGCTGGCAGCAGGGTGTCATGACTCGATCGGAGCAATCGCAGCGGTTGGCGTCGCCCAGGCGACCGAACGCCGCTGGCGCCGAAGCGCCGACCGGCGGCACCCGGCAAGGGCGCCTTAGAGCGGCTGACAAAACGTAGCGAGCAGCCG
>NZ_NSET01000086.1 GCF_009192945.1 Xanthomonas maliensis | reverse complement strand
CTGCGCCTGCAGCGGCGCGGTGGCGCCCAGCACCAGGGCGATGGCAACAACGAGAGGCTTCATAGCGGGTTCCCCGAAAGATGTGGCACGACCCTACCGATCGCCGTGCGGGACGGCAATCGGCCTAGGGCCTGTTAACACTAATTGCGCCAATGGCTCAGATGGTGAACACTGTCGCCCATGGAAATCACGCCGGAACAGTTCGCCCTGATTGAGCATTGCCTGCCAACGCAGCGAGGCAATGTGAGCATGACCAATCTGCAAGTAGTCAATGCCATGCTCTATGTCGCCGAGCATGGCTGCAAATGGCGCGGATTGCCCAAACGCTTTGGAAACTGGCACACGATCTATACACGTATGCGCCGATGGGCCAAGGCTGGGGTGCTGGATCGGATGTTTGAGGAGTTGCAGCGTGAGCAAGTGGTGCGCATCAAGATCGAAGTCGTCTCGTTGGACAGCACGAGTATCAAGGTGCATCCAGATGGGACAGGTGCTCTAAAAAAAACGGTCCACAGTCGATCGGAAAGTCCCGAGGCGGATGGAACACCAAGATTCATATGGTTGCCGCGGATGCTCGAACGGCCGTGACGTTTTGCTTGTCGCCTGGCCAGGCCGGCGATGGACCACAAGGCCGCAGATTGCTCGAAAGCCTGGGGCGCACGAGTCGGCCTGTCCATCTGTTGATGGACATGGCATACCAAGGCGATGAGACGATTCAGTTGGCTCTGGATCTTGGGTTCATTCCGGTTGTTCCGCCAAATCCGCAGCGGCTGAACCCGTGGGAATACGATCGGGAAATGTACAAACGGCGCAACGAAGTGGAGCGACTGTTCCGCCGCCTGAAGGGATTTCGACGCATATTCACCCGCTTCGAGAAGCTCGACGCAATGTTCCTGGCCTTCCTGAACTTCGCCCTCGTGGCAGATGGGCTGCGTTGGTTGTGTTAACACGCCCTA
>NZ_NSET01000085.1 GCF_009192945.1 Xanthomonas maliensis | reverse complement strand
CGTAGTGGCGGGT
The DNA here is from genome assembly GCF_009192945.1 of Xanthomonas maliensis. GTDB lineage: Bacteria > Pseudomonadota > Gammaproteobacteria > Xanthomonadales > Xanthomonadaceae > Xanthomonas > Xanthomonas maliensis. The sequence goes on along the minus strand of NZ_NSET01000085.1, from coordinate 16,829 downwards.
CGGGGACTCGTATTCGACGTGTGCGGTCGAGATCGTGATGCCGCGCGCCTTCTCTTCCGGCGCCGCGTCGATCGCGTCGTAGGCCTTGAACTCGCCACCAAAGCGCTCGGCGCCGATCTTGGTCAGCGCAGCGGTCAGCGTGGTCTTGCCATGGTCAACGTGGCCAATGGTGCCGACGTTCACGTGCGGCTTGGTGCGCTCGAATTTAGCTTTTGCCATTGAAATTACTACCTTTATTGAGAAATTTGGTGCAAGGCTGAGCGAACTCAGCCCTTCTTGGTGACGGCATCGGCGATGTTGGCCGGCGCTTCTTCGTAGTGGTCGAATTCCATCGAGAACGTTGCACGTCCCTGGGACATCGAGCGCAGCGAGGTCGCATAGCCGAACATTTCGCCCAGCGGGATCATCGCGTTGATGATCTTGCCCGACGGGCTGTCGTCCTGACCCTGCAGCACGCCGCGACGGCGGCTCACGTCGCCCATCACGTCACCCAGGTAGTCCTCCGGGCTGACGATTTCGACCTTCATGATCGGCTCCAGCAGCACCGGGCTCGCCTTGGCGAAGCCTTGCTTGAACGCCATCGACGCAGCCAGCTTGAACGCCATTTCCGACGAGTCGACGTCATGGTACGAGCCGAACACCAGCTTGACCTTGACGCCCACCACCGGGAAGCCCGCCAGCGGGCCACTGGTGATCGTCTCGCGCAAACCCTTTTCGACCGAAGGGATGAATTCCTTCGGAATGACGCCGCCGGTGATGTCGTTGATGAAGAGGAAATCGTCCTTGACGTTGTCGTTCTTGCGATCTTCCTCGCTCATCGGCGACAGCTCGATCACGACGTGACCGTACTGACCCTTACCACCGGACTGCTTGGCGTGCTTGTAGTCCGACTTGACGTCGGCCTTGCGGATGGTCTCGCGGTACGCCACCTGCGGCTTGCCGACGTTGGCCTCGACATTGAACTCGCGACGCATGCGGTCGACGATGATGTCCAGGTGCAGCTCGCCCATGCCGGAGATGATGGTCTGACCGGATTCTTCGTCGGTCTTGACGCGGAAGGAGGGATCTTCCTGCGCCAGACGGCCCAGGGCCATGCCCATCTTTTCCTGGTCCGACTTGGTCTTCGGCTCGACCGCCATCGAAATCACCGGCTCCGGGAACACCATGCGCTCCAGGGTGATGATCTTGTCCTGCGCGCACAGCGTGTCACCCGTGGTGACGTCCTTCAGACCCACCGCCGCGGCGATGTCGCCCGCGCGCACTTCCTTGATCTCTTCGCGGTTGTTGGAGTGCATCTGCAGGATGCGGCCCACGCGCTCCTTCTTCGACTTGACCGGGTTATAGACCTGGTCGCCGGAGTTGAGCGTGCCCGAGTAGACGCGGAAGAAGGTCAGCGAACCGACGAACGGGTCGGTCATGATCTTGAACGCGAGCGCGGAGAACGGCGCGTTGTCGGCAGCCGGCCGGGTGTCTTCCTTCTCGTTTTCGTCGATGCCCTGCACCGGCGGACGATCGGCCGGCGACGGCAGCAGGTGCACGACGCCATCGAGCATGGCCTGCACGCCCTTGTTCTTGAACGCCGAACCACAGAACACCGGCACGATCTCGACCTTCAGGGTGCGCTCGCGCAGACCGCTGAGGATCTCCTGCTCGCTCAGGTCGCCATCGTTGAGGTACTTGTCCATCAGCTCTTCGCTGGCCTCGGCAGCAGCCTCGACCATGAACGAACGCGCTTCGGTCGCTGCATCCACCAGATCGGCCGGGATGTCGCGATATTCGAAGGTGGTGCCCTGCGAGGCGGTATCCCAATGGATCGCCTTCATCTTCAGCAGGTCGACCACGCCCTCGAAGCCGTCCTCAGCGCCGATCGGCACCTGCATCGGCACGGCATAGGCGCCCAGGCGAGCCTTGAGCTGCTCGACGACCTTGTCGAAGTTGGCGCCGGTGCGGTCCATCTTGTTGACGAACGCCATGCGCGGCACCGAGTACTTGTTGGCCTGACGCCACACCGTCTCGGACTGCGGCTGCACGCCACCGACCGCACACAGCACGAACACCGCACCGTCGAGCACGCGCAAGGAGCGCTCCACTTCGATGGTGAAGTCGACGTGCCCGGGGGTATCGATGATGTTGAAGCGGTGCTGCGGCATGGACTTGTCCATCCCGGTCCAGAACGCGGTGGTCGCAGCGGAGGTGATCGTGATGCCACGCTCCTGCTCCTGCTCCATCCAGTCCATCACTGCAGCGCCGTCGTGGACTTCGCCGATCTTGTGACTGACGCCGGTGTAGAACAGGATGCGTTCGGACGTAGTGGTTTTGCCGGCATCGATGTGGGCCATGATGCCGAAGTTGCGGTAACGCTCGATGGGAGTGGTACGGGCCACGGGGAGCCTCTCAATTTCTTGGATTTCGGATGGCCGAACGCCGCCTTTCGGCGGCCTTCGGATTTGGTGCGGCGCCTTGCGCGCCGCAAACAGCACTCAAATGGTGCTGAAGGGCCCCGTTACCAAGGCCCCCGAGGTCACCAGCGGTAATGCGCGAACGCCTTGTTCGCTTCCGCCATACGGTGCGTCTCTTCACGCTTCTTGATCGCGCCGCCACGGCTTTCCGCGGCGTCAAGCAGTTCGGCAGCCAGCTTGCGGGGCATGGTGTTCTCGCCGCGCTTACGCGCGGAGTCGATCAACCAGCGCATTGCCAGCGCCATGCGACGGGACGAACGCACTTCGACGGGCACCTGATAGGTAGCACCACCGACGCGACGCGACTTGACTTCGACAGCCGGGGCCACGTTGTCCAGTGCTTTCTGCACCAGCTCGATGGCATTCGGATTCTTTTCGCCGATGACGTCCATTGCGCCATAGACAATTTTCTCAGCAACCGACTTCTTGCCACTTTGCATCACCATATTGATGAAGCGGGCAATGGTTTCGCTGCCATGCTTGGGATCAGGCAGGACGGTGCGCTGCGGAGTAGAACCTTTACGGGACATGGGTGTATTTCCTTAGCTCTTCGGGCGCTTGGCGCCGTACTTGGAACGGCCTTGACGACGCTTTGCGACGCCGGCGGCGTCCAGCGAACCACGGACGGTGTGATAACGCACACCGGGAAGATCCTTGACGCGACCACCGCGAATCAGGACCACGGAGTGCTCCTGCAGGTTGTGGCCTTCACCGCCGATGTAGCTGATGACCTCTTCCTGGTTCGTCAGGCGCACCTTGGCGACCTTACGCAAGGCCGAGTTCGGCTTCTTCGGGGTAGTGGTGTAGACACGCGTGCAGACGCCACGGCGCTGCGGACACTTGTCCAGTGCCGGCGAGGCACTCTTGTAGGTGGTCGCCTGCCGGGGCTTGCGGACCAGCTGATTGATCGTTGCCATCAGTCGATTCTTCTGATTGGAGGCCGGAACGGCCTTGCATGAAAACGAAGGCAGGCCGCGAAACGGCCCACCGAGACAGAGAAGTATAGCTGGCAGGGCGAAACTCCGTCAACTTCACGGAAACCTAACCCTGCTGGTCCATCCAAGACCGGAAAAGCGGAGGGCCTCCTGCCCTCCTCTCTCGCCCTGCCAGCGGTGCCGATAAAGGCACCGCCGGAGCGCTTACTCCTCGTCCGCGCCAGCTTCGGCGACGGTCGCGGCCGGTTCGGCGGCGGCCGGCTTGCCCGACAGGGTCTCCATCTCCAGGTCGGTCAGGCCGGAGGCCTTGCGACGGGTGGAATGGTAGGCCAGGCCGGTACCGGCCGGGATCAGACGACCGACGATGACGTTTTCCTTCAGACCACGCAGGTTGTCGCGGGTACCGCGCACGGCGGCCTCGGTCAACACGCGCGTGGTCTCCTGGAACGACGCCGCCGAAATGAACGACTCGGTGGCCAGCGAGGCCTTGGTGATGCCCAGCAGCACCGGGTCGTACTTGGCCGGCAGTTCGTTGCGAGCGACCAGACGGGCATTTTCCTCGATGACGCGCTGGCGCTCGACCTGCTCGCCGTTGAGGAACTTGCTGTTGCCCTGGTCGGTGATCTCGACCTTGCGCAGCATCTGGCGAGTGATCACCTCGATGTGCTTGTCGTTGATCTTCACGCCCTGCAGGCGATAGACGTCCTGGATTTCCTTGACCAGGTAGGCCGCCAGCGGCTCGACACCCAGCAGACGCAGGATGTCCTGCGGGCTCGGCTCGCCGTCCACCACCGTCTCGCCCTTGGTCACGTGCTCGCCTTCGAACACGATGATCTGGCGGTACTTGGGAATCAGCTCTTCGTGCTCGCTGCCATCGGTGTCCTTGATGATCAGGCGCTGCTTGCCCTTGGTGTCCTTGCCGAAGCTGATGATGCCCGAACGCTCGGCCAGGATCGCCGGATCCTTCGGCTTGCGCGCTTCGAACAGGTCGGCAACACGCGGCAGACCACCGGTGATGTCGCGGGTCTTGGACGCTTCCTGCGGGATCTTCGCCACCACGTCGCCCACGCCGACGGCAGCACCGTCCTGCAGGTTGACGATCGAGCGCGGCGGCAGCAGGTACTGCGCCGGCAGATCGGTGCCCGGAATGGACAGGTCGTTGCCCTTGGCATCGACGATGCGCACGATCGGACGCAGATCCTTGCCCTGCGAACCGCGACGCTTCGGATCGGTGATCTCGCGCGATGCCAGGCCGGTCAGTTCGTCGGTCTTCTCGATGACGGTGACGCCGTCGATGAAGTCGATGAAGCGGATGAAACCCGCCACTTCCGACACGATCGGGTGGTTATGCGGATCCCAGTTGGCCACGACCTGGCCGGCCTTGACGGCATCGGCATCCTTGGCAGTGATGGTCGCGCCGTACGGCAGCTTGTAACGCTCGCGCTCGCGGCCATGGCCGTCCAGCACCGACAGTTCGCCCGAACGCGACACCGCCACCAGCGAACCGTTGGCGTGCTCGACCGACTTCAAGTTGTTGAACTTGATCGAACCGGTGGTCTTGACGGTGATGTTGTCCACCGCAGCCGCACGCGATGCCGCACCACCGATGTGGAACGTACGCATGGTCAGCTGGGTACCCGGCTCACCGATCGACTGCGCAGCGATGACACCGACCGCTTCGCCGATGTTGACCTGATGGCCACGGGCCAGATCGCGACCGTAGCAGCGTGCGCACACGCCGAACGAGGATTCGCAGCTGATCGTCGAGCGCACCTTGACCGACTGCACGCTGGCGTCCTCGAGCTTGGCCACCCAGGCTTCGTCGAGCAGCGTGTTGCGGGTGACGATCGGCTCTTCGTCGTTGCCCGGCAGGTAGACGTCCTCGGCCACGACACGGCCCAGCACGCGCTCCTTCAACGGCTCCACCACGTCGCCGCCTTCCACGATCGGGGTCATGATCAGACCCTCGGTGGTGCCGCAATCGATCTCGGTGATCACCACGTCCTGCGCCACGTCGACCAGACGACGGGTCAGGTAACCGGAGTTCGCGGTCTTCAGCGCGGTATCGGCCAGACCCTTACGGGCACCGTGGGTGGAGTTGAAGTACTCCTGCACGTTCAAGCCTTCGCGGAAGTTCGCCTTGATCGGCGTCTCGATGATCGAGCCATCCGGACGCGCCATCAAACCGCGCATACCGGCCAGCTGACGGATCTGCGCCTGGCTACCACGCGCACCGGAGTCAGCCATGATGTACAGCGAGTTCATCGACTTCTGGTCGATGGTCTCGCCCTTGGCGTTCTCGACCTTCTCGGTGCCGATGGTGTCCATCATCGCCTTGGCGATGCGCTCGTTGGTGCGCGACCAGATGTCGACCACCTTGTTGTAGCGCTCGCCGGCGGTGACCAGACCCGACTGGTACTGCTCCTGGATTTCCAGCACTTCGGCCTCGGCCTCGGTGAGGATGCCCTTCTTCTCGTCCGGGATCAGCATGTCGTCGATGCCGATCGACACGCCAGCGCGGGTCGCGTAGGCATAGCCGGTGTACATCAGCTTGTCGGCGAAAACGACCGTGTCCTTCAGCCCCAGCATGCGGTAGCTGGAGTTGATCAGGCGCGAGATGTTCTTCTTGGTCATCTCGGTGTTGGCCAGCGCGAACGGCAGGCCTTCGGGCAGGATTTCGCTCAGCAGCGCACGGCCGACCGTGGTGTCCACGATCGAGGTGCTGCTGCTGCGCTTGCCGTCGGCATCGATGTCCACATGGGCGATGCGCACCTTCACCTTGGCGTGCAGCTCGACCACGCGGTTGTCGTAGGCGCGCTTCACTTCGTTGGTGTTGGCGAACACCATGCCCTCGCCCTTCTTGTTTTCCAGGGCGCGGCTCATGTAGTACAGGCCCAACACCACGTCCTGCGACGGCACGATGATCGGCTCGCCGTTGGCCGGGGACAGAATGTTGTTGGTCGACATCATCAGCGCACGTGCTTCCAGCTGCGCTTCCAGCGACAACGGCACGTGCACGGCCATCTGGTCACCGTCGAAGTCGGCGTTGAACGCAGTACAGACCAGCGGGTGCAACTGGATCGCCTTGCCTTCGATCAGCACCGGCTCGAACGCCTGGATGCCCAGACGGTGCAGGGTCGGCGCACGGTTCAACAGCACCGGATGCTCGCGGATGACTTCTTCCAGGATGTCCCAGACTTCGCCTTCCTCGCGCTCGACCAGCTTCTTGGCGGCCTTGATCGTGGTGGCCAGGCCGCGACGCTGCAGCTTGGCGAACACGAACGGCTTGAACAGCTCCAGCGCCATCTTCTTCGGCAGGCCGCACTGGTGCAGCTTCAGGTACGGACCGACGGTGATGACCGAACGACCGGAGTAGTCCACGCGCTTGCCGAGCAGGTTCTGACGGAACCGGCCCTGCTTGCCCTTGATCATGTCGGCCAGCGACTTCAGCGGACGCTTGTTGGTGCCGGTGATGGCACGGCCCCGACGGCCGTTATCCAGCAGCGCATCGACCGATTCCTGCAGCATGCGCTTTTCGTTGCGCACGATGATGTCAGGAGCGTTGAGCTCCAGCAGGCGGCGCAGACGGTTGTTGCGGTTGATCACGCGGCGGTACAGATCGTTCAGATCCGAGGTCGCGAAGCGACCGCCATCCAGCGGCACCAGCGGACGCAGATCCGGCGGCAGCACCGGCAGCACGGTCATGACCATCCACTCCGGACGGTTGCCCGACTCCAGGAAGGCCTCGATCAGCTTGATACGCTTGGTCAGACGCTTGAGCTTGGTCTCCGAACCGGTGCTGGCGATCTCCTCGCGCAGACGGGTCATTTCCGACTGCAGGTCGATCGTGCGCAACAGCTCATACACCGCCTCGGCGCCCATCGCGGCGTCGAAGTCGTCGTTGTATTCCTGACGTGCGGTCAGGTACTGCTCTTCGGTCAGCAGCTGGCGGCGCTCGAGCGGGGTCAGGCCCGGCTCGGTGACCACGTAGGCTTCGAAGTAGAGCACGCGCTCGATGTCACGCAGGGTCATGTCCAGCATCAGGCCGATGCGCGACGGCAGCGACTTCAGGAACCAGATGTGCGCGACCGGCGAGGCCAGGTCGATATGACCCATGCGCTCGCGACGCACCTTGGCCAGCGTCACTTCGGTGCCGCACTTCTCGCAGACCACACCGCGGTGCTTCATGCGCTTGTACTTGCCGCACAGGCACTCGTAGTCCTTGATCGGTCCGAAGATGGCGGCGCAGAACAGGCCGTCACGCTCGGGCTTGAAGGTTCGGTAATTGATGGTTTCGGGCTTCTTCACTTCGCCGTAGGACCACGAACGGATCAGGTCCGGCGACGCCAGCGCGATCTTGATCGCGTCGAAATCCAGCGTCTGGCGCTGCTGATTGAAGAGATTTAGCAGGTCTTTCATTTGATATCTCCGGGTCGGAGGAATTCGTATCTGAGATGGGCGGGAAGCGTGTTATCTCGGGACCGGGGACCCGGGACCCGGGACCCGGAAAAGCGAGGAGCACAACGCCCTGGCTCTTCCGGCTCCCCGGCCCCGTGTCGCGGGTCCCGGCGCTTACTCTTCCAGTTCCATGTTGATCGCCAACGAGCGGATTTCCTTCACCAACACGTTGAAGGATTCCGGCATGCCCGCGACCATCTCGTGCTCACCATCGACGATGTTCTTGTACATCTGGTTGCGGCCCTGCACGTCGTCGGACTTCACCGTCAGCATTTCCTGCAGGGTATAGGCCGCGCCGTAGGCTTCCAGCGCCCAGACTTCCATTTCACCGAAGCGCTGACCGCCGAACTGCGCCTTGCCGCCCAGCGGCTGCTGGGTGACGAGCGAGTACGGGCCGGTCGAACGGGCATGCATCTTGTCGTCGACCAGGTGGTTCAACTTCAAGTAGTGCATGTAGCCAACGGTGGTCTTGCGATCGAACGCCTCGCCAGTGCGGCCGTCGTACAGCTGCATCTGGGTCTTGCTGGCGTTGAAGCCGAGCAGTTCGGTTTCTGCATCGCCCTGCGGATAAGCCAAGTTGAGCATCCCGCGGATTTCCTGCTCCAGCGCACCATCGAACACCGGGGTGGCCATCGGCACGCCATCGGTCAGGTTCTTGGCCAGCACCAGCAGCTCGGCATCGCTGAACTGCGACAGGTCGACACGATCGCCCACCACGCCATTGTCGTGGTTGTAGATCTTGCCGAGGAACTCGCGCAACTCGGCCACCGCACGCTGTTCGTCCAGCATCTTCTGGATGCGCTTACCCAGGCCCTTGGCGGCCCAGCCCAGATGCACCTCGAGGATCTGGCCGATGTTCATACGGCTCGGCACGCCCAGCGGGTTGAGGCAGATGTCCACCGAGGTACCGTCGGCCATGTACGGCATGTCTTCGACCGGCACCACGTTGGAGACCACACCCTTGTTGCCGTGGCGGCCTGCCATCTTGTCGCCCGGCTGGATGCGGCGCTTCACTGCCAGGAACACCTTGACCATCTTCAGCACGCCCGGTGCGAGGTCGTCGCCCTGGGTGATCTTGCTGCGCTTGTCGGCGAAACGAGCCTCGAACTCCTTCTCATGCGCCTGGATCTGCTTCTGCGCACGCTCGATCGCGTCGGCGGCGTCATCGTCCTTCATGCGCAGCTGGAACCAGTCGGACTTCTTCAGGCCGTCCAGGTAGGCGTCGGTGATGCTGTCGCCCTTCTTCAGGTTCGGACCGCCATTGGCGACCTTGCCAACGATCTGCGAACGCAAGCGTGCATAGATCGCCGCTTCCAGGATGCGGAACTGGTCGTCGAAGTCCTTCTTGACGCGCTTGATCTCCGATTCCTCGATCTGGCGAGCACGCTTGTCCTTCTCGATGCCGTCGCGGGTAAAGACCTGCACGTCGATCACGGTGCCGTCCATGCCCGGCGGCACGCGCAGCGAGCTGTCCTTCACGTCCGAGGCCTTCTCGCCGAAGATCGCCCGCAGCAGCTTCTCTTCCGGGGTCAGCTGGCTTTCGCCCTTCGGGGTGACCTTGCCGACCATGATGTCGCCGGCGCGCACTTCCGCACCGATGTACACCACGCCGGATTCGTCCAGACGGTTCAGCGCCTGCTCGGACACGTTGGGAATGTCGGCGGAAATTTCCTCCGGTCCCAGCTTGGTGTCGCGCGCCACGCAGGTCAGTTCTTCGATGTGGATCGTCGTGTAACGATCTTCTTCCACCACACGCTCGGACAGCAGGATGGAGTCTTCGAAGTTGTAGCCGTTCCACGGCATGAAGGCGATCAGCATGTTCTGACCCAGTGCCAGCTCACCGATGTCGGTGGACGGACCGTCGGCCAGCACGTCGCCGCGCGCCACCACGTCACCCACGTTCACCAGCGGACGCTGGTTGATGCAGGTGTTCTGGTTGGAACGGGTGTACTTGATCAGGTTGTAGATATCCACGCCGGCATCGGTGCCGCCGCCGATTTCTTCCTCGTTGACCTTGACCACGATGCGCGCAGCGTCGATCTGCTCGATCACGCCACCGCGGCGGGCATTCACCGTCACGCCCGAGTCACGCGCCACCGCGCGCTCGATGCCGGTACCCACCAGCGGCTTCTGCGAACGCAGTGTCGGCACGGCCTGGCGCTGCATGTTGGCGCCCATCAGTGCGCGGTTGGCGTCGTCGTGCTCCAGGAACGGCACCAGCGCCGCTGCGACCGACACCGTCTGCATCGGCGAGACGTCCATGAAGTGCACTTCCGCCGGCGGCTTCAGCAGCGACTCGCCCTGGAACCGGCACGGCACGAACTGCTCGGTGAGCATGTTCTTGGCATCGGTCAGCGCGTTCGCCTGGGCGATCACGTACTCGTTTTCTTCGATCGCCGACAGGTACTCGACGTCGTCGGACACCTTGCCGTCCAGCACCTTGCGGTACGGCGTCTCGAGGAAGCCGTACTGGTTGGTGCGGGCGAACACCGCCAGCGAGTTGATCAGGCCGATGTTCGGGCCTTCCGGGGTTTCGATGGTGCAGACGCGGCCGTAATGGGTCGGGTGCACGTCGCGCACTTCGAAGCCGGCACGTTCGCGGGTCAGGCCACCCGGACCCAGCGCGGAGACGCGCCGCTTGTGCGTCACTTCCGACAGCGGGTTGTTCTGGTCCATGAACTGCGACAGCTGCGAGGAGCCGAAGAATTCCTTGATCGCGGCAGCCACCGGCTTGGCGTTGATCAGTTCCTGCGGGGTCAGGCCTTCGGACTCGGCCATCGACAGCCGCTCCTTGACCGCGCGCTCGACGCGGACCAGGCCCACGCGGAACACGTTCTCGGCCATTTCGCCGACCGAACGCACGCGACGGTTGCCCAGGTGATCGATATCGTCGACCACGCCGCGACCATTGCGGATCTCGGTCAGGACCTTGATCACTTCCAAGATGTCGGAGCTATCGGCATGCGTGGCGACCAGACGCTTGGACTCTTCGTCGTTGCGCTCGGCGAAATACTTCTTGTCGTACAACACCGACTCGCCGGTGACTTCCTTGCGGCCGACACGGCGGTTGAACTTCATGCGGCCAACCGTGGACAGGTCGTAGCGCTCGAAGGTGAAGAACAGGTTGTGGAACAGGTTCTGCGCCGCTTCCTTGGTCGGCGGCTCGCCCGGACGCATCATGCGGTAGATTTCGACCAGGGCTTCCAGCTGGGTCTTGGTCGGATCGATGCGCAGGGTGTTGGACAGGTACGGACCGCGATCCAGATCGTTCACCCACAGGGTGCCGACCGCGTCGACGCCGGCCTTGCGGAAGGCAGCCAGCTGGTCTTCGCTGACTTCATCGTTGGCATTGGCCAGCAGCTCGCCGGTCGAGGCATCGACCACGTCGTGCGACAGGATTCGGCCGACCAGGTAGTCGTCCGGCACGGCCAGCGCAGCGATGCCCGAGGCTTCCAACTGCTTGACGTGACGTGCGGTGATGCGCTTGCCGGCCTCGACGATGACCTTGTCGCCATCGGCCAGGTCGAAGTTCAGCGTTTCGCCACGCAGGCGCTCAGGCACCAGCTCCAGCTGGACGCCCTCGTCCGGGTTGATGTGGAAGGTGTTGATCTCGAAGAACTCGGCCAGCATCTCTTCATTGCTGTAGCCGAGCGCGCGCAGCAGGATCGACACCGGCAGCTTGCGGCGACGGTCGATACGGGTGAACAGCGCGTCCTTCGGGTCGAACTCGAAGTCCAACCAGGAGCCGCGGTAAGGAATGATGCGGGCGCTGTACAGCAGCTTGCCCGAGCTGTGGGTCTTGCCACGATCGTGGTCGAAGAACACGCCCGGCGAACGGTGCAGCTGCGACACGATGACGCGCTCGGTGCCGTTGACGATGAAGGTGCCGTTCTCGGTCATCAGCGGGATTTCGCCCAGATAGACCTCCTGCTCCTTCACGTACTTGATGGCCTTGGTGGACGACTCGCGGTCGTAGATCACCAGGCGCACGGTCACGCGCAGCGGCGCGCCGTAGCTCATGCCACGCTGACGGCATTCACGCTCGTCGAACACGGGCTCGCCCAACTTGTAGCCAACGTACTCCAGCGCGGCATTGCCGCTGTAGCTGGAGATCGGGAACACCGACTTCAGAGCCGCGTGCAGGCCGAGATCCTTGCGCTTGCTCGGCTCCACGTCTTCCTGCAGGAATTCGCGGTAGGAATCCACCTGGATGGCAAGCAGGAACGGCACTTCGAGGATCGAGCGCTGCTTGCCGAAGTCCTTGCGGATACGCTTCTTTTCGGTGAACGAATAGGACGTCATGAGGTCTTCCACCTTGGGTTGTACGGGCCGCGTGCATCCGCGGCCGTGGATAACAAAATTGAACCCGTGCACATGGCTGTGCGCTGCTCTTGTGAGGGACTCACGTTCAAGTTGTCAGTTGGAAGTCGCTGGTATTGCCGGCACCAGCACGCCTTCTCCCGCTACTTCCAACTACCAACTCCATGGGACTGCGAGTTGGATTTGACCGCCCGGCGCGACACCCGTCCGGAACGGCCAAAGGCCGGGGGCTTTACGCCCCCAGCCTTCAGTGCATCACCACTAAACGCCGGCGATGCAAGATGCTGCTTACTTGATGTCGACCTTGGCGCCAGCTTCGGTCAGTTCCTTCTTGATCTTCTCGGCCTCGTCCTTGGTCGCGCCTTCCTTCAGCGTGCCACCAGCTTCGGTCAGGTCCTTGGCTTCCTTCAGACCCAGGCCGGTCACGGCGCGGACGGCCTTGATGACGCCAACCTTGTTGGCACCGCAATCGGTCAGCACCACGGTGAACTCGGTCTGCTCTTCCACCACAGCAGCCGGGCCAGCAACAGCGGCGGCGACCGGAGCGGCGGCGGAGACGCCGAACTTCTCTTCGATGGCCTTGACCAGCTCCATCACTTCCATCAGGGACTTCTCGGCGATGGCGTCGACGATCTGTTCGTTGGTAAGGGACATTGTGATTACCTTTAGATGTTTTTCTGGATTGGGGTTCTAGCGAACGCTAGGACATCAAGCTTCGGCAGTCTCGGCAGCCGGCGCGGCGGCTTCGTCGCCACCACCCTGCTTGTCGGCCACGGCCTTGACGGCACGGGCGAACATGGCAGCCGGTTCGGACAGCACGCGGGCCAGCATGGCCAGGGCCTGGTCGCGGGTCGGCAGCGACGCCAACACCTCGACGTGACCGGCCGGGAACAGTTCCCCACCGATCGACACGACCTTGGCCTGCAGCTTGTCGTTGCTCTTGGCAAATTCCTTGATCAGGCGACCGGCAGCGCCGGGCTCCTCCATCGAGAACGCATACAGCAAAGGACCGACCAGCTTGTCTGCGGCGACAGCGAAATCGGTACCTTCGACGGCACGGGCGGCCAGCGTGTTCTTGACAACTTTCAAGTACACGCCGGTCTCGCGGGCCTGCTTACGCATCGCGGTCATCTGAGAGACCGTGATGCCTGCGTATTCGGCGGCGATCAAGGAGTGGGCCTTGGCGGCGACTTCTGCCAGCTCGGCGACTACTTCTTGCTTCTGGGACAGATTGAGAGCCATTGCACTCCTCCAATTGAACTCCGCTCACGGCTCCTGCCGCTTGCGGTCCTGGGCGGTGTCCATCCTGGACGCCGGGAACATCGACGATGTTCCGTTGGTGGCCGTTCTAGACCTGGAGTGAGCTCGATCCGGGCTGTCCCAGACGCGCATAACCAGAAAACTCCAGAAGGGCGACACCATCTACGCCGGCCGGTTCTTGCGAACCGATTAAGCGATCCCGCGGCATCGACGGCGACTCCTTGCCAGTGCGAGCATCCGTGCCCGTCGTCGATGTGCGCAGACCGCGCCTGCGGTCTTTGACGGCTACCGCCGGGCAAGCCGGCGATCGCCTTCAAAATGTCCGTCCCCAACAGCGGGAACGGACGACCGGCACACGGTGACCCGGGCCGGAAAACCTTTGGATCTACTGCTGCGGGATGTCAGGCACATGACGTGCCCGACCGCCCATCACTTCAGCGACAGGCTGGACTGGTCGACCGTCACGCCCGGACCCATGGTCGAGCTGACCGACACCTTCTGCAGGTAGGTGCCCTTCGAGGTGGCCGGCTTGGCCTTGACCAGGTCGGTCAGCAATGCCTGCAGGTTCGACTTCAGTGCTTCGTCGTCGAAGCTGGCCTTGCCGATGGTGCAGTGGATGATGCCGGCCTTGTCGGTGCGGTAGCGCACCTGGCCCGACTTGGCGTTCTTCACCGCTTCACCCGGATTCGGGGACACGGTGCCGACCTTCGGGTTCGGCATCAGGCCACGCGGACCCAGCAGGGTGCCCAGCTTACCGACGACGCGCATGGCGTCCGGCGTCGCGATGACCACGTCATAGTTGAGATCGCCGGCCTGCATCTTTTCGGCCAGGTCGTCCATGCCCACGGCTTCGGCGCCTGCCGCCAGAGCCTCGTCGGCCTTGGCGCCGGCGGGTGCGAACACAGCCACGCGCACGCTCTTGCCGGTGCCGGCCGGCAGCACGGTGGAACCGCGCACCTGCTGGTCGGACTTCTTGGCGTCAACGCCCAGGCGCACGGCGACGTCGATGGACTCGACGAACTTGGCCTTGGTGGCGGTCTTCAGGATCTTGATTGCGTCTTCGAAGGCATAGCTCTTGCCCGGAACGACAGCGGCCGCAATGGCCTTCACGCGCTTGCTCTGTGCCATCTCTTAGCCCTCCACCGTCAGACCCATGCTGCGGGCCGAACCCGCAATCGTACGCACCGCCGCTTCCAGCTCAGCCGCCGTCAGGTCGGCTTCCTTCACCTTGGCGATCTCTTCCAGCTGCTTGCGCGTGACCTTACCCACCTTCTCGGTGTTGGGACGCTTGGAGCCGGAGCTGATGCCCGCGGCCTTCTTCAGCAGCACCGACGCCGGGGTCGACTTGGTCACGAAGGTGAAAGTACGGTCCGAATAGGCCGTGATGATGACCGGGGTCGGTAGACCCGGCTCGAGCTTGGAGGTCGCTGCGTTGAACGCCTTGCAGAACTCCATGATGTTCAGGCCGCGCTGACCCAGCGCAGGACCGACCGGCGGCGCTGGGTTGGCCTGGCCGGCCTTGACCTGCAGCTTGATGTAGCCAACTACTTTCTTTGCCATTTCAATGCTCTCCGGGTGCTAGCGCCTAGACCGTAGGCTCCCCATCGGACCGGAAGAATCACGCGTTCCGGTGTCGCGTTTCGAACATGCGCAGATGGCCGCCATGCGGCAGCCATTGGTTCCCGGCGGTCGCCAGGTGAGCGAGCCGCGCACTATAGCAGCAATTGGGCGGGGTGCCTAGCCGGCACCCAGCGGACTCAGCCCTTCTCGACCTGGCCGAATTCGAGCTCGACCGGCGTGGAGCGACCGAAGATCAGCACGGCCACGCGCAGCCGGCTCTTCTCGTAGTTGACTTCTTCGACCACGCCGTTGAAGTCATTGAACGGACCGTCGGTGACGCGCACCATCTGACCCGGCTCGAACAGCACCTTGGGACGCGGCTTTTCGACGCCGTCCTGCACGCGCTGCAGGATCGCATCAGCTTCTTCATCGCGGATCGGCAACGGACGATCGGCGGTGCCGCCGATGAAACCCATGACCTTGGGCGTCTCCTTCACCAGGTGCCAGCTTTCGTTATCGATGCGCGGAATGCCCGCCTCATCGTGGGTCTCGATCTGCACCAGGACGTAGCCCGGGAAGAACTTGCGCTCGGAACGGCGCTTCTGGCCGGCGCGCATCTCGATGACTTCTTCGGTCGGCACCAGCACTTCACCGAAACGCTCTTCCATCTCGGTGCGGACGATGCGGTCACGCAAGGCCTGCGCGACGGACTTCTCGAAGCCTGAATAGGCGTGAACGACATACCAACGCTTCACTGCTTGATTCTCCTCAACGAGCCAGGAACCACTGCGTGAGCTTCTGGATGACAAAGTCGAAGCCGCCCAACAGCAAACTCAGAATGATTACGACGACGATCACCACCCAAGTGGTGCGAATGGCTTCCTGGCGCGTCGGCCAGACCACCTTACGCAGCTCGAACCTGGATTCGGACAGAAATTCGCGGGTCTCCCGGCCCTTGCCGGTGCCAAGGAAGACAAAGGCACCCGCCACCAGTCCAACGACCACGGCCAGCGCGCGCAACTGCGGCGTCCAGGCGCCCAGCTGGGTCGCACGCTCGGGAGCGGAGAACCAGAACCACACGAAAAGCCCCGCAACCACCAGGGCAGCGGAGATCACGTACTTAACGACATCAGCGCTGGAAGAAGCGCTCTTGGAAGGCTCGATTTTGCTATTCATCCGGCTCTAGTTACCGATCTGACCCGAATCGCTGGGCCGGAAAGAGGAGTGGCACGCCAGGAGGGACTCGAACCCCCAACCTGCGGTTTTGGAGACCGCTGCTCTGCCAATTGAGCTACTGGCGTATGTACTCGTTACCGCAAACCCCAAGACAACGAAGGCGGACCGGGTTCAGCCGGCCCGCCGTTCGTGCACACCTGTCAGCTCAGGAGCTTCCAGGTGCAGGCACAGACTTACTTGATGATCTTGGCAACCACGCCGGCGCCAACGGTACGGCCGCCTTCGCGGATCGCGAAGCGCAGACCTTCGTCCATCGCGACCGGGTTGATCAGCGTGACAACCATCTTCACGTTGTCGCCCGGCATCACCATTTCCACGCCTTCCGGCAACTGCACCGCACCGGTGATGTCGGTGGTACGGAAGTAGAACTGCGGACGGTAGCCCTTGAAGAACGGGGTGTGACGGCCGCCCTCGTCCTTCGACAGCACGTACACCTCTGCCTCGAACTCGGTGTGCGGCTTGATCGAACCCGGCTTGCACAGCACCTGGCCGCGCTCGACGTCGTCACGCTTGGTGCCGCGCAGCAGCAGACCTGCGTTGTCGCCTGCCTGACCCTGGTCCAGCAGCTTGCGGAACATTTCTACGCCGGTGACGGTGGTCT
>NZ_NSET01000084.1 GCF_009192945.1 Xanthomonas maliensis | reverse complement strand
GGACATGTTCGTCTTCGCTGAGATGCACCAACTGCGCACGGGCCAGGGTGTCGTGCGCCAGGTCGAACGGCGTTTGGCTTTCCAGCTCGGCCAGTCGCCGGACTTCGCTGTGCGGTTCGGGATGCGTGCCGAGAGCGCGCTCGGTGAGTCGGAAGCCGATGCCATCGCTGTCGATACGCTGGGTCGGCTGGTCCTGGTGCAGCACGATCCGGGTGCGCAGGCTTTCATGACGGGCGGCGATGCGATCCAGGGCCTGGCGTAGGGCCTCGCGATCCAATCGTCCTCGCAGCCGCAGCCCATGCGGCATCAGGTACGCCAGTTCGGCTTGGGCATCGAGCTGGGCGAGGAACCACAAGCGTTGTTGGGCAAAGGACAACGGTAGGGGAGTGCTGCGATCGGCGGGCACAATCGCCGGCAACGTACTGGCGGCGGCGTTGTGCAAGGTCTGAGCCAGACCAGCGAGGTCTGGCTGGGCGAACACTGCCGCCAATGGCAGCTCCAGGCCAAGTGCGCTGCGGATGCGCGAGACCAACCGCACGGCCAGTAGCGAATGGCCGCCGAGGGCGAAAAAGTTGTCGTGGCGCCCGACGCGCGCGACATGCAACAGCTCACCCCAGAGCTCGGCCAGCTGCGCTTCCATCTCTCCCCTGGGTGCAGCATAGGGCTGCACGGCCACTGCTTCGAGGTCCGGCGCCGGCAGCGAACGGCGGTCCAACTTGCCGTTTGCCGTCAGCGGCAGTGCGTCCAGCTGCATATAGGCGGAGGGCAGCATGTACTCGGGCAAGCGCGTGCTCAAAACGGCACGTAGGCGCTCGGCGCTCGGGACCTGTCCGCCGACCAGATAGGCGATCAGCCGCCGGTCATCGCCATCTGCACGTGCGACGACCGCCGCCTCGCGGATGCCATCGCAGCTGCGCAACGCCGCTTCGATTTCGCCAGGCTCGATGCGGAAACCGCGCAGCTTGATCTGCTGATCGCTGCGGCCCAGATACGCCAGCACGCCATCGGCGCGCCAACGTGCCAGATCGCCGCTGCGGTAGCGGCGCTGGCCCGGCTGCGTGGCGAATGCGTCGGGTACGAAGCGTTCGGCGGTCAGGTCGGGACGGCCCAGATAGCCACGCGCCAATTGCGGCCCGGCAATGACGAGTTCGCCCGCGACGCCAATGGGCGACAGCCGGCCATGCGCATCCAGTACCTGCAGGCGGGTGTCAGGCAATGGCCGGCCCAGCGGCACGATGCTGCCGGCGTCGCTGCTCCGCACCGGATGCGCGCTGGCCCAGATGGTGGCTTCGGTGGGGCCATACAGATTCCACAGCTGGCCACCGCCGGCCCGCAGACGTTGCGCCAGATCCTGCGGCAAGGCCTCTCCACCGCAGAGCAAGCGCATGTTCGGGGTGCTCTGCCAGCCGGCATTGAGCAACAGCTGCCAGAACGTCGGCGTGGCCTGCAGTACCGAGATGCGCTGTGCGGCCAGCAGTTGCATCCATTCCGCCGGATCGCGTAGGTCCGGGGCCGCGATGACGACGCAGGCACCGTGCACCAGCGGCGCGAACAGTTCCAGGCCGGCGATGTCGAAGCCGAGCGTGGTGACGGCCAACAAACGATCATGGGGCGTCAGTGGCAGCTGAGTCTGCAGGGCGCCGAAGAAGGCCGCCAGCGCATGGTGCGGAATGACGACACCCTTGGGCCGGCCCGTAGAGCCGGACGTATAGATGACATAGGCAGGATGCTGCAGGTGCAGGGACGGCACATCGGGGGCGTGGGCCGGTCCGCAAGCCCACGGCACCGACTCTTCGTCCATGCAGACCTGCCGTAGATCCTTGCAAGGTCCGAACAGCGTTGCGGCCTGCCTGTCTGCGATGACGACTTGCGCGCCGGCGTCCGCCACCATCGCGTGCAGCCGGGCGGCTGGTGCCTCGATATCCAGTGGCAGATAGGCGGCACCGGCCTTGAGGATGGCCAGCAGGGCAATGACCTGGGCACTGCCGCGCGGCAGGCAGATGGCGACGACACGTTCTGGCGTCACACCCACGCCGATCAGATGATGCGCGAGCTGGTTGGCGCGGGTATCGAGTGCTGCGTAGCTGAGTTCGGTCTGGCCGTCGATCACGGCGATGGCATCGGGCGTACGCTGCGCCTGCGCTGCGATCTGCTGGTGGAGGAAATCGGGCTCTTGCAGCGAGGCCGCGGTGACATTGAAGCTTGCCAGCTGTGCGTGTTCCTCCGGCGACACCAGCGCCAGTCGGGTCACGCAGGCATCTGCATCGGCGACCATGCCGCGCAACACCTGCATGAACTGCGCCAGGTGACGCACAATGGTGCTGCTGTCGAACAGTGCGGTGGCATACGCCAGCCGGCCGACGATGACGCCATCTTGTTCCTGCAGCGCCAGATCGAGATCGAACTTGAGCATCGCCGATGACAGTGGCAGCGCGTCGACTGCCAGTCCGGGCAGCTCGATGCGACTGTCCGGCATGTTGTGCCACGCGAACATGACCTGGAACACCGGATGGTGAGCCAGGCTGCGGGGTGGATTGAGGGCGTCGATGACTTGTTCGAATGGCAGGTCCTGGTGCGCTTGCGCAGCCAGCGCGGTGGCGCGGACCTGGGCCAGCAATGCGCGGACGGACGGACGACGACGCAGGTCGATGTGCAGCGCCTGCGTGTTGACGAACAAGCCGATCAGCGGCTCCAGCTCACTGCGGGTCCGGTTGGCGGTCGGCGTCCCGATCACGACCTGGTCCTGGCCCGACAGCCGCGCCAGCAGCACGCCCCAGGCTGCCAACAAGGTCATGAACAGCGTGGTGCCATGACGTTGGCTCAGTTCCCTCAACGCCTCGCTGAGCGCGACGTCCAGCTCCAGTTCCAGCGTCTCGCCGCGCGCATCCTGCACTGCGGGCCGTGGGTGGTCGGTGGGCAGTTCCAGCAGGGCTGGGGCGTCGTGCAGATGGTCGATCCAGAAGTCACGCTGGTGTTGCAGCCGCTCCCCAGCGAGCCAGCGGCGCTGCCAGACCGCGATATCGGCCGATTGGATCGGCAGGGGCGGCAAAGGGTCGGGCTGGCCCTGCACGAAGGCTGGGTAGAGCGTGCTGAATTCGCGCATCAGCACGCCCATCGACCAGCCATCGGCGATCAGATGATGCAGGGTGACGAGCAGCACATGCTCCTCGTCGCCAAGTCGGAGCAGTTGCGCCCGCGCCAGGGTGTCGCGGGCCAGATCGAACGGCGTGTGGGTCTCTAGCTCGGCCAGGCGCCGAACCTCGCGATGCGGATCGGGATGCGTGCTGAGATCGTGCTCGTGCAGTCGGAAGCCGGTGGTCTCGCTGTCGATGCATTGGGTGGGCTCGTCCTGGTGCAACACAATGCGGGTGCGCAGGCTTTCGTGGCGGGCCGCAATGCGATCCAGCGCTCGACGCAATGCTTGGCGGTCCAGCCTGCCGCGCAGGCGCAAGCCGTTGGCGACCAGATAGGCAAGCGCGGCTTGGGCGTCCAACTGGGCAAGGAACCACAGCCGTTGTTGCGCGAATGACAGCGGCAGCGGAGCGTTGCGGTCGGCTGGCACGATCGCCGGCAACGTGCTGATGGCAGCGTTGTGCAGTGCCTGCGTCAAGTCGGCAAGGCGCGGCTGTGCGAACACCGCGGCCAGCGGCAGTTCCAGGCCGAGTGCGCTGCGGATACGTGAGACCAGCCGAACAGCCAGTAGCGAGTGGCCACCGAGGGCGAAGAAGCTGTCGTGGCGACCGATGCGCTCGACACCAAGCAACGCGCTCCAGAGCTCGGCAAGCTGGGTTTCCAACTCGCCTTCTGGCGCGAGATACGCCTGAGCAGGGAATCTATCGGTCTCTGGCGCCGGCAGTGCGCGCCGATCCAGCTTGCCATTGGGGGTCAGCGGGAGTGCATCGAGGTGCACATACGCGCTGGGCAGCATCACCTCCGGCAGGCGTGGGGCCAGCTGGCTGCTCAGCGCGGCGGCCACGTGTTGATCGACGTCGCCGACCAGGTACGCAACCAGGCGAGGCTCACCGATGCTGTCCTCACGCAGCACCACCGCCGCGTCCTCGACTCCCGCACACGCGCGCAGAGCTGCGGCGATTTCGCCCAGCTCGATGCGATGACCGCGCAGCTTGACTTGCTCGTCATTGCGGCCGAGATAGTCGAGCGTGCCGTCGGCACGCCAGCAGCCGATGTCGCCGCTGCGGTACATGCGTTGGCCGGGTCGCTCGGCAAACGGATCGGGCACGAAACGCTCGGCGGTCAGGGCAGGGCGACCGAGATAGCCACGTGCCAGCTGCGGGCCGGCGATATGCAATTGGCCGGCGACGCCAATCGGCGCCGGTTGCCCAAAGGCATCGAGGATATACACGCGCAGATGCGCGATCGGGTGACCGATCGGTACGCGGCCACTCGCTGCAGTGGCATCGTCTGCGGTCGCCTCGTGCACGACGCAACCGACCACGGTTTCGGTCGGGCCATATTCGTTGATCAGGCGGGTGTGCGGGGCGAGCGTCTGCCAGCGTGCCAGGGTGGCAGCAGACAGCGCCTCGCCACCGATCACCATCACCGCTGGGCTGAGCGGTTCGCGATGGTCGACCAGTTGTTGACCCAGCACTTCCAGATGCGCGGGTGTGAGCTTGACAAGGCCGAGCGGCGTGGGATCGCACAGACGTTGCCGCAACGCATCGAGCGTACCGTGTTCCGGCAACAGCTCGACCGTGGCGCCGCAGAGTAGAGGTGCCAGCAGGCTGGTCAAGGTGGCATCGAAGGCCAGCGATGACGACACCACCGCGCTGGGCTGCGGCCGATAGGTCTCGATGGCCCATTGCAGGTAGTGCGCTGCACCTGCGTGGGTCAGCAAGGTGCCCTTGGGCTGGCCGGTGGAGCCGGACGTGTAGATGACGTAGGCCAAATGCTCCGGGCACAGCTCGGGCACCAGGGGCGCCGCCGGGTTCCGCGCCAGCGCGTCGGTTTCCAGCGTCATGTCCGCATCAAGATTCAACACGGCGAATCCCGGCAGGCTGCCTGCGCGCGGTAGCCGTTGCAGCAGGTCATCGCAGGTCAGCACCAGCCGCGGCTGGCTGTCGTCCAGCACAAACGCCAAACGCTCGCTGGGCAGTTGCGGATCCAGCGGCAGATAGGCGGCACCAGCCTTGAGTGTGGCCAGCAGTGCCACGACCTGAGCGATACCGCGCGGCAGATAGAGGGCGACCAGGTCTTCCAGGCCGACACCCAGCGCCACAAGCCGCTGCGCAAGCAGGTTGGCACGGGCCTCCAGCTCGGCATAGCGGAGCTGGCGCTCACCTTCGATCAGCGCGATCGCCTCGGGCGTGCGCTGCACCTGCAGGTCGAATAGATGATGGACACAGTGCGCTCGCGCCGCCGGTGCCGTCTCGGTCACAGTGAAGCGCTGTAGCCGAGCGCGCTCGCCGGCGGGCAACACCGGCAGCTGTGCAACGCAGGTGTGTGGGTCGGCGGTCATCGCGCCGAGCACCCGGACGAACTGCGCGCGTTGGCGTTCGATGGTGCTGCGATCGAATAGCGCGGTGGCGTAGCCCAGGCTGCCGACGATGCGGTCCTGCTGTTCGTGCAACGAGAGCTCCAGGTCGAACTTCGCAGCGCGGCCCGCCAACGGGAGTGGGGCCAACTTGAGGCCCGGCAGCAGCAGGTCGGCGTCGGCAGTGTTCTGCCAGATCAGCATGGCCTGGAACAACGGCTGCGCGGCCAGACTGCGCACAGGATTGACAGCTTCGATCACCTGTTCGAACGGTAGCTCCTGATGGTCCTGCGCGGCGATGGCAGCGTGGCGGACGCGCGCCAGCAGCTGCGCAACCGAGGGGTTGCCGCGCAGGTCGATGTGCAGCGCCTGAGTGTTGACGAACAGCCCGATCAGCGGCTCCAGTTCGCTACGGGTGCGGTTGGCGACCGGGTTGCCGATGACGACCTGATCCTGCCCGGCCAGGCGTGCCAATAGGACGCCCCAGCCAGCCAACAAGGTCATGAACAGCGTGGTGCCGTGACGCTGGCTGAGGACGCGCAGCTGGGTGGTCAGCGCTGGGTCGAGTGCAATCTCGATCGTCTCGCCGCGATGGTCCTGGCATGCCGGCCGTGGCCGATCCGAGGGCAGTTCCAGCAATGCCGGCGCATCTTGAAGATGGGCGATCCAGAATCGGCGCTGGCGTTCCAGTACCGCATCGGTGATCCAACGCTGCTGCCATCGCGCGTAGTCGGCGTATTGGATGGACAACGGCGGGAGCGGATCGGGCTGACCTTGCGCATAGGCGGCGTACAGCAGACTCAGCTCGCGTACCAGCAGTCCCATCGACCAGCCGTCGCTGACCAGATGGTGCATGGTCAGCAGCAGGCGGTACCGTTGGTCCGCCAGCTGCAGCAGCCGGCCACGAATCAGCGGGCCCCGCGCGAGATCGAAGATCGTGTCGCGTTCGAGTGCAGCATGGTGCTCGGCTTCCGCATCCGGATCTTCCACAGCGCGTAGATCGATCCGGCGCAGTGCCAGGCCGATGTCTGCCGGCAGGATGCATTGGGCGGCAGTCTCGTCCGCGACCGGGAAGATCGTGCGCAGGGCTTCATGACGCGCCACGATGCGGTCCAATGCCGACTGCAACGCTGCCACGTCGAGCGTGCCATGGAGGTCCACGCCGCCTGGCATCAGGTACGCCAGCGCGGCCTGCGGATTGAGTCGCTGCAGGAACCACAGACGCTGCTGTGCGAACGACAGCGGCAGCGGCTCGGTTCGCGCATTGCGTACGATTGCCGGCAGGCTGCTGCGACCTGCGTCGTCCAGCGCATTCGCCAGCTCGGCCAGCTGCGGCCTGGCAAACAGCGTGGTCAACGGCAATTCCAGGCCGAGTGCGCTACGCAGACGCGAGATCAATCGCACCGCCAGCAGCGAGTGTCCACCCAGCGCGAAGAAGCTGTCATGGCGGCCGACCCGTTCCACGCCCAGCAAGTCGCACCATAGAGCAGCCAGCAGGGTTTCGCGTTCGCCCACTGGAGCCGCGTAGGCCTGCACGGCCAATGCAGCGATGCCCGGTGCAGGAAGCGCGCGGCGGTCGAGCTTGCCGTTTTTCGTCAGCGGAAGCGTGGCCAGGCGCACATAGGCGGCCGGTAGCATCGCCTCGGGCAAGCGCGCGGACAGCGCTTGGCGCAGCGCAGACGGGTCTGCGTCGTCGGGATGCGTGGTCACCAGATAGGCGACCAGACGTGGCATGCCGGCGCCATCCTGGCGTAACTGCACGTGAGCATCCTGCACGCCAGGGCAGGCGCGCAGAGCAGCGGCGATCTCGCCGGGTTCGATGCGGAAGCCGCGCAGCTTGATTTGTTCGTCGTTGCGGCCGAGGAACGCGACGGTGCCATCGTCGCACCAGCGCGCCAGATCGCCGGTCCGGTACATGCGCTGGCCGGGCTGTGCGGCAAACGGATCGGGCACGAAGCGCTCGGCGGTCAGGACCGGCTGATCGAGATAGCCGCGTGCAAGCCCGGCACCGGCGACATACAGCTCTCCGGTGGCGGCGCGGGGCGACAGTTGCATGTGCCGATCGAGCACGTACAGACGGTTGCCGGCAAGTGCGCGGCCGAGCGGAACCGTCGTGTCATCGGCGCATACCTCGTGCATCACGCAGCCGACCGTGGTCTCGGTCGGGCCGTAGTGATTGAAGATGCGGGTACTCGGTGCTCTGGCGCGCCACCAACGCAGCGCATCGAGCGCCGGTGCTTCGCCACCGAGCACCAGCGCACGCACGCAGCCGTCCAGGGAAATGTCGGCATCGCCCACCTCCTGCTGCAGCAGCGCGAGGTGTGAGGGCGTGAGTTTGAGTGGGGCGATGCTGCGCCCCTGTCGCACGGCCTGCAGCCATGCCGCCGGGCCGCTATCCGGGTCGCAGACCTGCACGGTGGCGCCGCATAGCAGCGGCGGGTAGACGCCGGTGAGCGCCAGATCGTAGTGCAGCGAAGTGAACACCAGCGAGGTGTCGTCCGGCTGCAGCGCGCAGCGTTCGATCAGTGCCAGCGCGTAATTGACCAAGCCATGGTGCGTGACCATGACGGCCTTGGGCCGGCCGGTGGAGCCGGAGGTGTACATCACATAGGCCAGGTGCTGTGGGCCCAGCCCGGCGATCTGCACGGGTGGCAGCTGTCGCGCGTCGGCGTGCGCTGAAACCTCAGTCATGACGATGGTTGGCAAGGCCAAACCGTCGCGTAGTGACGTCGGTAGCGTGTGTTCGATGACCATCGCGCGCGCCGAGCAGTCTTCCAGCATGTCGCGCAAACGTGCCGCCGGCAGCGCAGGATCGAGCGGGACGTAGGCACCACCCGCTTTCAGCACGCCCAGCATGGCCACGATTGCTGCAATGCAGCGCTCCATGCAGACGGCGACACGGACGTCTGGGCCGATTCCTTCGTCGATCAAGCGATGCGCCAGGGTATTGGCGAGGCAATCCAGCGCATGATAGCTGAGCTGTTCCAGCTCCGATCGCAGTGCAATCGCGTCAGGGGTGCGGGCCACCTGTTGCGCAAACAGATGATGGAGGCATGCCTGTGTTTTGACAGCAGGGCTGGTGCTGGCGTGGCCCAGTAGGGCGTTGTGCTGTTGCCGCGGAAGCAGCGGTAAGGCGTGCAGTGGCCGGCTTGGCGTCTGCACCAATGCGTCGACCAGTTGCTGGAGAATGTCGTTCAGCTGTCTGGCGATGCGCTCGGCGCCGTAACCCTGCTGGACCTTGACTGTCAGCAGAAAGCTCTGTTCGGTGTCGTCCACCGCTAACGACAGCGGATAGTTGTTGCGTTCGCGCGCTTCCAGCAGGGCGATGCCATGCCAGGGATCCTCAGCAGGATCGTCGGTGGCAAGCGCTGCATGGCCGCCGACATGGCGATAGTTCAGCAGTGCGGTGAACAACGGCGTGGGCGCCTGGATGCCGCTGCAACGCTGGGCCAGCGCCAGGGTTGCGTGTTCGTGTTGGAGCAGCTGCGCGAGTTGCTGCTGGGTCTGGCGGACGGCCTCGACCACGTTTCTGCCATCGCGTTGCAGGCGGATGGGCAGGGTGTTGAGGAACATGCCCATGACGCGGTCGGCGCCGTTGCCCCCTTGCAGGCGGCCGAACAAGGCGGTGCCGAATACCACATCGTCCTGGTTGCTGGCCTGGGCCAGGACTAAGGCATAGGCGAGGTGGAACAGGCTCGCCGCGCTGGCGTCGAGCCGGCGCGCCTGCACGCGCAAGGCAGTGCACAGTGCAGCGGGCAGCGCCAATGACGCTTCTTCGATCTCCGCACCGTCGCCACGTACTTCGCTGAGTCCGAACGGCGTGGTTGGGGCCAGGACATCGCCCAATTGTTCGGTGAAGAAGCGTCGATGGGTCTCTTCGCTCGTGCCCAGCCGTGCCTGTGCCACGAAGTCGCGGAACGGCAAGGCGGGCGGCAGCGACGTGCTGCGATCCTGCAGATGGAGCAGGATTTCATCGACCAGCAATTCCAACGAGGTATGGTCGACGATCAAATGATGGGTGTGCAGGCCGAGCAGCCAGCGGTCGTTGGCCGGGTCATGGGCCAGATGGCCGCGCAGCAGCGGCGCCTGGGTGATATCCAAGCGCACGTGCTGTGGATCCATGCACGCTTTCAGCGCCGCGAGCACGTCGTGGTCGTCGAGTGTGTGCTGCTGCAACGGCAGCGCCGCATGACGCC
>NZ_NSET01000083.1 GCF_009192945.1 Xanthomonas maliensis | reverse complement strand
GTCCAGCGCGTCGAGCACCAGGACGCGAGCACGTTGCAAGGCACGGCTGGCCGGCAGTTGCTGCTGCAGCTGGCTGTCGGTGAGCACCACGCGCGCGCGGGCGTCGTCGAGCATGAAGGCCAGCCGCTCGGTGGGATGATCCGGATCGAGCGGGACATAGGCGCCGCCGGCCTTGAGCACGGCGAGCAGGGCGATCAAGCGCTCGGCGCCGCGCGGCAGGTAGAGGGCGACACGGGTCTCCGGGCGCACGCCGACGGCGATCAGGCGATGGGCCAGGCGATTGGCGCGGCGATCCAGTTCGGCGTAACTGAGCTGGAGCTGTGCGTCTGACAATGCCATCGCGTCGGGCGTGCGTCGGCATTGCGCGTCTAACAGTGGATGCAGCAGTGGCGTGCCTGGCCACGGTGCGTGGCTGCGGTTGAAGTGGTGTAGCAGTTGGGTGCGTTGCGGCGCAGGCAGGATCTCTACGGCATAAAGCACGGTATCCGGCGTCTGTTCCAGTGCTTGCGTCAACGCCTGCAAGGTCTGCAACAGCAGCGCCGCCATGTCGTCGGCACCGATCTGCGGCACCGCCTGGATCTCCAGCGCAAAACTGCCATCGTGGACATGGTCGTTGACCGACACGGCCAGCGGGTAATGGGTGCGATCGCGTCCGCCGATGTGCTGTACGTCATGCAGCGGAGCGTATTGCGCCTCGCCGTGGTCCGTCAGCACCGTACTGCCGCCGGCGTAGCGATAATTCAACAAGGCGTTGAGCAGCGGCAAGGCCGGATCCAGACCGCTGCAACGCTGGGCGAGCGCCAGCGGAGCATGCTCGTGATGCAGCAGGCGCGCAAGCGCGTCTTGGGTGTCGTGAAGGGCTTGCCGCACGCTGCCGTCCATGCTGCCCAGGCGAATCGGCAAGGTATTGAGGAACATGCCCAGTACGCGGTCCACGCCGACGCTGGCGTGCATGCGGCCGAACAACAAGGTGGCGAACACAACATCGTCGCGACCGCTGATGCGGCCCAGCAGCAAGGCGTAGGCCAGGTGGAACACGCTGGCTGGCGTGACGCCATGGCGTCGCGCCTGGGTCCGCAAGGCATGCGCCAATGCGCTGGGCAGGGGCCGTTGGACCTGTTGCAGGTTATCCAGATCGCGTGCCGGGGCGAAGATGCCGAACGGTGCAGTCGGCATCTGAAGATCGCCCAGCATGCTGCTGAAGAAAGCCTGATGCGCTTGCTCGGACACTCCGTCGTGGGCGTGAGCGATGAAATCGCGGAACGGTAGCGGCGGCGGCAAGGCCTGCTGGTTTCCGCACAGATGCGCCTGCACTTCTTCGATCAGCAGTTCCAGGGTGGTGTGGTCCATCACCAGGTGATGGTGTTGCAGGCCAAGCAGCCAACGGCCGTGCGCTGCGTCGTCGGCCAGGTGGGCTTGAATCAGCGGGGCCTGTTGCAGGTCCGGTGCAGTCTCGGCGGCATGCATCTGCGCTTGCAGCGCTGCTGCCGGATCATCGGCATCCACAGTGTGCAGATGTCGGGACAAGGTGGCCTTGCGCCATACCACCTGTACGGGGGCGCGCAATCCCTGCCAGACAAAGCCGGTGCGCAGGATGTCGTGGCGGGCGATGACTTGGTCGAGCGCGTCAAGGAAGGCTTCGCGCTGGGCGGCGGTCGGCAACGCGAGCAGCGTGGAATGCAGATACGGGTCGGCGATCGGATCGGCCAGGTGATGGAACAGCAGCCCTTCCTGCAGCGGCGCTAACGGGTAGATGTCCTGCACGTTGGCTGCACCGCCGTCGACACTGTCGATGACAATGTCGATCTCGGTCTGGGTCAGTTCCAGCAGCGGCAACAGATCCGGAGTGATGTGCGTGCAAACGGCCGCGATGCGGTTGGGTGGCACGACGATATCGCCTGCGCTGCGCAAGCGGCGGGCGAGCCCGGCTACAGTGGGTTGTGCGAACAGGCTGCGTACGTCCAGTTGCCAGCCGCGTTGGCGTAGGCGCTCGATCAGCCTGACCGCCAGCAGCGAATGTCCGCCCAGGGCGAAGAAGTTATCGTGACGACCGACGTGTGGCAGGTCGAGCAGTTCGCACCACAGCGCGGCCAGCAGGGCTTCCAGCTCGCCCTCGGGCTCCGCGTAGGCCTGGCTGGTCAGCGCATCGACGTCGGGTCTCGGCAGTGCAGCGCGATCGAGCTTGCCGTTGCGTGTCAATGGCAAGGCGTCCAGCGACACGTAGGCTGCGGGCAGCATGTAGTCTGGCAGGCGCTTGGCGAGCTGGGCGCGTAGCGTTGCCGGGTCGCTGACATCACCGACGAGATAGGCAATCAGCCGTTTGTCTGTGTTGCCATCGGCAACCACCACTGCCTCGCGTACGCCATCGCAAGCGCGCAAGGCGGCTGCGATTTCGCCCGGTTCGATGCGGAAGCCGCGGATCTTGACCTGGGTATCGTTACGGCCGAGGAAGTCGAGCTCACCGTCGGGGCGCCAACGCGCCAGATCGCCGGTGCGGTACATGCGCTGGCCGGCCGTCGTGGCAAATGGATCGGGAACGAAACGTTCGGCGCTCAGGTCGGGGCGGTGCAGATAGCCCTGTGCAAGCTGTGTGCCGGCGAGATGCAGCTCGCCTGTCACGCCGATCGGTGCCAACTGTCCGTACGGGTCGAGCACATAGACGCAATTGCCTGGTAGCGGACGACCAATCGGGAGACGGGCGGTGTCCGTGGCTGCTGTCGCCAGTGTGTGGACGATGCTGAAGGTCGTGGCCTCGGTTGGACCATAGCAATGCAAAAACTGCTGTGGAGAAGCCTGTTCCAGGATCGCAGCGACGGTCTTAGCATCGACGCTGTCACCGCCGGTGAGCAGGCAGCGCAGCGAAGGCAATACATCGCGCAGTGCCTGCCAGTAGCCAGGCAGCAATCCAGCAGTCAGATGCAGGATGCTGACGCCGTTGACGTCCAGGTGTTGGGCTAGCGCGTACGGGTCGAGCAAGGTGTCACCGTCGACCACGACGATGGCGGCACCGTGCAGCAGGGTGGCCCAAACCTCGAAGGTGCTGGCATCGAAGGCGGGATTGGCGAGGAAGGCTACCTTGTCGTGCGCTTGCAATGGTGCATGCGCGCCGTTGAGCGCGAACGCCAGCACGGCGGCATGCGAGACGGCCACGCCCTTGGGCTCGCCGCTGGAACCGGAGGTGTAGCTGACGTAGGCGACACTGGCGGGCATTGCACGCAATGGCAGGTGCAGCGGCGTCGGCTCGTTGTCGAGGGGCGCCAGGTCCAGTTGCAGCCGCGGTATCTCCGGGCTCTCCAGGCGGCAGTCTGCGTCGCACAACAGCGCCTTGGCGCGGCAGTCACGCACCAAGGCCTGCAGGCGCTGCGGCGGATGGGAGGGATCCAGGGCAACATAGGCCGCACCGCACAGCAACACAGCAAGCTCGGCCACGATCAACGCAGCCGAGCGCGGCAACAGCAAGGCCACGCAGTGACCCGGTGTCACACCCATTGCCAGCAGGCGCTGTGCCAGATGCGCGGCCTGCGCGTGCAACTCCGCATAGCTGATGATGAGCGCACCGTCGATCACGGCGGGCGCGTGTGGACGGTGGTGGACCTGCGCGTGAAAAGCGTCGACCAAGGTCGCGAACGGCGGAACGTTTCCAGCCGTGTGCGAACGTTGCAAAAGCTCGGCGCGCTGGCCGGACTCCAGCCACGGAAGCTGCATCACCTGGAGCTGCTCATGCGCGATCATCGCGCGGAGTAGCTGGACGAAGCTGGCGACGAAGCGCTGCACGCTGGTGCGATCAAACAATGCCGTGGCGTAACCGATCGTGCCGACGATGGCGCCGTTGTGCTCCTGCAGCACCAGATCGAGGTCGAACTTGACCGGGGTCGATGGCTGCGGC
>NZ_NSET01000082.1 GCF_009192945.1 Xanthomonas maliensis | reverse complement strand
ACGTCGCATTCGACGACGCGCGCTGCCTGCCGACGTTGTTCGAGCAACAGGTCGGGCGGGCGCCGCACGCGATCGCGCTGATCGACGGCGACAAGGCCCTGTCCTATGCCGAGCTCGACACCCGTGCCAACCAGCTGGCCCATCACCTGATCGCCCACGGTATCGGCCCGGAAGACCCTGTCGCGCTGCTCCTGCAGCGTGGCAGCGACCTGGTGGTCGCGCTTCTCGCCGTGCTCAAGGCGGGCGCCGCGTATCTGCCGCTGGATCCGGCCTATCCGCCGGAGCGGTTGGCCTTCATGCTCGACGATGCGCAGCCGCGCCTGTTGCTGGCCCATCACGACTTGGCAGCTGCGCTGCCAATCGACTCCGGCATCGCCACGGTGCTGCTGGATGCCGATGCTGATACGTGGTCACAACAATCGACTCACGCACCACAGCGCAACGACCTGCTGCCGCACCACCCGGCCTACATCATCTACACCTCCGGCTCCACCGGCACTCCCAAGGGCGTGGTGGTGGCCCATGCCCAGGTCGTGCGCCTGCTGCATGCCACGCGTGCCCAGGTCGCACCGAGCGCGGACGATGTCTGGACCCTGTTCCACTCCTGTGCATTCGACTTCTCGGTCTGGGAACTGTGGGGCGCACTGGCCCACGGTGGCCGTCTGGTCATCGTGCCGCAGCACATTGCACGCGATCCAGCGGCGTTTTATGCGTTGCTGTGCGAGCAGCGCGTCAGTGTCCTCAATCAGACTCCGAGCGCCTTCCAAGCCTTGTGCGATGCGCAGCGCGACAGCACGCAGCAACACGTGCTGCGCTTGGTGATCTTCGGTGGCGAAGCCTTGTCGCCGGCTAGCGTGGCACCTTGGTTCGCCCAGCACGGCCAGCGCACCACGCTGCTCAATATGTACGGCATCACCGAAACCACGGTCCATGTAACCGCGCATGTGGTGACCGAAGAGGATGTCGCGCGTACCGACCGCAGCCCGATCGGCGCACCGCTACCGGATCTGCGCGCCTACGTGCTCGGAACCGATGGCCAGTGCCTGCCGATCGGGGTGCCCGGCGAACTGCATGTGGCCGGTGCCGGCCTGGCGCGCGGCTATCTGGGGCGCCCAGGCCTCACCGCCGAGCGCTTTATCCCCGACCCATTCGCTCAGCAGCCCGGTCAACGCATGTACACGACCGGCGACCTGGCCCGCTGGCGTGCCGATGGCACGTTGGATTACCTGGGTCGCAACGACGATCAGGTCAAGATCCGCGGCTTTCGCATCGAGCTGGGCGAGATCGCCGCCGCCTTGCGGGGCTGCGACGGCGTGCGCGAGGCGGTGGTCGTGTCTCGCAACGATGCCGGCAACACCAGCCTGGTCGCTTATGTCGTTGGCGAGGCAGCTGCCATCGTGCCGGACATGCTGCGCCGCCAGCTGGCCGTGCGCCTGCCCGAGTACATGCTGCCCGCCGCCTATGTACTGCTCGACGCTGTGCCGCTCACGGCCAACGGCAAGCTGGATCGCCGCGCGTTGCCGGTACCGGATGCCAGTGCGCTCGCCGTGCAAGCCTACGAAGCGCCGCAAGGCGAGGACGAAGTCCTGCTGGCGGCGCTGTGGAGCGAACTGCTCGGCGTCGATCAGATCGGTCGCCACGACAACTTCTTTGCGCTGGGCGGCCACTCGTTGATGGCGGTGCAACTGCTGACCCGCCTGCGCACACGGCAGGGGCTTGAACT
Organism: Xanthomonas maliensis; assembly: GCF_009192945.1. Lineage (GTDB taxonomy): Bacteria > Pseudomonadota > Gammaproteobacteria > Xanthomonadales > Xanthomonadaceae > Xanthomonas > Xanthomonas maliensis. Next base: position 13,177 of record NZ_NSET01000082.1, on the reverse strand, counting down.
GCCCTTGGCCACGTTATTCGCCCACCCACGCTTGACTGATTTTGCGCTGCAGTTAGCGAACGCTCCGCGCACGACCCTGCCGGCGCTGGTGGCGCAAACACGTCCCGACGCCGTGCCGCTGTCGTTCGCGCAGCAGCGCCTGTGGTTTCTCGCTCAGCTCGATCCACAGGCTGACCTGGCCTACGTGATGCCAGGCGGCATAGATCTGCATGGCAGGCTCGACCTGCCTGCGCTGCAACAGGCGTTGGACCGCGTCGTGGCACGCCATGAGGCACTGCGCACACGTTTTGTCGCCCACGACGACGGCGCCACCCAGGTCATCGCGCCGCCCGAGGTTGGCTTCGCGCTGGAGTGCATCGACCTGCGCAATGTCGCCGATGCGCACGTCCAAGCGGAGCGCTACGCCGAACTGGAAACACACACCGCTTTCGACCTCACCCATGGACCGCTGATCCGCGGCCGCCTGCTGCGCCTGGCGGAAGATGAGCATCGTCTGCTCGTCACCATGCACCACATCGTCGCCGACGGCTGGTCCATCGGCATCCTGTTTCACGAGCTCAGCACACTCTACGCCGCCTTCGCCCAGGGCCAGCCCGATCCGCTGCCGCCGCTACCTATCCAGTACGCCGACTACACCCTATGGCAGCGTCGCTGGATCGACGCGCCGCTGTTGCAGCGTCAGCGTGCGTTCTGGGTTGAGCAGCTGCGCCAGGCTCCAGCGCTGCTGGAACTGCCCATCGACCGGCCGCGCCCTGCCCTTCAGGACTACAGCGGCGACAGCGTGGATATCGCACTCAGTGCCGAGCTGACATCGGCGCTGGTGGCACTCAGCCAGCGTCACGGCACCACCGTGTTCATGACCGTGCTGGCGGCCTGGGGCGTGCTGCTGGCGCGTCTGTCTGGCCAGGAGCAGGTCGTCATCGGCACACCCGTGGCCAACCGCACGAGCAGCGAGCTGGAGGCGCTGATCGGCTTCTTCGTCAACACCCAGGCGCTGCGGGTGGACCTGGGTACCGCCCCCACGGTCACCGAACTGCTGGCCCAGGTGCGCGCCACCACGCTGGCCGCCCAGGACCATCAAGACCTGCCTTTCGAGCACGTCATCGAAGCGCTCAACCCTGCGCGCCGCCTCAGCCAGCATCCGGTCTTCCAGGTGATGCTGACCTGGCAAAACAACGCCGCAACCGAGCTGAGCCTGCCAGGCATCGGCCTGCAGCCCATCCAGACCGGCACGCGCGAGGCCAAATTCGACCTGCACCTCACCCTGCAAACGCAGCACGAGCGCATCGTTGGCCAGCTCGCCTACGCCACCGCGCTGTTCGAACGCAGCAGCATCGAGCGCCATCTGGCTCAGTTTGTGCTGCTGCTGCGCGGCATGGTCGCCGACGACAACGCCTGCGTCGTCCAGTTGCCGCTGTTGCCCCCCTCCGAACGTGCGCAGTTGCAGGCGTTCAACGCCACCGACGCCGCTCTCGATGGCAGCGGCTATCTGCACCGTGCCATCCAGGCGCAGGCGCAACGCACGCCGCAGGCCATTGCCCTGGTCGAAGATGGGGTCGAACTGCGCTACGCCGCGCTGGAGGCACGTGCCAATCAGCTTGCGCATCATCTGATCACGCTTGGTGTGGCACCGGAACACTGCGTGGCGGTGTGCCTGCCACGCGGTATCGATCTGGTCGTCGCGCTGCTGGCCGTGCTCAAGGCCGGCGCCGCCTATCTGCCGCTGGAAACCGATGTGCCGCCCGCGCGGTTGGAGGGCATGCTCGCCGATGCGCAGCCGGCTGTGCTGCTTGCCCATCGCGATACCGCTGCCGTGGTGGCGCAACGCGAGGACCTGCACACCGTGCTGCTGGATGCCGACCAGGCTGGGTGGAAGACCGCGCCCACGCACGCCCCCAGCGTGTCGGCCTTGCAGCCGCAACATCCGGCCTACGTCATCTACACCTCCGGCTCCACCGGCAGGCCCAAGGGCGTGGTCAACACCCACGCCGGCATCGACAACCGCCTGCAGTGGATGCAGCAAGCGCTGCAGTTGCAACCCGGACAGCGCGTGCTGCAGAAGACCCCGGTCGGCTTCGATGTATCGGTCTGGGAGCTGTTCTGGCCGCTGCGCGTGGGCGCCCGTCTGGTGCTGGCACAGCCGGGCGGCCACAAGGACCCGGCGTATCTGATCGACCTGATCGAACAGGGCAGCATCGACACCGTGCACTTCGTGCCCTCGATGCTGCGGGTGTTCCTGGATGCCTTGCCACCAGGCGCATGCACCAGTCTGCAACGCATCGTGTGCAGCGGCGAAGCCCTGCCTGCGGATCTGGCGGCAGAGGCACGGGCGCGTTTGCCGCACGCACGCCTCTACAACCTGTACGGCCCGACCGAAGCGGCGGTGGATGTCAGCGTCTGGGAAAGCACCGATGCGGATGCGCACAGCGTGCCGATCGGTCGACCGATCGCCAACACCCACCTGCATGTGCTCGATGCGCAGTGCGCACTCGCCCCCATCGGTGTCAGCGGCGAATTGCACATCGCCGGCGTGCAGCTGGCGCGCGGCTATCTGGGCCGCCCGGACCTGACCGCCGAACGCTTCGTGCCCGACCCGTCTGCCGAGCAGCCCGGCCAGCGCATGTATCGCACTGGCGATCTGGCGCGCTGGCGTGCCGATGGCGCATTGGACTATCTCGGCCGCAACGACGCGCAGGTCAAACTGCGCGGTGTGCGCATCGAACTCGGCGAGATTGCGGCTGCGCTGCGTACCTGCAACGGCGTGCAGGACGCGGCCGTGCTGCTGCGCGAAGACAGCCCGTGCCAGCCACGCCTGGTCGCCTACGTTGTCGGTGAGGCCGAGTCTCTGGCGGCCGACACGTTGCGCACCCAGCTGACCGCGTGTCTGCCCGAGTACATGCTGCCCGCGGCCTATGTGCGGCTCGACGCGCTACCGCTCACTGCCAACGGCAAGCTGGATCGCCGCGCGTTGCCGGCGCCCGATGCCAGTGCGCTCGTCGTGCAGGCCTATGAAGCGCCGCAAGGCGAGCGCGAAGTCCTGATGGCCGCGCTGTGGAGCGAATTGCTCGGCCTTGAACAGATCGGTCGCAACGACAGCTTCTTTGCCCTCGGCGGGCACTCGCTGCTGGGCGTACGCCTGATGTCGCGGATCCGCAGCGAACTGGGTGTGGAACTGCCCCTGGCTGCACTGTTTGCCCAGCCACGCCTGGCCGATCTGGCACACGCCTTGGACGGCGCGAGCGCAAGCCGCTTGCCGGTGATCGTGCCGGCAGAGCGTCCGGACCCACTGCCGCTGTCGTTCGCCCAGCAGCGCCTGTGGTTCCTGGCGCAACTCGATGCGCAGGCCGAGCTGGCCTACGTGATGCCTGGCGCTGTGGACTTGCACGGCGAACTGGACCTGCCTGTGCTGCGCCAGGCGCTGGATCGCATCGTCGCACGCCATGAAGCACTGCGCACTCACTTTGTCGCCCACGCCGACGGCGCCACCCAAGTCATCGCGCCACCCGAGGTCGGCTTCGCGCTGGAGTGCGTCGACCTGCGCAATGTCGCCAATGCGCACGTCCAAGCGCAGCGCTACGCCGAACTGGAAGCACAGACGGCGTTCGACCTCACCCATGGACCGCTGATCCGCGGCCGCCTGCTGCGCCTGGCCGATGAGGAGCATCGTCTGCTCGTCACCATGCACCACATCGCCGCCGACGGCTGGTCCATCGGCATCCTGTTTCACGAGCTCGGCGTGCTCTACAGCGCTGTCGTCCAGGCCCAGCCCGATCCGCTGCCGCCGCTGCCCATCCAGTACGCCGACTACACCGTGTGGCAGCGCCGCTGTCTGCAAGGCCCGGTGCTGCAGCGTCAGCTCGACTTCTGGCGCCATCAGCTGCACGACGCGCCCGCCCTGCTACACCTGCCTACCGACCGGCCACGGCCGGCCCTGCAGGATTACCGCGGCGACAGCGTGGATGTCGTCCTGGATGCCGAACTCACTGCCGCGCTGCGCACGCTCGGCCAGCGCCACGGCAGCACCATCTTCATGACGCTGCTGGCCGCCTGGGGCGCACTGCTGGCGCGCCTGTCTGGGCAGGACCAGGTGGTCATCGGCACCCCGGTCGCCAACCGCACCCGCAGCGAGCTCGAACCACTGATCGGCTGCTTCGTCAACACCCAGGCGCTGCCGATCGACCTGCATGGCAGCCCGTCGGTTGTCGAGCTGCTGGCCCAGGTGCGTGCCACCGCGCTGGCCGCCCAGGACCATCAAGACCTGCCTTTCGAGCATGTCATCGAAGCGCTCAGCCCTGCGCGCAGCCTCAGCCATCATCCGGTCTTCCAGGCGATGCTGACCTGGCAAAACAACACCGATGTCGCCCTGCAGATGCACGGCCTGCAGATTCGCGCGTCGGAGCAGCACGCGGGCAACGCCAAGTTCGATCTTGAACTCATCCTGCAAACGCAGCACGAGTGCATCGTCGGCCAGCTCACCTATGCCACCGCGCTGTTCGAACGCAGCAGCATCGAGCGCCATCTTGCTCAGTTTGTGCTGCTGCTGCGCGGCATGGTCGCCGACGACAACGCCTGCGTCGTCCGGTTGCCGCTGCTGCCGCCCTCCGAACGTGCGCAGTTGCAGGCGTTCAACGCCACCGACGCCGCTCCCGATGGCAGCGGCTATCTGCACCGTGCCATCCAGGCGCAGGCGCAACGCACGCCGCAGGCCATTGCCCTGGTCGAAGATGGGGTCGAACTGCGCTACGCCGCGCTGGAGGCACATGCCAATCAGCTTGCGCATCATCTGATCACGCTTGGCGTGGCACCGGAACACTGCGTGGCGGTGTGCCTGCCACGCGGTATCGATCTGGTCGTCGCGCTGCTGGCCGTGCTCAAGGCCGGCGCCGCCTATCTGCCGCTGGAAACCGATGTGCCGCCCGCGCGGTTGGAGGGCATGCTCGCCGATGCGCAGCCGGCTGTGCTGCTTGCCCATCGCGATACCGCTGCCGTGGTGGCGCAACGCGAGGGCTTGCACACCGTGCTGCTGGATGCCGAGCAGGCCGGGTGGAAGACCGCGCCCACGCACGCCCCCAGCGTGTCGGCCTTGCAGCCGCAACATCCGGCCTACGTCATCTACACCTCCGGCTCCACCGGCAGGCCCAAGGGCGTGGTCAATACCCACGCCGGCATCGACAACCGCCTGCAGTGGATGCAGCAAGCGCTGCAGTTGCAACCCGAACAGCGCGTGTTGCAGAAGACCCCGGTCGGCTTCGACGTATCGGTCTGGGAGCTGTTCTGGCCGCTGCGCGTGGGCGCCCGTCTGGTGCTGGCACAGCCGGGCGGCCACAAGGACCCGGCGTATCTGATCGACCTGATCGAACAGGCCAGCATCGACACCGCGCACTTCGTGCCCTCGATGCTGCGGGTGTTCCTGGATGCCCTGCCACAAGGCGCATGCACCAGTCTGCAACGCATCGTGTGCAGCGGCGAAGCCCTGCCTGCGGATCTGGCGGCAGAGGCACGGGCGCGTTTGCCGCACGCACGCCTCTACAACCTGTACGGCCCGACCGAAGCGGCGGTGGATGTCAGCGTCTGGGAATGCACCGATGCGGACGCACACAGCGTGCCGATCGGTCGACCGATCGCCAACACCCAGCTGCATGTGCTCGATGCGCAGTGCGCACTCGCCCCCATCGGTGTCAGCGGCGAATTGCACATCGCCGGCGTGCAGCTGGCGCGCGGCTATCTGGGTCGCCCGGACCTGACGGCCGAACGCTTCGTGCCCGACCCGTCTGCCGAGCAGCCCGGCCAGCGCATGTATCGCACTGGCGATCTGGCGCGCTGGCGTGCCGATGGCGCATTGGACTATCTCGGCCGCAACGATGATCAGCTCAAGATCCGCGGCTTGCGCATTGAGCTGGGCGAAATCGAAGCCGCCCTGCGGGCCTGCGCGGGCGTACGTGAGGCGGTGGTGTCGGCACGTGAGGACGCTCCTGGCGACAAGCGCCTGGTTGCGTATCTGGTCAGCGATCTGCCCAACGATGCGGCGCCCGTTGGCGACACCGGCGCGCTCAGCGCTGAACACGTGCGCCGCGAACTGGCCACCTCCCTGCCCGATTACATGCTGCCTGCAGCGTATGTGCGGCTCGACGCCATGCCGCTCACGGCCAACGGCAAAATCAACCGGCGCGCCCTGCCCGCGCCGGATCAAGCCGCGTTGAGCCGCGAAGCATACGTCGCGCCGCAGGGCCCGCTCGAACAGACCCTGGCTGAGGTATGGAGCGATCTGCTCGGCATCGAACAGATCAGCCGCCACGATAGCTTCTTCGCGCTGGGTGGCCACTCGCTGATGGCGATCAAGATGATCGAGCGCTTGCGCGTGCTCGGCTGGCAGTTGGACGTGCGTACCCTGTTCGGCAACCCCACCTTGATCGGTCTAACTGAAACCCTCAAAGCCGCCTCGACGGTGTCGGTACCGCCCAACCTGATCGGCCCCGACTGCACGCGCATCACCCCGGACCGGTTGCCGCTGATCCAGCTCACCCAAGCCGAGATCGACGCGGTCGTGGCCACCGTCCACGGCGGCGCAGCAAACGTCAAAGATATCTACCCGCTGACCTCGTTACAGGAAGGTCTGTTGTTCCATCACCTGGCCGATCCGCTCGCCGACCCCTATCTCAATGCATCGCTGATCATCTTCCCTTCGCGCAGCAAGCGCGATGCCTTCATCGGCGCGCTCGAACAAGTCATCGCACGCCACGACATCCTGCGCACCGGCTTCGCCTGGGAAGGCCTGGACAGCCCGGTCCAAGTGGTCTGGCGCCAAGCTGCACTCAGCCGACGTCGACACGTCCTCGAAGGGCCGGACCCAGGCTCCCGGCTGCTGGCCTGGATGCATTCCCCTGACGCGGCGCCCAGCCTGCAGCACGCCCCGCTGATGCACGCCCACCTGGCCGACGACCCTGCCGCCGGGCGCTGGCTGCTGGGCCTGCAATACCACCATTTGGTCGTGGACCGCATCACCTTGGAATTGCTGATCGAGGAGGTGAAGGCACATATGACCGGACAACAGCATCACCTGCCCACTCCGCTGCCATTCCGCGACTTCATCGCCAATGCGCACGCTGGCGCTTCCGCGCAGCAGCACAAGGTCTTCTTCACCGAGATGCTTGCCGGGATCCAAGCACCGACCGCACCGTTTGGGATGTTTGCGCCGGTGCACGATCAGGCCAGCTTCCATGAGGCGCACCAGCCGTTGCCCGCAACGCTGGCCCGGTCACTACGCCACCAGGCACGTCGCTGCGGCGTCAGTGCGTCCAGCCTTTTCCATCTGGCCTATGCACTCGTGCTGGCCCGCAGCAGCGGCCAGCAAGACGTGGTGTTTGCCACCATGCTGTTGGGACGCATGCACGCCAGTATCGGCGTCGACCGCGTGCTGGGCATGTTCCTCAATGCCTTGCCGATCCGCCTGGGCGGTGATCATCAGACGGTGCTGCAAGCCGTGCGCCACACCCAGCTATGCATGGCCCGCCTGCTGGATCACGAACATGCGGCGCTCACGCTGGCCCAGCGCTGTAGCGGTTTGGATCCGGCGGTGCCACTGCTTTCGGCCTTGCTCAACTACCGCCATCTCAGCGGCAGCCGCGTCCTGGCCGAAGACGTTCTGTCACTGGATGACGCCCTGCACGATGTGCAGGAAATCCAAGGCCAGGAGCGTACCCACTATCCGTTGGCGGTGTCGGTCAACGATCACACCCAGAACGGCGGCTTTTCGCTGGATGTACAGTGCGTCAGACAGATCAGCGTCGAACGCGTGACGGAGATGCTGCTGCAGGCGGTGTACGCCGTGGTGCATGCACTCGAGCATGCACCCGACAGCCCCCTGCACAGCTTGGAACTGCTACCCGAACGACAGCGCACGCAGTTGCTGCAACAGTTCAACCAAAGCAGCACCCCTTGGCCCAGCAGCGCGTTGCTACAGCCGTTGTTCGACGCGCAATGCCGGCAGACGCCTGATGCACCGGCCTTGTCCGATGCGCACTTGCAGTTGTCCTACGCCCAGCTCGATGTGCGCGCCAATCGTCTGGCTCATCGTTTGATTTTCGCCGGGGTGCGGCCTGAAACCCGCGTGGCCCTCTATCTTGAACGCGGAGCCGAGCGCTTGGTCGCTCTTCTCGCCGTGCTCAAGGCGGGCGGCGCCTATGTTCCGCTTGATCCGGATCACCCCATCGAGCGTCTGGCCTTCATGCTGGCCGATGCGCGCCCGCGCGTCATCCTCACTGACAGCCTGCTTCAGGAGCGATTGCCGGCCAGCCGCGCCATGCAGCAGACCACCATCATCGTGCTCGATGCGCCGGTCCCGGCACCCAACCCAGCGCACGACCATGCCCCGGTCTTGACTGGACTACGTCCAGATCATCTGGCCTATGTGATCTACACCTCTGGCTCTACCGGCAAGCCCAAGGGCGTCATGGTCAGCCACCGCGGCCTGGTCAACCTGGCGCAGGCGCAGATCGCCGCCTTCGAGGTCAAGCCGGACAGCCGCGTGTTGCAAATGGCCAACATCGGATTTGACGCCTGTTTGTCCGAGGTGCTGATGGCCTGGCTTGCAGGCGCCCGCCTGCACGTACCGCCAACCGAGGCATTGGCCGGTGAGCCACTGCTGGAGGTCATGCATCAGCACCGCATCACCCACCTCACCGTGACCCCGGCGGTGCTCGGCTCGCTACCCGGGCAGGCCTACTGCCCCAGCCTGCAGACCCTGGTGCTGGCCGGCGAAGCCGCCGAGGCCGACCTCGTCCAGCGCTGGCAAGCCCATACCCGCGTCATCAACGCCTACGGACCGACCGAAGCCAGCGTCTGCGCCAGCCTTCATCTGGATGGCGCCCGTCCTGGTGAACGCATGCCTATCGGCCGACCCATGGCCAACGTCAGCCTGTATGTGCTCGACACACGCGGCCGCCCGGTGCCGATCGGCGTGAGCGGTGAATTGCATATCGCCGGCCGGGCCCTGGCGCGCGGCTATCTGGGTCGCCCGGACCTGACCGCCGAACGCTTCGTGCCCGATCCGTTCGCCGATCAGCCCGGCCAGCGCATGTACAAGACTGGCGACCTGGCCAGTTGGCGTGCCGACGGCAGTCTGGATTACCTGGGCCGCAACGACCATCAGGTCAAGCTGCGCGGCATGCGTCTGGAACTGGGCGAAATCGAGGCCTGCTTGCGCCGCTGTGCCGGCGTCCGCCAGGCCGTTGTCCTCGCCCGAGAGGATATTCCGGGCGACAAACGCTTGGTCGCCTATGTGGTCGCCGATGCGCTCGACCAAGCGCCGGACAACGCAACGCTGCATGCCCACGTCGCCGCGCAGCTGCCCGACTACATGTGCCCGAGCGCCTATGTAAGCCTGGATACGCTACCGCTGACACCCAACGGCAAGCTCGATCACCGCGCCCTGCCGCCACCGGATGCCAATGCACTTGCTGGACCAGCCTACGTTGCGCCAGAAGGCCAGCTCGAAGTGCTGCTCGCCGCGTTGTGGAGCGAGGTGCTGGGCATCGAGCACATCGGGCGCCATGACAGCTTCTTCGCCTTGGGCGGCCACTCGTTGCTAGCGGTGCGTTTGTCAGCAGCCATCCGCAGGGCGTTGCACTGCGATGTACCGATCCAAGGGCTGTTCGCACACCCCACGCTACAGCAGATGTCACACCTGATCTTGACGATACGTCTTGCGCAACTGCAGGCCTCCGAGGCCGCGAACGTTCTCTCCGAAGCCAAATTGGAACGCTAAGCCCTATGTCTTCTACTCCCAAGCTACCGCAGGATGTTTCGTCGCTCACCACAGAGGAGGCGAATCGACTCTGGGACTTGTTGACCAAGGCGGCACCTGCGGCTAATGCGGAGGAGACGATCCAGCCACGCGCAGACGACCAAGCGCCGCCGCTGTCCTTTGCCCAGCAGCGGCTATGGTTCCTCGCCCAGCTCGACGCCCAGGCCGACCTGGCCTATCTGTTGCCCCACGCCCTGCGCCTGCGCGGTCGGCTGGATCGCGACGCGCTGCGCCAGTCATTGAACCGCATCGTCGCCCGTCACGAGACCTTGCGGACGCGCATCGCGTTAGACCAGGGCGAGCCAGTCCAGCGCATCGATGCCGCGGACATTGGCTTCCCGCTGCAAGAGCATGATCTGAGCGCCTATCCTGATCCCGAAGCTCAGGCCAAGCATCTGGCTGAGCTGGAAACAACCACGGCCTTCGATCTGGCCCACGACACACTGGCACGTGGCCAGCTGCTACGCCTGGGCGATGACGATCATGTGCTGCTCATCACGCTGCACCATCTGGTCTCCGATGGCTGGTCGATGGGCCTGCTCGTGCATGAACTGACAACGCTCTATGCCGCATTCGCGCAGGGCCAGCCCGATCCGCTGCCGCCGCTGCAATTGCAATATGCCGACATCGCGGTATGGCAGCGCCGCCGGATCACCGGCCAGGTGCTGCAACGCCAGCGCGACTTTTGGCTGGAGCACCTGAAAGATGCACCTGCCCTGCTGGAGCTTCCCACCGACCGGCCCCGGCCGCCAGTGCAGAACTACCACGGCGACACCTTCGACATCATCCTCGAGCCCGAGCTGACCGCCGCCCTGCGTGCCTTGAGCCAGCGCCACGGCACGACGCTGTTCATGACCATGCTGGCCGCCTGGGGCGTGCTGCTGGCGCGCCTGTCAGGCCAGGATCAAGTGGTCATCGGCACCCCGGTGGCCAACCGTACCCGCAGCGAACTGGAACCGCTGATCGGCTTTTTCGTCAACACCCAAGCGCTCTGCATTGACCTGCGCAACAACCCGAGCGTCGCGCAACTGATGGCCCAGGTTCGCGGTACCGCTCTGGCGGCTCAGGACCATCAGGACCTGCCGTTCGAGCAAGTCATCGAAGCGCTGCGTCCGGAACGCAACCTCTCCTATCCCCCGGTGTTTCAGGTCATCTTCGCCTGGCAGAGTACGCCCAGCAGCGAACTGGTATTGCCAGGCCTGCACCTGAGTCCGATGGACAGCGCCACACGCGACGCCAAGTTCGACATCGACCTGTCGCTGCGCGAAGACGACGATCGCATTGTGGGCAGCATCAGCTATGCCACGGCGCTGTTTGAGCGTTCGACGCTGGAGCGCTGGATGCATCATTGGCGTCATCTGTTACACGAGATGGTGGCCGAGGATGCCGAAGATCGTGCCGTGGATCGTCTGCCCCTGCTGAGCGCCGCCGAGCGCGACCACGTGGTGATGCAGTGGAATGCGACGGCGACGGACTATCCACGCGATGCGAGTGTGCACGCGCTATTCGAGGCTCAGGTGGCGCGTGATCCGTCGGCCATCGCGGTGGTGCATGGTGATGTCGCGCTGAGCTATGGCGAATTGAATACGCGTGCCAACCGACTGGCGCATCACTTGCGCGGGTTGGGTGTGCGGCCCGATGACCGCGTGGCCATCTGCCTGGAGCGCAGCGCCGAGATGGTGGTGGCCTTGGTTGCGGTGCTGAAGGCGGGCGGCGCGTATGTGCCGCTCGATCCAACGTATCCGGCAGAACGGTTGACCTTGTTGCTGACCGATTGCAGTGCCGTGGCGGTGTTGACCGTGATGGATACCCTCCTGCCAGAGGCACTTGAGGTGTTACGGGTCAACCTCGACGATACAGCGTTGAACGCGGCGCCATCCGATAATCCGCCGTCGCTCTCGCATGGTGGCACGAGCGCGTATGTCATCTACACGTCGGGTTCGACAGGCCTGCCGAAGGGTGTCGAGATCCCGCATCGGGGAATCAGTCGGCTGGTCTTGAACAACGGCTATCTGCCGTTCGATCCAAGCGACCGTATCGCGTTTGCGGCCAATCCGAGTTTCGATGCGACCACCATGGAAGTGTGGGGCGCGCTGCTCAATGGTGCGCGCATGGTCGTGATCGACGCCGACGTGTTGCTGAACCCGCAACGGTTTGCAGAGACGATCGAACGCGAAGGCATCAGCGTCCTGTTCCTGGTGACCGCCCTGTTCCGTCAATACGCCGATCGCATGAAAGCCGGCTTCGGGCGCCTGCGCTATCTACTGATGGGTGGCGAGGTGATCGATCCCAGCGTGGTCGCCAGGCTGCTCGATGGCGGCGGCCCGCAACATTTTGTGCATTGCTACGGTCCGACGGAAACGACGACGTTCGCCACCACCTACGAGGTCGCGGCGGTAGAGGATGATGTAAGACGCCTTCCGATTGGCCGTCCGATCGCCAACACCCAGATCTACATCCTCGATGCATACGGCGCGCCGGTGCCTATCGGCGTGGCAGGCGAACTGTATATCGGTGGCGATGGCGTGGGCCGGGGGTATTTGAACCGAGACGCGCTGACGGCCGAGCGTTTCCTCGATGACCCGTTCTCTGGCACGCACGGTGCGCGGATGTACCGTAGCGGCGATCGGGGGCGCTGGCTGTCCGACGGCACGATCGAGTTCGTCGAGCGCAACGATCACCAGGTGAAGATTCGCGGCTTCCGCATCGAGCTGGGCGAGATCGAGGCACGCCTTGGCGCGCATCCGGACGTGCGCGAGTGCGTTGTGGTGGCGTTGGAGGATGCCGCCGGCAGCGGCAAGCGGCTGGTCGCGTATTGGGTCGGTGCCGAGGGCGCCGCGGGCGACCCCTTGGACGCGGAAACGTTCCGCGCTTGGCTATCGACCACGCTGCCCGAGTACATGGTGCCCGCCGCTTACGTGGCGCTGGATCGCCTGCCACTGACCCCCAACGGCAAGCTCGATCGCAAGGCGTTACCGGCGCCGGACAGTGCCGCCTATACGGCAACGGCGTACGAAGCGCCGCAGGGCGCCATCGAAGAGGCCATCGCTGCGATCTGGTGCGACCTGCTGGGTCTGGACTTGATCGGTCGGCACGACAACTTCTTCACCCTTGGTGGGCATTCGCTGCTGGCGGTGACGCTGACCGAGCGCATGCGCCAGCAAGGCTTGCAGGCCGACCTGCGCACCCTGTTCGCCACGCCGACGCTGGCCGCACTGGCAGCGGCCATCGGCAGCGTGACGGTGCGCGTGCCGCCCAACGGCATTACACCTGACAGCACGACGATCACGCCACAGATGCTCCCCTTGGTGGCACTGACGCAAGCACAGATCGGCGCCATCGTGGCGATGACCCCGGGCGGCGTGGCCACGATCC
>NZ_NSET01000081.1 GCF_009192945.1 Xanthomonas maliensis | reverse complement strand
TCAATACCTTGCCGCTGCGGGTGAACTTGCTGGGAGTGGATGCGCGCACGGCCGTCGCACAGACACATGCGCGCCTGAGCGAGCTGCTGGTGCATGAGCACGCCTCGCTGGCCACGGCGCAGCGTTGCAGCCGCATCGAAGCACCGACGCCGTTGTTCAGCGCGCTGTTGAATTACCGCCATAGTTCGGCCGGCGACGCGCTGGCGCAGGAGGCTGCCTGGCAGGGCATCGAGGTGCTTTCGGCGGAAGAGCGCACCAATTATCCGTTGACCTTGAGTGTGGATGATCTGGGCGAGGACTTCCAACTGATCGCCCAGGTGGCGCCGGTCGTGGGTGCCGCGCGCTTGTGCACGTACATGCAGGTTGCACTGATCCAGCTGGTGGAGGCATTGGAGCGTGCGGACCCGCGCCCTCTACACGTGTGTTCTGTGCTTCCCGAGGCCGAGCGCCAACGCCTCCTGCAGCAGTTCAATGCGGCAACGGCGGAGTATCCGCGCGATGTCTGCGTGCACGAGCTGTTCGAGGCGCAGGTCGCGCGAACGCCAGCAGCGATCGCACTGGTGCAAGGAGAGCGGTCGCTGACCTACGACGCATTGAATGCGCAAGCCAACCGTCTGGCGCATTACCTGCGTGAGCTGGGGGTCGGTCCAGATGATCGGGTGGCGATCTGTGCGCAGCGCAGTGTCGAGATGGTGGTGTCACTGCTGGCGGTGATCAAGGCGGGCGGTGCGTATGTGCCGCTGGATCCGAGCTATCCGCTGGAGCGACTGTCGTACATGCACCAGGATTGCGCCGCGGTGGCCGTGCTGACCGATGTCGCCAGTCGTCACTTGCTCGAGGACAGTGGCGCTGCTGTCGTGGTGGTCGGTTTGCAAGGCGATGACAGCTGTTGGGCACATGGGCCTGATCACAATCTTGACCGCCATGCCAATGGCCTACGTGCCGATCACCTGGCCTACGTCATTTACACCTCCGGCTCCACCGGCCAACCCAAGGGCACCTTGCTCACCCATGCCGGTGCTGCGCACTACCTGCAATGGGCGGTCGACACGTATCAGCCAACACCCAGTGCGGTGGTGTCCTCGTCGCTGTCCTTCGACGCGACCCTGACCAGCCTGCTCGTCCCGCTCCTGTGCGGCGCGCACGCTGAACTGCTGCCGGAACACGACACCCTCGATGCCTTGCGTCAACGCCTGTGCGATCCAACGCCCTTGGGGCTGGTCAAGCTGACACCGGCGCATCTGGAAGTGCTTGGTCAGCAATTGGCCGAGCAGACAGCGCCGCTCAGTCCTCAGGTGATGGTGATCGGCGGGGAGGCATTGTCGGCGGCGACGCTGGCGCGCTGGCAAGCGTTGGCGCCGCATACTCGTCTCATCAACGAGTACGGTCCCACCGAGACCGTGGTCGGTTGCGTGGTCCACACGGCGACTGCCGCCGACGCGGATGCCGCCAACGGCCGTGTGCCGATCGGTCAACCTATCGCGGATCTGCGCCTGTACGTGCTCGATGCCCATGGGCAACTGGCGCCGATCGGTGTCGTCGGCCAGCTGTATATCGCCGGGCCGCAGCTGGCGCGCGGCTATTTGGGCCGTGCCGGCTTGACCGCCGAGCGCTTCGTTCCCGATCCGTTCGCCGAACAGCCTGGTGCACGGATGTACTGCAGCGGCGATCTGGCGTCCTGGCGCGCGGACGGCACCCTCGACTATCTTGGCCGCAACGACAACCAGGTCAAGGTACGCGGGTTCCGCATCGAACTGGGCGAAATCGTGGCGGTGCTGCGTGCCTGCGTTGGTGTGCAGGATGCGGCGGTGTTGCTGCGTGAGGACCATCCTGGCGAGCCCAGGCTAGTGGCGTATCTGGTTGGCGATGCCCAGCTGCTCTCTGCCGACACGTTGCGGACGCAGCTGGCGACGCGACTGCCGGAGTACATGGTGCCGGCCGCTTATGTGCAATTGGACGCGCTGCCACTGACGCCGAACGGCAAGCTGGATCGCAGCGCCTTGCCCGCGCCCGATGGCGCTGCCTATGCCGCGCAGGCTTATGAAGCGCCGCAAGGTGAGATCGAGCAGACGATTGCGGCGATCTGGAGTGCGCTGCTGGGTCTGGAGACGATCGGGCGACACGATAACTTCTTCGTTCTCGGTGGCCATTCGTTGCTGGCGGTGCGGGTCATCTCGCGCCTGCGCCAAGCCTTGGGTCTCGAGATCGGCGTGGCCGAACTCTTTTCCCATCCCACCTTATTGCAACTTGCTGGCTGCGTCGCATCGGCATCGGGGGAAGTGGTGCAGCCGATCGTGCCGCTGGCCCCTCAAGCGCGGCGCGTCTTATCGTTCGCACAGCAGCGGCTGTGGTTCCTGTCGCAGTTCGAGGGTGTCAGTCAGGCCTATCACATCAGCGGCGGCCTGCGCCTGCATGGCGTGTTAGACACGCACGCGCTGCAGCGTGCCCTGGATCGCATCGTGTACCGGCATGCGGCGCTGCGCACGATCTTCGCACAGGTCGACGGGCAGGTGGTGCAGGAGTTTGCGGCCGAGGACACCGGTTTCGCGTTGAGCGTGCACGATCTGCGAGATGTGTCCGGTCAGAAGGCAATGCTGGAGCAGGTGTTGCACGAGGCGGCACAGGCTCCGTTCGCGCTGGAGCGCGGCCCGCTGATCCGCGGTGTCCTGGTCCGGCTTGCCGAGACCGAGTCGGTGCTGTTCATCGCCATGCACCATATCGTCTCGGACGGCTGGTCGATCGCCCTGCTGATCGACGAACTGAGCGCGCTGTACCAGGCGTTTGCACTTGGCGACGCCGATCCCTTGGCGCCGTTGCCGATCCAGTACGCCGACTATGCGAGCTGGCACCGCCAGTGGATGACGGGCGAGGTGTTGCAGCAGCAGGCCAGCTATTGGCGCGCGGCCTTGGCGGATGCGCCGGTACTGCTGGAACTGCCGACGGACCATCCGCGTCCAGCGCAGCAGGACCATACGGGCGCGCTGCGGGAGGTGATGATCGACCCGCAACAGGTGCAGGCGTTGAAGACCTTGAGCCGGCGCCATGGGCTGACGCTGTACATGACCTTGCTGGCCAGTTGGGCGATGCTGCTGTCGCGCCTGTCCGGCCAGGACGATGTGGTGATCGGCAGCCCGGCGGCCAATCGCGGGCGCGCCGAGACCGAAGGATTGATCGGATGCTTCGTCAACACGCTGGCGTTGCGTGTGGAGGTGGCCGGCGCATCGACACTGGCGCAAGTGCTGGCAGCAGTGAAGCAGCGTGCGCTGAAGGCGCAGGCGCATCAAGACCTGCCCTTCGAGCAGGTGGTCGAGCTGGTGCAGCCACCGCGCAGCCTGGCGCATACGCCACTGTTCCAGGTGATGTTCGCCTGGCAGAACACCCCGCAGGGCGTGTTGGATCTGGGGGATCTGCAAGCCCATCCCCTGGACATTGCAGCGGTCAGTGCGCAGTTCGATCTGACGCTGTCGCTGGTCGAGCGCGAACAGGGCATTGTGGGCAGCCTCATCTATGCCACGGCCCTGTTCGCGCCTGCGACGGTGGAGCGGTGGCTGGGGCATTGGCAGCAGCTGCTGCAGGCGATGGTTGCCGAGGGTGCGGATGATCGCCCGGTCGACAGCCTGCCTGTGCTGGATGAGGCCGGCTTGCGTCAGGTGGTGTGGGAGTGGAATAAAACCGAGGTCGATTATCCGGCCGATGTGTGTGTCCATGAATTGTTCGAAGCGCAGGTGGCGCGCACGCCAGCCGCGATCGCGGTGGCGCAAGGCGACGTGTCGCTGCGCTATGACGCGTTGAATGCGCAAGCCAACCGTCTGGCGCATTACCTGCGTGAGTTGGGGGTGTGCCCGGATGACCGGGTGGCGGTCTGCATGCAGCGCAGCGTGGAGATGGTGGTGGCGCTGCTGGCCGTGTTGAAGGCCGGCGGCGCCTATGTGCCGCTGGATCCTGCCTATCCACCGGACCGGCTGGCCTACATGCTGGACGATTGTGGGGCAGTGGCGGTGCTGACCGAAACAGCGAGCCGGCACCTGGTCAACGACCATGCCGCCGCGGCGATCATCGATCTGTACGCCGACGGTGAGCGTTGGGCGCAACGACCGCTTAGCAACCCGAGTCCCGGCGTCATCGGCCTGACGGTGGAGCATCTGGCCTATGTGATCTACACCTCCGGCTCGACGGGCATGCCGAAGGGGGCGATGAATGCGCATCGCGGTGTGGTCAACCGTCTGTTGTGGATGCAGGACGCCTATCAACTCGCCTCCTCCGAGGTCGTGCTGCAGAAGACCCCGATCAGCTTCGATGTCTCGGTGTGGGAGCTGTTCTGGCCGTTGCTCAGCGGCGCGCGCATGCAGTTGGCCGAGCCGGAAGGGCAGAAGGACCCGGCGTATCTCAAGCGTTTGATCGACGGCGCGCAGATCACCACCTTGCACTTCGTACCGTCGATGCTGCGGGCCTTCGTCGAGCATGGAGAGCATGCGCTGTTCCCGGGGGTCAAGCGGGTCATCTGCAGTGGCGAAGCCTTGGCGCCGTCGCTTGCCGAGCGTGCGCAGGCGGTCTTTCCGGCGGCCGGGATTTTCAATCTGTATGGCCCGACGGAAGCGGCGGTGGATGTCACCGCGTGGCGCTATCGCCCGGGATGGGAGCATGCCGGTAGCCTGCCAATCGGTCGACCGATCGCCAATCTGCGCATCTACATCCTCGATGCACACGGTGCGCCGGTGCCGATCGGGGTGGTCGGTGAGCTGTACATCGGTGGCGTGGGCGTGGGGCGTGGCTATCTCAATCGCGACGCGCTGACCGCCGAGCGCTTCCTGCCGGATCCGTTTAGTGCCGATCCAGCGGCGCGGATGTATCGCAGCGGCGATCTGAGCCGTTGGCGCGCGGATGGCACGATCGAGTATTTGGGGCGTAACGACCACCAGGTCAAGATCCGCGGCTTCCGCATCGAGCTGGGCGAGATCGAGTCGCGGTTGACTGCGCATGCGGATGTACGCGAATGCGTGGTGGTGGCCTTGGAGACCGGCGATGGCGACAAGCGGCTGGTGGCGTATTGGGTCGCCGCCGACGCGATGTCGGCCGAAGCGCTGGGGGCAGAGAGCCTGCGTGGCTGGCTGTTGGAGGTGCTGCCGGAATACATGGTGCCGGCTGCCTATATGCAACTGGATGCCTTGCCGCTGACCCCGAATGGCAAGCTGGATCGCAAGGCCTTGCCCGCACCAGATGGAGCAGCGTATGCGGTGCAGGCGTACGAGTCGCCGCAAGGCGCCGTGGAGCAGACCCTGGCCGAGATCTGGCAAGCGGTGCTGGGCGTGGAGCGGGTGGGGCGGCACGATAACTTCTTCCAGTTGGGTGGACACTCGTTATTGGCGGTGAACCTGATCGAACGCATGCGCCAGCAGGGCCTCAGTGCCGATCTGCGGGTGCTGTTCGGACAACCGACCGTGGAAGCCATCGCGGCCGTGGTGGCCCATGGCCATGACGTCGTGGTGCCAGCGAATCGCATCCCGTTCGATTGTGCTCGCATCACGCCGGAGCTGCTGCCGCTGGTGGCGCTGCCGCAGGAGGCGATCGACCAGATCGTGGCCCGCGTGCCTGGCGGCGCTGC
>NZ_NSET01000080.1 GCF_009192945.1 Xanthomonas maliensis | reverse complement strand
CCGACGAGCAGGTCAAGCTACGCGGTTTCCGCATTGAGCTGGGCGAAATCGCCGCAGCCCTGCGTGTCTGCAACGGCGTGCAGGACGCCGCCGTCCTGCTGCGCGAAGACACGCCAGGCGAGCGCCGTCTGGTCGCGTATCTGGTCGGCGGTGCGGAGCCTCTCGCCGCCGAAACCTTGCGTGCGCAGTTGGCTCTACGGTTGCCCGATGTCATGCTGCCCAGCGCCTATGTGCCGCTGGATGCTCTGCCGCTCACGCCCAACGGTAAGCTCGACCGCAAGGCGTTACCGTTACCGGACGGCAACGCTTATGCGGCCAATGCGTATGAGGCGCCGCAAGGGCCGATCGAAGAGGCCATCGCTGCCATCTGGTGCGAGCTATTGGGCCTGCAGACAATTGGCCGGCGCGACAACTTCTTTGCCCTGGGCGGGCATTCGCTCCTGGCGGTGCGGGTCGCCTCGCGCTTGCGTCAGGATCTCGGTGCCGAGATCGGCGTGACCGACCTGTTTGCGCATACGACGCTTGAGCAATTGGCCGCTTGTGTCGCCTGTTCGTCCGCCGCCGTCTTGCCGCCGATCACGCCGCTGGCGCCCGATGCGCCGCCCTTGCTGTCCTTCGCGCAGCAGCGGCTGTGGTTTCTGTCGCAGTTGGAGGGCGTCAGCGAGGCATATCACATCAGCGGTGGCCTGCGTCTGCACGGGGTCCTGGATACCTCTGCGCTGCAGCGTGCCCTGGACCGCATCGTCGCCCGGCACGCGTCGTTGCGCACGACCTTCGCGCTGGTCGATGGGCAGGCGCTGCAGCAGATCGCCGCCGAAGACAGCGGCTTCGCGTTGATGCATCACGATCTGCGCGATGTACCCGATCGTGAGGCGGCGCTGGAACGGCTGTTGGCCGAAGCGGCGCAGAAGCCGTTCGTGCTGGAGCAAGGCCCGCTGATCCGTGGCGAGCTGATGCGGCTCGCCCAGACCGAGCACGTGCTCTTCGTCAGCATGCACCATATCGTCTCGGACGGCTGGTCGATGGGCATCCTGATCGACGAATTGAGCGTGTTGTATCGCGCATTTGCATGCGATGCGACTGATCCACTGTCGCCGTTGCCGATCCAGTACACCGACTATGCGGCCTGGCAGCGGCAATGGCTGGCAGGCGAGGTCTTGCAACGGCAAGCCGCGTACTGGCGCCAGGCGCTGTCTGGTGCGCCAGCACTGCTGGAGCTGCCGAGCGATCATCCGCGTCCGGCGCGGCAAACCCATGCCGGCGCGCAGCTGGACGTGTTGGTGGACGCCGAGCAGACACAGGCGCTGAAAGCGCTCAGCCAGCGCCATGGGCTGACGCTGTACATGACGGTGCTGGCCAGTTGGGCCCTGTTGCTGTCGCGTCTATCCGGGCAGGACGACGTGGTCATCGGCAGCCCGGCAGCCAATCGTGGGCGCTCTGAGACCGAGGGGCTGATCGGGTTCTTCGCCAATACCTTGGTGCTTCGCATCGATCTGTCCGGTGCGCCGACGCTGGGCCAACTGCTGGCTTCGGTGAAGGCGCGCGCGCTACAGGCGCAAGCGCATCAGGACATCCCGTTCGAGCAGGTGGTCGAACTCGTGCAGCCACCGCGCAGCCTGGCGCATACGCCGCTGTTCCAGGTGATGCTGGCTTGGCAAAACACCCCGCAGGGCACGCTGGATCTTGGCCAGCTCCAGGCCAGCGGGCTGAGCGCCGGGCAGACGAGTGCGAAGTTCGACCTGTCGCTGTCGTTGGAAGAAAGTGAGGAACAGATCGTCGGCCGCCTGACCTATGCGACCGCGCTGTTCGAGCGTTCGACACTGGAGCGATGGATGCGGTCTTGGCGTCATCTGTTGCGCGAGATGGTGGCCGAAGGTGCCGAAGATCGCGTCGTGGATCGTCTGCCGCTGCTGGGCGAAGCCGATCGCGATCAGGTGTTGAGGCAGTGGAATGCGACGGCGGTGGACTATCCACGCGAACGCTATGTGGACGCGTGGTTCGAAGCACAGGTCACGCGCGATCCATCGGCCATCGCGGTGAGGTGCGGTGATGTGGCACTGAGCTATGGCGCGTTGAACGCGCGCGCCAATCAATTGGCCCATCACTTGCGTGCGTTGGGCGTTGGTGCCGATGATCGTGTGGCGATCTGCCTGCAGCGCAGCGTCGAGATGGTGGTGGCGGTGTTGGCCGTACTGAAGGCAGCCGGTGCGTATGTGCCACTGGATCCGGACTATCCGCAGGAACGACTGGCCTACATGCTGGCCGATTGCGGCGCCATGATGGTGTTGACCGATACGGCCAGCCGTTGGCTGGTGGAAGACACAGACGCCTCATGGGTGAGCGTGGACCTGCAGGCCGATGCCGACGCCTGGCAGCACCTGCCCGACAGCAATCCCGACCGCCACGCCAGCGCGCTGCAAGCACGCCATCTGGCCTATGTCATCTATACCTCCGGATCGACCGGCGCGCCAAAGGGCGTCATGATCGAACACGAAGGGTTGGCCAACTACCTGAGCTGGGCGGTGCGCTTCTACCGACCGGACACAGGTGCGCTGGTTTCGTCGTCATTGGCGTTCGATGCCACGATCACCAGCCTGTATGTGCCATTGCTGTGTGGTGCCACGATCGAATTGTTGCCTGAGCAAGACAAGCTGCAGGCGTTGCAGCAGCGGCTATGTTCCAATGCATCGCCGGGACTGGTGAAATTCACCCCTGCGCATCTGACAACACTGGGCCAGCAACTTGCTGCACAAGGCGGTGCCAGGCCGTCGGCCGCACTGTTCGTCATTGGCGGCGAGGCACTGCCGACGTCGACGGTGGATCTCTGGCACGAACTCGCGCCGGAGATTCGTCTGGTCAACCAGTATGGCCCGACCGAGACGGTGGTTGGGTGTGTGGCCCAGGACGTATCGGGGCCCTGTCCATTGGATGCGTACAGCCAGGTTCCGATCGGTCGGCCGATCGGAAATATGCGCATCTACATTCTCGATGTTCACGGCGAGCCTGTTCCTATGGGGGTCGTTGGCGAACTGCATATCGCCGGTGTGCAAATGGCGCGGGGGTATCTGGATCGCCCTGCGCTCACCGCTGAACGCTTTATCGCCGACCCATTCTCTGAGACGCACGGTGCGCGGATGTACCGTAGCGGCGATCGGGGGCGCTGGCTGTCCGACGGCACGATCGAGTTCGTCGGCCGCAACGATCACCAGGTCAAGATTCGCGGCTTCCGCATCGAGCTGGGCGAGATCGAGGCACGCCTTGGCGCGCATCCGGACGTGCGCGAGTGCGTTGTGGTGGCGTTGGAGGATGCCGCCGGCAGCGGCAAGCGGCTGGTCGCGTATTGGGTCGGTGCCGAGGGCGCCACGGGCGACCCCTTGGACGCGGAAACGTTCCGCGCTTGGCTATCGACCACGCTGCCCGAGTACATGGTGCCCGCCGCTTACGTGGCGCTGGATCGCCTGCCACTGACCCCCAACGGCAAGCTGGATCGCAAGGCGTTACCGGCGCCGGACAGTGCCGCCTATACGGCAACGGCGTACGAAGCGCCGCAGGGCGCCATCGAAGAGGCCATCGCTGCGATCTGGTGCGACCTGCTGGGTCTGGACTTGATCGGTCGGCACGACAACTTCTTCACCCTTGGTGGGCATTCGCTGCTGGCGGTGACGCTGACCGAGCGCATGCGCCAGCAAGGCTTGCAGGCCGACCTGCGCACCCTGTTCGCCACGCCGACGCTGGCCGCACTGGCAGCGGCCATCGGCAGCGTGACGGTGCGCGTGCCGCCCAACGGCATTACGCCTGACAGCGCGACGATCACGCCACAGATGCTCCCCTTGGTGGCACTGACGCAAGCACAGATCGACGCCATCGTGGCGATGACCCCAGGCGGCGTGGCCACGATCC
>NZ_NSET01000008.1 GCF_009192945.1 Xanthomonas maliensis | reverse complement strand
CAGGCGTTCGCGCAGGTTCTTCAGGCCCACGCCGGTGCCCTGGCTGTGAGTGTTGAAGCCCAGACCATCTTCGGCCACGGTCAAGGTGGCGTGGTCGTCCAGCCGGCGCGCCAGGATCCACACCGTGCCGCCACCGGGCTTGGGCTCCAGGCCGTGCTTGATGGCGTTTTCCACCAGCGTCTGCAGCATCATCGACGGCAGCTGCAAGCTGCGCAGCTCATAAGGCACCTCCACCTGCAACGCCAGTCGCGCGCCCATGCGGATCCGCAGGATCTCCAGATAGGCTTGCGTGCGTTCCAGCTCGTCGCCGAGCGTGGAGGTGGCATCGTCGGCGCTCGGCAGCGAGCGTCGCAGGTAGTGGATCAGGTGACCGATCATCGCCTCGGCACGCGGCGGATCGGTCCGCGCGAGCACCTGGGCATTGGCCAGGGTGTTGTACAGAAAGTGCGGCTCGACCTGGGCATGCAGCAGATTCAGCCGCGCCACCGCCAGCTCCTTCTCCATCGCCGATCGCTCGGCAGCGGCCTGCTCGTCGCGGCGTTGTTCGCCGACCCGCCGCACCACCGCGCGATTGATGGCCTCGGCATTCTCGTAGTTGCTGCCTTCGTCGACCGCGAACAGATCCACCCAGGCGCCGGCATCGGGCTCGCACAGCAGGGTGAGGCTGCTGGTGCCCTGCCCGGGGGCGATGGTCACCAACACCAGGTCGTGCTTGATCGCGAAGCGCGCGAACAGATTGCTGCGCGCCGGCGGCCGCCCGTCACCGTCATTGCGGCGCCGCACCTTGGCACGCAGCCACAGGCTGCCCGGCGCGCGCTCGATGTCCTGCACCCGCGGCAAGCCGCGCACGGCCTCCTCCGCCACCACGTAGGCGGCCTGGACATCGAGCGGAATCTCGATCTGGCGGCGCTGACGGCTGGCCAGCGTGGCGTGATCAAGGCGACCGGCAACCAGGCGCACCCGGCGCACGTGGGTGACCGAACTCAGCAGCGCCAGGACCAGCAGCACGGTCATTGCCAGGCCGAACACCGAACCCAGCGAGCCGAACAACTGCGACCACAGGATGCCACCGACGATCAGCGCGGCGGTCCAGGCGAACAGGATGCGCAGGATCAGGAACACGCTGGCGGACACGGCAACACTCGCAGGAAGGGACGGCGCGAGCATAGCCGTCGCCCGCAGCGACGCCAGCCCCAGGCGACGAAAGGCCCTTTTGCAGGCGCCAGTGCCCGGCCAGCGCGCGCCAATCGCGGCGGCATCGGCGGTGTGGAGCGGCGCTGCGCTATGCTCGCGGCCTACCGTGCCCCCTCCTCGGAGCCTCCACATGGACCGTCGTCGCTTCCTTCAGGGCACGGGTGCCGCGATCGCACTGGCATCGGCGGGCGGTTGGAGCGCGCGCGCCGCAACCGGCGCTGGCCTGCGCGCACCGCCGGCAGACCAGGGCCCGCCGCCGTCGACCGCAGCGGATCGCTTTGCAGCGCCGCCGCCGCTGGCACCCATCCGCGCCGAACCGGACCGCATCATCGCGGTGAGCTGCTGCACCCGGCCATTCCGGGCACAAGGCCCGCGCATCGCCAGCGAACGCATCGCGCGCAAGACGGTGGTACACAACTACGGTCACGGCGGCAGCGGTTGGTCGCTGTCCTGGGGCGCCGCCGAGTACGCCTTGCGCCTGGTACGCGCCGCAGATGCAAAGGCGCGGACCCTGGCGGTGGTCGGCTGTGGCGCCATCGGCTTGACCACGGCTCTCGCCGCCCAGCGCGCAGGCCTGCGCGTGTGCATCTACAGCCGCGAACAATTGCCGGATGTGCGCTCGTTCTACGCCACCGGGGTGTGGTCGCCCGACTCGCGCATCTGCAGCAGCGCGTATGCCGATGCGGCCTTCCAACAGCGGTGGGAAGAGATGGCGCGGCTGTCCTTTCGGCGCTACCAGACCTTGCTGGGCCTGCCGGGCGATCCGATCGAGTGGCGCGACGGCTACGTGCTGTCGGACGTGCCGTTCGACCAGCCGATCGGCGCGAGCGAGGCGCACGAGCCCGACTATCCTCCGCTGGAAAGCACGCGATTGCGCGATCTGGGCCCACGCTCGCAGCCGCTTGCGCCCGGTCGCCACCCGTTCCCGGTTCCGTATGTCCGCCGCTACACCCAGCTGACCTTCAACCTCGCCGCGTACGCACGCTTGTTGATGGACGAATACCTTGCGCGCGGCGGCGAACTGCAGACACGGGAATTCAGCGACCCGCGTCAGTTCGCCTCGCTGCGCGAGCCCATCGTGGTCAATGCCACCGGCTATGGCGCGCGCGCCTTGCTGGGCGACGATAGCCTCATCCCGGTTCGCGGCCAGACCGCGCGCCTGATCCCGCAGCCGGAGGTCACTTACGGGCTGGTCTGGCGCGGCCACAATCTCAATGTCGTGCCACGTCGCGACGGCATCCTGGTGCAGTCGCAGCAGCCAGCGGATTTCGGCAACCCGGACAGCACGCCGGACCGCGCCGCCTCCGACGCGGCGGTTCGCGAGCTGGCGCGCCTATTCGGCTGAGCGGCCCGTTCACCGGCGCGGTCCAGACTCATCGTTGCGCAAGCGAGGCCTGCAGCGCCTGCGCCAATGCGGCATCGCCGCTAACCAGTTCCTGCCAGCGCAAGACAATGCCCTTGCGATGCCCTTTCTCGACCAGCTTGAGGGCTTGCGGATCGATCGTCAGCGTATAAAGCGTATCGCCGACCTGCAGTTCCCTGCGCAGCGGCTTGTCCAGTGGCGTCATGGGGCTCTCCGGCGAACGAACGAATGGTGTTGTAGCGCATCTCGCACGCGTCGCGCATCGCCCGTGCGGGCCGGTCGCCTGCAATGACGTTTCAGCATTGCCTCGTCACGTAGCAGCCGTACACGCTCGTGGCTGTTGCACCCCGCGCATGTGCGAAGACACGGCACAGATCGCCATCGCGCCAGGCTCACCGCATCCACCGACCGCGCTAACAGTCACCTGCTTAGCGTAGTCCTCCACGCACAGGCATCGCCTGGCGAAGCGTGACATCTCATCCACTACCTGCGCAGGAGCCACCATGGCGATCAAGACCGTCGAAGATCTTTTCATCCACGAGTTGTCCGATATCTACAGCGCCGAAAAACAACTCACGCGCGCACTGCCGCGTCTGGCACGCGCTGCCAGCGAACCGCAGCTGGCACAGGCGTTCGAAACCCATCTGGAGGAAACCCAGGGCCAGATCGAGCGGATCGACCAAGTGGTCGAACTGCTCGGCATCAAGCTCAAGCGCGTCAAATGCGCAGCGATGGAAGGGCTGGTCGAAGAAAGCCGCGAAGCCATCGATTCGATCGAGGCCGGCCCGGTGCGCGATGCTGCGCTGATCGGCGGCGCGCAGAAGGTGGAGCATTACGAGATCGCCTCGTACGGCACCATTGCCGCCATCGCCAAGCAGCTCGGTTATAGCGACGCGCTCAAGTTGTTGCTGGCTACCCTTGAAGAAGAGAAGGCCACCGACGAAAAGCTCACCCTGCTCGCCGAGCAGGGCGGCAATCAGAAGGCTTCCAAGGCCAGCAAGGCCGCCTGATCCATCGATGCGGCGCCGCGATCGTCGGCGCCGCATCTGCCCGCACGCGGGCCCCTCCGCCAGCCAGCCCCACGCCAGTGCCGCCCAAGGCCGCTGGTGCCAGTCAGGAGCACCCCATGTTCATGCATAACAAGCGTTTGATGTACACCGTTCGCGTGGCCGAGCCGAATCCGGATCTCGCCACCCTGATGCTCGAGCAATTCGGCGGGCCGCAAGGCGAGCTCGCCGCTGCCATGCGCTATTTCACCCAGGCACTGGGCGAAGACGATCCGGGTCGTAAGGATTTGCTGTTCGATATCGCCACCGAAGAAATCAGCCATCTGGAAATCATCGGCTCGATCATCGCCATGCTCAACAAGGGGCCCAAGGCCGTCCTGTCCGAGGGCATGGAAGAGGCGATGGAGATGCGCAACATGACCCAGAACAGCACCAGCCATACCCAGCAGATTCTGTACGGGGGTGGCCCGGCACTGGTCAACTCTTCCGGGGTGCCGTGGACAGCGGCGTACGTGGATTCGATCGGTTGCCCCACCGCCGACATGCGTTCCAATATCGCCGCCGAGGCGCGTGCGAAACTGGTCTACGAGCGCCTGATCAATGTCACCAACGATCCCGGTATCGTCGACGCGCTGCGCTTTCTGATGACGCGCGAAGTAGCGCACCAGAAATCGTTCGAAAAGGCCTTGTATTCGATCGAGCCGAACTTCCCGCCGGGCAAGCTGCCGGGCGACCCACGCTTTACCGACACCTACTACAACATGTCGCAGGGCGAAGGCGACATGATTGGCCCCTGGAATGCCGGCGAATTGTGGGAAACGGTCGCCGACCGCGAACAGCAGGCTGCCGTCGACGGCGGCGATGGTTCGGCGACGGTGGCCTTGAATGCTACCCAGACCAAGGCACTGGACGCGATGTCGGCACGCTTGATGTCGCAACCGGAACTGGATCGCGTCACCGGTGCCGATCTAGGCGCCGGCCCCGGCGCAGGGTCGACGACCGGCGACATCCAGCGCTAAGTCATCGCAATATTCACGGCCCGGCGCTTGCGACCGGGCCGTGTTCTTTTCGCAGGAGTGATGATGAACACCAAAAGCCAGCTTGAAACGCACGACGAGCGTCAATCCGCCTACCGCGGCCCCGGACCCGATGCAGCCGTCGACGGACGTGGGCGCCATGATCCGTCCGTCACCGCAACCGACGATGGCACGCTCCCCAACAGCGAGGCGTCTGCAGGCGGCCACGGGCAGGGCGCCACCCCAGGTCGCGGCGAGCCGGACGGCCGCCCGCAGCGCGATGGCCGTACCCAACCGAACCTGGGCCAGCACGGTAGCTACGGCAAGCAACAGTCCACCACCGACGATCGCCCCGGTGACACTGGCCAGGACGACGCGGGCGCTTGAGCGCGCCCCTGTTCCGGCAACCTTGAACGCGAGCCGCAGGTTCGATGCGGCCCGCGATAGAGCGACCACACGTGTCAGCACACCGGGCGGCCTGCATCGTCTGGCGTGCTGAATCGTCTGGCGTGCTGAATCGGCGATCGGCGGACACTGGCACTGCGCGATAAACGTGTCATTGCCACGCCTTGCGCCAGGCTGAGTGAGCCTAAAAGCCAAAGATAGGCAACCCGAAGCGTCGGCAGTCGACGCAGTGACGACATCGCATAAGCGTTCGCGCGAATACACCGTGCAAGTACGTTGAAGTCAAGTGTGCCCTAGCGCAACGGAGTGCCAACAGCTACGTCGCATCTGCCGGACGGAGATCTGTCGCAGACTCCATTTGCGCGCTGAATTTGCGCCCTGAATCGGCGGTCGGACCTTGCCTTGACCGGGCATCCCGATGCCGCGGCCAAGAGCGTCGACGCCGGTCGTGCGTCCACCCTGCCTGAACGCACTACACCCGACTCGCCATCCCTGCACTGGATGTCCCCGGATCGGTCGCCCATTCCGGACGGATGTTCGCTGCCGTCGTGCTGCGCTCCAATCGCCAGGGCGACAGCCGGCCCATGGCCTCGCGCCCGCTCATCTGCAACCACTGGGCAACGTCGCCGTGAATGCACAGCGGACGATGGCTGGGCATGCCGCCCGAGGACGCCACCAGCAATGAAAAACCCATCTGCAGCCGGCCGCCGATATCCATGACATTGCACAGTCCCGCGACATGCAGTGCGCTGCTATCGGCGCTAAGCCATGTCCCGGCGGTAGACCCATCCACGGAAGCGGCGCAGACGAAGCCGCATAGCGGAATCGCGCAGCGCTGGGTTTCCCAGATCGCCAGATCCACACCCGCCAGCCAACCCGGCTCCTGCATATGCAGCGAACGCTGTTGGCCAGGCGCGCGCCGGCCAAAGGTAGCGCGCTCGTCGCGACTGCCGCCACGGTTGGCGACCAGGATATCGGCATCGGCACCGATACCGACCTCGACCCAGGCATTGCTCGCCAAACGGGTCGACAACTGAAGAATGCGCGTAATCATCTTTTGCTCCACGAACAACTGACGCATCGAGTCACGCAAGTACCGCGCCAACTTTCGGTCCGCACGTTGCAGGCCAATGCAGACGCGTTCGCGACGGGAAGCGCGCGGCGGCGTCAGCCTCACACGCACACGCCGCAAGAGTTGCCGCCCGGTGCAGGATTTTCCATTGCACAGGCCTGTACCCGCATCACGCTGCTGTACCACGTGCGTCAGTGCCCGCGTATCAGCGCGCTGGATGCAGCGGCAACTGGATATCGCACTCCAGCCGGGTGTCGCCCAACGCGTAACGCGTCTGCGCGCCATGGCTGTAGGGCAACGCTTTTTCGATCAGACGACGGCCGAATCCCCCCTCGGCGGCGCGATCGTTGCGCAGGTGCTGGTTGGCGCCCTCTTCGATCCACGACAGCAGCAGGCGCGACCGATCGCCTTCGCCAATCACCTTCCAGCGAATGGCCAACGTGCCGGCATCGGTCGCCAGCGCACCGTACTTCAGCGCGTTGGTCGCCAGTTCGTGCAGGGCCAGCGCCAAGGTCTGCACGGTGGATTTGCGCAGCACGACCTCGGGCCCTTCGACGATGACGCGGCGCTGGTCCGGTTCGGTGCCGAGCGCATCCAGCTCCATGCGCAGCAAGGCGCCGATCGTGGTCGGCGTATTGTCCGACTGCGACAGCAGCCCCTGGACACGCGACAGGGCCGACAGGCGGTCCTCGAACTTGCCAGCAAATTCCTCCATGGTCTGGCAGCTCTGCGCGGTCGAGGCAGCCACCGACTGCACCACGGTGATCAGGTTGCGGGTGCGATGCTGCAGCTCGGTGACCAGCACCCGCTGCTCTTCCTGCAGCCGGCGCAGGTTGTCCGATTCGGTCGACGTCCCCAACCACTCGATCACCTGCCCGCGCTCATCGCGCAACGCCGCGCTACGGGTATGGAACCAGCGGTAGCCATGCTCGGCGGCATTGTAGAGGCGGTGCTCCACGTCCAGCCCCCCCACATGCGCACTCTCGTACCAGGCACGCATGGTCAGTTCGCGATCGTCCGGATGCACCGCCTGCAGCCAGCCCAGGTCCAGGCTCGCATCCTGGTCCTGGCCGGTATACGCCGCCCATTGCGGGCTGGACCAGGTCCAGCGGCCGGCATCGAGCGAGCGCCATACCAATTGTGGAATGCCCTCCATCAGGGTGCGCAGACGCTGCTCGCTGCTGCGTAGCGCGCGTTCTGCGCGCGACAGCGGAGTGACGTCCATGAAGGTGAGCACCGCGCCGCCGATGAAGTTGTCCACCGTGCGATACGGCAGCACGCGCACCATGTAGCGCGCTTGCGTGGCGGGGTTCTCCACTTCACGGTCCAGCGCCGCCAAGGTCCGGATCACCCGGCGCGCATCGTCCTGCAATTCGTCATAGCTCACGAACAGCTTGATATGGCCGATGGGCCGGCCGATATCGCTCTCCACCAGCGGCAGGATGTCGGTGACCGCCGGGGTGAAATTGGTGACCCGCAAGTCGTTGTCCAGGAACACCGTCGCGATCTGCGTGCTTTCCAGCAGGTTCTTCAGGTCGCTATTGGCATGCGCCAGCTCCTGCACCCGGTGGGCCAGTTCGCCGTTGACGGTGGTGACCTCCTCATTGACCGACTGCAGCTCTTCCTTGGAGGTCTCCAGCTCCTCGTTGGCACTCTGCAGCTCTTCGTTGAGGGACTGGTATTCCTCGTTGGACGACTTGAGCTCTTCGTTGGTGCTTTCCAACTCTTCGATCATCGCCTGCAGGCGCTCGCGGGTGATGCGCAACTCGCTTTCCAGCGCCTGCACATGCGCCTCGTCCGACGCTGCCGGGCGAGGCATCGCAAGTTCGATCGCCTCGCGCGCCTCCACCTCCTGGAACAGCACCACGTAGCCACGTGGCACGTCCGAATCGGAGGTGGGCTCGACGAACAGATCCACCGCCCAGCTCGCCAGATCCTCGTGGACCGGAACGCCGCGCACATGCACCGGCGCCTTTTCCGCCTCGGCGCGCGCCAACGCACCGCGCAGCTCCAGCCGCAGGTCGCGGTGCACCAGGTTGAGCAGGTTCAAGCTCGGCGCACCGCCGCCGGGGCGGATAAAGCGCCCGGCCTGCGAGGAGAAGTGCAGCACGTCGAAACGCTCGTCCAGCACGGCGTAGGCGGGAGCATAACGATCGGCGATTCGCTCTCCCGCGCGGACCAGCGCATTGCTCGCCCCCCGCGGCGCCACCACCGCCGGTGCAGGCGCCTTGCCGGCGGGCGCCGCGACAGGCGTGGGAAACGTCGCGTGCAGGCGATTCTCCGCCTCGATCTTCTGGAACACCCGGAAGCTGCGCTCGACCGGCGCGAATAGCTTGGCGTGCCGAGAGACGTTCTCGGCATTGCCCAGGAACAGATAGCCACCAGGCTTGAGCGCGAAATGGAAGATCGGAATCACCCGGTTCTGCAGTTCCGCATCCAGATAGATCAGCAGATTGCGGCACGACACCAGATCCAGCCGCGAGAACGGCGGATCCTTGACGATGCTGTGCTGGGAGAACACGCACATCGCGCGCAGCTCCTTGTTCACCACGTAGGTGTCGCCTTCCTTGACGAACCAGCGCTGCAGGCGCTCGGGCGCGACCTCGCTGACGATGCTGGAGGAATAGCGCCCGACCCGCGCGGTGGCCAGCGCGCGTCCGTCGATATCGCTGGCGAAGATCTGGATCCGCGGTGGCGATTCCAGCGTCGCCGCATGCTCGCGCAGCAGCATTGCCAGCGAGTACGCCTCCTCGCCGGTGGAACAGCCCAGCACCCAGATCCGCAGGTGGTCACCGACGTGCTTTCCCTGGAACAATCGCGGAATCACCTGCTGTTCCAGAAAGGCGAACTCGCGCCGGTCGCGGAAGAATTGGGTCACGCCGATCAACAGATCGTTGAACAACAGCAGCGGCTCTTCGAATCGGGTCCGCAGGACCTCCAGGTACTGCGCCAGGGTATCGACCTGGACGACCTGCATGCGACGCTGCACACGACGCAGGAAAGTCGCGCGCTTGTAGCCATGGAAGTCGTGCCCGGTCGCATTGCGCAGGATGCTGGCGATCTCGCTGAGCTGGTCGCTCTCGCTCCCGTTGCGCACCCCGGTCGGGGCAGCGTGGCCAAAGCCGTGATGGCGCTGCATGTGCGCCGCGATGCGTGCAGCCACGCCCGACAGCGGCAGGATGTCGTCGGAGATCGCGGCGGGATTGCTGGCGTTGCGCAGATCCATACCGTGCAGCGCGGGATCGTCCAGCGCCAAGGCCAAACCACCGCATTCCTTGATCGCGGCCGTGCCCAGGGTGCCATCGCCATCGCAACGGCCGGCGGTCAGGCCGATGACGTTGCCATCCTGATCGTGCGCCATCGACACCAGGAAACTGTCGATCAGGCCGTGCTCGCTTTCGCCGTTCAATGGCCGCAGGCGCAGTCGGTCCTCTTCCAGCGTCACCAGGGTCGCGCTCGGCGGAAGATAGATCCGCCCAGGCTGCAGACGGTCGCCATCCTCCGGCACCAGCAATAGGTCGGCCTGTTGGCCGAGCAGTTCGCGCAGACGCGCCTCGTCCAGCAGCTGGCGATCGCGCAGCAGCAGCATGATCGCCAGATTGGGCGGCCCGCAGATGGCATCGAGCAGCTCGGCCACCCGGCCGGCATCCAGGCCACTGGCGCCGATGGCCAGCACGAACAAAGGGGACTGCGCAGCATGCGTGCGCGTCGTGGTGTCGGTCGGAGTCTGGTCGGTCATGGCGGCGGCTGGTTCGACGGCGCCTGCTTGAACGCCAATCGGAAATGATCGCAAAAGCTGCTGCGCCCGCCAATGCGCTGGCAGACGCAACCGATGGCGTGACTGTGCATGACATCGCAAGCGCTTGCTTGTGCGCGACATTCACCTACAGTGCGCGCAGAGTGTGTTACCCAATCACCTCGCGCACGCGCCGGCGTGTTGGAGTTCCCATGTTCGATCATCCTCTGCTCGGCCGCCGCATTCTCGTGGTCGAGGACGACTATCTGTTGGCCGAGTCGTTGCACGACTTGCTTGCCGAAGCGGGCGCAGCGGTGGTGGGGCCCGCGGGCAATGTGTCCGACGCACTGGATCTCATTGCCGCCACCAAGGGCATCGATGGTGCGCTGCTCGACGTCAACGTGCGCGGACAGGCGGTGTTTCCGGTTGCCGATGCGCTACTCGAGCGCGGCGTGCCGTTCTCGTTCTGTTCCGGCTACGACCGCTACACCTTGCCGGCGCGCTTCGCGCATTTGCCGTACTGCATGAAGCCGTACAACCCGCGCACCATCACCACGCTGCTCAGCGAGCAACCGGAGCTGGCGATCCGCGACTGATCACAGCCACGATCGCCTACGCTGCAAACGCGCCCAGGGGCGCCAACGCATCTTGTGCGCGCGATTGAAGGTGCGTGCCGAGGCGGCGGCGACTATTCGAGTGAAGAAACGTCCTGCTGCAGCGCGCGCTCTTCCTCACCGAGCCGTTCGAGCAACTCGGTGGCCGCCTGGTGTGCATTGCGCAGGGTTTCCATCGGCTTGGACGGTGTTTCGTGGCGCAGCGCGTACAGCGCAAAGCCCATCACATTGAGCCGATTGCGTAACTGGTGCAGCAGCTCGCGCCGCCGTTGCGATGCCTCGCTCACCCCTCGCCGCCTTTCTCGCTCAACCGGTTGTGCAAGGTGCGCACGCTGATCCCCAACTCGCGCGCCGCCGCCTTCTTGTTGTAGCGAGTGCGCGCCAGCGCGGACTCGATCATCGCATCCTCGGCCTGGCGCATGGTCCATCCGGCCGGGATCAGCAAGCCGTCTTCGGCCGCCTGCGGTACCCGTTGTTCGATTTCCGGCGCGGACAGCACGTCGCCATCGCACCGCAGGTATTGGTAGCGAATGAACGAGCGCAGCTCGCGTACGTTGCCCGGCCAGGGATGATGCGCAAGGTAGCGCAGCAACGACTTCGCCGGCGTCTTGCGCTTGCCCGCCTGCGCGTTGAGCTCGTCGATCATCCGCAGCCCCAGCACGCGCGCATCGCCCCGGCGCTCGCGCAGGGGCGGCACCTGGATCGGGAATTCGTTCAGGCGGTAGAACAGGTCCTCGCGCAGCACCGCATGCTCGCGTTGCACATGCTGATGGGTCGCCGCGACCACCCGCGCATCCAATGGGATCTCTTCGCTGCCGCCTACACGCATGAAGCTGCGAGACTCGATCGCTCGCAGCAGGTAGACCTGCAACCGCGGCGGCATCTCGCCGATCTCGTCCAGGAACAG
This sequence comes from Xanthomonas maliensis, assembly GCF_009192945.1. Lineage (GTDB taxonomy): Bacteria > Pseudomonadota > Gammaproteobacteria > Xanthomonadales > Xanthomonadaceae > Xanthomonas > Xanthomonas maliensis. The sequence goes on along the minus strand of NZ_NSET01000008.1, from coordinate 25,384 downwards.
CGTGCCATCGGCGGCTTGCTCCAGAAACCCGGCATGCCGACGATCCGCGCCGGTGAAGCTGCCGCGTTCGTGCCCGAACAACTGGCTGGCCAACAACTCTTCCGGAATCGCGCCGCAGTTGACCGGCACGAAGCGACCGCGCCGTCCGGACACCCGATGGATGGCGCGCGCGACCAGATCCTTGCCGGTCCCGGTTTCGCCGGTGATCAGCACGTTCAAGTCGGTCGGCGCGACCCGCACGATGTCCTTGCGCAGCAAGGTGATGCTGTCGCTATTGCCGATGATGCCCAGGTTGCCCTGCTGGGCGGCGCGCATGCCGCCCAACACGCGCTCCAGCCGCTCGGGCGCGAACGGCTTGGTCAGGAACTCGCTGACCCCGAACTGTTGCGCACGGCCCTTGGTTTCGTAGGCGTAGTCGCCGGACACCACGACGATCTGCGGCGTGTGGTCCGGATCCAGGCGTTCGATCAAGTCGAACCCGCTACCGTCCGGCAAGCCGACATCCACCACCAACAAATCGGGGAAATTGCTGTCCAGCCAACGACTTGCCTCGCCCAGGCTGTGCATGCCCTTGGCACGAAAACCGCTATCGGTGGCCAGCTCCACTACCTGATCGCAGAACTCCACGTCGTCGTCGATGATGGCGCAGGAAAGACGGTCCATGAGCGATTCTGTCCCCTCAATGACTGGTACATGTTCAGTTGAGAATTGTGATGACAGCGCGAAGGCGCGTCATCCCGTCATTGTCCAGCATCCGCAGGCCGGAGCTGCCGCAGCGACGCGCGGCACCGACTTACCTTCCCACGGCGGTCCCTGCGCCCCGCCAGTACCAAGGGGCACGGTCCCGCTCGGTCGCCACCGATGGGAACATCCGAGCGCCAGCGATGCAAGTTCACGAGTTCAAACGAGCACGTGGTCCTGACCATTCCACGAATGGATCAGCTCGCTTGATTGGATGGAGGAGGCAGGATGCCAGCTCGACAAGGATGCAGCCAAAGCCACGGCGACGGAGGACTGAATGCTTCAGCAGAAAACCGGTGGCATAGGCTGATCGATAGGCTATGGGCGTAGTCGTACAGGCAGCGTGTACAAGATGTTCACGCTTGGATGCAGATGCCGTGATCGACACTCACTGCAGCTCCAACACGAGGTTCCTCATGTCCGCACTCTCCCTGCATGCCCCCGTCGATGTCGCGCATGAACTCGCCTATTGGCGTGGCGAGCATCGCCGCGGCGAACTTGGCTATTACCCCTTCGACGATGTTCCAGCAGCCACCATTCGCGCGGTCTGTGCCGCCTACAACGCGCATCCGCAGTTGAGCGAGCGCGAAGCAGTGGGAGCGGTACGCGCCGCACTGAATCTGCCGCCCGGGTCGATCAATGCCGTTCTGGCCGAATGGCTGGCGCCGCGCTGCCTGCGGCGGCTGCGCGCCGACTGAGGACGGACACCTCCCAAGGACACACCGGCTTAGCACCAGCGGGCGCCTAATGGATGCCGGCGCCCGTCCGGGAGACTGTCGTGGAAGCGTTGCTGCTGTCCCGCATCCAGTTCGCCTTCGTCATTGCGTTTCATGTGCTGTTCCCTGCCTTCACCATCGGCCTGGCCAGTCTTCTGGGGTTTTTGGAGTGGCGTTGGCTGCGCAGCCATGATCCCCTGTGGAAGCGTCTGTACTTCTTCTGGCTACGCATCTTCGCCGTCTCGTTCGGCATGGGCGTGGTCAGCGGAATCGTGATGGCGTTCCAGTTCGGCGCGAACTGGCCGGAGTTGAGCCGCATTGCCGGCGGCGTGATCGGCCCCCTGCTGAGCTATGAGGTGCTGACTGCCTTCTTCCTGGAAGCCAGCTTTCTCGGCGTGATGCTGTTTGGCTGGGGCCGGGTCTCCGAACGCCTGCACTTCTTCGCCACCTGCATGGTGGCGCTGGGCACGCTGGTGTCGACGTTCTGGATCCTTTCCTCCAATAGCTGGCTGCACACCCCGCGTGGCTACACGATGGTCGATGGGGTGGTGCATCCAGTGAACTGGCTGCAGATCATCTTCAATCCGTCCTTTCCCTATCGCCTGACCCACATGGCGCTGGGCTCGTTCATCACCACCTGCTTCGTGGTGGGCGGGGTCGGCGCTTACTACCTGCGTAAGGGCCTGCATGTGGATGCGGCAGCACGCATGCTGCGGCTGGCCGTGGCGTTCGCCGCCATCGTGCTGCCGATCCAGATCTTCGTCGGCGACCAGCATGGACTCAATACCCTGCAGCACCAGCCGATGAAGGTCGCCGCGATGGAGGCCCATTGGCATAACGAAGGCGCTGGCAAGGGCGTGCCGCTGGTGGTCTTCGCTCTGCCCGATGCCGCTGCCGAGCGCAACGATTACCAACTCGCCATTCCGCGGCTGGGCAGCCTGATCCTGACCCATTCCCGCAACGGTGAGATCCCACCACTGACCTCGGTCGCGCCCGACCAGCGGCCGCCGGTGGCGCCGGTGTTCTTCGCCTTCCGCATCATGGTCGGGCTCGGGGTGGCGATGCTGCTGTTGGCCTGGATCTCCGCGCTGGCCTGGTGGCGCGGGCGACTGCACACCCCCAGCCTGGTGCTAGCCTGGAACCTGATGTTGCCGGCCGGCTTCATCGCGCTGGTCGCTGGCTGGTTCGTCACCGAGATCGGCCGCCAACCCTATGTGGTGTACGGCTTACTGCGAACGGCCGATGCGGTCGGCCAGCAATCGGCGACCATGGTGGCGGTGTCGCTGGCCGTTTACGTGATCGGCTACGCGTTCGTCTTCGGCTGGGGCATCTGGTATCTGGCGAAGCTGGTGCGCCGCGGGCCGCAGCCCAGTCGCGATGGACCGGACGTCGGCCATGGCGAGCACACTCCGGCACGGCCATTGTCGGCGGCCGATGCCGCCCTGGATGAGGAGAGCGCGCGATGAACGTCGAGCAATGGCTGCCGGTTGTCTGGTTCGCGGTGATCGGCTTTGGCGTGCTGATGTACGTGGTGTTGGACGGCTTCGTGCTCGGCCTGGGCATGCTGGCGCCGTTCGCACGCGACGAGCAGGAAGTGGACCTGATGATGAATACCGCCGCGCCGATCTGGGACGGCAACGAAACCTGGCTGGTCCTGGGTGGCGCCGGCCTGTTCGCCGCCTTTCCCACCGCCTATGCGGTCATCCTGTCGGGTCTGTATTTGCCGGTGCTACTGATGGTGATGGCGTTGGTGTTCCGTGGCGTGGCTTTCGAATTCCGCTTCAAGGCGCAGCGATCGCGGCGATTGTGGACGCTGGCCTTCATCGGCGGTTCGATCCTGACCGCGTTTGCGCAAGGCATCATCCTCGGCGCATTGGTGGAAGGCATGCCCGTGCAGGACGCTCGCTACATCGGCGGCGTATTCGGCTGGTTCAGCCCTTTCACCATCCTCACGGGCGCAGCCCTCGTGTTCGGTTACGCCCTGCTCGGCAGCACCTGGCTGATCCTCAAGACCGATGGCCGCACGCACGACCTGGCCCGGCAATTGACGCGCCCGTTGGTGGGCGTGGTGGTGACCTTCCTGGTCCTGGTCAGCGCCTGGCTGCCCTTTCTCAGTTCACATGTGATGGCGCGTTGGTTCGCCCACGGCAATTTCTGGTGGCTGTCGCCGATTCCGGCGATCACTGCACTCGTTGCGCTGTCGCTATGGCGCAGCAGCGCGGCTTCGCGCCACGACGCCGCGCCCTTCCTGCTGACCTTGGCAATCTTCGTGTTGGGCTTTATCGGCCTGGTGCTGGGCATGTGGCCTTATCTGGTGCCGCCGACCTATACCATCTGGTCGGCGGCCGCGCCGCCCTCCTCGCAGATCTTTCCGCTGGTGGGGCTGGTCGTGCTATTGCCGCTGGTGCTGGGTTACACCGCCTGGTCGTACCGGGTATTCCGCGGCAAGATCGCTGCCGATGTTGGCTATCATCACCACTAACTGCAGCATCGTGCCATCGTGCGCGCCGGCGTGCTGCTGCACATCAGCGCCGCTCCGAGCCGTCTGGACGCTCGTAGTCGTGCTCGGGATCGGCCTTGTTGACGTCGCGATCCTCGTCGGGCATGTCGTGCTCCTTCCACTTCACGTCCTCGTTGCGGTACTCCTGCGGCGTAAACGGCTTGGCCTGATCGTCCTTGGGTCCCCACGGCTTCTTGGGTTCGGTCCCCATCTCGGTTTCCTTGTCGGTGTGTACGCTCACGCTAGACAGCGGGCCATTGCAGAGCGGTGAACATCAGCACGATGCCGCGTGAAACCGTCACCACCGCGCAGTTCACGCTCCGGTCTGGCGATGAGGTGCCTGCACTGGCTTGGACTGTGGCGAATCCTTCTGCCGCAACCAGATGGTCAGGACAACCAAGGCGAAGACTGCCAGAAACTCGCTCTGCCAGTTTTGCATGGACTCGTACCAGAACGCTGCGTCGGTGAAGTGCTCCAGTACGCTCACAGGCGGCCGGCCCCTGCTGGCACGCTCGGCCAGCTCCAATCGCCAGCTACCGAGCAGATGTAGCACGAAGCTGATGGCGAACAATCCGCCAAATGCCAGCGCCAACGAGCGCTCGTAGAGCCGCAGCCAGAGACCGCCAGCCCTGACTGGCCAGGGCGTGGGACCGGGCTGGGGAGGCAGGGTTTCTTCGCAGGGATCGAGCGGTCGCGACTCGGCCGAGCCTACCTGCCGCAACTTCACACCCAACACCACGTACATGCCCATCTGCAGAAATTCGCTCTCCCAGTTTTCAAACAAGGCCGAGATGAAGTGGCCGCTGCGCAGGTATTGGGCGAGCGCCAGCACTGGCTGCCCTTGCTCGGCCAAGTCGGCGTTATAGGCATGCAGCCCAGCATAGATTTGGCCGGCGATGAAGGTCAGGGTCAGGCCAAGCAGGCACAACGACAAGCCATTGCGACGAAAGAACATAAGCGGTCTCCATGCAATCGCCGCAGTATCGAAGCCGTTTAGGAAAATTCGCATGAACACCGCCAGACACAGCACGCACGCATGCCAGTGTCGTGAGCGCTTTAGAGCGGCTAACAAAACGTAGCGAGCAGCCGTCAGGTGGGCGCGGACGGCGCGCAGGAACCGCAGTGTACGAGTGGTACATGAGGATTCCGAGCACCGGCCGCGCCCGCCTGGCGGCTGCGCAGTCGTTTTGTTAGCTGCTCTTAGTACAACGCCGGCCAGTACACACATGCCAACGACACGCCCTACGCCTGCGCTTTACGTCGCCGCACCGACACTGCTGTTCGACCCGATCAGGAGAACATGCATGCCCGTGCCCAGCTACCCGCGTCCGCCCTTCAAGCCACAGCAGCAAGGGTTCCCCGGCAAGACAGACGCCATGGATCCGCGTCCGGACCATGGCGAAGAAAGCTATGTCGGCCATGGCCAGCTCAAGGGCAAACGTGCGCTGATCACCGGCGGCGACAGCGGCATCGGCGCGGCGGTGGCAATTGCCTACGCGCGCGAAGGTGCCGATGTGGCGATCGCCTTCCTGCCCGACGAACAAGAGGATGCTGCCAAGATTGGCGCCTTGATCGACAAGGCCGGCGTACGCTCGTTGCTGGTCGCTTGCGACATCAGCGATCCCAACCAGGCCGCAGCGCTGATCGACAAGGTCAACAGCGCGTTCGGCGGGCTGGATATCCTGGTCAACAATGCCGCCTATCAAGCGTATTACGAGAATTTCGAGGACATCACCCTCGACGAGTGGCGCAAGACCTTCGACACCAATGTGCATGCAGCCTTCAACCTGGTGCAGCTGTCGGTGCCGTTGATGGCCGGCGGCGGAGCGATCATCAACACCGCATCGGTGCAGTCGAAGAAGCCGACGCCGAACATCTTGCCGTATGCCGCCAGCAAGGGCGCGCTGGCTAATTTGACCATCGGTCTGGCCGGCGTGCTTGCCGAGAAACACATTCGTGTCAACGCGGTGCTGCCTGGACCGATCTGGACGCCGTTCATTCCTGCGGGCATGGATGAAGAGTCGGTGGAAAGCTTCGGTGCACAAACGCCGATGGGGCGTCCCGGGCAACCGGTGGAGCTGGCCTCGGCCTATGTCATGTTGGCAGCGGATACCGCCAGTTATACCTCCGGCACCCTGCTGACCATTTCCGGCGGCGCGGTCACGTTGTAAAGCGACCGCCAGCGTCGGCTGAAGCCCGTGCCGCTGTTAGCGCGACACGGGCTTTCTCGTTACGTCTATGCAGTGCCGACCGTGATGGCAGAAGGCGTCGATTGCTCAGGCACACGATTCATCCAACCAATGACGTTTCACAACGCCTTCAGTGCGACTTGTGCGGCACTGCCGTGAGCTTGCGCGCATGTTCCAGGTGCTCGGCAATGAGCTTGCGCAGCCGCTTCACTTCTTTACCGAGATCGCCAGTCAGCGTCTCTACCGGAAGTTGAGTATCCAGCAACTCCAGCGCATGTTCGTGGCTATCGACGCTCAGCTGCAGGTACTCGGTTTCGAATTCCTGCCCATGCAGTGCTTCCAGCCGCACGCGCGCACGCTCGGCGCCGGCGAGCGCGGCCTGTGCCAACGTCCCGCTGCGATCCGGGGCGAAACGGCTCAGATCGGTCAACGCTGCGCTATGGGCCTGGTCCATCTTGCGCGCGAAGTTCAACACCTCGCCGACCACGCCCTTCATCACCGCGAGCTGCGCGAGCGTACGCTCTTGCTCATTGAACACCGCCAACGCGCCCAGGGCCTGCTGGCGCTCGCGGCTGTCGCTTTGCAGCGTGCCGCGCAGTGGATCGCCATGCGGTGGCGTGCTGCCGAGGCCGGCAGCCGATGTCTCCAGCGCTTGCCGACGCTGCCAGGCTTTATAGGCAATGACGCTGACCGCGCCTGCGGTCACGAGCTTGAGAAGATGTCCCATGAGAACCTCCATACGATGGGTTGGTTGAAATATCGTCCGCCGCTGCAGCGGTACTGCAGCGTGGCTCGCATGCGCCGACGGCGGTGTCGGCGCAATGCGGCGGCGGGCCATCAGCGTGGCGTCGATGCAGTTAGTCAGGTGTGACCTTGAGATCAATGCGATGTCGCAGGGATTCGCGCTACCCCGATCTGTTTCAACATCATGCGGCCTTGGAAGCGCCTGCACTGACTGATCCCGCACAGCGTTATGCGTCCCAGCAATAGCGCAGCTAAAGGCATTGCAACTGCCAGCCACGGCAATCAATGACGCTGCATGCAGCAACATCGGTTACCGGGAAGGCCGCGCCTGCGCATATGCGATGTGGAAGTGACGCTTCCACGTCGACCGCACGCCCATGAACGCTGACAACGGCGCTTCGAACGTGGCGGAACCGCCCGTTGCGATCGCGTTGCCCGTCCATGACACACGGTGCGATCGACGCAGCGCCCGACTAATCGGGCGCTTTGGCCGGCACGAACGGCGACACCGGATCGCTGGCCGGGAAGGTTTCCTCTACTGCCTCATCCTGCCGCGCATCCTGCTTGTCCTGCTCGGACGCCGGATCGTGCTCGGGAGTTTGGGGGCTGCGCGTCGCGCCGGCAATCGGCGACGTGGTGGTGATGTCCATGATGCGTCTCCTGCGGTTGTCACGGTGGGAGCTGCCGCCGCAAAGCCTCGGCGACAGCTGTAACGCTAGGACGTGGATTGCTTGGCAAGGGTGAAAGCGGTCTTGGCAACGCGTGCACACCGCGCCGCCGATGGCCCGCCAGCTGAATGCACACGGCGCCAGCAGGCGTGGACGGGCAGCCGCCGACGGCTTGTCGCGCGTGGAGGCTGCGGCATCCACGGCAGGCGTTCACCTCTGAGGCAATGGAAGGTGTATGGTGAAACTGCGTCCCGGTGCCGGGGTCGCCTCCTTCTCTTCCTGGCGGTTTTCATCAAAACTCTCTGCGAACGCTGCGACGCCGTCTGCTGCCGGCTCACTGTGCTGGTCGATGCCGACGATCGGATTCCCGCCCACCTGACCACCACCACGCCGCAAGGGCTGCAGGTGATGGCGCGCGACGAGGAAGGCTGGTGCGTGGCGATCGATGCCGCACGCATGTGCTGCTCCATCTACGCCACGCGGCCGGCAATCTGCCGCCGCTTCGTGATGTCCGGTCCGTATTGCCGCGATGTGCGCGCGAACTACCAGACCCAGCGCGAGCGGGGCATCCCGCTGACGCTCGAGGTCTGGTCGGCGCACGCCGACTGAGCGCGCCCGCTCAAGTGCACCACCCGCATGCGGCGACGTCGGCCTGGTGCCAGCATCCCGCTCCGCCTTTCCAAGAGGATCGGCCATGCACGCACCCCGCCGTCACTCCATGCTCGTCAGCAACCAGATCGCCAAGCCACGCCTGTCCGAGCAACGCCTGGCAGCTGACGTCGCAGCGTTTCGCAAGGCCGGTGGCGAAATCGAGCGACTGGGCCATACCCCCTTGCGGCATAAGCAGCGCGGCCCGAGCGCGGGCGACGCCCAAGCCACTGTGGCCACGGCCAACACGCCGCGCGACACCCCCGACTGAACAGGGCGCGGGATCACGCCGCCTACTGCAGCGCCGCTGACACCTTCCGCAGCAAGCAGACGCGACCGCTGACGGCCCCCTTCGGCGCCGTGCGTCGCTACAGCAGTTGCGCGCGTGCCACCGCGCCCAGACGTTGCGCCAGTGCCGCCATTTCGTTGGCCAGGCTCACGACATCGCCCCCGGCCTGCGCGGCGCGCGCCAAGATCCGCTGGTAGGCGTCCCAGAAGTCCGGCCCATTGCCGTAGAGCGCGTGGAAACTCCGTAGCTCGGTCGCCATCCATTCGGAGACTTGCATCGCTGGGGGGGCCATTGCACGGTCTCATCGCCTCGTCGCATCGAGCCTATACCCTACGGCTGACAGATTTGCGTCCAGCCCACGACAGTGGCAGCCTGCGCCCCGGCGCGGGCCGGTGGGCCGGTCCGTGCAACCATCGGCCATGGACGCCCAGGCGCGCCCATGCGCCGCCAGCCGATTATGCTGGCGCAGACGGCCACGACAGGAGTGCGGCATCGATGATCCAGCGCCATAGCCGGCGGCAGCTCGCCCAGCGGCTTGCGCTATTGGTCTTCCTGTTGACGTCATGCGCCTTCCTGATCGTGTCCGAATACTGGTCGATCCAGCGCGAGCGCCAGGCCACCCTCGCGACCGCGCAGGCGCATGCGCTGAATCTGGCCAACTCGCTGGCCCAGCACACCAGCGATACCTTCGCGATCGCCGAAGCGGTGCTGTCGGGCCTGGTCGATCGCATCGAGAGCCAGACGCCGCAAGCCGCTGCCGGACCGGCGATGCATGCCTTCCTGGTCCGTGAGGCGCGGCGATCCGATCGCATCCATGGCTTCTTCATCTACGCCGCCGACGGGCACTGGGTCAATTCGTCGCTGGACAGTAGCACCCGCCTGCACAACAACGGCGACCGGCCTTACTTCATCTACCACCGGAGTCATCCCGACCGTCGGGTGCATGTCGGCAAGCCGGTACAAAGCCGCTCGGACGGCAGTTGGGTCATCACGTTGAGCCGTCGGCTCGACACCCGTAACGGGCGCTTTGCCGGCGTGGTGGTGGCGACCCTGCGCTTGCGTTATTTCGCGCGCTACTACAGCACCTTCGACGTCGGCCGCAATGGCACCATCGGCATGGCCGATGACGACGGCACCGTGATCGTACGCTGGCCAGACCGACCGGAGCTGGTCGACGCGTCGATCGCGGGCTCAGCGTTGTACGCGGCCATGCGCCAGCAAGGCGATGGCAGCACCCGTTACGTATCGCCCATCGATCATGTCGAGCGCATCGCCAGCTTCGCCCGCGCCCGTCCCTATCCGCTGACCACACTGGCGGGGATTTCCATCGCCGACGCGCTGGCGCCCTGGCGCACCTCGGTGCGGCACCGCATCGTCATTGCCACGCTGGGCGTGGTCCTGCTGCTGGGCGTGGGCCTGTGGCTGGATCTGCAATTGCGACGCATGCATCGCCAGGAATCCCAGCTCAGCTCGCAGGCGCGCGTGGACGCGCTGACCGGCATCGCCAACCGCCGCACCTTCGACCATCACCTGACGCGTGCGCTGGAACAGACGCAGCGCGCGCGGGCGCCGATCTCGCTGTTGATGATCGATGTGGATCACTTCAAACGCTACAACGACCACTATGGCCACGTCGGTGGCGACGCCTGTCTGCGTCTGGTGGCCGGTGCCATCGCCCAGCAGGGCCGCCGCGTGGACGCAATCGCGGCCCGCTATGGCGGCGAGGAGTTCGCGCTGATCCTGCCCTTTACCGATGCGGACGAGGCATGGCAGGTGGCCGAACAGGTCCGCGCCGCCATCCACGCCCTCGGCCTGCCGCATGCGGCCAGTCCGAACAGTGCCCAGGTCACCGTCAGCATCGGCATGGCGACGTTCCTGCCGGATGCGCCGCTGCGACTGCATGATGCCTTGGTGCATGACGCCGATGCGGCGCTGTATCGCGCCAAGCTGGCCGGGCGCGACACCATTTCCTGCTGAGCCGGGCGACGCAACGACGACACGTGGACAGTACCGGATCCTAGCCGCAAGTCGCTCAGGCGCGCGGCTCGTCGTAGAGCCCCAGCTCGGCGATGCCGGGTTGGCGGCCGCTGACCCGCAATCGCACCCGCGTCGTCGACACGCGCGCGATCGCCTGCAGCGTCGCGGCGGCCGATGGCGTCGTGCCGGACAGGATTGCACTCCACTGGCCATCGCGCTGCACCTCGAGCGCATACGCCGCAATGCGGCTGTCGCTGCCGTAATCATCGACGCCCCACGGCTCGATGATCACCACGGTGTTGAACGCTACCGGGCGTGCGAAGCGCAATTCGATCCACGCCTCGGTGGCGCCGTCGTCGGCAAGCCAATAGGTCGTGAAGTCCTCGTCGAAGGCCAGGTCTGGCCCCGCCGCCTGGTCGCTGCTGCTTGCCCATGCCGGTTGCCCGGCAGCGAGATTGGGCGTGGTGAGGGTGATGCTGGTGGCGATGCGCGGCGCCGGACCGGGATTGCTCCACAACGCACCGATCTCCGCCAGACGCTTGACGGCGTTGTCGTCGAAGCGACCATCGCGATTCGGCGCCACATTGAGGATGAGGTTGCAGTGGTTGGCGTTGAATGGCAGCAGCCAATCGTCGACGATGGTGCGCGCCGACACCAACTCGGCGCCGGGGTAGGAGGTCTTCCAGAACCAATCGCGTTGCAGCGTGGTGCCCGATTGCGACGGCACCGGATTGTGCGGCGGAATGATCTGCCCGGCATGTTGCTCATATTGCTTGATGTCGGTGTAGTACAGCGCGGCGGCGGGATAGCGGCCGGCATTATGGTCGGTCAGCAGGCAATCCGGTTGCAGCGACTTGACCGACGCGTAGATCTCCCGATAGGGCAGTTGCTCGTAGGAGATGCGCGACCAGGCAGCGTTCCAGCCGTCGAGCACCAACGCGGTGATCGGGCCGTAGTTGCTCAGCAGCTCGCGGAGTTGCGCCTTGATCAGCGCGATCTTCGCCGCAGTGACGGTTCGCGCGCGGATATCCTGGCGCAGGTCGAGGATGGAGAAATACAGGCAGACCTTCAGGCCGGCGGCGCGAAACGCATCCACATAGCGGCGCACCACATCGTGCGGATACGCCGATTGCAGCACATTGGCGCTAGCGGTCCTGGTCGGCCACAGGCAAAAGCCGTCGTGATGCTTGGTGGTCAGACAGGCGTAGCCCATCTTCGCCGACACCGCCGCCTGCGCCCATTGCGCGGTATCCAGCTGCATCGGCGCGAAGCGCTTAGGCGACAGCGTGGGATCGCCCCATTCGCGTTCTTCGAAGGTGGCCATGTTCAAATGAATGAACATGCCGAAGCGCAGATCGAGAAACGCCTGCTGCAGATCGCGCAAGCGCGCTGGATCCACCACGCTGCCGGTGGCCGTCCTCACCGACTGCGCGGGCGCCAGCGCCGGCCGCCCCAAGCCAAGCGCGGTACCGGCGACGGCCAGCGTCTTGGCGAAGCCTCTTCGGTTCACGTGCGTGTCCTCGCGCCCTGGTCGGCGGACCTTCACTGATGGGCTCGCTCGCTGTCAATGAAGGTTACAGCCGTATCGGACCGACGATGACCACCGCCAACGCCACGCGCCGATCAAGGCGGCGATCGGGGTCCCCTCTGCTCCGCACCGCCACGCGAGCGATCCGCGAGCCACGCCGGGCCGGGCCGGCGGTCGCATCGGAGGGCGTGCTTCACCCTGCATCGCCAGTTGCGCCCCGTGCAGCAGTCTTCAGCTACCTGACCCTGGCCGCAGCACCAGACGCGCGTGGATGAACGGCATCCGGGCGGGCCGCGAACCCTGCGCGCAGGCGTGTAAAATGCGCGGTCTTTGACCGGAACAATGGCGAAAGCTGCTCCACGGGCGCCCCTGCCGGGCCCGGCGTTCATTCGCCTGCTGGCGCGCCTCACCGATGCCTCCATCGCGCCCTCGCCGCTGGCGCTGGCCGACCGGCTGGCCGACTGGATCGATTGGACACGCGCGGTGGCGGTCTCCAAGGCGCTGGATGGCCGGCTGCCGGCGATCGACCCGGCCACCGACGTCGACACCAGCGAGGCACCGGATTGGGAACGCAGTCGCGCTGGCCTGGCCAGCACCTGCGTGGGCGAGCTGGAGGCGATCGTCGGGCGCGCGCGCGCGCAGGCAGCCGCGGCGGCCGATGACGATACCGCCACCGGCACGCCGGACTACGCGCCGTTCCGCCAGCACTATCTGGCGATGCAGCGGGCCATGCGCACCGCCACCGGCGACCTGCGCGGGCGCCTGCGCGATCTGCTGGCAGCCCGCCCGGATGCGATGGCGCGGCTGGCCGAAGTGGATGCCGTCATGGAAGCCACCTTGAGCCCGCGCGAACAAAGCCTGCTGAATCACGTCCCCAACCTACTCGGCCTGCATTTCGAGCGCCTCGCCAGCGAGGCCGCACGCGCCAGCTCCGATGCCTGGCTGGAGCTGTTCCGCAAGGACCTGCAAAGCGTGCTGCTGGCCGAGCTGGACATCCGCTTTCACCCCATCCAAGCGCTGTCCGCAGCGCTTCGCACCCGCTGACTGGGAAATCATGTTGAGAACCATCGTGCTGTCGCTTGTGTTTTGTCTCGGCCTGCTGGCCGTCGGCTGGGTCGGTATCGGCTACCTCGGTAGCCATCCGCTCGGCGCGGCGGTAGCCGCGGTCATTGCCGCCTGCTACTTGGTCGGCGCACTGGAGCTGTATCGCTACCGGCAGGCCACCGGCACGCTGGAAACAGCCGTCGATGCGCTGGAGACACCACCGGCCACGCTGGACGGCTGGCTGGAGCGGTTGCACCCAGGCCTGCGTCCGGCCGTGCGGCAGCGGGTGCGCGGCGAGCGCGCTGCCCTGCCCGCGCCGGTGCTGACGCCATACCTGGTCGGCCTGCTGGTCTTGCTCGGCATGCTCGGCACCCTGCTCGGCATGATGGCCACGCTCAAGGGCACCGGGCTGGCGCTGCAGAGCGCGGCCGATCTGCAGGCGGTGCGCGGCTCGCTGGCGGCTCCGGTGGACGGCTTGGCGTTCGCCTTCGGCACCTCCATTGCCGGTGTCGCCACCTCGGCGATGCTGGGACTGTTGTCGGCGCTGTGCCGCCGCGAGCGCGTGCAGGTGGTGCAGCGGCTGGATCAACGCATCGCCACCAGTTTGCATGCGTATTCGGCCGATCATCAGCGCACCCAGGCCTTGCAACTGCAGCAACAGCAGGCCGCCGCGTTGCCGCAGCTGGTCGAGCGTCTACAGGCGTTGATCACGCAACTGGATGCGCAGGGCGCGGCCAACGACACCCGCCGCACGGCCGAGCAGGCCGAGTTCCATGCCCGCACCGAAGCGGCCTACACGCGGCTGGCCGAGAGCCTGCAGCAGTCGCTGCACGCTGGCATGGCCGAGAGCGCGCATGCGCTGACGGCCGCCTTGCAGCCGGTCGTGCAGACCACCATGGCCGGCATTGCCGAGGCCACCACCGCACTGCAGGGCCGGCTCGATGACGCCGTGCAACGGCAGCTGGAGGCGATCAGCCAGGGCATGCAGGCCACCAACGCCGCCGCCGCCGACACTGCCGCGGCCGTGCGCGAGGCGCAGCAACGCAGCCAGCAGGCGCTGAGCGATCAGCTGCAGGCCGCGCTGGCGCAGACCGATCAACGCACCGCCGCGTTGCAGGCCGAACTACAGCAAGCCACCCAGCAACAGCTCGCCATGCTGGCCGATACTGCCCAGCGCAGCGCCGACACCGCCGACACCCATTGGCAATCTGCACTGGCGGCGCAGGAGCGGCACCAGCACGCGTCGCTGGCGCAGTGGCAGCTCACCCTGGAGCAGATCGCCCAGCACGCCGGCGCTGTGCAGGCACGCATCGACAGCGCGATCGAGCAGCAGCTGCAGGCGTTGGACAGTGGCCTGCAGCGCACCAGCGGCACGCTCGTCGACAGCTGGTCCAGCGCGCTCGCCGAGCAGCGCCAGGCCGCGCAAACGCAGCACGCGCAACTGCAGGAGGCGCTGGCACAGGCCAGTGACGAGGGCAGCCGCCTGCGGCAGCAGGTGGAACAGGCCGTGCAGCAGCAGTTGGAGGGGCTCACGACCAGCTTTGCCGACAGCACCGCGCGCGCTACCGCCAGTTGGACGGCCGCGGTGCGCGAGCAACAGCACAGCCATCAGGCGCTGACCGAAGGCCTGCAAGGCACGCTGGACGGCTTCGCCACGACCTTCGACACGCGTGCAGCGGCGCTGGTGGATGCCGTGTCCACGCGCCTGGAGCACGCCAGCTCCGCGACCGCCGAGGCCTGGACCCAGGCGTTGGCACAGCAACACGCCGCCAGCGCCGCGCTGGTCGACCAGCACCAGGCCACGCTGAGCGCGGCCGGCGCCGGCCTGGATGCGCATGCCGCCACGCTGGTCGCGACCCTGCAGCAGACCCACGGCGAATTGCAGGCCGCGTTGGAAGCGCGCGATGCCGAGCGACTCACGCGCTGGAACGCCGGCCTGGCCGCCCTCGGCGAGCAGTTGTCCACGCAATGGACGCAGACCGGCGAGCAGGTGCTGCAGCAGCAACAGGCGCTATGCCAATCGCTGGCCAACGACGCGGCCGAGCTGGCCGCGCAGGCACAGGCGCAGGCCAAGGCCACCATCGAAGAAGTGGCGCGCCTGCTGCAGGTCGCCGCCGAGGCGCCGCGCGCGGCTGCCGACGTGGTGGCCGAACTGCGCCAGAGCCTGTCCGACAGCATGGTGCGCGATACCGCGATGCTGGAAGAACGCACGCGCCTGCTGGCCACGCTGGAAACCTTGCTGGATGCGGTCAACCACGCCTCCACCGAACAGCGCGCGGCCGTCGATGCGCTGGTCGCCACCTCGGCCGACCTGCTGCAGCGCGTCGGCAGCCAGCTCACCGAGCAGATCGGCCAGGAGGCCGGCAAACTCGGCGAGATCGCCGCCCAGGTCACCGGCAGCGCGGTCGAAGTGGCCAGCCTGGGCGAGGCCTTCGGGAGCGCGGTGGAGCTGTTCGGCACCGCCACCGGCACGCTCAATACGCATCTGCAACAGGTCGCCGGTGCCCTGGATGCCTCGCTGGCGCGCAGCGACGACCAGCTGGCCTACTACGTCGCGCAGGCACGCGAGGTGGTGGACCTGAGCATGCTCTCGCAAAAGCAGATCATCGAAGAACTGCGCCAGCTCGAGGACCGCCGCGGTAACGCCGCGGAGAAGGCATGAGCGAGGAGATCGAGGTCGACGGCGACGCAGGAACGCCGGTGTGGGCCGCCTTCGGCGACCTGATGTCGGTGTTGCTGGGGGCGTTCGTGCTGATCCTGGTCGGCGTCATCGGCATGCAGCTGCAACTGTCCAGCCGGCTGGACGAAGCGCTGCGACAACAACAGGCCGAAGCACAGCGCCGCAAGAGCCTGGAGCAGGCGCTGGCCGGGCCGCTGGCGGCCGGGCGAGTGACCCTGGTCGATGGCCGCATCAATATCCGCGGCAATGTGCTGTTCGCGCTGAACTCCGATCAATTGCAGCCGGAAGGCCGTGCGCTGCTGCAAACCCTGGCCGGCCCGTTGGCGCAGTACCTCACCTCGCGCGAGCAGATCCTGATGGTCAGCGGCTTCACCGACGATCGCCCGGTGCTGGAGAGCAATCGCCGCTATGCCGACAACTGGGAGTTGTCGGCGCAGCGTGCGCTCACCGTCACCCGCGCCTTGATCGCCGACGGCGTCCCGGCCAGCTCGGTGTTCGCCGCCGCGTTCGGATCGCAGCAGCCGGTCGATGCCAACACCGACGAAGCCCGGCGTGCGCGCAACCGCCGCGTGGAGATCGCCCCGGTGCCGCGCCCGCGTCCGGCGACGGCCACGCCATGACGCTGCAGGACGCGCAGACACGGCTGGCGCACTGGCAGGCACAGGGCGAGGACACCGTGGACCCGTTGCAGTTCCAGCTGCTGCAGGCTCTGGCCCGGCGCGCCGACGCCTTGCAGGGACCCGCACGCGCGCAGGTGGAACAGCGCTTGGCGGCGCGCCTGCACAGCTATGCCGAGCGCGTGGACGCTGCACGCACGCGCGCCACCGAGACGCCCGCGGCGCGGGCCGCGCACGCGTCGCTGGCGACGCTGGTGGCGCAGTTGCGCGAGCACGCCGCCGCGCTGGAGGCCGACGCCGGTCCGGCACCGGCCGCGCTCCCCGGCGCCACCGATGCGTTCCCGGAGTTGCCGGCGCTGGACAGCTTTCGCCAGACCTGGGCCAGCGTGCGCACCGCCAGTCAGGTGCGCCAATCGCTGCAGCAGATTCCCGACGATGCCGGTCCGCTCAACTCGGCGGTGCTGGTGCAGCGCTGCATCGATCTGATGCGCGAGCGCTCGCCGGATTACCTGCAGCACTTTCTTGCCTATGTCGATGCACTGGCGTGGCTGGAGCAGCTGCACACCGGCGGTGCGCTGGCGCCGCAGCAACGGCCTGCCGTGGCCAGCGCCGCCCGTCCACGCGGGCGCGGCACCGGCAGCCGCCGACGCAGCTGAGCGCAGCTGGCCAGCGCACGGGCAGCCCGCTGCCGGCGCCAGCATCCGCTTAGAAGCGCAGCCGCACCCCCAGCGTCCAACTGCGCGGCGTGCCGGGATAGACCCACTGTTCGCTGTAGGAGAACGCGGCGTAACGGCGATCGGTCAGGTTCTCCACTTGGCCATACAGGCGCAGCCGCTCGCTCAGGTCGTAATGGCCGACCATGCGCCAGACCGTATAGCCCGGCAGCACGAAGCCGGTGTTGGTATCGACCGATCCCAAACGTGGCCCGGTGTGCATCACGCCCAGCCCGAGCGCGGCGCTGCGGCTGCCGCTCAAGGGCTGTTCGTAATTGACGAAGGCATTGCCGGACAGGCGCGCCACATTGGGAAAGCGCCGGCCCTGCGCCAGCCCCGTGCCCGCCGCGGCGGTGGAGCTGCGGGTCACGTCTGCGTCGGTATACGCCAGGCCCACCGAGGTGGCCAGCCGCGGGGTCAGACGTCCCAGCACGTCCAGTTCCACGCCCTGGCTGCGCATCTCACCCACCGGCAGCGAGAAGGCCGGATCGGCCGGATCCAGCGCCAGCACGTTTTTCTTGTCGATGCGGAACGCCGCCAGCGTGGCCTCCAGGCCTTCGTCGGGCTGCGCATACTTCATCCCGGTCTCCAGCGAACGGCTGCGTTCCGGCGCGAACTGACGTCCGTTCGCCCCGATGCCGCTGTTGGGGCGGAAACCGGCCGCCGCGCTGGCATACAACGACACCGCGGCGGTCGGTTCGAATACCACGCCCGCACGCGGACTGAACACGCCATCGCTCAGTTGCTGCGCACCGCCGTGCAATTGATCGTCGAGCTGCTGGCGATAGTGGTCGTAGCGCACGCCGAGCAAGGCCTTCCACCGCTGGCTCAGATCGATCTGGTCCTGGGCATAGATGCCCCACACCTGCTGCAGCTGATCGGTGTCGGTGATGGTCGCCAAGGTGCCCGGACGCGCCACGCCGTAGCGCGGCGCCAGCACGTCGAGGCTGTATGGCGTGCTGGCCGAACGCGCGCGTTGCTGAAAGCGGCGATCGTCGAAGCGGTTGCCGTCCACGCCGAACAACAGCCGGTGCAGCAGCGTGCCGGTCTGCACGTTGCCCAAGAGCTCGGCACGGGCAGCGAGGTCGCGTCCCTGGTAATCGCGATAGCGGCGCTCGCGCCGCAGCGTGCGGCCATCGGATAGCAACGACCAGGGCTCGGTCGAGAAACCACGGATACCGCTGTCGCGGTAGCTGGCCCCGCCCTGCAACGACCAACGCTCGCCCAGGCCATGCACCACGAACAGCTGGTGTCCGGTGGAACGCAGCGCGATGTCGCCGTCGCCGGGCTCGCCGAGGAAGCGTGAGGCCGGCAGGCGATTGGCATCGCCATCGATGGCGGTGACGCCGCGATCGAGCGGGGTGTGGATGCGCAAGGCTTCCAGCTCGTAGGACACGGTGGTCTCGGCGTTGGGCATCCACAGCAGCGACGGCGCCAGCAAGGTGTGATGGGTCTGGACGGTGTCGCGGAAGCTGTGCTGGTCCTTGCCCATCAGGTTGAGCCGATAGGCCAGGTCCTCGCTCAGCGGGCCGGTGGTGTCCAACGCCGCGCGATAGCTGTCGAACCGCCCGCCCGACAGATCCAGGCTGTGCTGCGGCTGGAACAGCGGCTTCTTGGTGACGATGTTGACCGCACCACCGGGCTCGCCGCGCCCGTACAGGGCCGACGCCGGCCCCTTGATCACCTCCACGCTCTGTGTATCGGCGGCATCGCGCAAACCGTTGTAGCCGCGGCTGGCGTTGAAGCCATTGACCATGTAGTCCGCACTGAAGTTGGGATCGCCGGTGAAGCCGCGGATCGAATAGCTGTCCCACAGGCCGCCGAAGTTGTTGGCCTTGGTGATCCCGCTGGCCAGTTGCAGTGCACCGGCCAGATCGGTGACGCCGGCATCCTCCAGCAGGCGGTGATCCAGGACCCGCGCGCTGATCGGCAGGTCGCGCAACGGCGCCTCGGTCTTGGTCGCGCCAGTGATCGTCAGCGCCCGGTACGGCACCTGCTGGCTGCGCACCTGCACGGTATCCAGGTCGCGCGCCTGCAGCGCGTCGGCCGCCGCCGGCGTGGAGACGGCGAACAAGGCAGCGAACAGGGAGAACGCGCCCGGCAGGCGGGGGCGAAGCAACGACGCGGTCATGCGGAAAGACTCCTGGGGCCGCGCACTACGATGGCGCGGGATGACGGGGTGGATAGACCAGCGGGTACGACGACAACGCGTTACGGGTGGCGTGATCGCCAGATGCACGGCGGTCGGCGACTGCGCGCATCCCCTGCCCATCCAAACGCCGTGACGCCTGGCTGCATGCAATCACCGCATCAGCCATGCAGTCGGCGCCTATGCGACACCCGGCCGTCGGGTCGACGGTGGCTGTCCAGGTCCCCGCCGATGCCGGGCCGCCCCCTGTCAAGCCGACAGGCGTGCATTGCGCTAGTCGTCGACAGGTTGCGGATCGTAACGGGGCACGCGGGCAAAGTCATCGGCGGTGAAAGGGCGATCGCGGAACAGATAGCCGTAATAGAAGCCGCGCAGCGCTGCGTGATAGGCGTGGATGCGATCCTGGTAGGCCAGCTGCGCCTGCAGATCGGTCCTGGCCAGACGCGTCAGCGCCGCCTGCATCGCCACCGGGGGCAACACCGCCGCCAAGCGCCGGGCCAGCGCCTCGCGACGCTGCAATCCTCGCCGATAGGCGGCAACCTGTGCTGCCACCGCGTGGTCGCCGTTGTCGTGAAAGGCGAAGTACCACTTGTAATGGAACGCGTCGGTCAGCGGTGCGGAGCCGGCCCATTGCCGATAGCGTGCGTAGAACGCATCCATCGTCGCCTGCCGCGGGATGTCCCAGGCCCGGTTGACCGCCTCGCGTTGCAGGCGGGCGATCTCGCCGCCCTGGTTGACCGGCACCGCCTGGTTGATCGCCACGTGCGCCAGCGCCGGCGCCACCAGGGCCAGCAATACCCAGCAACTGGCCAAGCCGATCGCATGCGCGGCCGGCCGCCACGGCAGGCGGCCCACCAGCAGCGCCAACACCGCCCAGAACACCAGGTAGCCAGCGGCCAACGCCACGACCGCCAGTGTTTGCCACCACGGCACCGGGTTCCACAGCGCCACCAGCACGAAGGGCAGCGCCACGCACAGCCACAGCGCCAGCACGCGCACCACCGCGCGCCGCAGCAACAATCCGCGGCTGTGGCCTGGCAACGCCGCGAGCATGCGCGCGCGGCCGGCCTCGCGCTCGCCCGACTGCAGATCGAACAACACCGCGATGACGAACAGCGGCAGCAGGAACACCAGCACGAAGGCGTAGTCGAAGCGCCCCGCCAGCGCCAGCTCCGGGTTATAGCTATCGCCGTCATGGATCTGCGCCTGCAGTCCCAAGGCCCGCACCCGCAGGATGTACGGCGCCACATCGCGCATGCCGATCGCAGCGAACGCCAGCGGCGCGGGCGGATCCCAGGTCGGATAGAAGCTGTAGTACGCCGCCGTGCCGGCGTCGTTACTGCGGGCAACATAAGCGCGTATCGCGGCGATGTCCTCGTCCTGCAATGCAGGCAGCTGGGCGATGTTGTGCCGTTGCACCTCGATGAAATGCTGGCCGGACAGCAGGCTGCACACGGTCAGCAGCATCAGCAGTGCCAGCCCGGCGACGCTGGCGCGTGCGCGCAACAGCAGCAGCCACTCGTACTTCCAAAGCGCGCTCATCGCCCGGCTCCCAGACGCCGCCCGGCCACGAGCAGCCCGCTGGCGGCCAACACTAGCCAGAGCGTCAGCCATGCGGCGGTCGCACGACTGCCACGCAGCACCTCGGCCACGTCCGGCGCCTGAAAGGCGAACACCGGCATCTGCTGCCAATGCGTGGCCGAGATGCGCTTGCGTCGGTCGGCACCGGCATCCTGTGCACTGTCGTCGGCCAGACTCACCGCATCGGCCTGCAACTGATTGAGTTGCTGCACCAGGGTGTAGCGGTAGTGCTCGGCCTGGGCCAGAAAGCGCAGATGCGCCCGCAGGTCGGTTTCGGCCAGGGTCATCGACAGTTGTCGCAAGGCGACGGTCGGGCTGAGCATCGCGAACAGCCGCACCCAGCGGTTCTGCGCATCCTGGATCCCGGCATCGCGCGCGGCGTAGCGCTCGAACAGGCTCGACGTCAGGCGTTCGCCTTCCAGCGCCAGCAGCCCTTTGTAATTGACCGGCAGGTCTTCGATTCGCTGGACCCCATAGCGCTGCAGCACCTGCTGCTTGAACTGGGCAAAATGCGGATCGTCGGGATTGTGGCTGTCGCCCAGCCGGCGCAGATCGCGCTGGATGGCGACGTCGGTTTCCAGTCGCGTCGGCAAGCGATCGGCTGCGCTGGCCACGTCCGGCGCCACGCGCGGCACCAGCACTGCCAAGGTCGTCCACACCGCCAGCGCGATCAACAGCGCATCGCGACCGCGTCGGCACGCCGCCGACACCGCCAGGATCAGACCGCACCACACCAGCAGGTAGCCGCCGTACGCCAAGACCAGCAACGCCACCAGAGGCGCCTGCCCCGGCAACACGGCAACCGGCAGCAGCCCGACCAATGCCGGCAGCAGGCAGATCGTTGCCACCACCGCCAACGCCAGCAACTTGCCGCTCAACAGCTGCCAGCGCGCCACGCCCTGCAACAGGAGCACGCGCAAGGTGCCGCGTTCGCGCTCGCGCGCCACCGCTGCATAGCCCAGGAACACCAGCATCAGTGGCGCCAGCACCTGCAGCACAAAGGCGGGCGTGAGCTGGCCGAAGCGCACCAACAACGAACTCTGCCTGACATCGCCGAAGTTGGCGGTGTTCTGCCGATGGCCTTCGAGAAACATGCTGTTGCCGGTGAACGCATCCACGCCGGCATCGAACGCCGCCAGCGCCGGCAGCGGGCGATAGATGAACTGGCCGTAATGCACCACGCGATGTGGATGCCGATCCGGCTGCGCCTGGAAGGCCTGCTGCGCGGCCTGCTGCTGGCGCGCGCGGTCGTCGGCGATCTTTCGCTGATGTTGGGCCGCCGTCAATGCGGCCACCAAGGTCAGCACCACCAGCAGCGACAGACCGATGGCAGCCGAGCGGTTGCGCGCCATGAAGCGCAGCTCTTCGCGGGCCAGCAACAGCACTGCCCTCATGCGGGCTGGCCTTGCCGGTGCGAGAAGCGCGCATGCAGCGCACGCACGTCGAAGCCGCTGTCGCCAGCGGCCATCGTCTCGACGATGCGCCCTTGCTCCAGCACGCCGATCCGATCGGCCACGTCCACCGCCCCCAGCAGGTCGTGGGTCACCATCAGCACAGCGGCACCGCGCTGGCGCACACCACGCAACAAGGCATTGAAGTCGGCGATCGCGCGCGGATCCAGGCCGGAGGTCGGTTCGTCGAGCAGCAGCACCGGCACCTCGCGCAGCGTCGCGACCGCGATCGCCACCTTCTGCCGCATGCCTTTGGAGAACCCCGCCAGGCGCTGCTGCCAGGCCTCGCGCTGCAGGCCCGCAGCGGCGAAGGCCTCGCCGATCTGTGTGGCGCTGCGGCGCTGCCCGGCCAATGCCAGCAGATAGTCGGCGTTCTCCAGCGCGCTCAGGTGCTCGTAGAGCGCCACGTTCTCCGGCAGATAGGCCAGCCGTGCACGCGCGGCATCCGGCGCGCTCACCGGATCGATGCCGTCCACCCGCAACTGCCCGCCGGCGGGCCGGACGAAGCCCAGCAACGCCGACAGCGTCGACGACTTGCCGGCACCGTTGCCGCCCAATAACGCGTAGACGCTTCCGGCAGCGACCTGCAGGTCCAGGCCCCGCAACACCGCCCGTCCGCGATAAGCGACGTGGAGATCGGCAATGGCGATCGCCGCAACAGGAAGGTCTGAGCGCATGGCACCGCGAATGTGTCAACGAAACGATACGTTATCACATTTCAACACAAGGCCGTCGAACGATGGCGCAATGCGGTGCTGCCGATGCCGTGCGGGGCGTCCGCAAGACGATCCGCTGCACGGCGATCCCTGGGGTCTGCACCGCTTTGATCGCCATCATGACCACTGCGTTGACATCGAAAGCGCATCGCATCGCTTGTCGTCTGACGGACCCTCGCAGGCTGCCGTCACATGGCAGCGCGGCCACGTCACCGCATGCGAGCACCATGCCGCGTTGGTGGCCTCATGGTCGACCATGCACTGGGTTGCTGCAGCCGGTCGCGTCGCTGCTCGACAACGCGCCGACGGTCCAAGCATGCACAACGCTACGGCCCAGCTCGAATTTACGAAGACTTTATACGGAACGCTGTGCGCTTTGCAGCGAAGATATCCGGCGATTTCTATACTTTGCCCGCTGTTGCAAGGGGCATGAAATCGATGGTTATCACTGTGCATGTCGCTGCTGGCGATGCGGGTTTGAAGGCGTCATGGCGATCAGCTTGGCGCGATCACGCAGCGTATCCCGGTGCACTCGCCATGCATGCATTGATTGCGGACTTCGCCGTCGGCGCGGCGCCACTGTGCAGCGCTGACGACCGCTACGCATCGACCTACGCAATGGGTGCTTCCTAACACCCGGCCTGAGCGCTTAGCCCCCCCCGCACTCGCCACGTGGCCGCACGGGATCTGCGTCCACGTGGTCGCGCACCCCGTGCGTTTTCCTACCAATCACACCAAAGAGGACGGCTCGTCACGAGCCGATGTTGAGATGCACCTGAAGATTCGCCCCTTAGTCGCGTCCCTGGCCCTGCTCTATGCCGGCAACACCGTTGCCGCGGATGCTTCGGCTCCGCTGTCGGTCGCCACGGCGGACACGCCGGAACAGAGCACCACCGTCGCGGCCACGCCCGCCAGTGCGGATTGTTCCAATGGTTTTCTCTCGCGCTTGGCCGCGGCCTATCGCGAAAACGCGCAGCCAGCCGATCCGAATGCTCCGACACCGGCCCGGCGCGGCATGGAATCGCCATTTTCCTCGCCGCCGTTCCCGTCCGCCGAATGGCAGCTCGGCGGTGTGGACTATCCGGTCGGCGTGCCCGACGAGAATGCGCAATACCCGCTGGAAAAGTCGCTGGCCTGCACGCACGTCGGCCAGTGGATGCAGCGCCATCGCATCGAGATGTACGGCTGGATCAATCCGTCATTGAACGCCAGCACATCCAGGACCAGCAACTATCCATTGTCCTATGCCGCACGTCCCAACCGCGGCGAGTTCGATCAATTCCTGTTCCGCCTGCAGCGCCTGCCGGACACGGTGCAGACCGATCACGTGGATTGGGGTTTCCACTTCGACGATCTGTATGGCTACGACTACCACTTCACCACGATGAAGGGCGTCACCAGCGACCAGTTGCTGCACCACCCGCAGCCCAACAGCGCCTTGAACGGCAAGATCTACGGCAACGACCCGATGATCGCCTATGTGGATCTGTACCTGCCCTCGGTGGCGCAAGGCATGCTGATCATGGCTGGCCGCTATCTGTCGCTGCCGGACATCGAGGCGCAGTTCTCGCCGAACAACTATCTGGTGACACACTCGTTGATGTACACCGTCGATGCCTATACCAATATGGGCATCCTCACGACCACCAAGCTCAGTGACCAATGGATGCTGCAGCTGGGCGTGCACGGCGGCGACGACAGCGCGATCTGGGATGCGACCAGCCGTTTGAGCGCGCAGGCCTGCGTGCGCTGGGTATCCAAGAGCAATGACGACATGCTGTACCCCTGCGTGGAGTCGTACAACCACGCCTCGCAGACCTACAACAATCTGCAGGAGTTCGTGCTGACCTGGGGGCATCGCTTCACCCCGCGCGTGCACATGCTCACCGAGGCCTACCACCTGTACGTGCGCAACCAGGCGCTGGCCACCGACCCGTCGCAGTCGCATGCACCGACCGGCCAGCCTGGTTATGCACTGGGAGAGGCACCGGATTTCCCGCTGGGGCACAGCTCGGCCGATGCGGTGGTCAACTACCTCAACATCGAGCTCAACCCGAACAACATGATGTCCATTCGTAACGAAGTCCTCAACGATCATGCAGGCCAGCGCACGGGCTTTGCCACCCGCTACTCGTCGCATACGATCGGTCTGACCCACTGGGTATCGCAGGATCTGGAGATCCGCCCGGAACTGCGCTACGAGAGGGCCTACGACTTCCCCGCCTATGACGGCGGGCACAAGAGCCATCAGGCCACGGCGATGATCGACGCGATCCTGCATTACTAACAGCGGCTAACACTACGTAGCGAGCAAGCCGTCAGGTGGGCGCGGACGGCGCGCAGGAACCGCAGTGTACGCGTGGTACATGAGGATTCCGAGCACCGGCCGCGTCCGCCTGGCGGCTGCGCAGTCGTTTTATTGGCTGCTCTAAG
>NZ_NSET01000079.1 GCF_009192945.1 Xanthomonas maliensis | reverse complement strand
GGCGGCCGTTGACTCAGCCCGGCGGATATAACGGCGGCACGACTGCCGGCGCGGGAGCGAGCGCGCTACGCCAGCGCGGTGCTTGGGCGAAGGCGTCGCGCAGCGCGGCACGCGCACCCGCGACGTCGCCCTCGCCGCCCCAGCGCGCGCGCTGCATGCGTACCACTGCGGCGCGCTGGGCCGGGTCGTCGAGCGCCGCCAGCACGCTATCGATGTCGTCCACGCCCGCCATGCCGCAGAGCGCGACGGCGACTTCGTCCAGCCCGCCGGCATCCAGTGCGCGACGCAGGTCCGCCAGGCTATGGGTGGCGCGCCGGCCGGCCGTGCCGGCGGCCGGCGGCATCACTGCCGCGCTGGGCTGCTGCCGCTGCCGCCGACGGCGCCATCCCCAGCCCAGCGTCGCCAGCCACAGCAATGCAAACACCAGCGCTGCCGCCATCCATCCCCACGGCCGCGCGGGTGGTGCCGGCGCTTGCAATTGCAATGCGGCACCTGCCGGGACTGACGCCGCACCCGCCGGAGCTGCACTCGTCGCCGGCGCGGTGGTCGTTGCAGCGAAGGCGCCACTGCCCGGCGCGACCTCCAGCGTGAGATCCGGCAACGAGGCCATGCGTGCCGCCGCGGCACCGACATCCCACCACCCCATTTGCAGACCAGGCACCACCAGGGTGCCAGCGCGGTTGGGGACCACCGAATAGCGCCGGGTTACCCGCAACTGCGGCGAACCATCGACGAAGCGTTCGTCGAATTGCGCCGGTTCGGCAAACACCTGGGCATCGGGCACGGCCGGCGTCGGCAATTCCGGGAATTGCGCCTGGGTCGCACCCCGCGCGCTGGCCTCGACCACGATCTGCGCCGCCTCGCCGGCGGTGGCGCGCTGCGGGGTGGCGGTATAGCGCAGCTGCAAACTGCGCAGCGGCAACCAAGGTTGCGGTGCATTCACCGGCTGCGCCCGCACCTGCATCGAAATGCTCGCGCTGCGCGCACTCAGCTCGCCATTGCCACGACCGAAGTAGTCGTCAAAGAAACCGCCCACGCTACGGCCGTTGAAACGGGCCGGCGGCAACACCAATGGCCCGCTGCGCTCGGGTACCAACAGGAAGCGACGCTCGACGACGTTGTAGCGTCGTCCATCGACCATCTCGGTCGAGCTGACATCGTCGCCGACGCGCTGCAGCGACGCGCCATCGGGCGCAGGCAAATCGAGCTCACCAGAGGTCAGTTGCGTGGCGTAATGCAGGCGTACCACCACGCCTACGCTCTGCTGCACGTAGGGCTGGCGATCGTCTACCAGGGTGTCGACGAAGGCTTCCTCGTTGCCCTGTGCCACGCTCGCGGCGCTACCGGAGGCGGGAGCCGCGGCAGCAGCGGCGACGGCAGCATTGACCTGCAGCGGCAGCGGCTCGGTGCGCTCGCGCCCGACCCGCACGGCCGGCACGATCAGCGCGCCACTCTTGCGCGGCGTCAGCACCACCCCAAACAGTGCGCGTGTGGTGACGCCGCCATTGCTGACCTGCATCTGCTGGCTGGCATTGGTCGCACCGAGCGCGAAATCGGCACGCAACGGTACAAAATCCGGCTGGACGCCACGCTGATCGGTCTCGACGTTCAAGGTCACCGAATCGCCCGCGTCGATGCTGTCGCGATCCAGCCACGCCCGCGTGACGGCAGCGGCAGGAACGGCGGTCACGCAGACCGCCACGCAGACCAGCATGCCCATTGCCCTGCGGCACCAATGCCTGTTGCCGATCATCGTCCTTCCCGTTGCCTGCGCTCGTACTCGAGCTTGAATTTGGCGCGCAGCAGGCTGCCTGGGTCGTCCGGCACGCGCCGGATCCATGCCTCCACCGCTTGCTGCTGCTCGCGTTGCTGCGGCGTAAGCGCGGCTTCCGCTGGCGCTTGTCCCGCCCTCTGCTTGCCGTCCTGCGTGGCGTTGGCGATGGCCTGTTGCATGCGCTGGCGCTGCGCCGCATCCGCCTGCTGCTGCGCTTGAGCGTCGGCCGCCGCTGGCGGTGGCTGCGCCTGCGATCCGGACTGTGGATCGGAAGCGGACGACTGACCACGTTGCGGTGTGGCAGACGCCGACGCATCTTGCCCGGGAGCACCCGCAGAAGGGTTCGACGTCGGCGGCGGTTGTCCTTGACCGCCGCTATTTCCCTGCTGCGCGGACGACTGGCCCTGCCCGGATTGGTTCTGACCCTGCTGGTTCTGCCCTTGCTTGCCCTGCTGGCCTTGCTGTTGACCGCCGCCCTGCTGCTTGCGCTTGCGTGCCGCCTCCACCGCCGCCCGGTTGGCGATGGCGTCCTGCATGCCGGGGTGCTGCTGCAAGGCGCGGTCGTAGGCCGCGATGGCGGCGTCGTACTGTCCCTGACGGGCCAGTGCATTGCCCAGGTTGTACAAGCCTTGATCGGTCGCGACCCCGGCAAAGGCCTGCTGCGCGGCGGCGAAGTCGCCCTTGCGATAGGCCTGCACCCCGGCTTCCAGACGTTGTTGCTGAATCTGGTCGGCGCGGCGCCACGCGGTGCCATCGGCCGCGCGCGCCGGTGCTGCCAGTGGCAACAGGCAGACCAGCACAAGCACGCTCAGATCGGC
The DNA here is from genome assembly GCF_009192945.1 of Xanthomonas maliensis. GTDB lineage: Bacteria > Pseudomonadota > Gammaproteobacteria > Xanthomonadales > Xanthomonadaceae > Xanthomonas > Xanthomonas maliensis. The sequence continues at coordinate 41,710 of NZ_NSET01000079.1, read as the reverse complement.
GCGGCGGCGGAAGGCCAGCAAGGCCAGGGCCATCACCGGCAGCAACAACCAATACCCATCATCCAGCCACATCTTGCCGCCTTGCACATTGGCGGCCTGGTCGCCGGTGGTCTGTCGCGCCGGATCCAGCACGCCGAGTGCACGCAGGTCGCTCCCATCGGCGCTCAGGCGGGCATAGCGACCGCCACCGCGGGCCACCAAGGCCCGCAAGCTGTCTTCGTCCAGCCGTGCCTGCGCGATCTCGCCACTGCCGGTGCGATAGGCGGCGCCACGCTCGCTGCCCACGCCCAGCGCCGACACCGTGAACCCGTGCGCGTGCGCCAGTCCGGCGGCGCCCTGCGCGGCACCATCGGCACGATCGCTGACCACCAGGATATCGCCCTGGGAGAAGCCGGCCTGCTTGAGCAACTGCACGCCCGCATCGATCGCTGTGTCGGCCCGCTTGCCGTCCACCGGCATCACCGACGGCGACAACGCATCCAGGAACAATGCGACGTTGGCCACATCCCCGGTCAGTGGAGCGACGGTGAAACTGTCGCCGGCATACGCCAACAGCGCCACATCGCCGCCAGCCCGTTGCCGCAGCAAGGTCGCCAGCTTGGCGCGCATCTGCAGCAAGCGCGATGGCGGCAGATCGGTCGCCTGGCTGCTGGAGGACAAGTCCAGGGCGATCACCAGCGGCCGGTTGGGCGTGAATACCGGCCGCTCGGCCTGGCGCCAACTGGGCCCGGCCAATGCCAGGATCGCCAGCAGATAGACCAGGCCGGCCAATGCGCAGCCGCCCCACCCGCGGCGTCCGCCGGTGACCAGCAGATGCGGCAATAGATGCGCATCGACCGTCTGCCGCCAGCCGTCGCTGGTCCGCCGGCGCAACTGCCACAGCACTGCCGCCGGCACCAGCGCCAGCAGCGCCCACAACCATTCCGGGCGCAGCAGATGCAAGGATCCCAGCGGCGTGCTCATGACGTTCATCGCCACCGCCTTGGCAGCACAAAGGCCAGCAGCGCGACCACCACCGCGGCGCCCAGCGGCCAGTAATACCGCTCTTCGCGCGGCTGCACCGATGGCCCGGCCGCCTTGACCGGCTCCAGGCGATCGAGTTCGGCGTAGATCCCGGCCAGCTCGCCGGTATCGCGGGCACGGAAGAAGCGCCCACCGGTTTGTTCGGCGATCTTGCGCAAGCCTTCCTCGTCGATATCGTCATCCCCGCCGCCCGGCAACGGCACCCCGAACAGGGCATAGCCGCCGCTGCCACCGAAGGCGATGGTGTGTACACGCACGCCTTCGGCCTTGGCCAGTTCGGCGGCCTTTTGCGGGCTGAGCACGCCAGCGGTGTTGACTCCATCGGTGAGCAGGATCACCACCCGCTGACCCTTCGGCTGTTCGCGCAGACGCTTGACCGACAACGCGATCGCATCGCCGATCGCGGTCTCCCGCCCGGCCAGGCCGACCACACTGTCGGCCAGTTGCTCGCGCACCGAGGTGAGATCGGCAGTCAGCGGCGTCAGTGCGTAGGCGCGCTGACCGAAGACCAGCAGGCCGACACGATCGCCGTCGCGACGGTCGAGGAAATCGGACAACACCGCCTTGGCGGCGGTAAGACGGTCGACCACGCTGCCGCCCAGCACCATGTCCGGCTCGCTCATGCTGCCGGACAGATCCACCGCCAACATCATCTGCCGCGCCTCGTGCGGCGGCTGTATCACCTCGCCTACTTGCTGCGGACGCGCCAGCGCCGCGCACAACAGGATCCAGCCCAGCCAGGCCAGCCAGCGCGGTGCCCGTAACGCTGGTCGGCCCTGCGCCTGGGCAATGGCGTGCAGTTGCTCACCATAGGGCACGCGCAACGCAGCGGCATCGGCACGTCGCTGCGGCCAGAACCACATCAGCAACGGCAGTGGCAACAGCCACCATGCCCATGGCCACGCGCAGTGCGACAGCGCCTCCTGCCACTGCGACCAATCCAGCCAGTTCATCGACGGCCTCGCATCAAGGCCAGGAAGCGCACACGCGCCAATTCCTGCAGCGCCTCTGGATCGGCCACCAGCGGCGCACGCTGGAAGCCACCGTCGAGCAGCACGCGCCCCGGTCCTTGCGAGAATGCCTGCCCCTTGTGTCCATCGAGGAAACGTAGCCAGTCCTCGCCCTGCAGCCGATCGGCTCGCGGATCGCAGCGCCGCGCCGCACGCCGCAGCAACCCCGACAGCACCACCAGCCGCTGCGCCACAGAACCAGCCACCGCCAGCTCGGCATCGAACAACGCCAGCCACGCCCGCTCGCGCCGATATCGCCGCCAGCGCAGATAGACCAGCAGGCCGCCCACCAGTGCCACCACCGCCAGCACACCCCACCATCCCGGTGCCAGCGGCCACCAGGACGGCGTCGGCGGCAGATGCACATCGCGCAGCGGTAGCTTGCCCGGCGCCATCGACGTCAGGCTCCAGCGCTCGTGGCGGCGCCCAACCAGGCATCGCTTGGATCGGTGGTGGACAACCGCTGCAGGCGAATGCGCCGTGCCAGCAAGGTGGCCGACAATTGTTCGAGAGGGGCGACGAACTCTGCCTGCCAGCGCGCCCGCCCGGCGGCGCTGGACAGATCGACGGTGATGCGCTCGCCACCGGCTTCGAACGCCAGGGCGCGTGGTGGTGGCGTCAGCTCCAGCGGATCCAGCAGCACGATCACCACTACCTCGTGGTGCAGCGCCAATCCCGACCAGCGCGTGGCCGAGATCCCGGCAGCACTGCGTGCATCGGCCAGCACCGTCAGCCGCGCTCCCGGCCGCAACAGGCGCGCGGCATGGTCCAGTGCGACCTCCAGTCCGGCGTCGTCGATCGGGGGCTGGGCGTACCAGCGGGTCAGGGCATCGAGCACCGGCAACACTCCGTGTTGGCCGGCACGCGGCGGCACCGGCGCCTCGCTGGCGGTCCCCCGCAACGCGCCAATACGGTCGCCTTGGCGCTGGGCCAACCAGGCGGCAACGGCGCCGACACGCGCGGCCTGCACCGACTTGTAGCGCAGCCGCGTCCCGAAATACAGCGACGGCGCCGTGTCGGCCACGATCAAACTCAGCCGCTCGCGCTCGGCCTGAAACAGCTTGGTATGTGCGCGGCCGGTGCGGGCGGTGACCCGCCAGTCGATATGCCGCGCGTCGTCGCCGGCCACGTAATCACGCGACTCGGCGTACTCCATGCCGCGCCCCCGCGTGGCGGCCGGCACCGGACCGATGATGCCGTGTCGCCCACGCCCGCGCTGGCCACGGACGTGCGCAGCGCCACGCAGCGCGACCAGTTCGGCCAGCGTGGGCCGCGTGCCGTCCCCGGAGGACAGCGCGCTGGCGGCAACAGCATTGGTGGGCTTGGCGGACATCGATCGACGGGAAGCGCTCTTGCGCGGCAGGCGCGGCCGCTCAGGGCAGCGGAATCTTGTCCAACAACTCGGCGACCAGGCGCTCGCCGTCCCAGCCTTCGGCGGTGGCCTCGTAGCTGGGCAGGACCCGGTGACGCAGCACATCCGGAGCAATCGCGCGAATATCGTCCGGGGTCACGTAATCGCGGCCGGCCAGCCAGGCGCGCGCACGCGCGCAACGCTCCAGGGCGATCGAGCCGCGCGGACTCGCGCCCCAGGCGATGCGTCGCGCCAGCGTCGCGTCGTAGCGCTGCGCATCGCGCGAGGCCAGCACGATCTCGACCAAGTAGCGCTCCAGCTGCGGCACCAGGTGGATATCCAGCACCGCCCGACGCGCCGCGAAGACGTCTTCCAGCGGAATGCGCTCCAGCGGCGGTGCTTGCACCTGCTGAGATTGCCGGGCGGCATCGCGTGCCAGCCGCAGGATCTCGGTCTCGGCCTCGGCTTGCGGATAGCCGATCCGCACATGCATCAAAAAGCGATCCAGCTGCGCCTCCGGCAGCGGAAACGTCCCCTCCTGCTCGATCGGGTTTTGCGTAGCCATCACCAGGAACAGCGGAGGCAACGCATAGGTGTGCCGCCCCACCGTCACCTGACGCTCGCCCATCGCCTCCAACAATGCCGACTGCACCTTCGCCGGTGCGCGGTTGATCTCGTCGGCAAGCAGGATCGGATGGAAGATCGGCCCCGGCATGAATTCAAAGCGTCCTTCCTGCGGACGCCAGATCTCGGTCCCGGTCAGGTCGGCTGGCAACAAGTCCGGCGTGAACTGCACCCGCGCGAAGTCCGCTTCCAGATGCGAGGCCAGGGCACGGATGGCGGTCGTCTTGGCCAGGCCCGGCGCGCCTTCGACCAGCAGATGGCCATCGGCCAACAAGGCGATCAGCAGGCGCTCGACCAACGCTGCCTGGCCGACGATGCGTTCGCTCAACGCTGTGCGCAATTGGGTGAATTGACGATGCAACCGGTCCTCGGCGGGCACGGCAGCGGCTTCGGGGGGGAGGAGCGGCGGCGCGTTCATAGGCTCAGTGTGACCGATCCGGGCGCGATTGGTTCACTGCCTGGCGGTCTACTGTTCAGTGAGTGAACTGCGTCGCGTTCGCGGACGATCGCCAGCAGCGAGGCCTGACGGACTGACCTTCTCACGGGCGCTTCGACGCGGCCGTCTCGGGCAATCCGCAAGTGGGAGGTCGCCGGACTTGCGCGACGGCGGGGACCTGGCTGCGACCACTGTGCCACGACGCAGCGCGTTGGCCGCGATCGGCGCGATGGCGCACAAGCTGCGTGGCGCGGCCGCACCCCAGCGCCACTGGTTTCCGCCGACGCGGTAGCGAACCAAGGGCAGCCATGCAGACCGTTGGAGCATAGGCCGCGCCGTTGCCAGGCGATGCGCGCCTCCGCCGCGTCAGTGCGACACCCAACGCCGCATCCTGGAACAGCATGGCTTGGAGGGCGATGCATCCGGCCTGCGAGCAGGACAGCCCTCATTGTCTGGCCTATCGCCGCCTCGTTTGCACGCCGTGCGTAAACCGCAGCTCCCGCTTGCGTTCGCTGGCCATCGAAAAACGGATTGCCGGCTCGGACGCGCAACAAAGAAAAGGCCGCGTGAGCGGCCTTTTCTGCAAAACGATCAGTGCACGAGATCAGTGCGCCGAACTGGCCACGCGCAACACCTTCGGCGTCACGAAGACCAGCAACTCAGCCTTCTCCTTGCTGCGCCCACGCTTCTTGAACAGATTGCCCAGGAAGGGGATGTCGCCCAGGAAGGGAACCTTGGAGACGCTTTCGCGATCGGTGAATTCGTAGACACCACCGATCACCACTGTCTCGCCATCGCCAACCAGTACCGCGGTATTGATTTCGCGGCGGTTGATTTCGGGGACGGTACCGTACAACGGCAGATTGATGAAGCGCGCGACCTCGTCCTTCTTGACATTCATGTTCAAGAAAACCCGATTGTCGTTGGTAATGGTCGGCGTGACCTTCAATTCGAGCAGGACTTCCTTGAACTGCACGTTGGCTTGCGAACCACCGCCCGCGCCGCTGCCACTGATGGTGACGTAGCCGATCTCGCGACCCTGCTTGATCACACCTTCGCGCTGGTTGGCGGTGACGATGCGGGGATTGGACACCACTTCGCCACGCCCTTCTTCCTGCATCGCAGACAGTTCGATATCGAGGTTGAAGTGGGAGCCAAGAAGCGTATAGGCCAGACCCGCAGCCCGACTCGTCGTGAATCCACTCGCCCCCAGATCGACGTTCAAGCCGGACGGGTACAGGAATTGCGGAATGGTGTTGCTGGTTCCGGGCGTGGTTGCCGTCGCGGTATTGGCCAGTTCGTTGGCACGCTGCGCCGACGTATTCTGGTAGTTCACGTTGCTGTCCAGCGAACCGCTCAAAATTCCACGGCCGGTCGCCCCCGAAATACCGAAACGTGCGCCGAGGTCGCGCGCAAAGGTGTCGGTCGCGATGACGATGCGGCTTTCGATCAGCACCTGGTCGACCGGACGATCGATATGCGAGATCAACTCGCGCATCTGCGCGACCTTCTTCGGGATATCGCTGATCATCAAGGTGTTGGTGCGCTCGTCGGCGACCAGACGACCACGCGGCGACAGGAAGCCGTTGTCGTTCTGTCCAGCACCGCCCGGACCACCACCGCCTTGTCCACCAATACCCTTGGCTTCGGTCAGCGCCTTGAAGATCGCCGACGCCGTGTGGTAGTTGATCTGGACGTAATCGGTGATCAGGTCCTCGCGATTCTCGATCGCAATGCGGGCGTCTTCCTTGTCCTGCTCGAACTTGGCCAGCTCCGGCTGCGGCGCGACCCACACCACGCCGCCGTCGCGCCGCTTGTCCAGGCCCTTGGCGCGCAGCACGATGTCCAGCGCCTGGTCCCACGGCACGTTCATCAGTCGCAGGGTGACGTTGCCCTGCACAGTGTCGGAAGCGACGATATTGAGGTTGGACTCCTCGGCGATCAGCTGCAGCACCGTGCGCACCGGCACGTCCTGGAAGTTGAACGTCACCGGGCGACCGCTATAACCGCGGGCGGCGATCTGCGCAGCAGCCTGGGTCACGGCGGCAGGCGTGACGCCCCCCATGGCCGGTTGACCCTTGCGCGGGGTGATTTCCACGACGTACTCGTTGCCAGTCTGGTAGGCCAGCGACTCGAACGGTCCCTTGGTCGACAGCACCAGCTGCGCGCCGCCGCCGGACGGCTTGGCGTCCACACGCTGCACCGGCGTGGCGAAATCGGTCACGTTGAGCGGACGCTGCAGGTCGGCCGGTAGCTTGGCGTTGCTGATGTCCACCACGACGTTGTCGCCCTGGGTCCGCAGGTCGGGGCTGGCGCCCTGACCGTCGAACTGCAGAATCAGGCGACCAGCGCCGTCATCGCCGCGCTTGAAGTCGATCTTGGACACCGCCAGGCTGGCCGGAACCGACTTGGCCGGATCCTGCCCGGCGGTCTGTGCCACGGCGGCGGCGGCAAACGAACTGCCGCTTGCCAGTGCCAGCGCGAACCCCAGCGCGCAAGCCCGGAGGATCGCGTGGCGCCGAACCGGACGCGGACGCTGGGCATTGGAAAAAGTCATCGTGCTATCCCCTATCACTCTTATTGATCATCCAGCGACAGCGCGGCCGGCCGTTCCAGCCATCCGCCTGCACCGTCCGGCACAAGTTCAATCAGCTCGATGCGGTCTTCGTAGACCCCGGTCACCCGGCCATCGCTCTGCCCCAGATACATCCCCGGACGGACCCGGTAAGTCACCTTGTCAGGCGCCATCACCAGAGCAACCAATCCCGACCCGCCACCGATGGTCCCCACCATGTCGAGTGCGTCGAGCGGATAGGCCTCCAAGGGCTCCTTGCGCCGGTTCGGATCCGGCCGCGTGCCGTTACCGCCTTCGGCGACGGCCCAGGCATCGGTGAACGGATCGCGCAGCGATTGCGCCGCATATTCGAAGGTCTCGAATTGCTGCATGACCGGCAGCGGCTCCAGCGGCGGAGCCGGCCGTGCACGCACCTCGGCCACCCAGGCCTGCAGGTTCGGCGCATCGCCCGGCGTGCTGGTCACGCTGCGACCGCAGGCCGGCAGCAGCGCCACCAGGGCGATGCAGGACAGCAGTTTGATCAGTTTCGTACTCATTGGCCGGCCTTCTTTGCAGCGGCGGCTGCCTTTTCCTGCTCGGCCATTTCCTCATCGTCCAGATAACGGTAGGTCTTGACGGTACCGGACAGCTCCAGCGCGCCGCGCTGGGTGATGCCGGCCTTCGGGTCCCTGGGCTTCAGGTTGATGTCGTGCATGGTCAGGATCACCACGCGCGGCAGCGAGGCCACACCGCTGACGAAGGCACCGAACTGGTGGTAGCTGCCCACCATGCGCAGGGCGATCGGCTTTTCGGCGTAGAACTCCTTGGGCGACTCCGGACCGGGCTGGAACAACTCGTTGGACAGCCCGCTGGACAGTGCCGTCTGCGAGATGTCGATGATCAGATCCGGCATTTCGGTCTTGCTGGGCAACTGCCGCAGCATCTGCTGCAGCACCTGCTCCATCTGCGCCAATTGCTGCTTGAGCGGTTCCAGATTCGCGGCTCGTCCCTGCTGGGTCTCGAACTCGCTACGCAACTGGGACTCGGTGCTTTCCAGCCCTTCCAGTTCGTCGCGCTTGCCGCTGATCAGCAGGAACCACGCCAGCACCATGATGAACAGACTGACGATGATGCAGAACACGATCCGCGCCTGCTGCGGCCAGCCGCCGATGTTGTTGAAATCCAGATCGCTGAGTTTGAACGATTTCTTGCTCATGACGCCGCCCCCTCCTGCGGCCGAGTGGCGGGCGCGGGCGCCGGGTTGGACGCCGGTGCGGTCGGACTCGCCGCTGGTGCTGCCGCTGGTGCCGCCGGATTCGCCGGAGCCGCCGCTGGCTGTGCTGCCGGTGCCGGTGCCGGTGCGCCCGGCGCTGCCGCCGGTGCCTGGCCGCCAGCGGCCGCCGCCTGCTTGTCTGCCTGGTTCGGATTGGCCAGCCGGACCTTCAGCGTGAACACATAGGGCAGTGCCTTGTTGCCTGCCAATTGCGATGCAGGCTGTCCGGCCTTGTCCTGCGCCTTGGCTTCGATGATCGACAGGTCCGGATTGGTCATCCAGCCCGAGCCTTCGAGGTTGCGCATGTAGGTACTGACGCGCGCGTTGGATTGCGAACGACCTTCAAGCGTGAGGATGTCGCCGTCCTGCTTGACGTTGGTCAACACCACGCCATCGGGGATGGTGCGCACCAGCGAGTCGAACAGATGCACCATCTGCGAACGGTTGGCCTGCAGTTCCTCGATGACCTTCTTGCGCGCCAGCAGGCGGTCCTTCTTCTTGTCGAGTTCCTTGATCTCTTCGTTCTGCGCCTTGACCTTGTCGATCTCGGCGGTCAGGAAGGCGTTGCGCTCGTTCTGCCCGCTGATCTGGGCGTCGTAGTAGAACCAGATCAACGCCGACAACAGCAGCCCGCCCAGCGCGGCGAAGCCGAGCATCGAATAGAACTCGCGCTCACGGGCCTTGCGGCGCTCGGCGCGCCAGGGCAATAGGTTGATTCTTGCCATCAGTCAAAGCTCCTCAGGGCCAGGCCGGTGGCGATCATCAACGCGGGAGCATCCTGCGCCAGGGCATGGGCCTGAACCTTGGGCCCCAATGTCATCTGCGCCAGCGGGTTCGCCAGCACGGTGGTCACCCCCAACTGCTCCTCGACCATTTCCGGCAGTCGCGGCAGCGCCGCGCAGCCGCCGGCCAGCACGATGCAGTCGACCCGATTGAATTCGCTGCCCGCATAGAAGAACTGCAACAGGCGGCTGATCTGCTGCACCGTGGCTTCCTTGAACGGCTCCAGCACCTCGACCTCATAGCTTTCGGGAAGGCCGCCCTGACGCTTGGCCAAGCCGGCTTCCTCGTAGGTCAGTCCGTAGCGGCGCATCACCTCATCGGTGAGCTGCTTGCCGCCGAAGACCTGCTCGCGGCTGTAGAGACTGCGACCGGAGCGCAACACGCTCAGCGTGGTCATGGTGGCGCCGATGTCCACCAATGCCACCACCGCATCGGCGGCGACCGGCAGCTCGCTGGCGACCAGCGCGAAGGCGTTTTCGACCGCAAAGGCCTCCACGTCCATCACCTTGGCGGTCAGCCCACCGAGCTCCAGCGCCGATTGGCGCAGCTCGACGTTCTCCGAACGCGAGGCCGCCAACAGCACCTGGACCATGTCCGGGCTATTGGGCAGCGGGCCCAGCACCTCGAAATCGAGGTTCACTTCCTCGATCGGATAGGGGATGTAGTTGGTCGCCTCGAGTTCGACCTGGGCTTCCATGTCGTTCTCGTCCAGGTCGGCCGGCATCGGGATCAGCTTGGTGATGACCGCCGACCCGGCCACGGCCGCGGCCGCGTTCTTGGCCTTGCTGCCGGAACGGTTGATCGCCCGACGAATCGCTTCGCCGACCGCTTCGACCTCGACGATGTTCTTTTCGACCACCGCATTCGGCGGCAACGGTTCCACAGCGTAGTGTTCCACGCGGAAACGATTGCCGCTACGGGAAAGCTGCAACAGCTTGACCGCAGTAGAACTGATGTCGACACCGATCAGTGACGACTGACTCTTGGGTAAAAGCCCCACGGAAACTCCCCTGCCGACGGGCACTTGGACGCGACTACTGCGTCCTCGCATTAATAATCAAATTTTAACAGTTGACAACCCCTTCACGCACGCGGCAATGGCCTCATGACGTGACCCCAGTGGTGTCCCCTGTGCTCCCCATGAGTACGGCCCCAGCCGAACTCGGCGTCATCTATACTCTGTGACCAAGAAATCTGCAATCGGAATCTCTCTTACATGCCTCGTATTCGCCGTTGGCTGGGCTGGATCCTGGCCACGCTCGTTGTGCTCGCCCTGCTTGGTGCCATCGCTGCCGGCGGGTTGTACTACGCCGTTTCCTCCAAGCTGCCAGACGTGCAGTCGCTCAAGCAGGTGGAACTGCAGGAGCCGATGTACGTCTACGCCAGCGACGGCCGCCTGATGGCCGTCTACGGCGAGACCCGGCGCTACCCGGTGCAGATGAAGGACGTCCCCGCACGTCTCAAACAAGCCTTCCTGGCCACTGAGGATGCACGCTTCTACGAGCATGGCGGGGTGGACTACAAGGGCATCGCCCGCGCAGTCTGGTTGCTGGCCACCACCGACGCCAAACGCGTCCCCGGCGGCTCGACCATCACCCAGCAGGTCGCCCGCCAGTTCTTCCTCAGTTCCGAATACAGTTACACCCGCAAGCTGGCCGAGATCCTGCTGGCACGCAAGATCGAGAGCGAGCTGAGCAAGGACGAAATCTTCGAGCTTTACCTCAATAAAAGTTTCTTCGGCAATCGCGCCTATGGCGTGGCCGCGGCCGCCGAATACTATTACGGCAAAAAGTTGAACGAATTGAGCCTGGACGAGATGGCTTCTTTGTCCGGCATCCCCAAGTTCCCCTCCAGCGGCAATCCGATCAGCAATCCCGAGCGGGCCCGCGAGCGGCGTGACTACTATGTCCTGCAACGCATGGCCGACCTGGGCTTCATCAGCCAGGCCGAGGCCGACGCGGCCAAGGCGGTGCCCATGCACGCCAAGCCGCACGAGCCACCGGTGGAGGTGTACGCCCCCTATGTGGCCGAGCTGGTCCGGCAGGAAATGATCGCCAAGTACGGGGGCGACGTGCTCAACAAGGGCTACCACGTCACCACCACCATCGATGCCACCCTACAGACCGGCGCCGATGCGGCCATCAACGAAGGCCTGCGATTGTACGACCACCGCCACGGCTGGCATGGCGTGGAACAACACTTCGAGGTCGGCGCCGACGACGATGCCGCCGCACTGGCCAAACACCTGCGCGGTGCCTTCAGCCAGGGCGGGATGCGGCCGGTGATCGTGGCGCGCAGCAACCCGGACGGCGGTGTCACCGTGGTGCAGGCCGACAAGACCGAGCTCACGTTGTCCGCCAGCGCCAGCCGCTGGACCAACAAGACTCCAGCAAAGCTGCTGACCCGGGGCGACCTGGTGCGTATCCGCCCCGGCGAAAAGGATGGCGAGTGGCTGATCGATCAGTTGCCGCAGGGCCAGGCGGCGCTGGTCTCGCTGGATGCCAACAGCGGTGCCTTGCGGGCGATGGTCGGCGGCTTCAGCTTCGCCGGCAACAAGTTCAACCGCGCGACCCAGGCGCGCCGCCAACCGGGCTCCAGCTTCAAGCCCTTCGTCTATGCCGCCGCCTTCGAGAAGGGGTTCAATCCCGCCTCGATCGTGCTCGATGCTCCAGTGGTGTTCCGCGACCGCCGGGGCAAGACCTGGTCGCCACAGAACGATGGCGGCGGCTTCCGCGGTCCGATGCGGCTGCGCGAAGCGCTGGTGCAATCGCGCAACCTGGTGTCCGTGCGCCTGCTCGACGCCATCGGCGTGGACTTCGCCCGCAAGTACATTAGCCAGTTCGGCTTCCAGGAGGCCGAGCTGCCGCCCAATCTGTCGATGTCGCTGGGAACCGCCTCGCTGACCCCGCTGTCGGTTGCGCGCGGCTACGCGGTGTTCGCCAACGGCGGCTCGCGGGTGGATACCTGGATCATCGACGAGGTCAAGGATCGCGACGGCAAGATCCTGTTCAAGGAAGTGCCGGCGGTCGCCTGCCGGACCTGCGCCTTGCAGGGTGGCAACGTGGCGCCGGTGAGCCAAGTCGTCGACGGCTTCAATTTCGGCGCGCCGGCCCCGGCCAAGCCCGCCGAGGCGCCTGCGGGCGCGGCACCGGCCGCGACGGCGGCTGCACCGGCGGATCCCGCCCAGACCAAGATCGCGCCGCGCGCCATCGATGAGCGCACGGCCTATCAGCTGGTCTCGATGATGCGCGACGTGGTCCAGCGCGGTACCGGCACCGCGGCCAAGGTGTTGGGCCGCGAGGACGTCGGCGGCAAGACCGGCTCCACCAACGACCACCGCGACGCCTGGTTCTCAGGCTTCGGCGGCCCCTACGTCACGACCGTGTGGGTCGGGCGCGACGACTTCCGCTCGCTCGGCTATCGCGAGTATGGCGGCAAGGCGGCGCTGCCGATCTGGATCGACTACATGCGCGTTGCGCTGAAGGACAAGCCGATCGCCACCAACGATCCACCGGACGGCATGACCCAGGCCACCCTCAATGGCGCGGTGGAATGGGTCAAGAACGAGGACCTCGATCGTCTGCAGGATTACGACTACGGCCTGCAGGAGCAGCAGGACGAGAAGGCATTCGATATCTTCTAGCCACTGGACCGGGTCATCGGGAGTCTGGGCAGCCTGGCTGCCCAGACTCCCGACTGCTTTGCGACACGAATGCGTCGAGTCGCGTTCGGCCCGAAATCGATCTGTTGGGGCGGGCAGCATCCCGAGCCGATACGCCGCCTCATCCCTGCTCTCGCCCAGACGCCCCTCCATGTGCATCCGGGTGGCGCTCGCCTCGCAAGCCGTCGTATCGATGAGGCCAGCCATCGCGCCGTGTGATCGCGCTGCCGAGAAACGCTCGATGCTTCGCCATGTCTTCATGTGGCTGTTGTAGAGTCGAGGCCAGGTTCATCAGGGGAGCCCGGTCATGCATCACGCACGCCAACACGCCGATACGCGCACCCGGGAACGCCGGCATCGCCTCGCCCACGAGGCCGCACGCTTGATGGCCGAAGGCGGCATCCGCGACTTTCATCAAGCCAAGCTCAAGGCTGCCAGCCGACTGGGCATCCATGATGACGCCTCGTTGCCGCGCAACCGCGAAATCGAGGACGCCTTGCGCGAGTACCAGCGACTGTTCGCCGGGCCCGACCATCTCGCCCAACTGCGTCAACGACGCGAAGCGGCGCTGCGCGCGCTGGATTTCCTCAATCCTTTTCAGCCACGCCTGACCGGCGCCGTGCTTGAGGGGACCGCCGATGCCAACGCGCCGGTCCACCTGCACCTGCACAGCGACGACGCCGATGCGGTACAGCGTTTCCTGGAAGAGCACGGCATCCCGGCCGAATCGCGGATGCGGCGACTTCGGCTGGATCGCGATCGCAGCGGGGATTTCCCGGTCTGGCTGTTCAGCGCCGAAGAACTCAGTTTCGATCTCACAGTGCTGCCGTACGATGCGCTGCGCCAGGCGCCGCTGTCGCCGGTGGACGAACGACCGATGGCGCGCGCGTCGGCCGCGCAACTACGGCAGCTGTTGGTCGACGATGAGATCCACGGCTATCTGCAACGCTGAGGCGCGTTTGCGGCCGGTAATCAAAAACGCCCCGCTAGGCGGGGCGTTTCTGCAAGCCGACGGCGGTGCGGCTCAGCGCTTGCCGGCATCCTTGTAATCGCGCTTGTCGTAGCCGGTGTAGATCTGGCGCGGACGGCCGATCTTCATTTCCGGGTCGACCTGCTGCTCCAGCCAGTGCGACACCCAGCCGGCGGTACGGGCGATGGCGAACATGACGGTGAACATCTCCACCGGGATGTTGAGCGCCTTGTAGATGATGCCCGAGTAGAAGTCGACGTTGGGGTAGAGCTTGCGCTGCACGAAGTAGTCGTCCTTCAGCGCAGCCTCTTCCAGCTTCAACGCCACTTCCAGCAGCGGATCGTTGACGCCCAGCTCGCCCAGCACCTTGTGGGTCATCTCGCGGATGATCTTGGCGCGCGGGTCGAAGTTCTTGTAGACGCGGTGACCGAAGCCCATCAGGCGGAACGAGGAGTTCTTGTCCTTGGCCTTGGCCACGGCCGACTCGACGTTGTCGGCGGTGCCGATTTCCTCGAGCATCTTCAGCACCGCTTCGTTGGCGCCGCCATGTGCCGGGCCCCACAACGCGGTGATGCCGGCGGCAACGGACGCATACGGATTGGCGCCGGTCGAACCGACCAGACGCACGGTCGAGGTCGAGGCGTTCTGCTCGTGGTCTGCGTGCAGGATGAACAGCAAGTCCAGCGCCTTGGCCACCACCGGATTCATCTCCAGCGGCTCGCTCGGCACCTCGAACATCATGTGCAGGAAGCGATCGACGTAGTTGAGGTTGTTGCGCGGATAGCGGATCGGCCAGCCGATCGAGTAGCGGTACGCGGCTGCAGCCAGCGTCGGCACCTTGGCGATAAGACGGATCGCGGCCTGGCGGCGCTGCTCCGGATCGTTGAGGTCCAGGGTGTCGTGGTAGAACGCCGACAGCGAGGCGACCGAGCCGGCCAGCATGGCCATCGGATGTGCATCGTGACGGAAGCCGCCAAGGAAGTTCTTCAGCGACTCATGCATCATCGTGTGATGCGTGACCTCGTGGTCGAACTTGCTGAATTCGTCCTGCGTCGGCAATTCGCCGTTCATCAGCAGGTAGGCCACTTCCAGGAAGCTGGACTTTTCCGCCAGTTGCTCGATCGGGTAACCGCGATACAACAGCACGCCGTTGTCGCCATCGATATAGGTGATGGCCGACTTGCAGCTGGCAGTGGCGGTGAAGCCCGAGTCGTAGGTAAAGAGACCGGTTTCCTTGGTCAGCTTGGAAATGTCGACGCAGTCATTGCCCAACGTGGGCTTAAGAACCGGCAGAACGACCGACTTGTCGCCGGCGTTGAGCGTGACCTGATCAAGATCGGACACTGTGTACGCTCCTTCAGTGGAAGGCGCCCGCCCATGACAAGCAGGCACGTGATGGAAGTCCAGGGGGTCGCCCGGGATTTCTCCATTATCGCACAGCAGCATTTTGCCCGTCGCTTGGACGGAAGTCGTAGACGATGGCGCCCGACACGAACCAGTGCGATCAGCGCACCGTCGAAACGACAACGGCCGCGCAGTGCGCGGCCGTTGTCGGTACAGCCCGTCCTACAAGATCAGCGCGCGTAGCGCTTCTGGAACTTGTCGATCCGGCCGCCGGTGTCGATCACCTTGTGCTTGCCGGTGTAGTGCGGGTGCGAGGCGGACGAGATTTCCACCTTGATGACCGGATACTCCTGGCCATCTTCCCACTTCACGGTCTCTTTCGAGCTCATGGTGGAACGGGTCAGGAACTTGAAATCGGAGGTCACGTCGTGGAAAACGACGTTGTTGTAGCTGGGATGGGTATTCTCTTTCATGGCTTTCGGCGCCGGGCTGCCTGGATAAGCAGGGAATTATAGCCCCCCTACCGATCCAGGCGCAAGCCGGCCCCGGACCTGCTCAGCCGGCGGCCAACGCCTCAGCCACCAGGCCGAAGAAGCGCTGGCGGTCGTACTCCAGCAGCAGGCGGGTATTGTCGGGGGCGCCGCCCTGGCGGTTCCAGTCCACCACCGTCATGCCACGGGTATGGGTCCCGGCCAGCTCTACCTGGACCGGCCGCTGCTCCAGCCGCAGTGCGCCTTCCGGCTGCAGCGCGAATGCCATCGCCAGGGCATCGGCGGCATACCAGTATTCGCCGCGACTGTCCTCCGACCACAGCCGGGTCTTGCGGGAAATCTCCTCGTAGAAGCGCGCACGCGGCGAATCGGCGGCCAGCCAGCGCTCGACGTCGCGGTGCGGCAGGCCATGCGCGACCGTGGCTTCCCAATCGGCCACATCGAACTGCGGGAATGACCGGAAGACGATATGCGCGGCCTCCGGGTCGAAGCCGATATTGAACTCGGCTGCCGGGGTGATGTTGCCGTGACCGGTCAGCGCGCCGCCCATCACCACCAGCCGAGCCACACGCTGCGGCAGCGTCGGGTCCAGGGTCAGCGCCAGGGCGAGGTTGGTGAGCGGCCCGAGCGCGACCAGCAGCAGGCGGCCGGCGTGGGCATGCGACAGCCGCAGGATCGCCAGCGCGGCATGCTCGGCATCCACGCCATGCGCCGCCGGCGGCAGGCCGACGTCGCCGAAGCCATCGATGCCGTGCACATGCGCCGCGTCGACCGAGGGATGCAACAAGGGTTGCGGACATCCCGCATGCACCGGCACATCCGCGCGACCGACGATCTCACAGACCTTCAAGGCATTGCGCACGGTGTACTCCAGCCCGACGTTGCCGGCGGCGATGGTCAGTCCCACCACCTGGTGACGCGGGTCGTTGAAGGCCATCAGCAATGCCAGCGCGTCGTCCACGCCCGGGTCGGTATCGATCAACAGCGGAATCTTGTCAGTCATGGGCTCGGAATTGGGCAAACATTCGGGATGTGATCGGCCATCTTCGCAAGGATCCGCCGATCACGCGAATCGCCGTGCACCCGCCACGCGACCAGCCTCCGCGCTCACGCAGTCCCAATCCCGCTTCCCGGCGTCCACATCCACGCCTCACGCAGCGGCATAGCGCACGGCCCCGCCGATCCAGCGCGCGACCAGTTGATCGGCGATCTGCGGCGACTGCGCGAGCAACTGGTCGGCCAGCACCTGCACGCGCGGCAGCAAGCCAGCATCGCGCGCCAGATCGGCAATCCGGAAACTGGCCAACCCGGTCTGACGGGTTCCCAGCAACTCACCCGGTCCGCGCAGTTCGAGGTCCTTCTCGGCGATCACAAAGCCATCGTTGGTCTGGCGCATGGTTTCCAGCCGCTGCCGTGCCATCAACGACAACGGCGGTTGATACAGAAGCACGCAACTGGACGCGGTGGCGCCGCGGCCGACGCGCCCGCGCAACTGGTGCAACTGCGCCAGCCCCAGGCGCTCGGCGTTCTCGATGATCATCAGCGAGGCGTTGGGCACGTCCACGCCGACCTCGATCACCGTGGTGGCCACCAGCAGATCGCTTTGAGCCTGCTTGAATGCCAGCATCGCACGCTGTTTCTCGACCGGTTTCATGCGCCCATGCACCAGTGCCACGCGCACCCCCGGCAGTTGCGCGGTCAGCGCCTCGAACGTGACCTCCGCCGCCTGCGCCTCGATCCGCGGCGGCCCGCCCTGCGCCGGCTTGTCGCCCTCTTCGCTCTCTTCGATGAGGGTGCACACCCAATAGACCTGGCGCCCCTCGGCGCAGGCGGCACGGATGCGCTCGACCAGTTCGGGCCGGCGCTCGGCGCTGAGCACCAGCGTCTGCACCGGCGTGCGCCCCGGTGGCAGCTCGTCGATTGCCGAGACATCCAGATCCGCATATGCCGACATCGCCAGCGTGCGCGGGATCGGAGTCGCGGTCATCACCAGTTGATGCGGCACCGTACCGGCCGCTGCGCCCTTGTCGCGCAGCGCCAGTCGCTGGTGCACGCCAAAGCGATGCTGCTCGTCGATGATGGCCAGCGCCAGGTCATGGAAGACCACTGCTTCCTGCATCAGGGCATGGGTGCCGACGACCACCTGCGCCTGGCCGGAGGCGACCTCGGCCAGGGCGGCGGCGCGCGCCTTGCCAGTGACCTTGCCGGCCAACCAGACCACGCGCACGCCCAGCGGCTCCAGCCAACCGCGCAGATTGGTCAGGTGCTGCTCGGCCAGCAATTCGGTCGGCGCCGCCAGCGCGACCTGCTTGCCCTGCTCGACCGCCAGCATCGCCGCCAGCGCGGCCACCACCGTCTTGCCGCTGCCAACGTCGCCCTGGACCAGCCGCAACATCGGCGATGGTCGGGCCAGGTCATGGGCGATCTGCGCAAAGACACGCTGCTGCGCGGCGGTCAGCCGGAACGGCAGCGCTGCGCGCAGGCGCTCGACCAAGCCACCGCCGCCGGCCAGCACCGGCGCACGAAAGCGCTGCAAGGCGATCCGCTGCCGACGCAGGCTCAGCTGGTGGGCAAGCAACTCTTCGATCGCCAATCGCTGCTGCGCCGGATGCTGCCCGGCCAACAGCTGCTGCGGGTCGATCTGCGCCGGCGGCCGGTGCAAGGTCAGCAAGGCCTCACGCAGCGGCGGCAGGCACGCGTCCTGCAACCAGTGCGTGGGCAGCAGTTCCAGCGCGTCACCCTCCGGCAAGCGCTCCAGCGCCTGGCCGATCAGCTTGCGAACGGTGGCCGGTCCGACCCCTTCCAGCACCGGATACACCGGGTCCAGGCACTCGCCCAGCCCGGGATCTTCGCCGTCGCCCAGAATGCGATAACTGGGATGCACGATCTCCCAGCCGTGCTGCCCCGGCTTGGGGGTGCCGAAGGCGCGCAGCCGCGCACCCGGCGCGAACTGCGCCACCTGGGCCGCGCGAAAATGGAAGAACCGCAGCACCAAGGTGCCGCCGGAGCCATCGGACACGGCCACCCGCAGCACCGGTCGGTAGCGAAAACCGCGTTCGACCGCTTCCACCCGGCCCTCGATCTGCGCCGGGACGCCGCCTTGCAGGCGCGCGATCGGGGTCAGCCGGGTGCGGTCTTCATAACGTAACGGCAGGTGCAGCCACAGGTCCTGCACCGTGAGGATGCCGCGCGCAGCGAACTTGTCGGCCGCCTTGGGGCCGACGCCGGGCAGGCTGGCAAGCGGCGCCTGCCCGGCAGCGGCCAGTGGAACGGTAGCGAGACGCGCGCGCGGCACAGGGGCGTGTGCGACTTACTCGAGCACCATCACCGCATCGACTTCGAAGCCGGCCCCCTTGGGCAGGCCGGACACCTCGATGGTCGAGCGTGCAGGAAACGGGGCCTGGAAGTAGTCCTGCATCACCGCGTTGACGGCGGCGAACTGGCCCAGGTCGGTCAGGTACAGGCCCAGGCGCACGATCTTGTCCAGCGAACCGCCGGCAGCCTCGGCAACGGCCTTGAGATTGTCGAACGCCCGCCGCGCCTGCGCGCCGATATCGCCCGGCACGATCTCGCCGGTGGCCGGATCGAGCGGGATCTGCCCGGAGAAGTACACGGTATTGCCTGCCCGCACGGCCTGCGAGTAAGGGCCGATGGCAGCCGGCGCCTGGTCGGTGTGGATGATCTGGGACATGCAAACTCCATCAGCACTGAAAACGAGCGCGCATTGTATCGGTGCGCGCCGTGGGCGGGCGACCAAGCGCGAAGCGACGAGGTACCCGCCGTCGCGTCGGATACCGGTGCGGCCCTGTCCGCCGACCGCTGCTGTGGAGGCGCCCGGCAGCGGCCATGGCGGTTGCGCAAACAGCAGCCACAGCTCGCTGCGCCAAACCGCGCGCCCGCCCAACCGATCGAGATCGCGCCAGCCAGCGAAACAGACAATACTGAGTTCCCGTATCTGCGGACCTTCCAGGCACAAGCTTGGGCGCCAGCAATTGAGGACACCGCGGGGCGTCTGTGGCCTGCTCCGCCGGCGCGTCCCCCACAGGCGACGTGGTGAGACGCGCTATTGGCGACCGACGCTCTGCACCACGTGCAAGCGGCGCAGCCGACGCATCACCTCGGCCAGGTGGCGGCGATCGCGTACCTGGATGTTGAAGCGCAACACCGCAGCATTGAAGTCGCGATCGAGATAATCGACGCGTTCGATGTTGGATTGACTCTGCGCGATCGCCGCCGCCAGCTGCGCCAGCACGCCGGTGCGGTTCTCCACCTCCACGATCAACGCGGTGTCGTAGTCGCCGCTGACGTTGGAATCCCAATCGATCGGTACCCAGCGCTCGGGCGACTTGCGCAACTCGGCCAAGTTCGGGCAATCCAGGCGGTGCACCACGATGCCCTTGCCGGCCGTGTGATACCCCATGATCTCGTCGCCGGGAATCGGCTGGCAGCAGTTGGCGAAACTGATCACGCCGCGCTCACTGCCGTCGATCAGGATCTTTTCGTGCGAATGCTTGGAATGGCCGCCACCGCGCAGTTCGGCATAGGCCATCAACGCCTGCGCGGCCTGCGTCGGCATCCAGTTGCCCAGCGCCACATCGGCCAGCAGCGCCTCCAGGCGTGGATAGCGATGCTCGTTGAGGAAGGCGTCCAGGCGGCCCTTGGGCAGGCGTTCGAGCGAGGAATCCATCGCTTCCAGCGCGCGATCGAGCATGCGGTGACCCAACTGCACGGCATCTTCGTGCTCGAGCTGCTTGAGCTGGTGGCGAATGGCGGTGCGCGCCTTGCTGCTGACCACGAACTCCAACCACTGCGGCTTGGGCGTGGCCGAGCGCGCGGTGATGATCTCCACCGCCTGGCCGCTGACCAGCTTGGTACGCAGCGGCACCAGCTTCTTGTCCACCCGCGAGGCGACCGCGCGGTTGCCGACGTCGGTATGCACTGCGTAGGCGAAGTCCAGCGCAGTGGAATTACGCGGCAAGGCCAGGATCTTGCCCTTGGGCGTGAACAGGTAGACCTCGTCGGGGAACAGATCGACCTTGACGTTGTCGAGAAATTCCAGCGACGAGCCGGCCGCGCGCTGCGAATCGATCAACTCCACGATCCAGTCGTGCGCCCGACTCTGCGCGCTGTTGGGCGCGGCCGAGCCGACCTTATAGGTCCAGTGCGCGGCGACGCCGCGCTCGGCGATCAGATCCATTTCCTCGGTGCGGATCTGCACTTCGATCGGCGAGCCGTAGGGACCGAACAGCACGGTATGCAGCGACTGGTAGCCGTTGGCCTTGGGGATCGCGATGAAGTCGCGGAAGCGTCCGTCCAGCGGTTTGAACGTCGCATGCACTGCGCCCAGCGCGTGGTAGCAATCGGCCACCGAGCGCACCACCAGCCGGAAGCCGAATACGTCCATCACCTGGTCGAAGGATTTGTTCTCCTCGTGCATCTTGTTGTAGATGCTCCAGGGCGTCTTGATGCGGCTGACCAGACGATGCTCCAGCCCTTCCTTGGCCAGGCGCTGGCTCAGCTGCACCTCCACCTGCGCCATCGATTCGCGGCGCACCACCGGCTGGCTGCGAATGTGCTTTTCGAGGATGGCGTGGCGCCACGGATACAGCGCACGGAAGCCGAGGTTCTGCAGTTCGGACTTGATCAGGCTCATGCCCAGGCGCTGGGCGATCGGCGCGTAGATCTCCAGCGTCTCGCGGGCGATGCGGCTGCGCGCCTCGGTGCTCTGCGCGCCCAGCGTGCGCATGTTGTGCAGCCGATCGGCGAGCTTGATCATGATCACCCGCAGATCGCGCGACATCGCCAGCAGCATCTTGCGGAAGCTTTCGGCCGCCGCCTCCTGCCGATCACGGAATTTGAGCTTGTCCAGCTTGGTGACGCCATCGACCAGTTCGGCCACCGCCTCGCCGAACTCGGCAGCCAATTCCTCACGGGTCAGCGGCGTGTCTTCGATGGTGTCATGCAGGATCGCGGCGATCAGCGATTCCATGTCCAGGCCGAGCTCGGCCAGCACCCCGGCCACGGCCACCGGATGGGTGATATAGGGCTCGCCGGACTTGCGGGTCTGGCCGGCATGCGCGGTGGCTCCCACTTCCCAGGCGCGACGCAGGATCGGCAACTGCTCCTTGGGCAGATAGCTGGCGGCGCGTTCGAATTGCAGGACATAGTCGGGGATGTCCGGGTCGGAGGACGCGGACGGCACGACGCTCGCCTGGGCGGTGGGGCCTGGGTTCATGGCAGAAGACTATGCCAGTGACCGGTTTGCGGCAATGCGGCACGTGAACGTGCAAGGATGTCAAGGGGGGCAGAGATGGTCTGGCGACCCCGTGGAGGCCTGGACCGCATACCCTGCACTATTACTCAGCCCAAGCAACATTTGCCCAGTTGCTACACTCCAGAGTCCGTTGCCCTGACGAGACGCCGATCCATGCACGCCCCACCCGGCCTGATCATCTTCGACTGCGACGGCGTGCTGGTCGACAGCGAGCCGCTGGCCTGCTCGGTCCTGGCGCAAACGCTGCGACGGCATGACTTGGACATGGACGCCGCTGCGGTCAAGCAGCGCTTTCTCGGGCGTAGCCTGGCCAGCGTACGTGCACATGCACAGACGCTGGGCATCGCGCTGCCCGACACCTTCGAGCCCGATCTCAACACCGAACTGCTGGCGCGCCTGCGCAGCGACCTGCGACCAGTCCCCGGCGTGGCGGCACTGCTGGAGGTGCTGGACCGGCCGCTATGCGTGGCCTCGTCCAGTCATCTGGAACGGGTCCGGCTGTGCCTGCAGGTCACCGGGCTGGCGCGTTACTTCGGCCAGCACGTGTATACCGCCGAGCGCGTCGCGCACGGCAAGCCGGCACCGGACCTGTTCCTGTTCGCCGCCGACGGCATGCAGGTTGCGCCCGGAAACTGCCTGGTGATCGAAGACAGCCCCAGCGGTCTGCAGGCGGCCCGCGCGGCCGGCATGCAAGGCTGGGGATTCACCGGTGGCAGCCATCACGGCGCCACGGCCGACGCCGCTGCAGCGCTGACCACGGCCGGTGCGGTGCGCGTATTCGACAGCATGGCGGCCGTGTCCGCTGCGCTGGATGCCGCCGGCTGCGTACGCCCGGGCACTGCGTTAGGCTGAGACGTCCAAGCGTCCACATGCGAAAGATGGCCAACTCCGACAGCGACACCACGCGACTCGACGCCGCTGCCCGTGCCGGCTGGCTGTACTACATCGCAGGCAACACCCAGGACGAAATCGCCCGCAAGCTCAAGGTCTCGCGTGCCACCGCGCAGCGACTGGTGTCGCTGTGCCTGAGCCAGCGCCTGATCACTTTTCGTCTGGAACACCCGATCGCCGCCTGCATGGATCTGGCCGCGCAGCTGCAGGATCGCTTCGGCATTGGCTACTGCGAAGTGGCGCCCACCGATCCGGCCGATCCGGGCCTGGTCACCGGCGTGGCCGAGCGTGCCGCGGCGCTGCTGGAATCCACCCTGCGCAGCGACACCCCGAGCATCATCGGCATCGGCACCGGCCGCTCGATGCGCGCGGCGGTGGAGCGGATCCCGGCGATGCAGACGCGCAACCATCAGCTGGTGTCGCTGGTCGGCAATATCTCCCCAGACGGCTCGGCGAGCCCGTTCGATGCGGTGGCGCGCCTGGCCGACCTGACCGGTGCTCAGCATTACCCGATGCCGCTGCCGGTGTTCCTGTCATCGCAGACCGAGCGCAAGAGCCTGCTGGGCATCGAAGTGGTGCGCAAGGTGCGAGCCATCGCCGACAAGGCCGATCTGCGCTTGGTCGGTGTCGGGCAACTGGACCAGACCGCCCCGCTGCATGTGGACGGCTTCATCAGCCGGACCGAGCTGCTGGAACTGATCCGCCTTGGCGCCGTGGGCGAGGTCATCGGCTGGGCCATCAATGCCGACGGCGAGATCATCGACGGCGGCAGCAACCTGCGCCTGACCAGCATGCCGCACAGCGTGCCTTCGCGCAGCCTGACCATTGGCGTGGCCGCAGGCACGGTCAAGGTGGGGCCGATCAAGGCCGCCTTGAAAGGCCGCATCCTCAATGGCCTGATCACCGACGAGCACACCGCCAAGGCCTTGCTCGCGGGCTGAGTCACGGCCGCGCACAGCGGCGCAAGACAGTTTTTTCATGACGTTTTTCGTCCGGCTGCGGGCGCCCTGGCGTGCGCAGCGATGCTGCGTTGCACGATCGAAAGTGCTTTACAGCATGCCCACAGCGTGGGCATATGCACACCACACGGGCATTTGCTCAACCAACCTCGACCCGAGGCATCGGTATGAACACTTCGATCAAGACGCTGATCTGCGTGGGACTGAGTACCGCACTGGCCGGCTGCGGCGGTGGCGGACGACAGGATGGCAATGCGGCGGCCAGGCAGGACACGCTGGTGATAGCCACCGTCAACAACGGCGACATGATCCGCATGCAGAAGCTCACCGCCGACTTCACCGCCCAGCATCCGGACATCAAACTGGAGTGGGTGACGCTGGAAGAAAACGTGCTGCGCCAGCGCGTGACCACCGACATCGCCACCAAGGGCGGGCAATTCGACGTCCTGACCATCGGCACCTACGAGGTGCCGATCTGGGCCGAGCGCGGCTGGCTCAAGCCGCTGACCTTCGACGCCGACTACGATGTGGAAGACCTGATGCCGCAGATCCGCGATGCGGTCAGCGACAAGGGCAAGCTGTACGCAGCGCCGTTCTACGCCGAAGGCTCGATGCTGATGTATCGCACCGACCTGCTGCAGAAGGCGGGCCTGCAGATGCCGGCGCAGCCGTCGTGGAGTTTCGTGGCCGATGCCGCGCGCAAGCTCACTGACAAACAGAATGGCGTGTACGGCATCTGCCTGCGCGGCAAGGCTGGCTGGGGCGAGAACATGGCCTTGATCAGCGCAATGGGCAATGCCTTCGGTGCGCGCTGGTTCGATGAGCAGTGGAAGCCGCAGTTCGACCAGCCGGAATGGAAAGCCGCACTTCAGACCTATGTGGATGTCATGAAACAGGCCGGCCCGCCCGGCGCGGCCTCCAACGGTTTCAACGAGAATCTGGCACTGTTCAACGCCGGCAAGTGCGCCATGTGGGTGGATGCCACGGTGGCGGCGTCGTTCATCAGCAACCCGAGCGAATCCAAGGTGGCCGACAAGGTCGGCTTCGCGCCTGCGCCGGATGCCGGCAAGGGCAAGACCACCGGCTGGCTATGGGCCTGGAATCTGGCGATTCCGGCCAGTTCCAAGAAGGCAGACAAGGCGCAGACCTTCATCGCCTGGGCCACCGGCAAGCACTACATCGAGCTGGTCGCCGCCAAGGACGGTTGGGTCAATGTACCGCCGGGCACGCGTCAGTCGCTGTATGCCAATCCCGCGTATTTAAAGGCCGCGCCGTTCGCCAAGCCGACCCTGGCCGCCATCCAGGGCGCCGATACCCATCATCCCGCAGTCAAGCCGGTGCCCTATGTCGGCGTGCAGTACGCGGCCATCCCGGAATTCCAGTCGATCGGCACCACGGTCGGCCAACAGTTCTCTGCGGCGCTCACCGGCTCGGTCAGCGTGGACGACGCGCTGAAAAACGCCCAGGCCAGCACCGAGCGCGAAATGCTGCGCGCCGGCTACCCGAAGAAGTAACGCCTACGTTTCCGTGCGGCACCGCCGTACGGCCTGGAGACCGCTGCATGCTCGGCGCAGGCGCGCCGGGCCTCATCACGCGAGGCAATCGATGAAGATCAGGCATACCTTTGCTGCGCTGCCCACCCTGGCCGCCAGCCTGCTGTGCGCCCCCGCGCAGGCCGCCGATGCATTCGACCCGGGCAAGCATATCGGCGGCGACTGGGGCGGCGCGCGCAGCGCACTCGCCGAGCAGGGCGTGGAATTCAAGCTGGCCCATTTCAGCCAGACCGCGCACAACCTCTCCGGCGGGGAACGCAAGACCACCGCCTACGCCGATCAATTCTTTCTTGGCGGCTACTTCGACCTGGACAGGCTTTGGGGCTGGACCGGCGCCGACTTCAAGCTGGAGATCACCAACCGCAACGGCGACCTGATCAACACCAAGGCCGGCATTCCCACCCTGCTGCAGGCGCAGCAGATCTTCGGCCGCGGCCCGGTGACGCGCCTGACCCAGTTCTCGCTGACCCAGCGCCTGCTCGACGACCGCCTGTCGTTAAAGGCTGGCCGCATCTATCCAAGTGCGGACTTCTTTGCGTTGAACTGCAACTTCCAGCATCTGACCTTCTGCAGCGGCGGCTCGTCCAACTACATCAGCAACAACTGGTATGGCGATCCGCTCAGTGCCTGGGGCGGTGTGGTCTCCTTCAGCCCGGACAAGCGCTGGTTTTTCCGCGTCGGCGGCTACGATGCCAACCCGCAGAACCGCTCCACCGACCAGGGCCTGAAACTGCGTACCTCCGGTGACGACCACGGCACGCTGATGGTGGCCGAGGTGGAATTCAAACCCGACTACGGCAATGGTCTGGATGGCGACTACCGCATCGGTGCGGTGCGCAACAGTCACGATCAACCCCGGGTCTACAACCAGATCGGCCTGCCCACCAGCCTGAGCGCGAGCCCGGCCACGCTGCAGGACACCGATCGCGCGTTCTACGCCAACGTCGAACAGCAACTCACCAGCAACGGAGACGGTGGCGGCCTGCGCATGTTTGCCAGCGTCATCGATGCCGACGACGAGGTCAGCACGGTCGGCCAGGTCGTGGCGCTCGGCGCATTCTGGAAGGGCGTCTTTCCCGCACGGCCGAACGACCGCATCGGCCTGGCATTCGGCCGCAATGCACTCAGCAACCGGTTGCGCAGCGCCCAGCGCGCCTACAACCAACGCCTGCCGAGCGGCGCGGGCGCGATCGAGGTGCAGCGCTACGAGTATCCGATCGAACTCAACTACAACATTGCCGTCAGCCGCGGCATCGAGATCATGCCCAGCGTGCAGTACATCCGGCATCCCGGCGGGCGCGATGTCGATCACGCCACCCTGCTCGGCCTGCAGGTCAGCCTGAACTTCTAGTCGCGCAGCGACTGTTTGCCGCCTGCGTATGCGCGGCGGGCCAGGTCGCTCCAACGTCCGTCGCGCACCGTCACGCGCGCGCCTCGCCGTCCCTGTAACGGACCTTCCAATGGCCACGCAGCAAACCCAACGCCTCGCCCGCTTCCTGATCGCGCCGTCGATCCTGCTGTTGCTGGCCTGGATGATCGTGCCGCTGGCGATGACAGTGTGGTTTTCCACATTGCATTACGACCTGCTCAACCCGGAGAAAACCTTCGTCGGGCTAGGCAACTTCCACTACTTCCTGAGCAACCCTGCCTTTTTGTCCTCGCTCGGCAACACCTTGCTGCTGGTCGGCTCGGTGCTGGCGATCACCGCCGGCTGCGGCGTCCCGATCGCCTTGCTGCTCGACCAGGCGTTCGTGGGCCGACGCATCGTACGTCTGTTGCTGATCGCCCCCTTTTTCGTGATGCCCACGGTCAGCGCGCTGATCTGGAAGAACCTGCTGATGCACCCGGTGTCCGGCTTGCTGGCGTGGCTATGGCAGTCGCTGGGGCTGACGCCGATCGACTGGTTCACCCAATACCCGATGCTGTCGATCATCCTGATCGTGGCCTGGCAGTGGCTGCCGTTCTCGGTGCTGATCCTGTTGACCGCGCTGCAGTCGCTGGACGAAGAACAGCAGGAAGCGGCGTTGATGGATGGTGCTGGTGTGTTCGACCGCTTTTTCCATCTCACGCTGCCGCATCTTGCGCGCCCACTGACCATCGTGGTGCTGATCGAAACGATCTTCCTGCTGACGGTGTTCGTGGAGATCTACGTCACCACCGGCGGCGGCCCGGGCATGCAGACCACCAACCTGGCCTACCTGATCTATTCGCAGGCGCTGTTGCAGTACGACGTCGGTGCCGCATCCGCCGGCGGCCTGATCGCGGTGGTGCTAGCCAATCTGGCGGCGATCTTCCTGGTCCGCATCGTCGGCAAGAACCTGGAGACCTGAGATGGCCCGTCGTGCCCCCACGCTGCAAGTGCTTGCCACCACCATCGCCGCCTGGGTGGTGGGTGGGGTGATGTTCTTCCCGATCCTGTGGATGCTACTGACCAGCTTAAAGAGCGAGATCGACGCATTTTCCACGCCGCCCAGCTTCCTGCTCTTCCATTGGACGCTGGAAAACTACGCCGCCGTACAGGCACGCAGCGATTATCTCGCGCACGCGTGGAATTCGGTGGTGGTGGCATTGGGCTCCACGTTGATCGCGCTGGCGATCGCCATCCCCGCGGCCTGGTCGATGGCATTCGCCCCGACGCGGCGCACCCGCAGCATCCTGCTGTGGATGCTGTCGACCAAGATGCTGCCGCCGGTGGGGGTGCTGGTGCCGATCTACCTGCTGTACCGCGACTGGGGCCTTCTGGATACCCAGCTCGGTCTGGTGATCGTGCTGTGCCTGGGCAACCTGCCGATCATGGTGTGGATGTTGTTCAACTACTTCAAGGACATCCCCAAGGACATCCTGGAAGCGGCGCGCATGGACGGCGCCACCATCGGCAAGGAGATTCTCTACATCCTGGCCCCGATGGCGATACCCGGCATCGCCTCCTCGCTGCTGCTCAACGTGATCCTGGCCTGGAACGAGGCGTTCTGGTCGCTGAATCTGTCCTCGTCCAAGGCCGCGCCGTTGACCGCCTTCATCGCGTCCTATTCGAGCCCCGAAGGCCTGTTCTGGGCCAAGTTGTCGGCTGCATCGACCATGGCGATCGCTCCGATTCTGGTGCTGGGCTGGTTTTGCCAGAAGCAACTGGTGCGCGGTCTGACCTTCGGTGCCGTGAAATAACTCACTCAACGCAACAGGTGGTTCATGGGACGCATCACGCTGCAAGCTGTCAACAAATCCTTCGGCGACACGCAGGTCATCCACGGTGCCGACCTGGAGATCGACGACGGCAAGTTCGTGGTCTTCGTCGGCCCGTCCGGTTGCGGCAAGACTACCTTGTTGCGGCTGATCGCCGGACTGGAAGACGTCAGCGGCGGACGCATCCTGATCGATGGCGAGGATGTCACCCGGCTGCCGCCGGCTCGGCGCGGACTGTCGATGGTATTCCAGTCGTATGCGCTGTATCCGCACATGAGCGTGCGCAAGAACATTGCCTTCGGGCTGAAGATGGCGCGCGTGCCCAAGGCCGAGATCGAGCGGCGGGTGGCGCAGGCCGCCACCGTGCTCAACCTCACCGACTATCTGGACCGCAGGCCCGGCCAGTTGTCCGGCGGCCAGCGCCAGCGCGTAGCGATCGGCCGCGCCATCGTGCGCGAGCCCAAGGGTTTCCTGTTCGACGAACCGCTGTCCAACCTGGACGCCGCCTTGCGCGTGCAGATGCGCCTGGAAGTCACCCGCCTGCAGAAACAACTCAGGACCACCGCGGTCTACGTCACCCACGATCAGGTCGAGGCGATGACCATGGCCGACGAGATCGTGGTGCTGCAGGCCGGGCGCATCGAGCAGGTCGGCACGCCGCTGGAACTCTACGAGCGCCCGGCCAATGTATTCGTAGCGGGTTTCATCGGTTCCCCGCGCATGAACCTGCTGCAGGGCGAGGTGGCCGCGCGCCATGGCGCGGTCACGCTCGGCGTGCGTCCGGAACATATCGCCGTGCATCGCGGCAGCGCCACGGCCACTGCCGGCGGCGAAGCTTGGCCGGGCACCGTAGTCCAGGCCGAACATCTGGGCAGCGACACCTTCGTCTATGTGCAGATCCCCGGTGTGGGCACCGTGGATGCGCGCTGCACCGGCGACCTGCGCGTCGCAGTGGGCGACAGCGTCACCTTGATCCCCGACCCGCAGCACCTGCATCGCTTCGATGCCGGCCAGCAAGCCATGCGTTGAGCGCTGCAGCGTTAACCCTTTCCCTCCCCCACGTGCAAGACTCAGCAGGAGACGCGCGATGTATCTGGACAAGTTCAAACTCGATGGCCGCGTGGCGGTCGTCACCGGCGGCGGCCGCGCGATCGGCCTGGCCATTTGCGATGCGCTGGCCGAAGCCGGCGCCAAGGTGGTGATTGCCGATCACGACATCGCGGTGGCCGAGCAAGGTCTGGCTACCCTGCGCAGCAAGGGCCTGGATGCGGAAATCGTACAGATGGACGTCACCGATTCGACGCGCGTGACCCAGGTGGCCGACGAGCTGCATGCCAAATTCGGCAAGGTCGACATCCTGGTGAACAACGCCGGCATCGCACGCAGCCAGACCCCGGCCGAAACCGTCACCGACGAGCACTGGCTCAATGTCATCGACGTCAATCTCAATGGCACCTTCTGGTGTTGCCGCGCCTTCGGCAAACACATGCTGGACAGCGGCGATGGCGCCATCGTCAATGTCGGTTCGATGTCCGGCTTCATCGTCAACAAGCCGCAGGCGCAGGCGTACTACAACGCCTCCAAGGCAGCCGTGCACCACCTGACCAAATCGCTGGCCGCCGAATGGGGCAACCGCGGCGTGCGCGTCAACGCGGTGGCGCCGACCTATATCGCCACGCCCTTGAACGCCTTCGTCAAGGAAGACCCGGCGATGTACGCCGCCTGGATCGGCGGCACGCCGATGGGGCGACTGGGCGAAGTGGAAGAAATCGCCTCGGTCGCACTGTTCCTGGCATCCCCCGCCGCCAGCCTGATGACCGGCAGTATCGTGCTGGCCGACGGCGGCTATACCTGCTGGTAAGCCATGCATTCGACCAACGATGCCGTGTTCATCGGTGTGGACGTGGGCACCGGCAGTGCACGCGCCGGGCTGTTCGACGCGCGCGGCGGCTTGCTCGGCAGCGCGCGCCATCCCATCCAGACCTGGTATTTGCCGGGGGATATGGTCGAGCAATCGTCCGCGGATATCTGGCAGGCCTGCGTGCAGGCGATCCGCGCGGCGGTGGCGCACGCCGGCGTGGATGCCGCGCGGGTGGCCGGGATTGGCTTTGACGCCACCTGTTCGCTGGTGGCGGTGGCCGCCGACGGCGGGCCGGTGTGCATCAGCCCTTGCGGCCAGGCCGATCGCGACGTCATCGTGTGGATGGACCATCGCGCCGTCGCCCAGGCCGACCACGTCAACGCCACCGGCGACCCTGTATTGCGTTATGTCGGCGGGCAGATTTCGCCGGAAATGCAGATCCCCAAGCTGCTCTGGCTCAAACAGCATCTGCCCGACAGCTATGCGCGCGCCGCGCACCTGTTCGACCTGGCCGACTGGCTGAGCTGGCGCGCCACCGGCAGCACCGACCGCTCGCTGTGCACGGTCACCTGCAAATGGACCTATGTGCAGCACGCTGGCGGCTGGAGCCCGGCCTTCTTCGAACGCATCGGCATGGCCGAGTTGCTCGGTGATCACGCTGCGCGGATCGGCAGCCGGATCGTTGCACCTGGCACCGCACTGGGCCAGGGGCTGACACCCACAGTGGCGGACGAACTGGGCCTGCAGGCCGGGATCGCGGTGGGCGCGGCCTTGATCGATGCACATGCCGGCGCCGTCGGCACCCTCGCCAGCCCCGCTGAGGACGGCCAACCGGTGCCGCTCACCGCTCGCGCGGCCTATATCCTGGGCACCTCGGCCTGCGTGCTGGTAAGCACACAGGCCGCATGCTTCACTCCCGGCGTCTGGGGGCCGTATGACGCGGCGCTGGTGCCGGGGCTGTGGCTCAACGAAGGTGGGCAGTCCGCCGCCGGCGTGGCAATCGACACGCTGGTGCGCTCGCATCCGGGCTACGCCGACGCCAGCGCGCAGGCCACGGCGGCGGGGCTGGATGTCCTGCAGTGGCTGGAGCAACGCATCCTGGCGCAGGCGCGAACGCCCTCGCACGCCGCCTTGCGCGCGCACGGGCTGCACGTGTTGCCGGACTACCTGGGCAACCGCTCACCCGCCGCCGACCCCAGCGCTCGGGCGGTCATCGTCGGGCTCGGCATCGACCATGATCTCGATGGCCTGGAGGCGCTGTATATCGCGGGGATCTGTGGACTCGGCTACGGGCTGGCCGACATCCTCGATGCGCTGCGCGCGCAAGGCGTGTGCATCGACAGCGTGATCATGAGTGGTGGGGCAAGCCACAGCCGGCTGGTACGGCAACTGATGGCCGATGCCTGCGGCATCCGGATGGACGTGGCCGCCACGGCCGAGCCGGTCCTGCTGGGCAGCGCGATGCTGGCAGCGGTGGCCAGCGGTGCGTACCCCGACCTGCCTGCAGCGATGGCGGCAATGAGCGCACTGGGCGCCGGCACCGCAGCGACGCCGGCAGACATTGCAGGTTTCCACGCTGCAAAACGTCGCGGCTACACCGCCATGCAAGCGCTGGAGCGCTCGCTGCGGAGTGAGATGGCGCAGGCGACGCGCACCGACTGACGACTGCTGTCTACGGAGTATGCGCCCGGTCGTCCGGTGCAGCCGGGACAATTCCTGCGACCTGTGCCATGGCGACTCGCACACATACGAGCATGCATCCCGCTCCCCATAACGCAACCGGCCCGCACAGGGCGGGCCGGTCGCAGATCGACTGCCGACGACGCGATGCGCGTCGGCCATGCAGCGACGATCAGTCGTCGTTCTTGGACATGTCCTCGTCGGCGACGACTTCGGCGGCGGCCCATTCCAGCGCTTCGCGCTCGGCGCGCTCGCGTTCGGCCTTCTCCACTTCGTCGATCAGGGCATTGTCGATCCGGCGCGCGGCGATCTCACGCAGCGCCATCACGGTGGGCTTGTCGCCGGCGTCAGCGTTGTCGATCAGCGGCTGCACGCCGTTGGCGAGCTGGCGAGCGCGCTTGGAGGCCATCATGACCAGCTCGAAACGGTTGTTCACGACTTCCAGGCAATCTTCTACGGTAATGCGGGCCATGCGGGCTCCCGGCGACCTGCAATGGCCGCGCATCGAGTGAGGGAAGGGGGGCGAAGTGTACGCCCGCCAGGTCGGCCAGACAACTGGCGACCGTTCAGTTTCCTTTGGAATCAGCCAGTTGGCCGCAGCCAGCCAAGCCTGGGCTTGCGCAAAGTGCGCCGATCCGGGCGCGACAGGACCGGCGCGTTCAGTCCAGCAGGGCGCGGATCAGCTGGGCGTGGCGCTGCTGCTGCGCCTGCCGCCGCAGCCGGCTGGCGGTGAAGATCGCGCACATCTCCGAGACCGCGGTATCGAAGGTCTCGTTGATGATCACGTAGTCGAATTCCTCGAAGTGCAGCATCTCCTCGCGCGCGGCCGCCAGCCGCTGCGCCATTACGTGCTCGCTGTCCTGGCCGCGTTTGCGCATGCGCTCGTCCAGTGCCTGTCGCGACGGCGGCAGGATGAACACGCTGACCGCGTCAGGCACTTTTTGCCGGACCTGGCGTGCGCCCTGCCAATCGATCTCCAGCAAGACATCGTGGCCGGCAGCCAGCTGCGGCTCGACCGACTGCCGCGCCGTGCCCTTCCAGTCGCCATGGACCAGGGCGTACTCGAAGAAATCGCCCGCATCGATCATCTGCTGGAACTCGTCGGCGGAGACGAAATGGTAGTGCTCGGCATGCCGCTCGCCCGGCCGCGGCGCGCGCGAGGTGAACGAGATCGACAAGGCAATCTTCGGATCGCGCGCCAGGGTGGCGTTGACGATGCTGCTTTTGCCGGCACCGGAGGGAGCCGCAACGATATAGAGAGTGCCGCGCATAAGGTCAGGAAGTCGGGATTGGGAAGTCGGGATTCGCGAACGGACTGCGGACCGGTACCACCGGGGTCGACATGCTACCGGGATTGAACGCAGCCCGCTGACATCGGCGATGGCCGCCGCGCCCAATCCCGACGCGCATCGCCCATCCCGGCTATTCGATGTTCTGAACCTGCTCGCGGATCTGGTCGATCAGCACTTTCAGGTCCACTGCGGCGGCCGAGGTACGGCTGTCCACTGACTTGGAGCCCAGTGTATTGGCCTCGCGGTTGAATTCCTGCAACAGGAAATCCAGACGCCGCCCGACCGGCTCGCGTTGACGCAGCACGCGGCGGATTTCGGCGATATGGCTGGACAGGCGGTCCAGTTCCTCGTCGACGTCGAGCTTCTGCAGCCACAGCACCAGCTCCTGCTCGGCACGTCCGGGCTCGACCGGATGCGGCAGATCGGCCAGGCGCGCGGCCAGCTTGGTGCGCTGTCCTTCACGGATCAGCGGAATCAGCGTCCGCACCTCGCCGGCGATGCGCTCGATCGCATCCACCCGCTCGCCGATCGCGGCGGCGAGCTTGCCGCCTTCGCGCTCGCGCGCAGCGACGAAGCTGTCCACCACCTCGTCCAGCAGCGCCAACGCCTGTGCCTGTAACGCCGGTGCGTCGACATCCTGCACCTGCAGCACCCCTGGCACCTGCAGCAGCTCGGTGAAGCCGACCTGCAAGCGCGGGAACACGCCATCCAGGCGGGTGGCCAGCGCGCCGAGCTCCTGCAGCAGCGATTCGTTGACCGCCAGTGTCTGCGCCTGCTCCGGCGCACGCAGGCGCAGCACCAGGTCCAGCTTGCCACGGCTATTCTTGGCGGCGACGCGTTCGCGCAGGATCGGCTCCAGCGCACGCAACTCCTCCGGCAGGCGGACACCGATCTCGAGGAAACGGTGGTTGACCGAGCGCAGCTCGCAGGCCAGCGTGCCCCAGGGCGTGATGCGTTCGCCGCCAGCAAAGGCGGTCATGCTTCGGATCATCGTCAATCCCGTGCCGTCAAAGCGCGAATGGTACCCTAGCGGGCCGTCCCGACCGGCGCTGCCGACGCGGACCTGGCCCGACCACCTCCTGACTTCCGGATTGCCTCGCATGACCTTTTCCCGTCCCAGCGGCCGTACCGCCGACCAATTGCGCCCGGTGCGCATCGAACGCGCCTTCACCCGTCATGCCGAGGGCTCGGTCTTGGTCAGCTTCGGCGACACCCGCGTGCTGTGCACGGCCAGCGTGGAGAACCGCGTGCCGGGCTTTTTGCGCGGCAAGGGCGAAGGCTGGGTGACCGCCGAATACGGCATGCTGCCGCGCTCCACCCACACCCGTTCCGATCGCGAAGCCGCACGCGGCAAGCAGGGCGGACGGACGCTGGAAATCCAGCGCCTGATCGGCCGCTCACTGCGCGCCTGTGTGGATCGCAATGCACTCGGCGAGCGCACCATCACCCTGGACTGCGATGTACTGCAGGCCGATGGCGGCACCCGCACCGCCGCGATCACCGGCGCCTACGTCGCACTGGCCGATGCAGTGAACTGGATGCAGAAGCGCGGCGAGATCAAGAAGCACCCGTTGATCGGCGCGGTCGCGGCGGTGTCGGTCGGTGTGTACCGCGGCGTGCCGGTACTGGATCTGGACTACGCCGAAGACAGCGATTGCGACACCGACATGAACGTCGTGATGAACGACGGCGGCGGCTTCATCGAGCTGCAGGGCACGGCAGAAGGCCACGCGTTCCGCCGCGACGAACTGGATGCGCTGTTGGCGCTGGCCGAGGGCGGCATGAAAGAGCTGTTCGCATTGCAACGGCAGGCATTGGCCGGATGAATCGCCGCATTGCCCTGACCACGCTCTTGGTGGCCGATTACGACGCCGCCATTGCCTGGTATACCGGCGCGCTGGGCTTCCGCGTGCTGGAAGACCGCGCACTGGGCGAGGGCAAGCGCTGGGTGGTGGTCGGTCCGGGCGATGCAAAGCAGGCCGCACTGCTGCTGGCGCAGCCGGCCAACGCCGCACAACGCGCGCGCATCGGCGACCAGACCGGCGGGCGCGTGGACCATTTCCTCTACACCGACGACTTCTGGCGCGATCATGCCGCCATGCTGGCGTATGGGGTGGAATTTCTCGAAACTCCCCGCGAGGAGGCCTATGGCACGGTGGCGGTCTTCCGCGACCTGTACGGCACCCAGTGGGATCTGTTGGAGCCCAAGCCATGAAACAGCTGGTGTTGGCCAGCGGCAACGCCGGCAAGCTGGAAGAGTTGCGCGCCATGCTTGCCGCCCTGCCCTTGCAGATCGTCGCGCAGGGCGAGCTCGGGGTGGAGGACGTGCCGGAAACCGGACTGACCTTCGTCGAGAACGCCTTGATCAAGGCACGCCACGCCAGCGCCGTCACCGGCCTGCCGGCGCTGGCCGACGACTCGGGACTGATCGTCGACGCGCTCGGCGGCGCGCCCGGTCTGTACAGCGCACGCTACGCCGGCAGCCCGACCAATGCGCAGGCCAACAATGCCAAGCTGCTGGAGGCGATGCGCGCGGTTCCGGCGGAGCAGCGCAGCGCGCGCTTCTACGCGGTGATCGTCCTGCTGCGCCATCCAGAAGATCCGCAACCGCTGATCGCCGAAGGCAGTTGGGAAGGGGTGATCACCACCGCGCCGCGTGGCGATGGCGGCTTCGGCTACAACCCGGTATTTCTCGATCCGCGTTACGGCCTGACCGCCGCGGAGATGGATGCTGCGCTGAAGAATCGCCTGAGCCATCGCGCGGTGGCGCTAGCGACACTGCAACAGCAGCTGGCCACCTTGTACTGAGCCTGCTTGCCTCGATGAACGCTACACCCGTCACTGCCACCCATGCGGTCACCGCGCCGCCGGCGCTGCATCCGCCGCCGCTGGCGCTGTACGTGCACCTGCCTTGGTGCGTGCGCAAGTGCCCGTATTGCGATTTCAATTCGCATGCGGCCAAGGGCGCGCTGCCGTTCGAGGCCTATGTCGATGCGCTGATCCGCGACCTCGACCAGGACTTGCCACTGGTGTGGGGACGGGTCGTGCACTCGGTGTTCTTCGGCGGCGGCACTCCCAGCCTGTTTCCGCCCGAAGCGATCGATCGCTTCCTGCAGGCTGCTGCGGCGCGACTGCGGTTCGCGCCACAGCTAGAAATCACCCTGGAAACCAACCCGGGGACCGCCGAACATGGCCGCTTCGACCGCTATCATGCCGCCGGGGTCAATCGCCTGAGCTTCGGCGTGCAGAGCTTCGATGATGCGGCGCTGCAGCGGCTGGGCCGCATCCACGATAGCGCCGAGGCCGAACGGGCGATCAAACTGGCGCAGGACGCCGGCTACGACAACGTCAATATCGATCTGATGTATGCCTTGCCGCAGCAGAGCCTGGCACAGGCCGAAGCCGATCTGGCGCGCGCGTTCGCGCTACAGCCCACCCACCTGTCGCATTACCAGCTCACGCTGGAGCCCAATACGGTGTTCTTCGCGCGGCCGCCGCAGGGGATCCCCGACGAGGACGCAGCCTGGGACATGCAGGAGCACTGCCAGGGTCTGCTCGCCGATGCGGGCTATGCGCAGTACGAGGTCAGCGCCTATGCCCGGCCCGGCCGCCAGTGCGCGCACAACCTCAACTACTGGCGCTTCGGCGACTACCTCGGCATCGGCGCCGGCGCCCATGGCAAGATCAGCTCCGGCGCCGAGCAACAGGTGCTGCGCCGCTGGAAGCACAAGCATCCGCAGACCTTCCTGGACACCGCCGGCACCCCGGCGGCGATCGGCGGTGACGAGGTGGTGGCGGCCGAGCGGCTACCGTTCGAGTACATGCTCAACCTGCTGCGGCTGCACGAAGGGTTTCGACTGGAGACGTTCGAGCGCGCGACCGGGCTGCCGGCTGCCGCGATACAGGCACCGCTGGCGCAGGCGTATCGACAGGGCTGGTTGCAGGAAGAGGCTGGGCATGTGCGCCCCACCGAACTTGGCCGGCGCTTCACCAACGACGTCGTTGCACTGTTCCTGCCCTAGCGCATGCTGGGTACAGCGCGGTAGCAGCGTTGTATTCCCTCAATGCCCATGCCGCTTGCGCCAGCCCACAGTCGCTGATGGGTGCAGAAACGTGCTAAATAGCGCGCCTGCCCCGCTCTCGACGATCTACATGTCCACGCCCGCCCCCTTCGCGCAGACCGCGCTGGCCGCTCCGCTCGCCAGCGCACCGCTCGCGCCCCGTGCGCGGCGCCTGCTGGCCGCGGCCCATGCGCAATGCGCACAGGTGCTGGGCGGCTCGCTGCGGATGACCATCGTCGAACTCGAGCGCGAGTTGCTCTACCAGGCCGAACACGCTCCCAGCAGCCAGCTGCAGGCGGAGATCTACACGCAAACGCGCGGCCTGCGCGACCACGTCGAAGGCTTCCCGGACGCATTTCTGCAGCAGGTGGCGCAGCAGCTGGCCGATCTGGGCAAGCCGCTGGCGGAACCGACGCCAGCCCCGCAACGCCAGCATGCACAGACGCTGACGCTGGTGGAAGACAACGACATCGACCGCGACATCGTGCTGAGCGAGATCGCCCGCCGCGAGACATCCCGCCACAGCAACCTGCTGCATCTGCTGGCGCAGCGGCTGGCAGTGGTCGGCGCGGTACCGGAATTCGATCTGGAACTGCTGCCGCTCGGCCCCTACGGCCTGTGCCGGATCGTGCGCACGCTGGGCGAGACCTTGCAGCTGGGACTGGACAGCCAGATCACCCTGTATCGCGTGTTCGAGCGCCAGGTGGCCGACCGGCTCGCCGATCTGTACGAACGCGTCAACGGCCTGCTCGCGCACGAGGGCATCCTGCCCGGGCTGATCTACCACCCCTATCTGGCCAAGCCCACCCACGCGCAGGCGCGTCGGCGAACCGCCGAGGCTGGCGATGGCGGGCACTCTTCAGCGACCGGAAAGCCTTCCGCTGGCCAATCGCCGTCGCCTGTCCAACTGACGGCCTGGCAACGGGCCCTGATGGACGATCGCAGCGGGATGGCGCTCGCGACTGGCGCCCCCCCGTCCGATACCACGGCCGCCCCAGGGGGCCTGGCCGAGGCCACCGGCATGCTGGAGGCGCTGTTGACCTCGGCGCGCACCGCCCGCCTGCAGGGCCACGCGCCTGTCGTCCGCAACGCCGGCCCCGACACCACGCCGGGAATCGCCGGGTCGCCAGCGCAACTGGTCGCCGCGCTGACACCGCCCGTCCCGCAGGCTGCGGTGCAGGACGTGCTGGCCAGCCTGCAAAGCAGCGTGCCGACACCCACTCCTTCAGCGCCCACGGGCATCGCCGCGGTGCAGCGGCAACTGTTGGCCGCGCTGCAGCAACAACACGGGCCGCACGCCAGCCTATCGCCACAGGACAACGATACGTTCGACCTGCTTGGTCTGCTGTACGCACAGATGCAACGCGACGTGCGCAGGCAGGCGCCAGCGCAGGATCTGCTGGCCAAGCTGCAGGTCCCGGTGCTGCGCGCGGCGTTGAACGACCCGCAGTTCTTCGTCCGCGACCAGCACCCGGTCCGCGAGCTGCTCAATACCGTGGCCGAGTCCGGCGCGACCTGGCTGGGCGAAGACGACGTCGACGCCCAACTGCTGCAAACGCTGGGCCGCAACGTCGAGCGGATCGTGCGCGACTACCAGGGCGACGATGCGGTGTTCGTACGCGCCAACGAAGAAGTGCAGGCGCAGCTGCGCACCCAGGCGCGCAAGGCCGAGGTCGCCGAGCGACGCCAGGTGGACGCAGCGCGCGGCCGCGAGCGCCTGGAGATGGCCAAGCAGCAGGCTGCCACCCGGATCGAGCAGGTCTGCAGCGAGACCGAGCCACCGCGGTTCGTGCAGTCGCTGCTGCGCCAGGCCTGGTCGGATGTGTTGACGCTGACCCTGCTGCGGCAGGGCGGGCAATCGTCGGAATGGAGCGAACGCCAGGCGCTGACTGCGCGCATCGCCGAGACCACCTGCCGCGCCAAGGACCAGCCCGCCGATGTGGAATTGGCCAGCGAGGTGGAGACGGCGCTGTTGCAGGTGGGCTACCACGGCGACGAGGCCGCCGCCATCGCCCGGCGCCTGTCCACCCCGGGTGGCGAGGATGCGGTGACCTCGCGCACCGAGTTGGCGGCCCGGCTGAAAGCACGCGCACGGCTGGGAGACCAGGGCGATGCGAGCGAATCAGCACCGCACAAGCACAGCATCGCACCGCGCAGTGCCGACGAAGAGGCCTGCTACCAGCAACTGCGCAGCCTGCCGTTCGGCAGTTGGTTCGAGTTCGTGGTGAACCAGCAGGGCGACGTCCGCCGCCAGCGGCTGTCCTGGTATAGCCCGGTCACCGACCATGCGCTGTTCGTCAATCAACGCGGGCAGAAGGTTGGCGAACAGTCGCTGGATGCGCTGGCGCGGCTGATGGCCAGCGGCCAGGCCCGGCTGCTGGTGGAAGAGAAGACCCGGCTGATCGATCGCGCCTGGCACGCCACCGTGCGGACCTTGCGCTCGCTGGCCGGCCATCACGCGCAGGAGCAAGCATGATCCAGGACACCCGTCGTGCGCCGCGGCGCCAACCCACCGACCCGGTGCCGGTCACCGACCTGATCGCCGAAACGCAGATCGGCCGGCTCGGCAACATCTCGGAAACCGGCCTGCTGCTGTTGGCGTCGGCGCCCCTGCAGGCCGATGCGCTCTATCAGTTGCGCTTCACCCTGCCCGAACGTATCGGCCGCGCCAGCGAGATCGACGTCGGCGTGCATTTGCTGTGGTGCGAACCGGCGCATGCGCCTGGGCAGTCCTGGGCCGGATTCCGGTTCCTGACCCTCTCAGAGCCGCATCGGCAGCGCCTGCGCGCCTGGATAGGCGACGAGCATCTGGTCGGCTGAAGGGACAGCAGCACGACGATTGCGGCAAAATCGGCGATTGCCTTGCGCCGCCGACGAGTCCCGCATGTCCCAGCCTTCCCTGTCCACGCTCTATGCCGATCACCTGCGCAGCCTGTCCGCGCGCGCCGACCAGGCCTTGCAGCGCGGTGGTTTCGACCATCTGGTCGTCCCCAGCGGCAGCCTGCACTACCAGGTGTTCGACGACCGCGACTACCCGTATGCGGTCAATCCGCAGTTCAAGGCCTGGCTGCCGCTGACACGGGTGCCGCACAGCTGGCTGATCTACACCCCTGGGCAGCGGCCCAAGGTGATCTTCCACCAACCGCGCGATTACTGGCACGTGGTGCCCGCCGCGCCCAATGGCTGGTGGGTCGACCAGTGCGACATCCAGATCATCCGCACGCCCGAAGAGGCGCTGGCGTTATTGCCCCAGCAGAGCGCGCGTTGCGCGATCCTGGGCGAAGCCGGCAGCGCTCTGGGCGCGTATGTCCCCAACAATCCGCAAGCGGTGCTGGACTATCTGGACTACCACCGCGCCTTCAAGACGCCGTACGAACTGGCATTGATGCGCCAGGCGCAGCAGGCCGCCGTGCGCGGGCATCGCGCCGCCGAAGCAGCGTTCCGCGCTGGCCAGAGCGAGTTCGACATCCACATGGCGTACTGCAGCGCAGTCGGCCAGGATGCCAACGAGCTGCCGTATGGCAACATCGTTGCGCTCAACACCCACGGCGCCGTGCTGCACTACACCGAGCTCGAGCGCCAGCCGCCTGCGCCGCCACGCAGCTTCCTGATCGATGCAGGCGCCTCGGCGCATGGCTATGCCAGCGACATCACCCGCAGCTATGCAGCCGATCCCGGTAGCGAGTTCCAGGCCTTGATCGCGGCGGTGGATGCCGCCCAGATCGGCCTGGGCCAGGCGGTGCGCGCCGGCGTGGATTACAAGCAACTGCACGTGGAGGCGCACCTGGCGCTGATGGGCATCCTGCGCGCATTCGGCATCATCACCGTCTCCCCCGAAGCGGCCCTGGCCACCGGCGTCAGCGCGGCGTTCTTCCCGCATGGGTTGGGCCACTTGATCGGCCTGCAGGTACACGACGTGGCCGGCTTCGCCGCCAGCGACCGCGGCGGCCGGATCGAGCGCCCGGCCGGGCACCCCTACCTGCGCCTGACCCGTGTGCTCGAACCGGGCATGGTGGTCACGATCGAACCGGGCGTGTACTTCATCGACATGCTGCTGGACGAGGTCAAGAAGAACGGCCACGCCGCCAGCGTCGACTGGCAGCGCGTGGAGCAGTTCAAGCCCTATGGCGGCATCCGCATCGAGGACGAGGTGGTGTGCACCGAGGATGCCCCTGAAAATCTGACGCGCCCGGTGTTCGACAGCCTGCAGAGCTGAGATCCGCAGCGGCGGCACCGGCCACCGATGCCGCCGCGCCACGCTACCGTCGACGACGCCATCGACCTCAGCGGTGGAGCGAGCGGCCACGCGTGCATAACGAAACGCCCCGAGCGGCGCAGCGCATCGCCTTAGAGCAGCTAACAAAACGACTGCGCAGCCGCCAGGCGGGCGCGGCCGGTGCTCGGAATCCTCATGGACCACTCGTACACTGCGGTTCCTG
>NZ_NSET01000078.1 GCF_009192945.1 Xanthomonas maliensis | reverse complement strand
CGCCGCCAGCGCGCGGCGCGGGTGGCGGCGCAGCCGGCGCCGGGGGCGTGGCGCCGGCGCTCGGCGCAGCGGGCGCAGCAGCCAACAGGGCCTCGACCTCGTCCTGGGTCTGCTGCGGATACCAGTGGCCATCGCGCTTGCGCAGCCACAGCGTGATGTCGATGTCGCGGGCCGCCAGCGGGTAGCGCAGCCGGACCTGGGCGCGCTCGCCATCCTGCTTGACCAGGCCGGTGCGCAAGGCATCCAGACTGTCGTCCAGCGACAGGTCGTAACGCACCAGCACGGTCTTGCAGGCGGCCCAGAACGGGCCGAGCCGGCGCAAGCTTTCTTCCATGCCCAGCCGTTGCAGGTCGGCATCGGAGCGAATGCCGGTGGCGCGCGCGGCGGCGACCAGGGTGGCGATGCTGGCCTTGGCGCGGGCACGGTCGGCCAGCGGGGCTTGCGCCGCCCAGGCGCTCAAGGCATCCACCAGCTGCACGTAGTGCGCGCGCTGCTCGGGTGGATAGTCGTTGCGGCTGTGCAGGTATTGCACGCCGAACTGACCGAGCGACTGCGCGGCCTGGCGCAGGCCCTGCGCCTGACCGGCCAGTTGTTGGTCGAAGGCCCGCTGCAGGCTGCGCTCGGCATCGCTGGCCGACAGCGTGTCCAGCAGGCTGGCGATCTCGTTGGGCAGCGGCAGCTCGGTCAACGGCCAGCGGCTGCTCCCGGACCGCCACGCGGCTTCCAGCCCGGTGTACTGCGCCGGCGTTACCCGCAGCCGGGCATAGGCCACCAGATCGTCATTGCGCAGCGGCATGACCATGGCCTGCATGGCCGCCGCAGGCTCGGCCTCGGCGCCGGGCAGGGCCGCCGGTGCGCTGTGCCGCTGGCAACCGCCCAGGCACAGCAGCGCCAGCAGCAACCAGCCGAGCGGCGGGAACCGAGCTGGGCGGACGGTAGAAGACGACATGCGGACGAGATTCCCCTGTTGATCGGCGCATCTTGCTAGCTGGATGCGACCGCGGCAAGGCAGCGACGACGGCCTGACGGGTCGGACAAGGCCGCAACGGCAGCCGGTCATGACGGCAGGCTTGGCTGTCCCTGTCCAGCGATGACCGTCACTGTCTTGCTTCGGACAAAGTTGTCCACGGATCGGCGCGCAGGCCTTGCGCCAGCTGGGTTTGATCGAATGTTGCGGCGCATCATGTAAGCGCTTGCAGATCCTGATAGCGTGCGCGCCATCCCGCTCTCAGGTCTCCATCGGATGGGACCCATGTCCTTCATGTGCAGCTTGGCCATGATCGCTCTGCCCACGCAGACGCCGACGACGCGGGCGGGCTGTGGGCGTGCGCGGCAGAGGCGGCCGGCATGAGTCGCCCCCGGTCCGAGCGCGGCAACGTCACCATCAAGGACGTCGCTCGGGAAGCACAGGTCTCGGTCGCGACCGTTTCGCGCACCATGAACGGCCATCAGCACGTCGCCGAATCGGTGCGCGAGCGCGTGCTGCAGGTGGCGCGCGCGCTGCACTACATCCCCCATCATGCCGCGCGCAGCCTCAGTAGCCGCCGCACCCACACCATCGGCGTGGTGTTACCGGACCTGCACGGGGAATTCTTTTCCGAATTGATCCGCGGCATCGACCAGGTGGCACGCGCGCAGGGTTATCACCTGCTGGTGTCCAGTTCGCACGGCGATCCGCAGGCACAGCGTCAGGCGTTGGAACGCTTGCCGGGGCGTGTGGACGGGGTGGTGGTGATGTCGCCATCGCTGGAGCCCGGGCTGCAGGCGACGGCGCTGCCGGGCAGCCTGCCGGCGGTCCTGCTCAACTGCGCCGGCCAAGCCAGCCAGCACCCGATCCTCAACGTGGACAACTATGGCGGCGCGCGCGCAATGACCCGGCACCTGCGTGCCTGCGGCCATCAGCGCATCGCCTTCATTGCCGGCCCCGAAGACAACTACGACGCCCGCGAACGCCTGCGCGGCTATCGCGACGAGTTGGCACTGGATCCGCAGGCGCAGCCCTGGGTACTGCCGGGCAACTTCGATGAGGAATCCGGCTACCGTGCCGGCCAGGTGCTGGCCCAGGACGCACGCCCGGATGCGGTGTTCGCCGCCAACGACATGATGGCGCTGGGCTGCCTGTTCGCGCTGGGCCATGCCGGCCTGAAGGTGCCGCAGGACATCGCCCTGGCCGGATTCGATGATGTGCCGATGGCCCGCTACGTCCTCCCTGCCCTGACCACCATGCGGGTGGACATTGCCGGCCTGGGCGCGCGCGCGCTGCAGTTGCTGCTGGCGCAGCAATTGCCGGATGCGCCGCCGCCGCCGCCCGACGCTGCGCCGCCGGCCTTCTCGGAGATGGTGCCGGAGTTGATCGTGCGTGCGTCCAGTGCGTCGCGCAGCGTACCGAGCGGATAACCGGCACGCGTCGCATCTTCACGCGCTCTTTGCGGTTTCTTATGTTTTTTTAACACCCGTTGTGACCGACGTCGTTCGGCGTCATCGAAACACTGCACCACTTGCGCCATGCCGTCTCCCACCGGTACGCGCCTGACCCCTGGGAGGGGGAACGCCATGAAGAGTTACCGTACCGCTTCGACCCTGCCGGCCCGCCGCCTGCTGTGTTGTGCCCTGGCCGCCTCGTTGGCCATCGCTGGGCCGGCCCTGGCGCAGTCCAGCAACGCCACCTTGCGCGGCCAGGTCGCGTCCGCGCAGGCCGGCACCACCGTCACCGCCACCAATGTCGCCACCGGCGCCGTCCGCCGCGTCGCCACCGGTGCAGACGGCAGCTATGCCCTGGTCGGCCTGCCTCCGGGCACCTACAAGGTGGATGCCGGCCCTGGCACGGAAAAAACGGTGACGCTGTCGGTCGCCTCCTCGCTCAGCCTGAACCTGGGCAGCGGCGGCGCCGCGACAACCCCGGGGGCAGATGCCAACGCCACCACCCTGGATACGGTCAAGGTCACCGCCACCGCACTGCAGGAGGTCAAGACCTCCGAAGTC
Source organism: Xanthomonas maliensis (assembly GCF_009192945.1). GTDB lineage: Bacteria > Pseudomonadota > Gammaproteobacteria > Xanthomonadales > Xanthomonadaceae > Xanthomonas > Xanthomonas maliensis. The sequence goes on along the minus strand of NZ_NSET01000078.1, from coordinate 24,577 downwards.
GGCACCAATGTGTCGCTGAAGCAGATCAACACCGTGCCGCAGCTCACGCGCAACTTCCTCGAGTTCGCCGATACCGTGCCGGGCATGCAGTTCCAGACCGACTCCAACGGCAATAGCCAGATCCGCGGCGGCGCGCAGGCCAGCTCGGCGGTCAACGTCTATATCGACGGCGTGGGCCAGAAAAGCTATCTGTTCGGCGGCGTTTCCGGACAGGAACAGAGCGCAGGCAATCCGTTCCCGCAGCTGGCGATCGGCGAGTACAAGGTCATCACCTCCAACTACAAGGCCGAGTTCGACCAGGTCGGTTCGGCGGCGATCGTGGCCTCGACCAAGTCCGGCGGCAACGAATTCCACGGCGAAATCTTCGGTCGCACCACCAACACCGATTTCCGCGCCCGCCAGCCCGACGAACGCGCCGGTGCACCCAATGCCGACGGCAGCAAGCGCCAGACCCATCAGGACGAGTACGGCTTCGCGCTGAGCGGCCCCATCGTCAAGGACAAGGCGCATTTCTTCTTCAGCTATGAAGGCAAGGGCTTCGAGGTCTCGGCCGATCCGGTCGCCGTGCCGGATCAATTCAGCTCCTTCAGCGACGACCTGCCGGCCGGCGTGCAGAGTCGACTGGGCTCGGTCACCCGGCCGTTCAACGAAGACCTGTACTTCGGCAAGATCGACTGGGACATCGGCGACAACGACCGCCTCGAACTGACCGGCAAGTACCGCGACGAGAACAGCCGCGACGGCGTCGGCGACCAGACCACGGCCATCGCCAGCAAGATCAACTACAACACCGAAAAGCGCTACGACCTGCGCTGGCAGCATTTTGGCGAGCGCTACGTCAACGAGGCACGCATCTCCTACGAGGACGTGCTGTTCAATCCCAATGCGTACACCCTGGGCAATCAACAGATCTACACCCGCGGCATCGCCGAGGACGATGTGCTGCTCAACGACGGCGCCACCAGCGGCCTGGCGATCCAGCGCAAGGGGCAGAAGGGCCCCAGCTTCCAGAACGACCTCACCCTCAACAGCATCGACTGGCACGGCAGCCACGTCATCAAGATGGGCGTGAAGTACAAGGACGTGGAGCTGACCCAGAGCGAAAACTCTGCGGTCAATCCCTCGTTCTATTACGCCGTGGCGGACGGTGTGGGAACTTCGCCGATTCCGTACCAGGTGAAGTTCAACCTGCCCTTTGCCGGCGCTGCACCGTCGGTGACGACCAAGAGCAAGCAGTTGGGCCTGTACATCCAGGACGATTGGGACGTCAACGACAAGCTGCAGTTGAACCTGGGCGTGCGCTGGGATGGCGAGAAGATTCCGTCCTACCTGGACAACGTGACCCCGCCGGAAGTGGTGGCTGCATTGAACGGCCCTGGCACCGATCCGACCGTCAGTGCGACCTATGCCGAGCAACTGGCCAAGGGCGGCGTCAACATCAACGACTACATCAGCAACGGCCGCAATCGCAAGCAGGACAACAACAACTTCGCACCGCGCCTGGGTTTCTCCTACGACTTCCGCGGCGACGAGTCGCTGGTGTTGTTCGGCGGTGCCGGCCGCAGCTACGACCGCAACCTGTTCGACGTGCTGGGCCTGGAGCAGGTCAAGTCGGCACTCGCGCAATACACCATCCGCTTCGCCGAAACCACCGGTTGCACCCCGGCACCGGGTACCTGCGTCAACTGGAATCCGGCGTATCAGACCGATCCGGGCAGCCTGAATGGCCTGGTCAATTCGCGCGTGCGCAACGGCGAGATCGACCTGCTCAACAACGATCTGAAGACGCCCTACTCCGACCAGTACTCCCTGGGCCTGCGGACCCAGCTGGGCCAGTGGAACACCTCGGCCACGCTGTCGTACATCCACAGCAAGGAAGGTTTTATCTTCACCCTGGGCAACCGCTATCCCAATGGCGATTTCTTCCAGGGTGGTAGCCAGCCGTGGAGCGAGAATCCGTCCGGCTTCGGCTCGCTGATCATCGGCAACAACGGCGTGGAGACCAAGACCGGTCAGCTGCTGCTGTCGGCCGACAAGGCCTACACCAAGGAAAGCGGCTGGGGGTTCACCGCGGCCTATACGTTCTCGCGTGCACGCGGCAATCGCGGCAACGACGACCGCTATGGATTCGATGCCGCCACCATCGCCAACTACCCGTTCCTGGACCTCAATGCGGTGCCGCGCCACCGGCTGGTGCTGACCGGTATCTACGACCTGTTCTGGGGCATCAGCGCCTCGGCCAAGCTGACCCTGGCCACGGTGCCGCCGCGCAACGAGGCGGTGTCCTACGATCAGTACGGTGGCCAGCCGTCGGAGAACATCCGTATCGTCTCGGTGGATGCGCCGGGCGGCAAGTTCATCGCCGGCGGCGACATCTTCGGGACCCGTCAGCTGGATCTGTCGTTGTCCAAAGACATGCATGTCACCGACACGGTGACCGTGCAGGTACGCGGCGACCTGATCAATGCGTTGAACTTCCGCAACTACGACCAGTACGGCATCGACTGGGGTAGCAATGGCGTGTACGACCCGCGGGTCAGCATCAACCAGTACGGTGCGATGTCCACGCCGCCACGCACCTTGTTCATGAGCGCGCGCATCATCTGGTAAGCGCCTTCGCGGCCGATCGTCTTCGCGCCTTGCGAAGACGACCGGCCTGCGCCGCCACCGCCGACCGGCGGTGGCGGCAGCGTGCGGGCGCGTTGGGAATGCGTCCGGTTTGGCGGTCCTCGCCAATCGTCAGTCGGTCCCCGCGGTGTGCTGCCGCGATGCCCTGTGGGCATGGCCTGCATCGCGCAGGACGCGTCTGACCACTCGCTATGTGGCTCCCTGTTGTCGGCTTCACGATCCGTTTCATCCACACCACGTCTCCGGCTCCGCCTTGCAGCGGGGCGTCGGCTGCGTGTTCGAACCCCAGGAGGGGGAAAGTCATGTCGCATCACCGTCGCGTTTCTACCTTGCCCGCACGCAGCCTGTTGTGCTGCGCACTCGTCGGCGCGCTTTTCGGCAGCGGTTCCGCGCTGGCCCAGTCCAGCAACGCCACCTTGCGTGGCCAGGTCGCCGCAGCACAGGGCGGCAGCGAAGTCGTCGTCACCAACATCGCCACCGGGTCGGTGCGGCGCGCGCCGGTCAACGCCAATGGCAACTACACCATCGTCGGCCTGCAGCCGGGCACCTACAAGGTCGAATCCAATGGCGTCAGCCGCACGGTGACGTTGTCGGTGGCCTCCACCGCGACCGTCGATCTGGGCACGGAGCCGGCCGCAGCGCCGGCGGGCGATGCGACCACGCTGGACACGGTCACGGTCAGTGCGCCGATGATCCGCGACGTCAAGACGTCCGAGGTGGGCAACACCATCAGCGCGCGGCAGATCCAGCAGCTGCCGCAGGCCACGCGTAACTTCCTGGAGTTCGCCGATACCGTGCCGGGCATGGTGTTCCAGGTCGACGGTAACGGCAACACCAAGCTGCGCGGCGGTGCGTCCAATGCCAGCGCCGGTAATCTCTACATCGATGGCGTGGGCCAGAAGAGCTACGTGCGCAGCGGCGGCGTCGCCGGCCAGAGCGACACCCAGGGCAATCCGTTCCCGCAGCTGGCGATCGGCGAATACAAGGTCATTACCTCCAACTACAAGGCCGAGTACGGCCAGATCAGCGGCGCGGCGATCACCGCGGCCACCAAATCGGGCACCAACGAGTTCCACGGCGAAGCGTTCTACCGCTATACCGATCAGGACCTGCGCGACAAGCGGCCCGACGAAGAAGCCAATGGCAAGATCGATTCGCAGACCAAGGAATACGGCTTTGCATTGGGCGGGCCGATCATCCAGGACCGCATGCACTTCTTCGTGGCCTACGAAGGCAAGGAAAACGTGGCGCCCAAGAGCGTGCAGCCGAGCTCGGAGGCAGCCGCGTTCGTCAATCAGCTGCCGGCCGACCTGGCCAGCCAGTACGGCCCGGCCAACATGCCGTTCGAGGAAGACCTGTTTTTCGGCAAGATCGATTTCGAGCCCAGCGATCGCGATCGCCTGGAGTTGAGCACGATCTACCGCGACGAGACGCAGACCGCCAACGTCGGCGGCACCAATACGCTGGCGCAGGCCACCGACAAGATCAACAAGGACAAGCGCACCAATCTGCGTTGGCAGCATAGTGCCGACAACTGGTTCAACGAACTGATCGTTGGCAGCGAAGACTCGGAGAACAATCCGACCCCGCGCACGCTGGGCAACGGCATCGTCTACACCTACTTCCAGCCGCGTTCCGGGTCCACCGATATCGACGAGCGCACCTTCCTGACCACCGGTTCGGCCGGCGGCAAGAATGCGCAGCGCAAGAGTCAGAAGGGTTGGTTCGTGCAGAACGACCTGACCTTCACCAGCTTCCAGTGGCACGGCGAGCACACCATCAAGATGGGTGTGAATTACAAGGACATCAAACTGACCTCGCAGGATTCGGCGGCGCTGAATCCGCAGTTCAGTTATCGCGTCGATGGCGGCCGCGCAGAGAGCACGCCCTATCGCGTGGACTTCATTGCGCCTTACAACACGCCCGGCCAGCGCGCCACCGTGGTCTCGCCGTCCAAGCAATACGGCATCTACCTGCAGGACGATTGGGCCGCTACCGACAAGCTAATGATCAACATCGGCGTGCGCTGGGATTACGAAGACACCCCGGCCTACACCAACTTCGTCACCTCGCAGGCCTTCGTCGACGCGCTGTATGCCAACGACGCAGAAAATCCTGGCCAGCCGTGGGCCAATCGTCTGCTGCCCAGCGGCATCAACGTGGCCGAGTACATCAGCACCGGCAACAACCGCAAGAACTTCAAGGATGCCTGGGCGCCGCGGTTCGGTTTCTCGTACGACATCTTCGGCGACGAAGCCGCCATCGTGCACGGCGGCGCGGCGCGCTCGTACGACCGCAATCTCTTTGAGCAACTGGCACTGGAAACCAGCAAGGCGGCGTTGTCACCGGTGGCGGTGTACTTCCAGAACCCGGCGACCGGGACCTGCTATCGCGCCGATCGCACCTGCGTGGCGTTCGATCCGCGTTACCTCAACGGCATCGATCAGCTCAACACCATTCCCGGTGTCGCCGGCAGCGCCGAATTGTTCATGTTCAACAACAAGCTCAAGACCCCGTACAGCGACCAGTACAGCATCGGCATCACCACCCAGGTCGGCGACTGGCTGACCGATGTGACCTTCCAACGCATCCTGAGCTACGACGGGTTTGCGATGGGCTTGATCAACCGCTATCCGGATGGCTCCTACTTCCAGAATGGCAACGTGCCGTGGGGCGAGCCGGTGCCGGGCTACCAGAACACCATCCTGGGCAGCAACGGCCTGGAACAACGCAACAGCCAGGTGCTGCTGTCGGCCGATAAGCCGTACACCAAGGAATCCGGCTGGGGCCTGACCTTGTCCTACACCCATACCAGCGCGCGCCAGAACCGCAATATCGATGAGCCGTACGGCTTCGACAAGGCGACCATCCACGACTACCCGTTCGTCAAATCCGACGCGGTGGCCGCGCATCGCTTCGTCGCCTCCGGCTCGGTCGATGGCCCGTGGGGCGTGACCTTCGGTGCCAAGCTGGTGCTGGCCACGCCCGAGCCGATCAACACGATTGCCTGCTTCGGTTTCACCGATCCCGATGGTGCGACCTGCCAACAGGTCGGCGTCACCCCGCCAGGCAGTGGCAAGTTCCTGGTGGGCGGCGATATCTGGGGCTACCGGACGGTGGACTTCCAGGCCACCAAGGAGTTCACCGTGGTCGGCAACTTCAAGATGTCGGCGCGGGTGAATCTGCTCAACGCCTTCAACTTCAAGAACTACAGCGCTTACGCCTACAACGGCTTCGGCAGCAATGGCCGGTTCGATCCGGACATCAGCATCAATACCAGCGGCGAAATCAACTACGTGCCGCGTAGCGTCGTGCTGGAAGTGGGCGCCAAGTTCTGATCGTCTGTCGGCGTCCCACGCACCTGCCGCACGCGTGGGACGCCGGCAATGGACCGGCTGCTCACGTTCGAGGAACCTGCGCATGATCCCCGCTCCACTTCGCAACATCGTCATCGTCGGCGGCGGGACCGCCGGCTGGATGGCGGCAGCCGCCTTCGCGCGCGTGCTCGGATCCAGCGTCAAGGTGCAGCTGGTCGAATCCGAACAGCTGGGCACCGTTGGGGTCGGCGAGGCCACCGTGCCGCATATCAAGGCGTTCAATCAGTTGCTCGGCATCGACGAGGCCACGTTCGTGCGCCAGACCCAGGGCAGCTTCAAGCTCGGCATCGAATTCGTCGATTGGCAGCGACCAGGGACGTCCTACATGCATGGCTTCGGCAGCCAGATCGGCCATCCGCTTGGCCTGCTGCCGTTTCACCAGTACTGGATCAAGCAACACCTGCGCGGTACCGCGCAGCCTTTGGGGGCGTACACGCTCAATACCGTGGCCGCAGCGCGCGGCAAGTTCATGACCTCGGCCGGCGATGTGCCGGCCAACTCGCCGCTGGCCAATATCGCTTACGCCTATCACTTCGATGCAGCGCTCTATGCGGGATTCTTGCGTCGCTTCGCCGAGGCGCGCGGCGTCACCCGGATCGAAGGCATGGTCGAGCAGGTGCAGTTGCATCCGGAAACAGGCGATGTGCAGTCGGTGCGACTCGCCTCCGGTCAAACCATTGCCGGCGAGCTGTTTATCGATTGCTCCGGCTTTCGCGGCCTGTTGATCGAAGAGGCCCTGCACACCGGCTATCACGATTTCACCCAATGGCTGCCCTGCGATCGCGCATTGGCCGTGCCCTGCGAAAAGACCGCTGCGCCGACACCGTACACCCGCTGCACTGCGCGCGCGGCCGGTTGGCAATGGCGCATCCCGCTGCAGCACCGCACCGGCAACGGCTACGTGTATTGCAGTGCGCATCTCAGCGACGACGACGCGGCTGCCACCCTGCTCGCCAACCTGGACGGCAGGCCGCTGGCCGACCCGCGCCCGCTGCGCTTCACCACTGGCCGCCGCAAGCAGTTCTGGAACCGCAATGTCGTCGCCCTGGGACTGGCCAGCGGCTTTCTTGAGCCGCTGGAATCGACCAGCATCCACTTGATCCAGTCCGGCATCTCCAAGCTGCTGGAACTGTTCCCGCGCGAAGGCATCAGTCCGGTGCTGGTACAACGCTACAACGATCGCCTGGCCTTCGAGTTCGACCGCATTCGCGATTTCCTGGTGCTGCACTATCACGCCAACGAACGCGACGAGCCGTTCTGGCGCCACTGCCGCGAGCAGCCGCTCCCCGACGGACTACAGGCCACGCTGGCGCTGTTCCGCGACAGCGGACGCTTCTACCGCAATGGCGAGGAGATGTTTGCCGAAATCAGCTGGGTGCAGGTGATGGTGGGCCAAGGTATCCTGCCGCGCAGCTACCATCCGTTGGTGGACCAGGTGCCCGACGTGGAGACCCAGGGCTTTCTGGACAGCGTCGCGCGCACGATCTCTCACTGCGTGGACGTCATGCCGAGCCACCAGCAATTCATCGATCGCCATTGCAAGGCCGCGGCTGGCTGAGCATCGGACCTGCTGCGCGGTCGCCGCGCGGCACGCCTTCAATCCGCTTGGATGCCCGTCCGGGACGTGCCGCTGCGGTCGTCTCCGGGCGCAGCGCTGACGCCTGGCCGCAGCACCGGGCGGCAGTGGCACCAAGACCCGGTCGGCGCCAGGCAAAAAAAAGGATCGGACACAGGGCCCGACCCCTTCGAAGCCGGGACACGCCCGGCAGACAATGATTGGCACAGCTTCCGACTGACATCGGACCCGGCGCATCGTACGCAGACTTTAACTTTAAAGCAACACTTTAATAATTATCTCTCAACGCATTGATTTATATCAGCTTACGTCCGCTACTATCGACTGGCTGCACTGATCTCCAGCTGGATCGCCCGTGCCGCTGCCGCCGGGTCGGCGGCGAGCCGAATCGGACGGCCGACCACGATGGCGTCGGCACCGTCGGCAAAGGCCTCGGCCACGCCGACGGTGCGCTGCTGGTCGTCGCCGACCGGGCCGCCTGGGCGGATGCCCGGGCAGACGATCGAGAACGCCGGCCCGGTGGCGCGGCGGATCGGTCCGGCTTCCTGCCCCGAGGCGATCACGCCGTCGATGCCGGCGGCCTGGGCGGCCAGCGCGCGCTCCACCACCACCTCCACCGGCGCGCGATCGATGCCCATCGCCGCCAGATCCGGCTGGCCCATCGAGGTCAGCACGGTCACCGCCAACAGCCGCATGTCGCCCTGGTTGGCCTCGGCTGCGGCCTGCAGCATGCCGGCATGCCAGCCATGCACGGTGCAATAGCTCACCGGCCATTGCGACAAGCGGCGGATGGTGCCGGCCACGGTTGCCGGGATGTCGAAGAACTTCAGGTCCACGAACACGCGCTTGTCGCGCTTGGCCAGCGCATCGAGCACCTGGAAGTACTCGCCGGACGCCAGCAGTTCCATGCCGATCTTGTAGAACGACACCGACTCGCCCAGGCGGTCGATCCAGGCAATTGCCTCGTCATGGCCGGGGACGTCCAGTGCGAAGATCAACCGCTCGTGTGCGGTCAACGGCAGCGGCGGGCGGCTCATCGGGCCAGCTCCAGCGCCGCCCGCTTGGCAGCGTGACGCACCTGCCAGGGCTGGGAATAATCGTTGTTGAACTGCGCCGGTTCCCAACCACCGTAGCTGGGATTGGGCAGCATCCACCAGCGCTCGCCGAACCAGTCGTGGTATTGCTGCAACAAGGCGCTGCGGGCGGCGCCGGTGTTGGCGCTGACCTGCACGAAGTCGCCCAACTGGTCGCCGAATTGCATCAGTACGCGGTATTTCTGCCCGGCCAGCTGCCGGCGGCAATTCTTCTCGCTGCCGTTCTGCTCGCAGCCCTGCACCACCGTGCCCAGGCCCAGGAAGACGCTGTCATCGGCGACCGGCAGGCCGACACTGCGCAGGTTGGCCAGGGTGGCGTCCTTCAAGTGCACGGCGCGGTTGGAGATGTAGACCAGGGTGATGCCACGGGCGGTGGCGGCTTTGGCGAAGTCCAGCACGCCCGGTATCGGCTTGGCCTTCTTCTCGGCCACCCACTGGTCCCAGCTCAGTTCGTCGTATTCCTTGCCATCGCGCACCAGACGCGCCTGGTAGGGCGAGTTGTCCAGCACGGTCTCGTCCACGTCCAGCACCACCGCTGGCTTCAGACCGGTCGCGGCATTGCCGCGCTCCTCCGGTACCAGTGCGTCCCAGTTGGAGTGCTTGAGGGCCTCGTCCAGCTTGTCGGCGGCGGCGCGATAGGTCTGCTCGGCCACCGCGCGGTATTCCTCCGAACGCTGCATCCACAGCACGGCGTTGAGATTGTCGTCGCCCGCGGGCGTAGCCGCCGACGCGGCAGCGGCCGGCGCAGGTGGCGTGGTCGATGCCGGTGCCTGCGACGATGGCGAGGCGGCGCCGTCCTGGGACGCAGGCTTGCAGGCGCTCAAGGCCAGCACGGCGCAGGCGAGCAGGGACAACGGGGCGTAAGGGCGCATGGCATCACCAGGTCGAACGGAGCGAAGAGCGGCGATTTTAGCCGGTTCACGTGCGCCTGCCCTGGCCAGGTTCGGCGTGGGCGCGGCAGCCGTCTGCGACGGCGTGTGGCCGACGCGCATCGACACGCCGCCTGGCGATGACCTGCAGGCCGTGGCGGCATGCAGACCCGCGCGCGCCTGCTGGCAGACTCCGGACAGCGCAGCGACCGCCATGGCTCTATGCTTGTTGACTGATCGCCCAGGAGTCCGCCGCATGTCCGATACCCCCGCACCGCCCGTTCTCGACGTCGCCCAGGCCCGCGTGCTCGGCTGCCTGATCGAGAAGGAGGCGACCACGCCGGATGCGTATCCGCTGACGGTCAACGCCGCCCAGGTCGCCGCCAATCAGAAGACTGCACGCGAGCCAGTCCTGAACCTGCAGACCGGCGCGGTCCATCACGCCCTGCGCCAGCTGGAAACGCTCGGCCTGGTGCGCCAGCAGTTCTCCTCGCGTGCCGAGCGCTACGAGCACAAGCTCGGCAGTGCGCTGGACCTGACCCGCCAGCAGGTCGCTCTGCTTGGCCTGCTGCTGTTGCGCGGCGCGCAAACCCTGGGCGAGTTGTTCGCCCGCAGCGAACGCCTGGCGCGCTTCAACGATAGCGACGACGTCCGTCACCATCTCGAGCGGCTGGTGCAGCGGGGACTGGCTGCGCCGTTGCCGCGTGCCAGCGGACAGCGCGAGGACCGCTACGCGCACCTGCTGAGCGGTGCGCTGGATGTGGAAGCATTGCAGGCGGCCGCCGCACGCGCCGCGCCGACAGCGCGCGGCGGCGGCGACAGCAGCGAGCTCGAAGCGCGCGTGCAGGCGCTGGAAGAGCAGTTGCAGGAACTGCGCGCGCAGGTGGCCGACCTGCACGCCCGTCTGGGCGAGTGATCGCGCGGTAGGTCAGGTGATCGCCGGCACGCGCTCCAGCACGCCACCGGCGAAATCGACCTGAATCGGCAGATCCGGCCGATGCGCGTAGCCGATATAGCAGTCGCAGCGTGCATTGGGGCAACTGCGTGGACGGAGCTGGGCGGCGAAGCTGCCGTCGTAGAGGTTACCCAATGGGGTGGCGACGAAATGGCAGCGCCGCACGTTGCCGTCGCCATCCACCGACACCACCGACTCGCCGGTCAGACACGGCTGGCCGAAGCTGGGTGGCGGATCGAGGCTGTAGCCGAAGTGCGGATCGATCCGCGTCAGCCGCCTCACCTGCTCGGGCGTGTAGTAGTCCGGCGGGCGTGGATCGAACGCGTTGAGCCACATCGGCGTGCTGTCCGGCAAGGCGGCACGCAGCGCTTCGATTTCCTCCAGATGCGCGTGCGCGGCGACCATGCCCACGCTGTGGCGGACACCACGCTCGCGTAGCGCCTGGCAGCGTCGCAAGAAGGCAACGCGGCTCACCTGGCTGGGGTGATAGGTGCACCACAGGGCCAACCGCCGAAGATTGGCGCGCTCCAGCCAGCGCATGCCCACACACAGGTTGGTCTGGATCGCCACGCGCCGTAGCTGCGGCAGCTGGCTCAGCTGCACCATCGCTTCACGGTAATGCCGTCGCACCAGGCCTTCGCCCCAGGGCGTGAACAGGATCGACAACGGCCGCGTCTGCGCCTGTGCCCAGGCGACGAAACGCGCCACCTCCTGCGCATCGCGCCGCAGCGCGGCGGCACTGTCGTAAGTCTTGGCGAACGGACAGTAATCGCAGCTGTAGTTACAGCTGCTGAGCCGGCCGCGATAGAGCACAGACAAATGCATCAGCGGCTTACCCGACCTGGTACTGCTGCATGCGCTCGGCGATCGCCGCCGAGGTCAGCCACGGGCCAATGGTGTCGGCGCGCTCCATGCCGGCCGCAGTGAGCATGAGCAACCGGCCCTGCCACTCGGCCAGCCCCAACACCAGCAACTCGTGCAACTGCGGCAAGGCCTGCAAGCAGTCCACCCCAAAGCGTTGACGGAAGTCGTCGCCATCCAGTCCCGGCACCACCAGCAGCGACTGGATCGCATACCGCCGCCAGGCATCGTCGCCGTCCAGCGCAATGCCGTAGTCGGCGTACGCGAAACTGGCCGGATCGCGCTGCAGGTAGTGGTCGAGAATGTCCGCCACCGAGCGCCGACTGACCCCGTATTCGCTGGAGTAATGCAGGCCGCGGGTATACGAACGCGCCCCGCAACCGATGCCGACCATGCCATCGCTCTGGCAGCAATACAGCGGCGCATCGGCATCGCGTGCATGCGGTGCGCGGAACATGCGCATCGACACCTGGGTATAGCCAGCCGCCCGCAACCGGTCGCGTCCGGCCCGATACAGCGCCAAGCGCGTATCCAGCGGCTCGGGCTGCAACACGAAGCGGCGGCGGCCGCCAGCCTTGGCCTCGATCCGGCCCAGACCGGTCATCGGCCGAACGTACAGCGGGTACAGATAAAGTTCTTCCGGGGCGAACGCCAGGGCGCTGTCGATCGATGCCAGAAAACTCTCCACGGTCTGACCGGCAATGCCGTAGATCAGGTCCAGATTCAACGTGGGAATGCCCTGCTCGCGAATGATGGCAATTGCCCGTTCCACCGTCTCGCGCTGCTGCGGCCGTACCAAGGCGCTCACCTCGGTGGCGCTGAAGCTCTGGATGCCCATGCTGACGCGATCGATGCCAGCCTGCCGACAGACGCGCAACCGCGCGGCGTCGACGGTTTCCGGCGAGACCTCGATGCCAGCCGGAATCGCCTCCAGCGCGATGTTTGCGTGGCGCGCCACCATGTCGAACACGCGCTGCAACTGCGCGGCCTCGAGATAACTCGGCGTTCCGCCCCCCATCGCAAAGCGCACGAACCGGTGCTCGCCCAGCGCCTGAACGGCTGCCTGCAGTTGCCGTTCCATCTGCGCCAGATAGGCCTCCACCTGCGCCGGCGCCGGGCGTGCCAGCGCGAACAGATTGCAGAACCCGCAACGGTACGAACAGAACGGGATATGCAGGTACAGGAACAACGCCTGGCGGGGCTCGTCGGCCCACACCCGCTGCAGCGGCACGGCCGGCTGCAGCGGCCGGTAGCTGGTTTTATGCGGATACGAGTACGAGTAGGCCTGATAGGGCGGCAAGGCCAGCAGGTCGGCCAGCGTGGGCAGGCTCATGGCGTCACCAGGAAATGGGCGTAGGGCACGGTCATCACCACCTCGTGGGCCAAGCGGTGGCCGTGATAGCCATCTTCGCCATAGGCGGTACCGTGATCGGAACAGACGATGGCGAACGCGCCGCCGCGCGCGCGCAGCGCCGTGAACAACGGCGCCAATGCTGCATCGACGTAGCGCAGCGCGGCGCAATGGCTGTCGAAATCGTCATGGGTGGCGCCCGGGACATAGTGTCGGTTGGGCTGATGCAAGGCCGAGACGTTGATGAACAAGAAACAGCGTGTGTCGCGCAAGTCTGATTCACCCAGCCGCGCGCAGGCCAAGGCCACCTGCCGCTCGGTCGAATCGGGCGCGGTGACGCCGAAGTCCGGCGTCCAGTGGCTCTCCTGGAACAGGCCAGGCAGCTGCAGGCCCAGCGCATTGCGTTTGTTGAAAAAGCCGGTGCCGCCGATGCACAGCGTGTGATACCCGCAGCGCGCCAGGCCATCGACGATGTCGCCACTCTCGGCGAACACCTGGGTCTGGGCGACGATGGTCTCGCTGCCATCGAAGGCCAGCGCGAACAGGCGTGGATGCGGCCCCTGACGCGCGGGCGTGGGCAGAAAGCCGGCGAAGAAGGCCATATGGGCGGCGTAGGTGAAGCTGCCCGGCGTGTGCCGCCGTTCCCAGCCGTCGGCCGGCAGATACGGCGCCAGCACCGGCAACTCGCCACGCGCGAAGCAGCGCTGCGCGGCGTCGTAGCGCAAGGTATCCAGGGTCATCAGCACGATGTCGCGCGTACCGACGATGGCACGCATGTCAGGCAGTCGCTCAGCCATGCCGCCGTCGCTCGTCGAGGCTGAGGGCGGCGACACTGCCGAGCGCCGCCTGATCTTCATAGGTGGTGCGTCCCTGCCAGCGCAACTCCGGCAGCAGGTCGCCGAAGCCATTGGCTTCCAACACGTGGCAGCGCCCGGCGCGCTGGATCAGATCGAAGCCGATCATGCGGCAATCGGCGAACGCGCGCGCGGCCTGCGCCACGGTGGCGGCGATCACCGTATCGCCTTCGACGGTTTGCCACCCCTGCGCGGGGAGGCGTCGGTTGCCCAGATGCAGATTGGTCAGCGCCCCGCGGCTGGCACGCGCCACCCGTTGCCGCGCTACGCCATCCAGCGCGATCACGCGCAGGTCGTAGTGATAGCCGGGCACGCCGGGCGCGCGCGGCTTGGGGATCCACTGCTCCAGATACGCGCCCTGCGCGGCGATCGCATCGACCAGGGCGGCGATCTCGGCCTGACGGGTATAGCGACGCTGCCGCAACGCATTGAACACGCGCACGCGGCCCTGCTCCACCACCAGCTCGGCCGAGCCGCTGGCGATCTCGCGACCATCGCGGTGCCAGCGATAGGCCAGCACGCCAGCGCCGGAGGATCCGTAGCGCGGCTTGAGAAAGGCCTGGGTACAGCCCGCTGCCTGCAGGCAGGCGCGCAGGTCGTCATAGCCGCCGACGCTGCCCAGCAGCGTTGGAACGGCGACGCCTGCAGCAGCCAGACGCTGCTGACAGCGGAGCTTGTCGGTCATCGCCAGCAGGCCAGTGGGCGGATTCAGATAGTGCGCGGGCGGCAGCGAGTCGAGCAAGTCCGCAAACCCCGCATACCACAGCTGTTGGTGCGCCAGTTCCCCATGCGCCAGCGGGGCCGGTGCGGGGCCGTGCGCTCCCAGCCGACGCCAGCCGCGCAACAGCAGCGCCTGATGCAACGCGGGCGCTTCGCCGGGCGACTCCAGCTTGACCCACGCCGCAGGGTGCCGCGTCAGCCACTCCTGCAGCGGGACGGCAGTGTCCAGCAGGTCCAGATAATCGAACACCGCTGCCGCCGGCTGTCCCTGCGCCTGCAATGCCTGCTGTAGGGCCGCGATCCTGCGGCTATTCCGCGGCCCCACCAGAACCCAACGCGCGCTCACGTCACTCGGAGACGGCGACGTAACGCTCGCCGTCGTCTTCCTCTTCGGGATCCTCCAGGATCACCGTCGCCGGCAGCGCCGCCAGTCGCGCCTGCCAGTCGGCCGAGATGTAGTGATGACTCAGATCGATGCGCTGCAACTGGCCCAGCTGTGTGCTTTCCACCAGCGCGCGCGCACCGGCATCGCCGATGGTGCCCAGTGACAGATCCAGCGTCTCCAGCGTGCCCAGCCACGGCTGGACAGCCAGCCAGCGCGCCAGTTCGTCGCTATTGGCGGCATTGCGCAGGCCCAGGTAGCGCAGGCGTTCCGGTCCGATAGCCGCCAGCAGCTGCTGGTAGGTGCCAAGATCGCCGTCGTAGCCGTAATCCTCTACACCCAGCCACAGTTCCAGATGCCGCAATGACGGCAACGTCGACGCTGCAATCGCCTGCACGATGGCCGACGGCAGGCCACCGCATTCGATCGCCAGCTCCTGCAACCGCGCATGCGTGAACGGGGTGAGCACCAGGTTCGAGGACCCGCGGATGCGCAGCGACTCCAACGCCGGAAACGCGGCCAGCAGCGGGGTGTAGTCGGTCTGGATGATCCAGGAGATCTCGCAGTCCTCGTAGGTCATGTCGCCAACGAACAGCGCGCGCAGCGCCGGCAGTTCGTCGCGGCGTTCGATCAGCCGCTGCAGATAGCCGCTGGGGCCTTCCTCTTGCGATTCGCGCCACGCACCGATGACCAGGGCCTGGATGCTGGCCGGGTCGACCTGCGCCAGCAGGCTGTCGAGCAATGCCGCCTGGGTGTCCTCGCCGTCGTATTCCTGGCGCAGCCGGTAGACCACATCCCCACCGCTGGCCGGCTGATCGACCCTGAAGTCCACCACGCGCTTGCCACGATAGAATTCCGAGTACTGACTAATCGTCATCAGCCTTGCCTCCCTGGCGTTGTGAAGCGACAGGATAGCCGTAACTCCGTGGCAGCCTCGTTAATCGGGGTCTGGCGTAACAGTCGCCCCGCGCAACACCCTCGTTGTGCGGGCTTGCTGCCGCCGAGGCTGGAAATGCATCGTGCGTGTAAGCGACATGCAGGCCTGCTGGTGCAATCCCAGGACAGGTAGATCCTATCCGCTCAGCGGCGCATGCCGCCGCCAAGATCGATCGTGTAGTACGCCAGCGCAGCGGCGCCGGGACTCAGCACCCGCAGGCCCTCCCGCTGCAGACCGAGTGCTTCCAATGCGCGGATCGATGCCGCATTGTCCGGCGAGACGATCGCACAGAGCTGGCGCAATCCCAGAATCGTGTGGGCGTAGTCCAGCACGGCCTGCCCAGCTTCGCTCACGTAGCCCTTGCCCCGGTGCGCGGGCAACAGCGCGAACCCCAGATGCGGCACCGGCAGGCCTTCGCGACACAGCAGACCCAAGGTGCCCACAAAGTGGCCACCGTCACGTGTTTCCAGCGCCCAGTGCGCGAAGCCGTGGCGTTTCTGATGCGCCTGCGCCCACTCGCGCAAATGCTCGCTTGCCTGTGCGCGGGTGCGCACCCCACGGTCATTGATCCCGGCGATGAACGCTGGGTCGTTGACCAGCACAAGCATCGCCTCGGCATCGCGCTCGGGATCGAGCAGGCGCAGCCGCAACCGCGTGGTTTCGAGGATGACGCTCACGGCATGCTCCGCTGTCGGGAGAATCAGACTGCCGTGCGGTGGCTGCGCTGACAAGTCCGCTCCCCCTGCAGGCAGGCGATGCACGGTGTTTTTGCCTTCGCCGATGCCGAGGTCGCCAACTGCATCGGAGTTGATTCGGCTACTTCAGCACAATACCGCGCCGACCGGGTGCCGGCCGCTGCTTGCTTCGCCAGCCGTCGTCCAACCGACACCTACTGCCGCAATCGTGCAGGCGCTATCGGCCAGCGATTGCGCGTCGCGGCGAGCGGCGCGATCAGTCGAACAAGGCTTGAATCGCCGCGATGCCCGCGGTCGCACGTTCTTTCTTGCGTTCGGCGTCGGCAACCGGATCGGCACCATCGCGTTGCAGCTCAGCCGCCGGGATCTCGTCGAAGAAGCGGCTGGGCTTGAGCCGCACATGCTCGCCGAACTTACGCGTGAGCTTGCTGTAGCTCATCCACAACTGTTCTTTGGCACGGGTGATGCCCACGTACAACAAGCGCCGTTCTTCCTGCAGATTGCCTTCTTCCAGGCTCACTTCGTGCGGCAACACGCCATCCTCGCAGCCAACGATGAAGACGTAGCGGAACTCCAGGCCCTTGGAGGCGTGCATGGTCATCATGCGCACCTGGTTGCCGCCCTCGTCCTTGTCGTTGCGCGACAGCAGCGCCAGCTGCGCGGCCAGGTCGCTGGCGCTGGCGCCCCGTGGGCCGCCCTCGAACCACTCGGCCAATTCGTCCAGGTTGCGCTTGCGACGCTGGAAGCCGGCCTCGTCCTTGGACTGATTGCGCAGCTCGTTGAGCAAGCCGGACTTGTCGGCCAGCATGCGCACCAGCTCGCCGGCCGGCATGCTGCTCGCATGCTGGCGCATCTCGCGCAGGATGTCGGTGAACGCACTCAAGCCGTTGGCCGCACGCGGTGGCAGATGCTGCAATGCGCCCATCGACTCGGCCGCACGCGACATCGGCACCGACTTGCCGCTGGCCAGCTCGGCCAGCCGCGCCAACGAGGTCGCACCGACTTCGCGCTTGGGCGATTGCACCGCACGCAGAAATGCCGCGTCGTCGTCCGGATTGACGATCAGGCGCAACCACGACAGCAAGTCCTTGACCTCCTGCCGTTCCAGGAAGGCGGTGCCGCCGGTGAGGTGGTAGGGCACCCGCAGCAGCTGCAAGGCCTTTTCCAGCGGCCGCGATTGGAAATTGCCGCGGAACAGGATGCAGAAGTCGCTCCACGGCACCTGCTTGGCGGTGCCCAGGAAGGAAATTTCCGCAGCGACCTTTTCCGCCTCGTGCTCGCTGTCGCGGCATTCCCACACGCGAATGCGCTCGCCGTCGGCCTGGTCGCTCCACAGCGTCTTCAGATGCTCGTGCGGGTTGTGCGCGATCAAGGCATTGGCCGCGCGCAGCACGCGATTGGAGCAGCGATAGTTCTGCTCCAGCTTGATGATTTCCAGCGCCGGGTAGTCGCGCCCCATCTGCTGCAGGTTTTCCGGATTGGCGCCGCGCCAGGCGTAGATGCTCTGGTCGTCGTCGCCCACGCAGGTGAAGTTGCCGCGCGGGCCGGCCAGCATCTTCAGCAATCGGTACTGGGCATCGTTGGTGTCCTGGCACTCGTCCACCAGCAGGTAGCCGATACGCTCGCGCCAGCCCAGCACGATCTCTTCGTTGGCTTCCAGGATCTGCACCGGCAAGCGGATCAAATCGTCGAAGTCCACTGCATTGAAGGTGGTCAGCCGCGCCTGATAACGCGCGTACAGACTGGCGGCCTCTTTTTCGCGGGTACTGCGCGCGGCGGCCATCGCCTGCTCGGGGGAGAGGCCGGCATTCTTGGCGCGCGAGATCAGGTTCTTCGCATCCTCGATCGCATCGGGCTTGGCGCCATGCATCAGGTCCTTGATCTGCGCCGCCGCGTCGTCGGAGTCGAAGATCGAAAAGCCACGCTTCAGTCCGGCAGCGGCGTGCTCGATCTGCAGGAACTTCAGCCCCAGCGCGTGGAAGGTACAGATGGTCAGGCCATCGGCGCCGTCGCCGCGGATGCGCTTGGCGACACGCTCGCGCATTTCCTTGGCCGACTTGTTGGTGAAGGTAATCGCGGCGATGCGCTTGGCCGGATAGCGCCCGGTGCCGATCAGGTGGGCGATCTTCTCCACGATCACACGCGTCTTGCCGCTGCCGGCACCGGCCAGCACCAACAGAGGACCTTCGCAGTGCAGCACCGCGGCGCGTTGAGGGGGGTTGAGACCGTGCATAGAAGCGTCCAGGAAGCGCGCCATTGTAACGACGCCCGCTGTCGCTGGCCGCCCCCTGGCCGTTCATCGACGGGTCCACCGCCACGCCTGCCCCATCCCGGTGTGCGTGCCGGCCCGTTAAAATCCCCCGATGGCCAAGCTCTACTTCTACTACTCGGCAATGAATGCCGGCAAGACCACCACCTTGCTGCAATCGGCGCATAACTATCGCGAGCGCGGCATGCGCACGTTGATCCTGACCCCCAAGGTGGACCACCGCGCCGGCAGTGGTGTGGTCGCCTCGCGGATCGGCTTGCGCGCCGAGGGGCGCGCCTTCGACGGTCATCGCGAGCTGCTGCAACTGGTGGTCCAGGACGTGGACCTGCACGGGCCGCTGCATTGCGTGCTGGTCGACGAGGCGCAGTTCCTCAGCCGCGCGCAGGTGTGGCAGCTGAGCGAGGTGGTCGACCGGCTCCGCATCCCGGTGCTGTGCTATGGCTTGCGGACCGATTTCCGCGGCGAGCTGTTCGAAGGCAGCCAGGCATTGCTGGCGTGGGCCGACGAACTGGAGGAGATCAAGACCATCTGCCACAGCGGCAGCAAGGCGACCATGACCGTGCGGGTGGACGCGCAAGGCCACGCCGTCCAGGACGGGCCGCAGGTGGAGATCGGCGGCAACGAGCGCTACGTGTCGGTCAGCCGCGCCGAGTTCAAGAAGATCATGCGCGGCGAAGGCCGCATCGATCCGTTGCAGATCGCCCTGCCGCTGCCGACCGGCAGCGCCTGAGCGACAACCACGCGCGGCAGCGTCCCCCCAGCGGGGCGGCGGAGGCACGCGCTGCCATGCCTTCGGCGACCGCGCGCTCTGTCCGTTTCGTCATCGCGGCCCGAACTGCGGCATATCCATGCCATTGACAAGCAAGCGCCACCGCGGTCCGCTACAGTAAGACGTCCCAATGCTTGGGTGGAATCCATGCATCCGCTGCCTCCGCAGCTGCGCGCCGATGTCGCCTTGGTCGGCCAGCTCTCCTCGGTTCCTGATGTCCTGACCATCTTTGCCCGGCTCACCGACATGCGCTTCACCGCGGTGGCGCGGGTCACCGAGACGCGCTGGATCACCTGCCGTGTCCGTGACGATCTGTCCTTCGGCCTGCAGCCCGGCGATGAACTGCCGTTGGCCACCACGTTCTGTGACAGCGTCCGCTCCGCCGGTCAGCCGATCTTCTTCGGCCATGCCTCCGAGCATCCGACGTACCGCGACCATCCCGTGCCCAAGCTGTACGGCTTCGAGAGTTATGTCTCGGTGCCGATCCGGTTCGATGACGGCAGCGTGTTCGGCACGCTGTGCGCACTGGATACCGAACCGCGCGCGCTCGATCCGGTGCAGGTGGAAAAGGTCGAGCTGCTGGCGCAGGTGCTGGCCAAGCAGATCCAGGCCGAACAACGCGCCGAGCAAAGTGCTCAGGAATCACGCCAGGCACGCAGCGCGCTGGGACGTGCCGGCGCCTCGGCGCGCTTGCGCGAGGAATTCATCGGCATCCTCGGACATGACCTGCGCAATCCCCTGCAATCGATGCATGTGGTGGTGGACGCCTTGGAGATCGATCCACAGCTCGACGCGCGGCATGGCGGCGCGTTCCGCTCGCTGCAGCGCAGCCTGCGGCGGATGGAAGAATTGATCGACTTCAGCTGCGATTTCGCCCGCGGCATCGAGCGCGACTGGCTGCAGGTGGACTATGGCACCGGCGACGATCTGGCCGATGCCTTGGCGCAGGTTGTCGACGAAACCCGCGCGGCCTACCCCAACCAGGTGCTGTCGGCGCATGTGGCGATCGACGAACCGGTGCATGGCGATGCGGTGCGGCTGGCGCAGCTGTTCGGCAGCCTGTTGATCAATGCCGTGGTCCAGGGGCCGCAGCGTTCCCGCATCAAGGCCGTCGCGGTGACCGAACAGGGGCGCCTGCGCATTACCGTGTGCAATCTCGATGGCATCGACCCGCGGCGGCTCGACGTGCTCCGCGCTTCTGCCCAGGTCCACCGCGATGGCGAGACAGTGCAGGCAGTGGAGCTGGGGCTGCATATGGCCGCGCAGATCGCGCAGGCGCATCAAGGCGAATTACGCATTACCAGTGGCGAGGAAGGCGGCAGCTGCTTCCACGTCGAAATGGCCTGCCGGCGGCCGCGCAGCCGCCTGCAATTGGTGCCGACATCCTCGCCGGAGTAAGGATTCCGATACCGGCACCTCAGTAGATCTTGCGCTCATTGACCGGCGGCGGACTCCACTGGTACAGCCAGGTTTCGGTCAAGGGGCGACCATTGGCGCGCAGGAACAGGCGGATATCGATCTGCCCGGTTCCGTCGTCCGGCGGCACCAGGTCGAACATCGCCCGGTAGCCCTTGAGCTCATGCAGCGGGCGCGCCGACACGATTTCGGTGGTGCCGCGCGACACCTGCAGCACCGGCTCGACCTTGGCCTTGGGATCCTTGACCAGCGCGGCCAGCTCGCCGCCGGCAAAGTCCACCGCAAAGCGCCAGGAGAAATGGCTACGCTTCTGCCCGACGATGCCGCCCAGGCCGGTGCGGGTCGCCACGCAGTGCGCCAACGGTGAACTGGCGGGTGGTTGCGCGCCCCAGTACAGCCGGTAACCCAGCAACAGTTCCTGCCCGGGCTGCGGCTTGGCCTGTGGGTTCCAGAACGCCACGATATTGTCGAAGGTCTCGTCCACGGTGGGAATTTCCACCAGCTGTACTGAGCCCTTGCCCCAGCCACTCTTGGGTTCCACCCACAGGCACGGACGCTTCTCGTAGAACACGCCATCGTCCTGGTAGTGATCGAAGTTGCGATCGCGCTGCAGCAGCCCGAACCCACGCGGGTTCTCGTCGACGAACATGTTGAAGCGCAGGTGTGGCGGATTGCACAGCGGCCGCCAGATCCACTCGCCTCCGCCGGTCCACATCGCCAGACCATCGGTGTCGTGGATTTCCGGGCGCCAGTCCCAATCCATCCGCTGATCGTTCTCGCCGACCTGATACATGCTCGTGCATGGCCCAATGCCGAGGCGTTCGATGGTCTTGCGGGGATACAGCGCACTGTCGATGTCCATCAACAGCACATCGCCATTGGTGATGGCAAAGCGGTAGGCGCCAGCGATGCTGGGCGAATCCAGCAAGCCGTAGACCACCACCGTGTTCGAATCGTCGGCGGGCTGTTCCAGGTAATAGGCGATGAAATCGGGAAACTCCTCCGGCCCGCCGGTGCCGGTATCGATCGCAAGGCCACGCGCCGACTGGCCGTATTGGCCCTCCTTGCCAACCGCGCGGAAGTAGCTGGCGCCCAGGAAAGCGGCAAAATCGCGCTCGGTGTCCTTGCGTGTGTTGAGGCGAAACCCCGCAAAGCCCAGGTCCTTGGGTAACTGCTTGCCGCCCAGGCCGCTTTTGCCGTAATCGAACGCAGCCGGGTCATAGGCCAGCTGTTGCGCCTTGCCGTCGACCACGTCGTAGATGTGCACGGGGGTGTGGAAGTACAGCCCAAGATGGAAGAACTTGGCCTGGAACTTGCCATTGCCATCGGCCCACAGTGCGTGGTCCTGGCGATAGCGGATCGACTGGTACTGGTCCCAGTTGAGCGATTCCAGCGGCCCGGGCAGCGTCTGCTTATGGGTCTTGTACGGCGCGCTGGCCAGCGCCCGCGCCTGTCCCTTCAACCACGCAAAGTCGAACGGCTGCGCTTGACCGATCCGGCGCAGGCCGACCGCGTTGGCCGCCAACGCCAACTGCGGCAACGCCGGCAAACCGAGCGCAGCTAATGCGGCAGCGGCATTCTTCAGGAAGTGGCGTCGTTGCATGCGCATCGGTCTGGTGATCGGAGTGGTGGTCATCATAGCCACAGCCCGGCGTCAACGCGCATGCCGATGTGCCGTCGCCGGGACCGAGGGTTCACAGGCATCGGCCAGCCCCAACGCGTCGGCCTGACTGCACAGGAAGCGTCGTTGCGCGAGCGGCTCATCGGGCCCGTCATAGCTCAGCAGGGTCCAACGCTCTTGGGCCTCCATCTGCTGGCCGGTCGCCAGGGTCTGGAAAGGCGCATGCACCTCCAGCTCCAGCAGGCCTTGTTGCGGTTGCTCCGCAGGCGCATCGACATAGAGCTCGACCTGGCCTTGCTCGCGATGGATGAACGCTGTCGGGTAATGGGGGAAGCGAATCACCAGCACCTGCGCCCCGGCAAAGCCGGCCATCCATCCTGCCGACGGTTGCAACAGCAGCTTCCCGCGCTGGATCTGTCCGTCCGTGCGTGGCTCGACACGCAGCGCGAGTACGCCCTTCGCATGTCGATAGGTCGGGGCGACGGTGTTGGGATCGCTGGGCGGCTGCACGCGCACATCCGCCGCGTCGGCAACCGGCACGAAGATCCGCGTGCCGGCAGCGACCCGCGTGTTGAACCAAAGATCCCAGGACACTGCGCTGGCGCGTCGATTTTCTGCACTGACCAGCAGTTCGACGGTATCGGCCCGCTCGGCAGACAGCGCAAAGCGCTTGTGCAGTTGCACACCAGTCACCGGGCTGAAAAGGCCATCGAGTTCGAGCAGAGTTGGCTCCCGCTGCGTGATGCGGGTCGAGGCCAGCGACAGGTAGGGATCCGGCGGCCAGACCGCGCCCTCGGCGGCCCGCTGCGGATTGACCTGTTGATCCCGCCACCACTGGCTTTGCGGGCCCACCCAGACATCATGGCCCAGGTAGGCGATATCACCGGCGGCGGCCGACACCACCGGCGCAGGTTGCTGCTCCACCGCCGGTCCGATCTTGAGCACGTTCGGCTGCCCCGGCCGCTGAAACGCCAGCACACGACCACCGAAGGCGGGTGTGACGGTCAGTTCGATCTGGCGATTGCGCAGAGAAATGCGCTCGACCGGCGTGGCTTGTTGCTGTTCGGCAACGACTTCAACTCCCGCCGAGGGCCCAGCCAAGGCCAACGTTGCAACCAGTGCCGCGGGCAGAAGCGAGCGCGACGGAAGGGGCATGCCGGTCATCCAATCGGAAACGGGCCACGATTGTCGCCCTCGCCGATAGCGCATGCCAGCGCCAGCAAGCCATCGTCGCGACGCTATGCGGCTGACCGACCACTCCGAACGCAGCATGCAACGCGCTGCCCATGGCGCGCGAGCGCTTTCCTTTCGCGCGCTTCAGCGCTGGCAGCTGGGGCACCACACCGTGGCGCGTTGACCGACGCTGGCGTGTCGCAGCGTCCGTCCACACTGCTTGCATGCCTGACCTTCGCGGCCATAGACCAGCAGTTCCTGCTCGAAGTAGCCCGGCGCACCGTCCGGACTGATGAAGTCGCGCAGCGTGGTGCCACCGCGCTGGATCGCATAGCCCAAGATGTCCTGCACCGCAGCTGCGAGCCGGCGGTAGCGCTCCAGTGACACCTTTCCGGCTTCGCGCTGCGGGTGGATACCCGCCCGATGCAGGCTTTCGGCGGCGTAGATGTTACCCACGCCGACGACGACGGCCTGATCCATCAGGAAGCTCTTGACCGGTGCGCGCCGCCCCTGGGCAAGCGCATGCAGATACTCGCCGGTAAACGCCGCCGACAACGGTTCCGGACCCAGCGCGGCCAATAGCGGATGGATCTGCGCCGCGTCCTGCCATAGCAGACACCCGAACCGGCGCGGATCGTTGAACCGCAGCACGCGGCCATTGCGCAGACTGATATCCACATGATCGTGCGCACGTGGCGGCGTATCGCCAGGCAGTACCCGCAAGCTACCTGACATCCCCAGATGCAGCAGGGCGCTTCCGCCCGCATCGGTATCGATCAGCAGGTACTTCGCGCGACGCCGCAACTGGGTGATGTGGGCGCCCGGGAGCCGCTGTTCGATCTCCTCGGGAATGGGCCACCGCAGGTCGGGGCGTCGCAGGATCACCCCGTGAATCCGTTGCCCGAGCAGATGCGGCGACAGTCCACGCAAGGTGGTTTCGACTTCGGGCAATTCGGGCATCGGGTGTCCTAGAGCATCGATCGGCTGCGGGGCGACCGATGCAATATGGTGGTGTCGCTGTGTCAAGCCA
>NZ_NSET01000077.1 GCF_009192945.1 Xanthomonas maliensis | reverse complement strand
CGGACTACATGGTGCCGAGTGCTTTCGTCGTGCTGGCGAGCTGGCCGTTGACGCGCAATGGCAAGCTGGATCGCAAGGCGCTGCCCGCACCGGATGCGGACGACTACGCACACCAGCAGTATGAGGCGCCACAAGGCCCGTTGGAGCAGACGCTGGCCGAGATCTGGCAAGCCGTGCTGGGCGTGGAGAAGGTGGGGCGGCACGACAACTTCTTCCAGCTGGGCGGGCACTCGTTGCTGGCGGTGACGTTGGTGGAGCGGCTGCGCCTACAGGGCATCGCAACCGATGTCAGGACGTTGTTCGAGCGCCCCAATCTCGCCAGCCTGGCGAGTGCAGTCGGTCAGGTGCGCCAGGGCGAGCTGCCACCCAACCGGATTCCGCCAGGTTGTACGCGCATTACCCCGTCCTTGTTGCCGCTGGTCGAACTATCGCAGGATGCGATCGACGCCCTGGTTGCGACGGTGCCCGGGGGAGCAACGAACGTCCAGGATATCTATCCGTTGGCGCCGTTGCAGGAAGGCGTGCTCTATCATCATCTGGCCGCGGCTCAGGGCGACCCCTATCTACTGCAGACACGGCTCGCCTTCGACGATGACGAACGCTTGCGTGCCTTCGTCGACCTGTTGCAGTGCGTGGTCGATCGCCACGACATCATGCGGACCAGCGTCGTCTGGGAGGGAGTGTCGGCGCCCGTGCAGATCGTATGGCGGCAGGCGCCCTTGGCCTGCGAACAGGTTGCAGTGGATGCGGCCGGGGGCGATGTACTGAGCCAGCTGCAGGCCCGCTTCGACTCACGCCGCTATCGTCTCGATCTGGCACAGGCGCCCTTGTTGCGGCTGTTGCACGCGTGGGATCCGCACAACGATCGCATCGTGGCCTTGCTGCTGTTCCATCACCTTGCCCTGGACCATACCGCGCTCGCGCTCGTTAACGAGGAGATGCAGGCCTTGGCGGTGGCAGGCGAGCGTCGGCTGCCGGCTCCGGTGCCGTACCGCAACTACGTGGCGCAGGCCTTGCAGGGCAAGACGGTGGCCGAGCACGAGGACTTCTTCCGGCAATGCCTGGGAGATCTCGATATGCCAACGCTGGCCTTCAGTGGTCAGGACCAGGCGATCCAGGACGAATCCACGCAGCAGAGCGATGGATTGTTGGATTCCGGGCTCGCATTGCGGCTGCGGCAGCAGGCGCGGCGACTCCAGCTCAGCGTCGCAAGCCTATGTCACCTGGCGTGGGGAATGGTGTTGGGCGCCGGGGTGGGGCGCGACGACGTCGTCTCCGGCACCGTGCTATTGGGGCGCATGCAGGGGAGTGCGCATGCTGATCGCGCACTCGGAATGTTCATCAATACCTTGCCGATCCGCTTGCGGCTCGATGTTCCGGCTGTCGCCGCGGCGCGCCGCACGCAGGCTGCACTCAGCGCATTGATGGCGCATGAGCATGCCGCGTTGGCACTGGCGCAGCGCTGCAGTGGCGTCCCCACCTCGGTGCCGCTGTTCAATGCCTTGCTCAATTATCGGCATAGTCCGACCTCAACCGAGACATCCGCCACGTCCGATGTCTGGAAGGGGATGCATGCGCTCGGTAGCAGCGAGCGTACGCATTACCCGCTGTTGTTGAACGTGGACGACCTCGGCGAACAGTTCGCATTGAGTGTGCAGGCCAGCCCACGCATCGGTGCCGACCGGGTCCGCGCTTTCGTGCAGAGCGCGCTGGTGCAGCTGGTGGACGCGCTCGAACACGGGTCGGATACGCCGGTCGGCCAACTGTGCGTGCTGCCTGCCGACGAGCGTCGGCGGGTGCTGGAAGACTTCAACGCCAGCGAGCGCGCCTATCCGTCCACCGAGGCCGTCCATGCGCTGTTCGAGCAGCAGGCGACACGCACTCCGGACGCTGTGGCGGTGATCGACGGTAGCCAACGCTGCGATTATGCCGAGCTCAATCGCAGGGCCAACCAATTGGCGCACCATTTGATCGGGGCCGGCGTCCGGCCCGGCGACCATGTGGCGATTTGTCTGCCGCGCTCGTTGCAGCTGGTGGTCGCGCAGCTGGCGATCAGCAAATGTGCTGCCGCTTACCTGCCGCTCGACATACAAGCGCCGCCTGAGCGACTGCAGCGGATACTCGACGACAGCGCCGCGCGGTACCTGATCAGTCGTAGCGAGCAAGCGCTGGCAGTCGCTACTGCACGGCTGGATCTCGATCGCTGCGATCTGTGTGCAGCGCCGACCCACGATCCCAAGCTGCCGCAGTCCAGCGATTCCGATGCCTACGTGATGTATACCTCTGGTTCGACTGGGCTCCCCAAGGGGGTTCGCGTCCCGCATCGGGCGATCAGCCGGTTGGTCTGCAACAACGGCTATGCGGAGTTCCTGTCCAGCGATCGGGTTGCGTTTGCCGCCAACCCTGCCTTCGATGCCAGTACGCTGGAGGTCTGGGCGCCGCTGCTCAACGGTGGCTGCGTCGTGGTGATTTCGCAGGAAGACGTGCTGTCACCGCGCCGGCTGCGTGATTGCTTGCAGCAAGAGGCGGTCAGCGTGCTATGGCTGACGGCCGGCTTGTTTCACCATGCGGCTGCCGAGCTGTTGCCGGCCTTCCCGCAGTTGCGCTACCTGATCGTTGGCGGCGACGTCCTCGACCCGACCGTGGTCGCACAGGTCCTGGCGGAGGGCGCGCCGCAAGCCTTGCTCAATGGCTATGGACCGACCGAGACCACGACCTTCGCGACCACGCATCGCATCAACGAAGTCAGCGGCCCCATTCCGATTGGTCGTCCCATCGGCAATACCCGTGTTTATGTGCTCGATGCGCATGGCATGCCGTTGCCGATCGGCGTGGCCGGAGAGCTGTTCATCGGCGGTGACGGCGTTGCGCTGGGATACTTGAACCAGCCGGCGCTTAGCGGCGAACGCTTCGTGCCCGATCCGTTCAGTGGCAAGCGCGGTGCGCGCCTGTATCGCACCGGCGATCTGGTACGTTGGCGGCACGACGGCGTGCTGGAGTATCTGGGACGCAACGATGGCCAGGTCAAGATCCGCGGCTTCCGCGTCGAGCTGGGCGAGATCGCCTCTGCGCTGCAGCAGCATCCGTCGGTCGCAAGCGCTGCGGTCGTGCAACGCGAAGATGCACCCGATGCCAAGCAACTGGTGGCCTATTACGTCGGTGACGTTGCTGTTGGCGATGTCGACGCACAGGCGCTGCGAACGCATCTACGCAGCCGGCTGCCGGACTACATGCTTCCGGCCGCGTATGTGAGGGTGGCGCAGTTGCCGCTGACCGCCAACGGCAAGCTGGATCGTCAGGCCTTGCCGATGCCCGAGCGCGCAGACCACGCGGTCGATGACGAAGTGCCGCCGCAAGGCGAACTGGAACTCCTGCTGGCAGGGCTCTGGACCCAGGTGCTAGGGATCGACCGGATCGGGCGATACGACGATTTCCATGCGCTGGGAGGCCACTCGCTGGCGCTGGTGCGCTTGGGTAGCTTGTTGGAGCAGGCAGGGATGTCGCTGCCGCTGTCCACCCTGAGCCTGCATCCCACGCTCGCAGCCATGGCCGACGCGATCGCACGCGCACGCCAGCTGCAGGCGCCGGCCGACGTGGTGACCGTGCGCAGTGCCAACGATCGGCGCCCGCTGTTCCTGGTGCACGATTTCACTGGGCTGGATCTGTACTTCGCACCACTGGCCAAGTACATCGACGCCGACGTGCCGATCCATGGACTGACCGCCGTCGCGCTGGACGCACCACAGCTCCAGACCGTGCAGGAACTGGCATCACGCCTGCTGGACAATCTGCGCAAGCTGCAAGCACACGGCCCCTACCGTATCGCCGGTTGGTCCTTCGGTGGTTTGCTGGCCTATGAGATCGCGACGCAGCTGCTCGCCAACGACGAGGTCGTCGAGTTCGTCGGCCTGATCGACACCTATCACCCCGCACATCTCGACCTGGGGCCGGAGTACGTCGATCCGCTGCTGGCGGTGCGCAGGTTGCTGCTGCGCAATTGCCTGTCCGCGTTGTCGCACGACGCTGGCCATGCGTCGGCCGCGGCCAATCTGCAGGCGCTCGCTGCGCAGGTGCAGCAGTGGGACGCGCCGGCACTGCTGCAGTTGTGTCGATCGCGCGAGTGGCTGCCACCGCAGTGGGCCGGCCAGGACGATGTCGCCATCCTGCAGTCGCTGGCGCGGCAGGCAGCGCATGGGCACGCGCAGCGGCACTACGTGCCGATGCCGATCAACGCCTCGGTGCATCTGTTCGCAGCCACCGAGGTGCTGCCACAGCAGCCTGTGAGCGATCCGCAGCCGGGTTGGCAGGCGCTGCTCGCCCCGCATGCCTTGCGTTGCGACAGGGTGCCGGGCAATCACCACACGATGCTGCAGGCTCCGCATGTCGCCAAGCTGGGAGCTGTTATCAGCCAGCGGCTGGCAGCGGCCGAACAGGCGCCGCCGCGCAGACAGCCGCGCCATGATCCGCTGGTTCGCCTGCAAGCCGGTGCGGGCGCGAAAGCGCTGCTGGCCTGCGTGCCTGGCGCAGGCGACAACGTCACCGGATTCATTGGTTTGGCGGCCGCGCTGGGCGATGGCTGGCCGGTCTACGGGCTGCAACCGCGCGGGCTGGAGAGCGAACAGATTCCGTATCGCAGCGTCGAGGTGGCCGCGAGCGCTTACGTGGACGCCCTGATCCAGACAACCCAGCGACCGATCCATTTGCTCGGCCATTCGTTTGGCGGCTGGATCGCATTCGAGATGGCACGGCAGCTGGAGGCGAAGGGCCAGGCGGTCGCATCGCTGACCCTGCTCGATTGCGAAGTGCCTGGCGGCGATGGCGTGGTCGGTCAATCCTATACCGCAACCAGTGTCTTCGAGCGCCTGATCGAATCGTTGGAGTTGGCTGGCGGGGCCTCTTTGGGCATCGACATCGACGCGTTCCGGCAGCTGGACGACACCGCGCAACTGCAGGCGGTGCATGCGGGGATGGTGCGCACCGGTCTGCTGCCACGGCGTGCGCCCAGCGAGGCGATCCGCGGCATGGTGCAGGTCTTCGGCAGCGCGTTGCGTACCCGCTATCGGCCGACCTGGCGGTATCCCGGCAGCTTGCACCTGGCGGTGGCCGATGACCCGCGACACGATGTGGCGCAGAACCGTGCCGAGCACGACGCACAGGCCGCCGGTTGGCGGGCGCTTGCCACCGGCTTGCAGGTTTGGCACGCGCCCGGCGATCACTTCACGATGCTGCGAGCACCGCATGTCCGCTCCTTGGCGCGTTGGTGGACGCAAGCAGTGGTGCAGGACACCGATACTCGCCATCGCCTTGAAGTGCAGACCTAGTGGACGCCCCGGCAGCCGCGTGCGGGCCGCGTACCGTCGCGGCTCCGCAATGGCCTGTGAAGGAGTCTGGCGCTGGGCCTCATGGCGCCGATCGTCGGCCGCTGCAGCTGAAGGACCGCTGCTGCCGGATGGCTGCACTTGCAGCCTCGCCAGACTGCCAAGCGCGGCATGATCCCTGAGCGGGGCGCGCCGTCGCTACGGGGATCACCAGACCCGATAGGTGATGACGGTCTGTGGATCCACCCATGCAAAGCCAATCGTGCACAGCTGTCCCGCAGGCAATTGCTGGCACAGCGTCTCGCATAGCCGAAGCTGCAGGCGGCCCACGGCTGGTTGCACCTCCACCACGTGCGCGGCGGCGAAATCGAAGTAGCGGCCGACGGCGGCAAAGCTGGCCTTGAACAGGCTCTCCTTGGCCGAGAACACCAGGGTCAGCAAGGCATCGTGCGTCCATCCACACGCCATCTGTACGGTGTGCAGCAGGTCCAGCTCGACTGGATTGACCACCGCGGCGAGCAAGGCCTCGCGTGCCTCCGGACTCACCAGATGTTCCAGGTCGATGCCGATGCCACGTCTGCTTTCCGCCGGTACCACGGCAGCGGCGGCCAAGCGTTCGGTGTGGCTGATGCTGCCGATGATGCCTGGCGGCCACAGCGGTTCGCGTGCGCCGCCGGTGCCGACCTGCACCGGCGCGGCAGGATCGATCAATGCCTGTTGCCGCATCGCCTGGCGAGCCGCCAGCCTGCCGAAGAAATACTCTGCCTGGCGTTTGCGCACGCTACGGGCAATCGCGGCGGGGCAGGCGATGTCCGCCTGCGCGAAGGCCTCGGTGGCGAAGGCGTCGCGGCCGAAGGCCAGGATCTGCACCCGCAACGCGGTTGCGTCCGGCCAGGGCAGGGTGCATTGCCACTGTTGGTGCAGGCCGGGCAGGGAGGCAGCGAGCGCGCTGTCCATCGGTGGCGGCTGCCTGCTCAGCACGGTTGCGTCGTGCCGGCTGCCGCTACGTCGATCAGCGCCTGTGCCGGCATTCTCGATGCCGGTCTGCTCATTCGACATTGCGGTCGCCATCGATGCGGAAAGCCACTGTCGGTCGTTGCGCTGAAGGATGTGCCCGGGGCGGGGATCGAACCCGCATAGCCTTGCGGCTGAGGGATTTTAAGTCCCTTGCGTCTACCAGTTTCGCCACCCGGGCATGCCGATAGCGTGCCTGATTGCGCGCCGATTGTGAATCGCAACGGCTAGGACGCGGCGTTGGCGCGCCGCCGGGGGCTTGCCGCGTGCGCTATGCTCCCGCGGCACGTGCGCGGCTGCACGCACAGAACTCCAGGAATCGCATGCCCATCCCCTCGCTCCCCCCGTCCGGCCAGGCGCCGATCGCCGTGATCGGACTGGGCTATGTCGGTCTTCCGCTGGCAGTGGCCTTCGGCGAACGACGCTCGACGTTGGGCTTCGATATCGATGCGCAACGGGTGCAGCAGCTGCAGCAGGGGCATGATGCGACCTTGGAGCTGGATCGCGACGAGCTCGCCGCCGCCGTGTGCCTGCGCTATACGGCTGATGCTGCGGAGCTCGCCGCCTGCACGATCTTCATCGTCACCGTGCCCACGCCGATCGACAGTGCCGATCAACCCGATCTGGAGCCGTTGCGCAGCGCGACCGCACGCATTGCCGCGGTGCTCAAACCCGGCGATCTGGTGATCTACGAATCGACCGTCTATCCCGGAACCACCGAAGAGGTTTGCGTCCCGCTGCTGGAGGCTGGCTCCGGATTGCGCTTCAATCAGGACTTCTGCTGTGGCTATAGTCCGGAGCGGGTCAATCCCGGCGATCGCCAGCGGCGCCTGCGCGATATCCGCAAGATCACCTCCGGATCCAGCCCGCAGGCGGCCGACGCCGTCGATGCGCTGTACGCCGACATCATCCAGGCCGGTACCTGGCGGGCGCCTTCGATCCGGGTCGCCGAGGCCGCCAAGGTGGTCGAAAACATTCAGCGCGACGTCAATATCGCCTTGGTCAACGAACTGGCCTTGATCTTCGACAAGCTGGGCATCGATACCCTGGATGTCCTCGAGGCGGCCGGGACCAAGTGGAATTTCCTGCCGTTCCGCCCCGGCCTGGTCGGCGGTCATTGCATCGGCGTGGACCCTTATTATCTGCTGCACAAATCCGAAAGCGTGGGCTATCACCCCGACCTGATCCACACCGCCCGGCAGGTCAACAATCGGGTCGGCCAGCATGTGGCGGCGCGCGTGGACGCGCTGCTGCACGCGCGCGGAACCGCCGCCGCGCAAGCGCGTGTACTGGTCCTGGGCGTGACCTTCAAGGAGGATTGCCCGGACCTGCGCAATAGCCGCGCCCTGGAGCTGGTCCACCTGTTGCGGGCACGTGGCATGCAAGTCGACGCCTGTGATCCCTGGGCCGATGCGGACGAGGCGTCGCGCCACGCTGGCGTGCAGTTGTGCGACTTGCCGGAGCACGGCGATTACGATGCGGTGGTACTGGCGGTGGCCCACCGCCAGTACCGTGGCTTCAGCGCCGAACGCATCGCCGCGCTCGGCAAGCCCGACGCGCTGGTCTATGACGTCAAGTCGGTCTGGCCGCGCGCGGCCATCAGCGATCGCCTGTAACGCGATTCCCAGCGAGCCAGTGGATCGCGCCGCGTGCGGCGCGCACGCCGCTGGCAAAGCACGCGGTCAGCAGATATCCGCCGGTCGGTGCCTCCCAGTCGAGCATCTCGCCCGCGACGAACAGGCCCGGGCGTGTTCGCACCATCAAGTGCGCATCCAGCGCCTCCAGCCGCACGCCGCCGGCCGAGCTGATCGCCTCGGCCAGCGGACGCGCCCTGCGCAGACGCAGCGGTAGCTGCTTCAGGCAGGCCGCCGCCTGCGCCATGTCGTCGCCGGCCTGCTTGCCGAGGATCTCGAACAGCAACGCCGCCTTGGCACCGTCGATGCCTGCCTGGCGACGCAGGTGTTCGCCGAAGCTGCGACCGTTGCGCGGTTTGGTCAGATCGGCCTGCAAGCGCTCGCGGCTGCGCCCGGGCACCAGGTCCAGATGCAGACAGGCTTCACCATCGCGTTCGATTTGCGTCCGCAGATCGGCGGCCAGCGCGTAAATCAGGCTGCCTTCGATGCCGGTGGCGGTCAGCACGCATTCGCCTTGCAGGTGCTGCAGGTTGCCGGACGCATCCTGCCACTGTGCCACCACCGGTTTGAGCGGAGCACCGGCATGACGCTCGGCGATGTGTGGTGTCCAGTCGATGTCGAAGCCGCAATTGGCTGGCTGCAAGGGCGCGACGTCGATGCCGTGTTCGCGCAAGAGTGCCTGCCAGGCACCATCGGAACCCAGTTGCGGCCAGCTGCCGCCTCCCAGCGCAAGCAGCACGGCGTCGGCAGGTCGACACACCTCGCCCTCTGCGCTGGCAAAGCGCAAGCGCGCATCGGTGTCCCAGCCAAGCCAACGATGGTGCACGTGGAATTGCACGCCTTGCTCCTTGAGCCGGCGCACCCAACCGCGCAGCAGCGGGGCGGCCTTGCGGTCCAGCGGAAACACCCGCCCCGAGCTGCCGATATACGTCTCCACGCCCAATGCCTGCGCCCATGCACGCAACGCCTGCGCATCGAAGTCCTGCAGCCAGCTGGCCACTGGCTCGGCGCGTTCGCGGTAGCGGCTGACGAACACCTCAGGCGAATCGGAGTGAGTGAGGTTCAGGCCGCCCTTGCCGGCGATCAGGAACTTGCGTCCCACCGATCCCTTGGCCTCGTAGAGATCGACATCCAGGCCGGCGGCACGCGCCACTTCGGCGGCCATCAAACCGGCCGGTCCGCCACCGATCACGGCCAGCCGTCGCGTCGTCTGCGTCATCGTCATTGCGCTCAGCGCGGGGTCACACCCAACAATTCGACGTCGAAGACCAGCGAGGCCCCGGGTGGTATCACGCCGCCGGCGCCGTTATCGCCATAGCCGTAATCCGGTGGCAACAGCAAGGTGCGCTTGCCGCCGACCCGCATGCCGGCAACACCTTCATCCCAGCCGCGAATGACCTGATGGCCGCCTAGCACGAACTGAAACGGCTCGGCGCGATCGAGCGAGCTGTCGAATTGCTTGCCGTGCTTGTCCGGCGCCTTTTCGTCGTAGAGCCAACCGGTGTAATGCACGCTCACCAATGCGCCTGGCGTCGCTTCGGCGCCCTGGCCGAGCGTGCGGTCGATATGCTCGAAGCGTGCGATGGTGCCTCCGGACGGCGGCAACGTCGGCGCACAGCCGACCAGCAACGACAGCATGCACAGCAGCAGAAGGCGCATCGCAACATCCCCGGTGGAAAGAGCCGCATTATCGCATCCCTGCCGCTATCATCGTCTCATGGCCAAACTGCTGCTCAATTTGCGCAATGTGCCCGAGGACGAAGCCGAGGACGTGCGGTCCTTGCTGCGTTCGCATGCGTTGCAGACCTACGAAACGCGCCCGAGCAGCTGGGGAATCTCCGCGGGCGGGATCTGGCTCAGCGATGCGGCCGATTATCCGCGCGCCAAGGCCTTGCTCGATCACTACCAGGCCGAGCGTGGTGCGAGCGCACGCGCGCAGCGGCAGCAGGCGCTGGCGGACGGAACCGCTGAGACCTTCGGTGGCTTGCTGCGCCGTCGCCCGCTGTTCGTCATCGCGACCTTGCTGGGCATGCTCGCAGTGGCGGCCTTGGTCCTGCTGCCGTTCCTGCTGCTGCGCGGCTGAGGCGGCCGGCGGTAAAATGGTTGCATGATCACCAATACTGCTGCCTACCATTTCGTCGCCATCGACGATCCACAGCGCCTGGCCGACGATATCCTGCAACACGCTGGGCAGGGAGCGCTCAAGGGATCGGTCTTGGTCGCCGGGGAAGGCGTGAACCTGTTTCTGGCTGGCGATGCTGCTGCGATCGACGCGTTCTACGCCTGGCTGCAGGCCGACGTCCGCTTTGCGGCGCTACGCATCAAGTACAGCCACAGCGCACAGCAACCCTTCGCGCGGCTCAAGGTCAAGGTCAAGCCGGAGATCATCAGTTTCCGCCGCGAGGACGCATCGCCGCTGCAGGGGCGTGCGCCTGCGGTCGCGCCTTCGGTCTTGCGAGAGTGGTTGCGGCAAGGGCACGACGATCGCGGTCGGCCATTGGTGTTGCTGGACACCCGCAACGCCCAGGAAGTCGAATACGGTACCTTCGCCGGCGCGCTCACGCTGCCGATCGAGAAGTTCACCGATCTGCCGGCGGCGCTGCAGCCGCATCGTGCCGCGCTGGCCGATGCGACCGTGGTGAGCTTCTGCACGGGTGGTATCCGTTGCGAGAAGGCCGCATTGTGGATGCGGGCCGATGGCATGGACAACGTGCTGCAACTTGACGGCGGCATCCTGGGGTACTTCGAGCAGGTCGGCGGCGAGGGCTATGAAGGCCGCTGCTTCGTATTCGACGAACGCGTCGCCCTGGACGCACAGTTGCTGCCGTTGGTAGACGATGTGCCGGCAGCGCGTTCAGGAGAAACCTGACCGAGCGCGACCGCTTTGTCCGATGCATGCGCCATGTGCTGGCAGGCATGCTGCACCTGGGTTCCGACTCTTGGAGGCGTGGGCAAGCCGATCCAATGGTCATGCACCCCTTACCATTTCGTAATACGTCGCATTGTATTGTCGTTTAGCTTGCCCTGAATTATTCACGGAGATAGGCTGCAATCGCCAGCCGCACTACGAGGAACCAAGGATGACCATCAGAGTTTTTCTGATCGACGATCATGCACTCGTGCGCACCGGCATGAAGATGATCCTGTCCAGGGAAGTGGACGTGGATGTGGTCGGTGAGGCCGACAGCGGCGAGGCGGCGCTGCCGCAGATCCGCCAACTCAGGCCAGACATCGTCCTGTGCGACCTGCATTTGCCGGGGGTCAGTGGATTGGAGATCACCGAGCGCATCGTCAAGGGCAATTACGGGACGCGGGTGGTCATTGTCTCGGTGCTGGAAGACGGTCCGCTGCCCAAGCGTCTGCTGGAAGCTGGCGCGTCCGGCTACGTGGGCAAGGGCGGGGATGCGCAGGAGCTGCTGCGTGCAGTGCGCGAGGTCGCGTTGGGCCGTCGTTATCTCGGCAATACCATCGCCCAGAATCTGGCCTTGTCGAACCTGGAAGGCGGCGGCTCGCCGTTCGACAATTTGTCGCCGCGGGAGCTGGAAGTGGCGTTGTTGTTGACCCAGGGGCTGCGCCAGGAAGATATCGCCAAGCGATTGAATCTCAGCGCCAAGACCATCAATACCCACAAGGCACGGCTGTTCGAAAAGGTCGGCATTCAGGACAACATCGCGCTGGCCCGTCTGGCCAACCAATACGGCTTGACCGATCCGGCCAGGACGATCTAGCACGCGTTAACTAGCGGGCGGGTGCTTTTGGCCTTGATGTTTCCGCCAGGGCTAACCAGCGTGGTAGATCGGAATCTTGACACGCGGCTGCTTTGAGGCAGCGTCCGTTGGCGACCCCATTCCGGACATGCCCCAGGGCAGAATCACCGTCATCTAGGCGCAACATCGGTGCGTAGCCACTGCAGCGGCTTGCGGCGCATGCGAGCGTTGCGCCGTCGCTTATGCGGACTGGGATGGCTCCCTGGCAAATGAAAAAGCGGCCCGCAGGCCGCTTTCTCCATGATCGGCCGCGCAGTGGCGACCGATCATGTCGAGGTCAGTGGTTCGATCGCGGCTTGCCGTCTTCGTCCTTTTCCTGATCCTTGCCAGCGCTATCGCCCGCCGCCTGCTGTTCGGCAGGCGGTGCAGTTGTAGCGGCCGGCGGTACTGCCGGGGACACGGTGACGGTCGCTGGCGTCGGCGCCTGTTCGCGCACAGGCGACGCATCCGCTGCAGCAGTCGCGGCAGCCGATGGCATGCCGGAATCGCGTTGTGCGTCCTTGCCCGGAGGCTGCGCACCGGTTGCCTCGGCGTCATCGGCATCCGGTGCCAGGGCGTCCAGCAAGGTGGTCTGCACAGGGGCGTACGGCTTGCGTGCCGGTGGTGCTTGAACATCCGCCTGGACATCCGCGGCCGGTGCCGTTGGCGTCGTGGTGGCAGTCACTGCGACCTCGGTGACCGGACGTTCACCCTCAGAGGCCGCCAGATGCGGCGACTGCCCCGTCTCTACGCGCGTCTGCGTCGGGGCTGGGGCAGGCGTGGCCACACGATCGGACACCTGCGGCGCAGCAACCGCCGCAGGCGCGGCCACTGCAGGCGCGGTCGGCTGTTGCGGCTGCTGTTCGGCGCGCGGAGCTTCGGGCGTTGCCGGCGTTGCCGCTACCGTACTGGCCGGCGTCGCTTGCTGGGTGGCCTCAGTCGGCGCACCAGCCGTGCTGCTGCGGTTAGCCGCCGCTTCGCTCGCCGGTACCGATGCGGATGGCGTTGCGGCCATTGCCGGAACGGCTGCGGTGTGCGACGCCACGACCGTCTCGGTTTGCGCAGACGTTGCTTCCATCGCCGGCGCAGCCGTGGGCTTGGCCGCTGCGGGTGCGTCCGACGTGGCGGCATTGGCCACCGGCTCGGCGCGCTCCTTCGGTA
The DNA here is from genome assembly GCF_009192945.1 of Xanthomonas maliensis. Lineage (GTDB taxonomy): Bacteria > Pseudomonadota > Gammaproteobacteria > Xanthomonadales > Xanthomonadaceae > Xanthomonas > Xanthomonas maliensis. The sequence goes on along the minus strand of NZ_NSET01000077.1, from coordinate 23,108 downwards.
CCGGGCGCGGTTTCGCTGCGTTGGCGTGTGCCGGCGGCACTCCCTCCGACGAGGTCGGCGCGGCGTCGTCATCGAAGTCGAACTCCGGCTGGCCGGCGCGCGGTGCGTTCTTGGCAGACGTGGTCGCGGTGGACTCGTCGCCGTCGGCATCGAGTTCGCCGTCCGCATCTGCGTCCAGGTCATCGGCCTCGCTGCCCTCGGCGCCGTTGCTCACCTCGCCGTTGGCGTTGGCGCCACGACGACGACGACGACCACCGCGGCGGCCGCGACGACGACGGCTGCCGCCATCGCCATTGGCATCGTCCGCAGCCGCGCCATCTGCGCGCGCGGTATCGCCGGCGGCGTCCACGCCTGCCTCGGTGGCCGGCGCAGGTTCCGCCTTTTCGACCGGCCGGGCCGTCGCCTGTTCCTTGGGCGCGGCCTGTGCGGCGGGCGCGGCGGTTTCGGAGATCACCGCAGCGACGGTGGCCGCCGTGGTCGATGCCGGAACGGCAGCCGGCGCTGGCGTGGCCACTGCCTCGTCGGGACGGTTGCCCGCCGGGCGCTGCGGCTTGTCGCCGGTGGTGGCGTCGTGCGACTGCGCCGGCTGACGCGGGGGGCGCGGCGGCTGGTTCTGCTGCTTCTGCTTGGGCTGCTGCGCCGGTTGCTGCGGCTGCTTGGCGGCCGGCGTCTCGTTACGCGGTTGCTTGGTTGGCTGCGCAGGGTTCTGAGCAGCCGCCGGCTGGCGGCGCTCTTCGCGACGGTCCTTGCCGGCATTGCCATTGTTGCCGCCGTTACCGCGCGGCTGGCTGCCGCTGCCATTGCCGTTGCTGCCGTTACGGGCATCGCGGCGCTGTCCGCCGCGGTCGTTGCGGTCGTTGCGGTTGCCGCGGCCGGACTCGTTCTGGCGCTGGCGCTGCTGCGGTTCCGGTGCCGGGGCGACCGGTTCGACGCCGCCAAAGATGCGCTTGAGCCAACCGACCACACCCGTGACCGGGGCGGGGATCGGCGGAGCAGGCAGCGGCGCCGGGGCCGGCGCGACCGGAGCAGGAGCCTCTTCGCGCACCGGTGCCGGCTGGCTGGGCTTGATCGAGGTCACCGCCGGCATGGTCGGGATGTTGAGCTGCGCTTTGGTCAGCGCATGCACCGGCAGCTTGCGCGGCGTGCCGCGCTGGTAACTGGGCTTGCCGCTTTCCTCACCCAGCTCGTTTTCGCGCAGGCGGGTGACTTCGTAGTGCGGCGTGTGCAGCTGCTCGTCGGCGACGATGATGATCGGCGATTCGTGGCGTTGCTCGATCTCGCGCAGCGCGCTGCGCTTTTCGTTGAGCAGGTAATTGGCGATCTCCACCGGCGCCTGCACCAGCACCTGCCCGGTGTTCTCCTTCATCGCATGCTCTTCGGCGACGCGGATGATCGACAGCGACAGCGACTCGACGCTGCGCATGCGGCCATGGCCATCGCAACGCGGGCAGACGATCTGGCTGGATTCGCCCAGGCTCGGCCGCAGGCGCTGGCGGCTCATTTCCATCAGACCGAAGCGCGAGATACGGCCCAACTGCACGCGCGCACGGTCGTACTTGAGCGCGTTCTGCAGGCGGTTCTCGACCTCGCGCTGATGCTTGCTGGAGGCCATATCGATGAAATCGATGACCACCAGGCCGCCCAGGTCGCGCAGACGCAGCTGGCGGGCGACTTCTTCGGCCGCTTCCAGGTTGGTGTGGAAGGCGGTTTCCTCGATGTCGCTGCCCTTGGTGGCGCGCGAGGAGTTGACGTCGATGGCGGTCAGCGCCTCGGTCTGGTCGACCACGATCGAGCCGCCCGACGGCAGGCGCACGTTGCGCTCATACGCGTTCTCGATCTGAGACTCGATCTGGAAGCGATTGAACAGCGGGATGTCGTCGGTGTAGTGCTTGAGCTTGCGCAGGCTCTGCGGCATCACCTGCTGCATGAACTCCTGGGCGTCGGCATACAGCTCGGGGGTATCGACCAGGATCTCGCCGATGTCGGCACGCAGGTAGTCGCGCAGGGCGCGGATGATCAGGCGCGACTCCTGGTAGATCAGGAATGCGGCCGGCTTGCTCAGGGCAGCCTCGGCGATCGCCTTCCAGGTCTGCAGCAGGTAGTCCAGGTCCCATTGCAGCTCTTCGGCGTCGCGACCGACGCCGGCGGTGCGGATGATCACTCCCATGTCGTCGGGAATGTCCAGCTTGTCCAGGGCTTCCTTCAGGGCGGCGCGGTCTTCGCCTTCGATCCGCCGCGACACGCCACCGGCGCTGGGCGAATTAGGCATCAGCACCATGTAACGGCCGGCCAGCGAGATGAACGTGGTCAGCGCAGCGCCCTTGTTGCCGCGTTCTTCCTTGTCGACCTGGACCACCACTTCCTGGCCTTCGCGCAACAGCTCGCGAATGGTCGCCTTGTTATGGTCGACACCGGCCTGAAAATAATCGCGGGAGATTTCCTTCAGCGGCAGGAAGCCATGGCGCTCGGCGCCATAGTCCACGAAGGCCGCTTCGAGGGAGGGTTCGAGCCGGGTGATGCGGCCCTTGTAGATGTTGGACTTCTTCTGTTCCTTGGACGGCTGTTCGATGTCGATGTCGTACAGGGTCTGACCGTCCACGATCGCCACGCGCAGCTCTTCGGCCTGCGTAGCGTTGATCAGCATTCGCTTCATTGTTGCGTTCCTCGCGCGCTCTACCGCGCGGAACGCCGTGACGTTTCGCCTCTGGAACAGGTCGCCGGCCCTTCGCGCCACGCGCGGACAGGCCTCAGCTAGGGTTTCCAGCGCTGCAACACCACGGCAGGCCGCGGGAGCGCTTTATTTTTAGGTTTTTAGGTGTTTCAGGGCCGGCAGCTGCGTCCGGACGAACCGGGGCAGCGCACGGGACATGTTCAGCGCGGCAGCCCGAAGACTGTCGGCGATGGCCGGGTAGGCCGGTGAGCCGCTAACATGGCCGCCCCGGGGGCGGTGGCCGCGCACTGTGCCGGAATCATCGGAAGTCAGGCTTCTGGCCAATCAACTTCCAACGAAATCAAACCCTTATCTCGCCCGCCGAGTGTAACAGAATAAATAGCCGGATGACCGACCCCCAGCCCCCCAAGCTGCCCCCTGCCGAGCGTGTCGGCGTGCGATTGCTCAAAGTTCCGGAAGACCGCGCAGGGCAGCGGCTGGACAACTTCCTGCTGGGCCAGCTCAAGGGTGCCCCACGCAGTCTTATTTATAAGCTGGTGCGCAGTGGGCAGGTGCGGGTCAACGGCGGTCGCGCCAAGGCCGAGCGCAAGCTGGAGGGGGGCGAGGAAATCCGGGTGCCGCCACTCCGCCTGAGCGAGGACGGCGGCGAGCAGGCCGGACCGCCCGCCGCCTTCATGGCACGGCTGGAGGCCGCCATCGTGTTCGAGGATGCGCGCCTGCTGGCGCTGAACAAGCCGTCGGGCGTGGCCAGCCATGGCGGCAGCGGGATCAGCTTCGGCGCCATCGAGACCTTGCGCGCACTGCGCCCTGGGCAGACCCTGGAACTGGTGCACCGGCTGGACCGCGATACCTCGGGACTGCTGATCGTCGCCAAGAAGCGCTCGGCGCTGACCGAGCTGCAGGCGTTGATGCGCGAGGACGATCGAGTGGAGGGGCGCGGCATCCGCAAGCGCTACCTGACCCTGCTGGCCGGCCGCATGCCGGACGGGGTCATGAGCGTTGACGCGCCGCTGCATATCGGGCTGCGCCAGGGCGGCGAGCGGCATGTCCAGGTCAATCCCATCGGCAAGCCGTCGCTGAGCCATTTCCGCCTGTTGGAGCGGCGTGGCGGTCACTCGTATTGCGAGGTGCGGATCGAGACCGGGCGCACCCACCAGATCCGTGTCCACGCCCAGCACCTGGGACATCCAGTGGCGGGAGACGATAAGTACGGCCAGCCGGACGTCAACAAGCGGCTGCGCGAGCAGGTCGGGCTCAAGCGCCTGTTCCTGCACGCGGCCTCGCTGGAGTTCGCGCTGGACGCGGGCCGTACGCCGTATGTATTGAATGCCCCGCTGGCCCCGGAGTTGGCCGAGGCCCTGGACCGCCTGGGGCGCTGACGCGGCCAGTGGCCGCGTCAGCCAGCGGCGACTTAGAGCAGCTCCTAGCCGGTGTGTTTGTCGTGTTCGTGATGCTGTGCCTGCTGGGGATGGCTCGGTGCCGGCCGGGACGGCTGCGGATGCGGCATCGGTGCGCGCGGCGGCGCGAAGGAGGCCATCCGCTGCGGATGCGGTTCCGACCGTTCCGCGAACGGCGGGCGCTGCTGCGGCATCGACGCCCGTTGCGGGCGAGCGTTGGCGAATGTCGGCTGTTCGTGCGGCTGCGGCAGATTCCGGACCGGCGGCGCCATGCGTTGCAGCGCATGCGACGGCTGCTGGTTATGCGCCGCCAGCTCGGCCATCCGCGGTTCCGCTGCCGGCCACCGCGGCCGTTGCTGGGCGAGCGCAGCCTGCGATGGCATGGAGGGCATCGACTGCGGGTGCTGCGTCCGCGCCATGTCCGCCGGTATCCGCGGCGCGATGGTGGCCGAGGCGACTTGGCGTGCGAAGGGAGCGGCATGCGGCGGTTGCAACTGGTTGCCATGCGCCTGCAGCGCTGCCAGGCTCGGGCTCGGCCGCACGGCAGCCAGCGGCAGTCGCGACGGCGCCGGCGGCAACGCCGCCACGGGGCGTCCTGCCTGCAGCATGTTGGAGGTGAAGTGCGGTGCGGTCAGGTGCGAGAAATCTGGCGCCGAACGCGGCAGGGCGCGTGCGTTCTGCGCCATCGCCGCCATTGCCGCAGGGCGCGCTGCGGGATTGCCCGCTCCAGCGAATGCACCAGCCGGCGCGAACGAGGACGCCGGCCGCGCCGCCATCGCGGCATTCGCGAACGTCGATGGCGCCGTGGCTAACGTGGCGCCGGGCCGGACGATGGTGGGCGCATCCACATAGGTGTTGCGGGTGTTGTTGATGTTGTTGATGACGGTGGTCCGCGGCGCGTAGACGTGGTTCTGGTAAACCACGTATTGCGGCGAGGTCCGCGGTGCGTACCAGTTCACGCCCCAGTTGTTCCAGCCCCAGTCGTGCCATGCCGGCTGCGGCGCGAACCAACCCGACCAACCGTGGTGATGTTCCAGCGCGCTGCCGACCAGTACGCCGACGCCGAACGACACCAGGCCGGTGGTCACCAGATCCGGACCGTCGTCGTAATAGCGAACCGGGTGATAGCGGTAGCTGCGATAGACCTCCACCGGCGCGCCGTAGACGACTTCGGGGTCGTAGCGTGGCACATAGACCACGTCGTGTTCTGCCGGCTCGATGGTGATGACCCGCGACGGCGGTGGCAGCCGCTCTCCATCCAGGACCGGTGTCACCACTGCATGTTCGGCTACCTGGACCCGCATCTGCGGAGTGCTGCGCAGATGGCCGCTGGCCTGGGCACGTTGACGCATCACTTGCACCGCGGCGAAGACATCATTGGGGTCATGCGAGTAGGCGTCGCCAAGGGCCCGGGTCCAGTCGAGATTGCCGGCCAGTTGATCGACCACATCCGGAAACATCGTCAGTGCCTTGATGCTGGGGTCCCAGGGCTGAGACGCACTGGCCTGGGCGCGGTCGGCGGTGCTCAACGAACGATTGCTGCGCAGCCAGTCCTGCGCGGTGGTGACTTGGTCCGGATAGACCGAGGCGGCCAAGGTCTGCGCAAGCAGCTTGTCCGGGAACAGCGCGATCGGTGCGACCAATTGTTCCAGCTGGTCGGCGGTGGGTGGCGTATACGGCGGTGCGGGCTGCTGCGCGATCGTCGCAGCGGCGGGGGCCGGTGCGACGTCGCTCGTCGCCGGCGGCGCGTCGTCGCGCGGGCAGCCGCTGAGTGCCAGAACGTTGAGAGTCACCGCCACTGCCAGGGCAAGACGGGCCGGCTGCCGGACGATGCGATTCATGAAGCACCTCTGCGTGCGTGGACGACGCGGCTAAGATGCACCGGCCTAAATGTCTGCAGGCTTTCGCGCAGCACTGCGACAGCGCCTCGGCGCATGCCCATTCAGTGGGCATTGCGCAAGCGAACGCGTCAGGGAGTGGCGAAGCGGAACAGCACCAGGCTAATGGCCAGGGTGGCCATTCCCGAGACCAATCCATAGACGGTTTCGTGGCCTTGTGCGTAGCGCTTGGCTGCTGGCAGCAGCTCATCCAGCGCAAGGAACACCATGACGCCGGCGATCACGCCGAACACGGTGCCGAACACCGCGTCGGACAGCACGCTGGACAGCGCCAGGTAGCCGATGCCTGCGCCGACCGGCTCGGCCAGCCCGCTGATCAAGCTGGCGCCGACGGCATAGAACTTGTTGCGGGTGGCGTAATACACCGGTACCGCGATCGCGATGCCCTCAGGGATGTTGTGGATGGCGATGGCAAAGGCCAACGGCATGCCGACCGCTGGGCTCTCGAGCGTCGCGAAGAAGGTGGCCAGGCCTTCCGGAAAGTTGTGCGCGGTGATCGCCACCGCCGTCAGCAGGCCAACGCGGCGCACATAGGCGCGGTTGTCGTCGCGAAAATGCGGATCGTCGGTGGACAGGCTCTGGTGCGGATTGGGGATCAGGCGGTCGACCAGCATGATCAGCAGCACGCCGGCCAGAAACGCCAGCGTGCCGTAGGCGAAGCCGATCCGGTCGTCGTAAGCGTTGGAAAAGGCGGCGATCGACTTGTTGAGGATCTCCGACAACGACACGAACACCATCGCGCCACCAGCGAACGCCAGGCCGAAGGCCAGCATGCGCGGATTGGGCTTGCGGGCGAAGACCACCATCAGGCTGCCCAGGCCGGTCGCCAATCCGGCCGCCAGGCTGACCGCCAGCGCGATCCAGACGTTCTGGGATGTCACTTCAAGCATGCGGTACGACGACCCTCGGCGAGCGGAACAGGATGGGGGCGACGCGAGGCATGCTGCCGTACAGCGACCAGGCGGCCATCCGGCGGGCAGGATGGCCGCGTGAGGATGATGGGCGCGTGGTGGTCAGCGACCGCGCCGCGCCTGTTCCTCGATGGCGAAACATTCGTTCGGCTTGGGCACCGGCGGCTTGAAGTCCACTGGTACCTGGATGGTCTGCGGTACCGGCTGGCCGTTGCGGGTTGCCGCATTGAACTTCCACTCGCGCACCCGCGTTTGTGCCGACGTATCCAACGCCGGCTGGCCGCTGCTCTGGACCAGGCTGACCTCGGTCGGCGTGCCCTGCGGGCCGATCACGACCTTCAGAACGGTCTTGCCGCCGATGCCGGCGCAAGCCAGTTGCGGCGGGTAGTCCGGCGGCGGGGTATGTACGGCCGCCAGCTCGGTAGGGGCGATGGCCGGAGCGGCTGCCTGCTGGGAAGGTTTGCCACAACCGGTCACAACCGCGGTGGCCAGGCTGGCAAGGAAGAGGCAACGAAGGCTCATGCGGCGTGTCCCTGGTCGTAGAGCTGGGCGGTCTTGGCCGCACAGATGAAGTCGTTTTCGCTGAGGCCACCGACATCGTGGGTCGAATAGCGCACCACCACCCGATCGTAGTGCACGCCCAGGTCGGGATGATGGTCTTCGCGATGAGCGATCCAGGCCAGCGCATTGACGAAGGCGAGGGTGCGGTAATAATTGGCGAACCGGAAGGTGCGGGTGATGGCCGCGCCAGCCTCGGCCAGTTCCCAGCCGGGGACCTGCGGCAGCAGTTCCGCCAGTCGGGCCTCGCCCAGCTTGTGGTCGCTGCCCTTGCGCGGCAGGCAATGCGCCTGTTCGAGGGGGATCAAATCGGTCATGACGGTCTCGCAGTCAGTGGCGGGCAGCGCCAGGATCACGGTGTTCCATGAGCGACGGCGCATTGAGCGCTAGAATAACCCGCATGATCCAGATCTCCGAAAACGCACAGGCCCATTTCCGTAAGCTCATCGAACGCGAGGGCGTGCCCGGCATGGGCGTTCGCCTGAGCGCCGTGGATGCCGGTACGCCACGCGCCGATGCCCGCCTGGAGTTCGCCGAACCGGCCGACCTGGCCGGCGACGAGTGGGCGATCGACTGCGATGGCTTCACCTTGTATATCGTCGCCGCCAGCGTGCCATGGATGGATGGCGCCGAGATCGACTACGTCACCCAGGCCACCGGCAACCAGCAACTGACCATCAAGGCGCCCAAGATCAAGGGCGAAGCGCCCGCCGAATCCGCCTCGATGGTGGAGCGCGTGCAATGGGTGGTCGAGAACGAAATCAATCCCCAGTTGGCGTCGCACGGCGGACGGGTTGCGGTGCAGGAAGTATCGGCCGACGGCGTCGTGCTGCTGCGCTTCGGCGGTGGCTGCCATGGCTGCGGGATGGCCGATGTGACCCTGAAGCAGGGGATCGAGAAGACCTTGATGGGCCGCGTGCCGGGGGTGACCGCCGTGCGCGACGCCACCGATCATGCCAGCGGCGAAGCGCCCTACATTCCGCGCGACAGCGCGGCCTGATCCAGCCCCTCGCCGGTGATCACTGCTGCCGATCTCCTGCAGGCGCTATTGGCGCGCATGACGGGAAAACCGATCCTGGAGCGGCGCACCGGTCTGCCGTATGGCTGGGCGATCTGGATACGCAATCGCAGCGTCGCAGCGGCGCCATTCGATGACGACCAGGTCACCGATGTGCTGTTGGGTCGCCCTGCCGCTGTCCGCGTGCTGGGGCCAGTTGCCGCCTTGAGCATGTGGCGGGCGTTCGTGCAGCTATGGTGGCAGCAGTGGGAACCGCGGCCGCGCGATGAGCGTCCGCTGCATTGGTTGGCGGTGCTCGGCAGCCTGCTGGTGCACCTGGGTTTTGTGCTGCTGCTGCTGTGGGCGGTGTCGGGACGGCTCAACCCGGCCAAGAAGCCGGAGCCCGAAGAGGGCCGGGTGCGGCTGAGTTTCATCGGTGACGGCGCCAGTGCCGAGGGTGGGGGCGAAGGGCAGCCGGCCGCCGCTGGCGACGCCGCCGCGGCCGCCACGTCGACAAGCGTGACCCGCCCGGCCGCAACCGCGCAACGCAAGGCGCCTGTGGCGCCGGCGACACCGCCAGCGCAGGCGTCGGCCGAAAGTGCGGCGAGCACCCCTACCGCAGCGACCGAACAGCCCGAGCTGGCGCCGCCGCAGGTGCCGCCGGTGGCAGTTGAGATCCCGCCGGTGACAATCGACTCGCCGCTGCAGGTCACCGAAACGCAGGTACCGACGTCGAGCTTCGTGGTGCCGCCCCCGCCGGCGGTGGCCATCGCGCCGCGACCGATCGAGCCCACCGTGCCGCAGGTGCGTCAGCGCGAGGTGCAGACCGTCACTGAACGTCCGCAGCTGCGCGAGTTACCGCAGCCGCGTGCGGCGGTGAGCGTGCGCTCGGTCGATGCGCCGAGCGTACGCGAGCGCGAGGTGGTGGTGCCCGATCGCCCGCAGATCACCGCGCAGACACCGCCGCGCCGCGAGATCACCCCGACCGTGCGCATGCCGGAGGTGGCGGTGCGACAGGCCGATGTGCCCAACGTGCCAGATCCCGCGCCGGAACCCGCGCCGGCGCCAACGCCCGTCGCTTCGACGCAGTCGGCAACACCAGCGCCAACGTCAACAGCAGCGTCAACGTCAACGGCCAGTGCCGCGCCGACCCCTGCACCGGCGACTTCCCAGTCCGCAGCATCTACCTCGCATGCAGCGACAGCGGATGCAACCACAGCGGCGAGCAGCGCGTCCCGGCAGAGTGCCAACAGCAGCGCCGGTCCCAAACCGGTTGCCCAGAGCGGTGGCTGGGACATGGCCGCGGGCGCGGATGACTGGAGCAAGGCCGATCGCAACCGGACCGGCGCGAACACGGGGGGTAGCAAGGCACGCGATGGGCTGTTCAACGATGATGGCAGTGTCCGCGTCGCTGGCACCGCGGCGGACGGTGCCAAGGCCGGCGATCGCGGCCCGCCAGGTAGCCAGACCGATACCTGGAGCCGCGACCAGATTGCCCAGGGCGGCACCTGGCTGAAGCGTCCGCCCTATGACTACACGCCGACCTCGTTCGACAAGTATTGGATGCCCAACGAATCGCTGTTGCAGGAATGGGTGCGGCGTGGGCTGAAGAAGATCGAGATCGCCATCCCCGGTACCAATACCAAGATCAGCTGCGTGGTCTCGCTGCTGCAATTGGGCGGCGGCTGCGGTTTGAGCAATCCCAATCTCAACGACCAGCCGGCGACCGCCAGGCCGCCGCCGGACGTGCCGTTCAAACGCGAGCTGCAGGACAACAACGGCGCAGTGCGCTAGCGAGCCAGGCTGCAGCATGCGGTGGCCGTACCAGCACCGATGTCGTGCCGTCGTACTGCTGCCCACACGGCAGGGGGCCGGGCCTGTCCGCCAGGGACGCGTCCGCGGTCTCCCTGCATTGGCGATGGCGTCCCTGCATTCCGTCGCCCCGGCGATGCGGGATCACTCGGGAGACGCGCCTGCGGTCAGAGCGAGTCGTGGGTCAGCGCATCGGGGAGTGCAGTGGGGCGCGCTGCGCTTGGCGAAGCTCCCGTCGCGGCGCTTGACGACGCAGCGCAGTGCGTGTCCAACGCTGCGCGCAGTGCATGCGACAGCATGTCCAGGCCTTCTTGCAATAGCGCGTCGGGTGTCGTCAATGGCGCCATGACCTTGAGCACTTCGTCGTGCGCGCCTGCAGTCTCGATCAGCAGCCCCTGCGCGAAGGCCTGCGCACTCACCGCGCCTGCCAGCGCGCCGTCGCGTAGGTCCAGGCCCAGGAACATACCGCGCCCCTTGACGCGTGCGCCCGGCACCTGTGCGGCCATGCGGCGCAGGGCGTCGTCGATGCGTTGCCCACGCAGGACCGCCTGGTGGCTCAAGGCATCGTCTGCCCAGAACTTGTGCAGTGCGACCGCGCCTGTACACATCGCATGGTTGTTGCCGCGGAACGTGCCGGTGTGTTGGCCGGGACGCCAGCAATCGTGCTCGGGCGCGACCAGCAGCAGGGAAAACGGTAGCCCAAAGCCCGACAACGACTTGGACAGCACGACCAGATCCGGCACCAGCGGAAGGCCATCGAAGCTGAAAAAGCGGCCACTGCGCCCACAGCCGGCCTGGATGTCGTCGACGATGATCAGCGCGCCATGCCGCTGCGCGGCAGCGAACACCCGTTGCAACCACTCCGGTGACGCCACGTTGAGCCCACCTTCGCCCTGGATGAGCTCCAGTACGATGGCTGCAGGTGGATCGATTCCGCTGGAGGGATCGTCGAGCATCTGTTCGAGCAAGGCTGCCGTATCCACCGCTGCGCCGGCATAGCCGTCATAGGGAAGGCGGGTGACCCCGGCATGGGCAAGGTCCATGCGGTGATGGCGGCTTCCGGTCAGCGCCAATGCCCCCATCGACAAGCCATGGTACGCATTGCTGAAGGCGATGACGTTGTGGCGCCCCGTGCGCATGCGCGCCAGTTTCAGTGCCGCCTCGATGGCGTTGGCACCGGTGGGCCCGGTGAACTGCAGGCGGTGGGCCAGCCGTCGCGGCTGCAGGATGCGGGTGACGAAGGCTTCGATGAACGCTTGCTTGGCTGGCGAATACAGATCCAGCGACAGCGCGATGCCGCCCGTGCGGATATGGGCGATCAAGGCCTCCGCCATCTCCGGATCGTTATGACCATAGTTGAGGGCGCCGCAGCCGGCGAGAAAGTCGATGTAGCGACGTCCGTGTTGATCGACTAACTCGCTTCCCGCTGCGCGCACGAACACCGCATCGAACTTGCGGCAGTAGCTGCGCACGTTGGATTCGTGTCGCTCGAAGATGGGCTGAAGCTCGCGCATGTCGATCCTGAGCAGGCAGTTGGTCGGTTGCGAGGGAGTGCGATCGAGTCGTGGGACGGTCGCTTGCAGCGCCAGCGATGCGTGCGTTCGTCACCCGGCTTGGAGGCGCGAATGCCCGCGCCTCATCGGTAGTCTGCAGACGGCAGGCCACGGCTTCTTGACTCGCCGTGACGTTCACTTGCTCGCCTGGACGTGGTCTCTCCGCGTCACTGGGTCCCAAGACGGACCGTGCAGGCATGATCCGAGTCGCCGCATTCATGTGGACACGAACACCGAGCCGATGTGGCATTGCGCATTGGCGACCCGTCGTCGTGGCGCCCCAAGCGAAGTCAATCGCACCGCTGATCCGGACGATCGGACGCGGTTCTTGAAATCCAATGCAGATTGTCTTGGTGTCAGCGTCGGAACATGACGGCACAATCGAAGTGCAGTCGGTGCCGAAATGGCCCGTCAAAGGCCCCTAAAACGCTCAAAACTCCATGCTTTATCTTCGGCGTCCCGCAAGTGTGATGCAGATGTCGCCGCTGGGATCGAACGTCGCAGAAAAGTCCTGTTGTCCTGCGGTGTCCTATGGAAATAAATAATATTTTACGGACTATCTAAATCTTAATATTTTCGCTCTTCCAGACATCCGGCTCTGTCATCTGGGAGACGCAAAGCATTCCTAGTCTTCGCCGTAGCCAACTGCTGAGGTCGGATGAAATGACAAAGGCATGCCAGGCGCAGATGGATCTCCCGCGCACCACTACCGATACGAAAGCCGCGCGCTCTCCAGGCACGCCAGATTCCTTCTTCACCGCGCAAGTCCACCCAGGTGAGCGAGTCCCGCGATGGCTCGACCGAATGGCGCATGTGCTGGGTACCGACCGCCCCGAGATGCGTGCGCGCCGCAAGTTTTCCTTTGCGCCGCTGCAAAGCTGCTTCGAAGGAGCGATCCAGCAGATTCGGCTCGGCGGCCTGCATGTTTCCAAGGTCGCCGTCACGGGTCATGAATTCGAGTTGACGCTTGGGGACAACGATCAACCTCCTTCCTATTTGCTGGTCTCGCTGCAATACAAAGGGGCGAGCCGGCTGACCTGCGATGGCCGCGTCTGCGAATTGCGTGCCGGCGAGCTGGCGGTATTGCCGGTCCATCGTCAGCTGCGCTTCGCCAGCGATGCCAATGTCGAGAACTACTTCATCTGGTTCGAGCAATCGCAGTTGGAGGCGCAAATCGCCAATGGCTTGGTATCGCATCAGATCTGTGAGCCGGCGCCCATGCAGCGCTTGGTGTCCAGTCTGATCGAACGACTGTTCAGCGAGCCTGGCCTGTGCAACCCCAGCAGTGAACCATTTCTTGCAGAAGCCTTGAGCAAGCTCTTGCAGCTGTCGTTGACGGAGGCCGACCAGGTCCAGCAACACGCCGAGCCGCATCGGCCGTCGCGCGAGATGGTGGTGCAGTATGTCGAACGCAATCTGCGCGACCCGGAGTTGTCGCCCGAAAGCATTGCGCGTGCCCTGGGCTGGAGCAAGCGCACGGTCTACCGCGCGTTCAAGGGCGACGATGGCGAGAGCTTGAACGGCTATCTTTGGCGCCGCCGTGTGGAGCAGTGCGCGCAGGAACTGCGTGGCCCCAGCAACCTCAGCATCACCGGCATCGCCTATTCGTTCGGCTTCAGCAGCTCGCCGCACTTCAGCCGGCTGTTCAAGCAACACATGGGGGCGTCGCCGCTGCGTTACCGGCGCGGCGACCATTGAGCGCGATCTTGGGCACATGCGCGGCGTTTCGCCTGCGCGATCGACCGCCGCAACGCCAAACGGACGGATGTGCGAACGCCCAATGCGCCGTCCACACTGTGGCTGCGCCTGCCGGTCCAGCACCGATCGCCCACTTTCAACCGATACACGGCGTTCGCTGCAGCGCCGGCTGATGCCGGCGAAGACCCGCATGTCATCTGCTGACCGGAGCAGCACGGTCACCGATCTCGCCGGATCACGGTGACTCTCTGGTTGCGGGCCCATGTCCATCACAGGAGGTAGGCCTGGCGATCGTCGGTGCCGATCGCCTCGTCCGCGTGCGTCGGCAGGCTGCTCAGCTGCGCTGCCAACGAGGCGATCGTGGCGTTGTCGAATAGCTGCGATACCGCGATCGTGCGCTGCCAGTGGGACTGAATCCGCGCGACCAGTTGGACGGCCAGCAACGAATGGCCGCCGATGTCGAAGAACACATCGTGCCTGCCTACCGTCTCCCGTCCCAGCAGTTCGCACCAGAGCCTCGCCAACGCCAACTCGTCCTCGCCCTGTGGCGGCTGTTGCGCCGACTCGATCGGCGCGTGTTCGCCAAGGTCGTCCAGCGCACGTGCGTCGAGTTTGCCGTGGCTGGTCAGCGGCAACTCTCGCAGTGGAACATAGGCGGCAGGCTGCATGTAGTCGGGCAAGCGAGCGGACAGCCAGTGCCGCAGCGTTGACGCGAGCGTGTCCAGATCCGTATCGATGGTGGCGACCACATACGCCAGCAAGCGCGGCTGACCGGATTGATGGTGTTGGCCACGGACGACCGCCTGTACGACGCTGGGATGCGTCTGCAATGCCGCCTCGATTTCGCCCGGTTCGATACGGAAGCCACGCACCTTCAGTTGCGCATCCGCACGTGCCAGGAAGTCGAGCATTCCGTCCTCCCGCCAGCGCGCCAGATCACCGGTGCGATACATGCGCGCGCCCGGGGCGTTGGCGTATGGGTCCGGGACGAAGCGTTCGGCCGTTTCCGCTGCACGCCCCACATAGCCCTGCGCCACGCCCGGTCCTGCCAGATGCAGCTCGCCAGGAAGACCGATCGGTACGGGGTTGCCGCGCGCATCGAGCAGGCGCACCTGCATCGCGCGGATCGGCTGTCCGAGCGGAATGCGCTGTGGTGGCGACGTCGCCAGCGACGCAGTGAGCGTCAAGGTCGTGGCGAACTGGGTCGCTTCGGTTGGGCCATAGGTTTGCAGTAACCGCTTCGGCCCGTCGGCAGCGCCGAGTACCGCGGCAATGGCGCGTGGGTCGGCGACATCGCCGCCGGTAATCAGATAGCGCAGCGTCGGCAGGCCGGTCGTCAAGTGCGGCGCATAGGCGCGCAGTACGCCGGCGACCAGGATCAGGACGCTGATGGCCTGCGTGCGGACGAAGTCGGCCAGCGCCAGCGGGTCCAGTACCGTGGCCTGCGGGACCACCACCACGCAGGCACCGCACAACAACGGCGCCCATACTTCGAGGGTGGTGGAATCGAAGGCGGGATTGGAGGCGAAGCCAAAGCGATCGTCGCTGCGCCACTCGGCATAGTCCGGGGCGAGCACCAGATTCAACACGCCCGCGTGGGTGATGGCCACGCCTTTGGGTACGCCGGTGGAGCCGGAGGTATACATGACGTAGGCGACCGCATTGGGCGGCACGTCGACGGCCGGGCACGGCGCAGCGCTGCGATCACTGGCCAGGCTGGCATCGACCGGCAGGCAGTGCGCGGTTGCCCAGGCTGGACGCGCCTGTGGCGGGTGCACGACCACGTTGGCGGCACAATCGTCCACCAGCTGCGCCAGCCGGCGTGCGGGTTGCTGCGGGTCCAGCGGTACGTAGGCGGCACCGCACTTGAGGATGGCGAGCTGCGCGATGACCAGGGCAGCGCTGCGCGGCAGCACGGTCACGACATGGTCACCTGCGCTGACTCCGGCGGTGCGTAGCCGCTGCGCCAGCACATCCGAGGCGGCCTGCAAGTCGGCGTAGCGCAGGTCCAGGGTTCCATCGCGCACGGCGATCGCTTCGGGGGTGCGCGCGACTTGTCTTGCGAAGGCTTGCTGGAGGCTGCTCGGTGTTTGCTGTGCGAGCGCTACGGCAGGCGTGCCGAACGCGAGCGACTGGGCAGGTTCCGCCAATCGCAGCTCGTCGAGCACCTGGGTCGACACGGCATCGGCGAAGCCTTGCAACAGCTGGCAGTAGTAGGACAGGTGGCGTTCCAACGTCGAGCGCTCGAAGAGCGCGCTGGCATAGGTCAAGGTGCCGTTGATGCCAGCGGCTCCAATCCACACCTCCATCGCCAGATCGACGTGTGCTGCCGGGCAGCCTCCCTGTAGCGGCTGCAGTTGCAGTCCGGGCAATTCCAGTGCGCTGCTAGGCGTCGTATCGGAGGAGAACATCGCCTGGCAAAGCGGTGCGTGTGCGAGCGTACGGGCAGGACGCACCGCCTCGATGACGCGATCGAAGGGCAGATCCTGGTGCGCTTGCGCCTGCAACACGGCCTCACGCACGCGCTGCAGCAGCTGGGCCAAGCTCGGCTGGCCCGACAGGTCGATGCGCAGCGCCACCGTGTTGACGAAGAAGCCGATCAGCGGCTCCAGTTCGGTGCGATCACGCCCGGCAAGCGGAGTGCCGATCACCACTTCGCTCTGTCCGCTATAGCGCTGCAACAGCAGGGCCCAGGCGGCAAGCAGCGTCATGAACGGCGTTACGCCGTGCTGCTGGCTCAATGCGCGCAGCGCCGCGCTCACGTGTTCGGGCAGCGAGAAGGTGAGGGTATCGCCGCGGAAGTCCTGCCGCGGCGGACGTGGGTGGTCGGTGGGAAGCTGCAGCAGCTGTGGTGCGTCGTACAGGCGCTGCTGCCAGTAGGCGAGTTGACGTTGCAGCACGGCACCGTCCAGCCATTGGCGCTGCCACACGGCGACGTCGCCGTACTGCAGCGGCAGTGGCGGCAGCGGATCGTCCTTGCCTGTAGTGAATGCGTTGTACAGCGTGCTCAACTCGTGGATCAACACGCCCGTCGACCAGCCGTCGCAGACGAGATGGTGCAGGGTCAGCACCAGCACGTGCTGCTGCGGCCCAAGCTGCAGCAGGCAGCCGCGCGCCAATGGGCCGGCTGGATCGAATGCGGTACGGCGTTCCAGCGCTGCTTGGCGCTGTACCTGTGCGTCGACATCGCCCACCGTGCGGAGCACAGGTTGCTGCAGGGCGAAACCGATGTCTTCGGCCAGGATCTGTTGCCGCGGCTCGCCGTCGACCACGACGATTCGCGTGCGCAGGGTTTCGTGGCGGGCCACGATACGGTCCAGCGCCTTGTGTAAGGCGTCGATGTCCAGCGCACCGTGCAGCCGCACCCCGTGGGTGACCAGATAGGCGAGGTCGGCTTCCGGATCCAGTTGCGCCAGGAACCACAGCCGTTGTTGGGCGAACGATAGCGGCAAGGCCGCGTCGCGGGCGACTGGGGTGATGGGCGGCAGGTTGTTCTCCGTGGCGGTGGCGACGCAGGCAGCGAAATCGGCCAGGCGTGGCCGGGCGAACATCTCGGCCAAGCCGATGTCGATGCCGAACTGACTGCGTAGACGCGACGCCAGGCGGATCGCCAGCAACGAGTGTCCGCCCAGGGCGAAGAAGTCGTCGTTGCGGCCAATCGGCGCGCAGCCAAGTACCTCGCTCCACAGCGTGGCCACAGTCTGCTCGACCGGGCCACGCGGCGGCTCGTGGTCGCGTGCGTGGTGCCGTGCAAGACCGTCCGGGAGCGGCAGTGCCTTGCGATCCAGTTTGCGGTTGGGCGTCAGCGGCATGGCGTCCAGCCGCATGTAGACGTGGGGCAGCATGTAATCGGGAAGGCGTGCGGCCAGATGCGCGTGCAGCGCCTCCGGGTCCAACGTGTCTGCGACAACGTAGGCGATCAGTGTAGGCACGGCGTCGCTGCCATGTTGCACGCATATGGCCGATTCGCGCACGCCGGGGGCATCGGACAACAGGCTTTCGATTTCGCCCAGTTCGACCCGGAAGCCGCGCAGCTTCACTTGCTGGTCGGTGCGGCCGAGGAAATCCAGGCTGCCGTCGGCATTCCAGCGCGCCAAGTCTCCGCTGCGGTACATGCGGTGCCCGGGGAGGGCGGCGAATGGATCGGGCAGGAAACGCTCGGCGCTCAAGCCTGGCCGCGCATGATAGCCGCGCCCGACCTGCGCGCCCGCCACATACAGTTCACCGATCACGCCATTCGGCACCGGTCGATAGCGTGCATCGAGCACATAGATGCGCGCGTGGCGCAGCGGCTTACCGATCCCGACGCGGAGGACGTGACCGTCGGTGTGGCGTAGGAGCGCTGCGGTGCAGGAGATCGCCGTTTCGGTGGGGCCGTAAGTATCGATCAGTGCGATACGGTCCAGGCCGAGAGCGTGCCACTGCTGCAGGTGATGCGACGAAAGCGCATCGCCAGTGACGTTGATCATCCTGACATTCTGCAACTGCCGCCGTGCCTGTTCGGGGTGCTGCGTCCATACGCCGACCAGGGTATGCCAGTGTGCGCTGGTCAGATGCAGGGCGGTGGCTTGCAAGGCAGTGGGCGTGGCGTCCAGTGGCAGCGATTCCAATCGCAGGGAGGCGCCGCAGATCAGCGCTGGAAGCAGCTCTTCCAGCGACAGATCGAAGCCGATCGCGTTCTGCTGCAGGACGCAGTCATGGCCGCTCAGGCCGAACAGCTCTGCGGCAGCGATGCAATACGCGCTCAACGCCCGATGCTCGACCATCGCGCCTTTTGGACGACCGCTGGAGCCAGACGTGTAGATCAGATACGCCAGATTGGCTGGCTGGGCCATCGCTTGCTCGGCGGACGGCGCGGGCGCAGGAACGGTGAGGAGGTCCTCGTAGCGCAGCAGGCGCGTGTCTTGGTCTCTCGGCAGTCGCTGCACGGACTGTGCCGAGACGACGACTGCAGCAGGCCGGCAATCGTGCAGGATGTCGGCCAGTCGTTCGCTGGGAAGATCCGGGTCCAGTGGAACGTAGACGGCGCCGGCATGGAGCACGCCAAACAGCGTCGCGACCAACGCAATGCCGCGCGGCATGCAGACCGCGACGCGCGCTTCCTGGCCCAGGCCGTTTGCGCGCAGCTGCCGCGCCAGCGCCTCGGCACAGCGTGCCAGCTCTGCATAGCTGAGCGTCGTTCCGTCGGCCTCGATCAGCGCAATGGCATGCGGCGTCCGTGCTGCCTGCGCGAGAAACAGTTGCGGTACCGTCGCCAGCGGCGCGGCCGCATGCGCCGGATTCAAGCCGTCGATGACGGCCGTGCGTAGCGCCGCCGGCAGGATCTCCAGAGCATGCAGCGGCGTCTGTGGTGCGGTGTCCAGTGCATCTGCGATCTGCTGTAGCGCCTCTAGCATCAATGCACCGACCGGCTGAGGAGCGATTGCAGCGACGGTCTGGATATCCAGCCAGAAGCCTTCCGTGGTTTCGTTCACCGAGAGCGACAGCGGATAATTGGTGCGTTCGTGTGCCTCCAGAGCATGCATGTCGCTGCGCGGAGACGCGTCGGCCATCGGCTTGCCGTCGCCGGCATGGCGGTAGTTCAGCAGAGCCGTGAACAGCGGTGCTGGTGCGGCGATGCCACTGCAGCGCTGCGCGAGTGCCAGCGATACGTGCTCGTGTTGCATCAACTGCGCCAGCAGCGTCTGTACGGCGCGGGCCGCATCGGCGATCCCGCTGCCGTCGAGCCGCAGGCGCAGCGGCAAGGTGTTGAGAAACATGCCAAGCACGCGGTCGATGCCCTGGCCGCCATGCATGCGGCCGAACAGGGTGGTGCCGAAGACCACATCGTCGCAGCCTGCGGTGCGGCCGACGACCAGTGCATAGGCGAGGTGGAACAGGCTGGCCACGCTCATGTTGAGTGCTGCCGCCTGCCTGCGCAGCTCCTTGGCCAATGTGGCGGGAAGCTGCAGTCGTAGATCGGAGAGCGTACGCCCATCGCCGTGGACGTCGAGCAGGCCGTAAGGCGCAGTGGGTTGATCGATATCAGCCAGCATGTCGCGGAAGAACGCTTCGGCCGATGCGGTGCCTTCCAGGCGTGCGCGAGCGACGAAGTCGCGGAACGGGACCGGTATCGGCAGGCGATCCTCCTGACCGGCCAGGATCGTGATCACCTCCTCGATCGCCAGGTTCAACGAGGTGTGGTCCATCACCAGGTGGTGATGCAGCAGGCCGAGCAACCAGCGCTGCTCGACCATGTCGTAGAGCACATGTGCGTGCAGCAATGGCGCGCTTTGCACGTCGATTCGCGCGTGCGGCGAATCGAGGCAGTCACGTAGCTGCCCAAGCGCATCGTGGCCCTTTGCAAGGTGGCGATGGAGCTGCAGCGGTGCATGACGCCAAACCACCTGGGCCGGTTCACGGACCCCTTGCCACACGAAGGCCGTACGCAGAATGTCGTGCCGCGCGATCACGGTGTCGAGCGCGCTCAGGAAGCGGTCCAATGCCTCGCGTGTATCGAACGCGTGCAGGCCCGGGGAGAGATAGGGGTCGGCATCGGTGTGCTGCAGATGGTGGAAGAGCAGACCTTCCTGCAGCGGCGCCAGCGGATAGATGTCCTGCACGTTGGCGGCACCGCCACGCACGGTCGCGACCACTGCATCCACTTCGGTCTGGGTCAGTGCGACCAGCGGCAGATGCTCCGGCAGGATCCGGCTGCACCCATGCATGATTCGGTTGGCCGGAATCATCACCGGCGCCAGCGGGCGCAGCGCGTTCGCCAGGGAGGCCAGCACGGGAGCACTGAACAATGTGCCGATGTCCAGTTGCCAGCCGGATCGTTGCAGACGCTCGATCAGCGTGATTGCCAGTAGCGAGTGACCGCCGAGCGCGAAGAAGCTGTCGTGGCGACCGATGCGTGCGATGCCGAGCATGTCGCACCACAGGCTGGCCAGCAGGACTTCCCGCTCGCCCTCGGGTGCGGCATAGGCTTGCGTCGCCAGCGCGTCGGCGTCCGGCACCGGTAGAGTACGTCGGTCCAGTTTGCCGTTGGCGGTCAGCGGCAGGGTATCCAGCTGTACGTAGGCCGCAGGCAGCATCGCCTCGGACAGGCGCACAGCCAGCTGTGTGCGCAGGCGATCGGCCGCCAGCGATTCGGCGTCACCGACCACGTACGCGACCAGGCGCGGTTCGCCCGCGGTGTCCTCGCGCAACAGCACGGCCGCCTCACGGACACCCGCGCAGGCGCGTAGCGCGGCTTCGATCTCGCCCAGCTCGATACGCACGCCGCGCAGCTTGACCTGCTGATCGTTGCGGCCGAGGTAGTCCAACGCGCCATCGGCACGCCAGCGCGCCAGGTCGCCGGTGCGGTACATGCGTGCACCGGGCTGGTCAGCAAACGGATCGGGGACGAAGCGTTCGGCGGTCAGATCCGGGCGACCCAGGTACCCACGCGCAAGCTGCACGCCTGCGATCTGTAGCTCACCGGCCACGCCGATCGGCGCCAGCTGACCACGCGCATCGCAGACATGCAGGCAGGTGTTGGCGATCGGCCGACCGATCGGCACGCCGTGGATGTCGGCTTCACTGCATTCCCACGCGCTGACATCGACCGCCGCTTCGGTCGGGCCGTAGAGGTTGTACAAGCGGGCCTGCGGGAAGCGTGTGCGTGCATGCTGGGCCAGATCCGCGGGCAGTGCCTCGCCGCTACAGACGATGCGACGCAGGCTGGAGCAGGCGGCGGCTGGCACGGCATCGAGGAAGACGCGCAGCATCGACGGCACGAAATGCACGGTGTCGATGTTGGCGTGTTCGATCAGCGTGCGCAGGTAGCCAGGATCCTTGTGGCCGCCAGGCTGGGCCAGCGCCACGCATGCCCCAACGCGTAGCGGCCAGAACAGTTCCCACACCGAGACATCGAAGCCGACCGGCGTCTTTTGCAGCACGCGCGACTGCGGGCTCAATGCCATGGCCTGCTGCATCCATTGCAAGCGGTTGTCGATGGCCGCGTGGGTAGTGACCACGCCCTTGGGGCGTCCGGTGGAGCCGGAGGTGTAGATGACGTAGGCAGGGTGTTGCGGATGCAGGTTCGCGAGCTCGGGTGCCTGCGTCGGCGCGCACGCCCATGCTGCAGCGTCTTGATCCAGCAACACGGTCTGCAGATCGGCCCGTGCCAATCGCGACGCGTGGGTATCACGATATGCAAGCAGGACGCGCGGTCGGGCATCGGCCAGCATGCCTTCCAGACGCGCCGTCGGGACGTCGATGTCCAACGGCAGATAGGCGGCACCGGCCTTGAGCACGGCCAACAAGGCGACCATCAGATCGATGCTACGCGGCAGGCAGACGGCGACGCGGTCTTCGGGCAGCACGCCCAGCGCGATCAGATGATGGGCCAGCTGATTGGCGCGGGTGTCGAGTTCGGCGTAGCTGAGTGCGTTGTGGTCATCGCATACCGCGAGGGCATCGGGTGTGTGGCGCGCCTGCGCTGCGATGGCGCGATGCAGCGTTCGGCTGCCTTCGAGATCGGTCTTGGTGGCGTTGAACCGCTGCAGTTGCAAGCGCTCGACAGCGGGCAACAGTACCAAGGCCGGCAGCGCCGTGTTCGGTGCGGTCTCCAATGCCTGGACCAGGCTGCCGATCGCCTGCAGCAGCATTGCCAATACCCGTTCGGCGCCGATGTGCCGTGCGACCTGCACGTCCAGCGCAAAGCTGCCATCGACAGCGATGTCGTCGACCGAGAGCGTCAGCGGGTAGTTGGTGCGTTCCTGCGATTCCAGTAGTTGGATTCCCTGCCATGGCGTCGAGGCTGCAGGGCGACCGGCATGACGGTAGTTGAGCAAGGCGGTGAACAGCGGCGTGGGTGCTTCGATGCCGCTGCAGCGCTGGG
The DNA here is from genome assembly GCF_009192945.1 of Xanthomonas maliensis. Lineage (GTDB taxonomy): Bacteria > Pseudomonadota > Gammaproteobacteria > Xanthomonadales > Xanthomonadaceae > Xanthomonas > Xanthomonas maliensis. The sequence goes on along the minus strand of NZ_NSET01000077.1, from coordinate 747 downwards.
CCAGCGCCAGTGTTGCGTGTTCGTGTTGGAGCAGCTGCGCGAGTTGCTGCTGGGTCTGGCGGGTGGCCTCGACCACGCTCCTGCCATCGCGTTGCAGTCGGATGGGCAGGGTGTTGAGGAACATGCCCATGACGCGGTCGGCGCCGTTGCCCCCTTGCAGGCGACCGAACAAGGCGGTGCCGAATACCACATCGTCCTGGTTGCTGGCCTGGGCCAGCATCAAGGCATAGGCAAGATGAAACAGGCTGGCCGCGCTGGTATCGAGGCGGCGTGCCTGCAGACGCAAGGCGGTGCACAGCGTCGTTGGAAGCCGGGATTGCAGTTGCTCGATATCCGCACCGTTGCCGCGGATATCGGTGAGTCCGAACGGGGCGGTCGGGGCGAGAAGATCGCCCAATTCCTGACTGAAGAAGGCACGCTGTTCGGCCTCGCTGCCTGCGCGACGTGCCTGTGCCACGAAGTCGCGGAATGGCAGCGGTGCAGGGAGCGGGGAGGCAGGATCCTCCAGCAAGCAATGCACCTCCGCGACCAACAGTTCCAACGAGGTATGGTCGACGATCAAATGATGGGTGTGCAGGCCGAGCAGCCAGCGGTCGTTGGCCGGGTCATGGGCCAGATGGCCGCGCAGCAGCGGCGCCTGGGTGATATCCAAGCGCACGTGCTGTGGATCCATGCACGCTTTCAGCGCCGCGAGCACGTCGTGGTCGTCGAGTGTGTGCTGCTGCAAGGGCAGCGCCGCATGACGCC
>NZ_NSET01000076.1 GCF_009192945.1 Xanthomonas maliensis | reverse complement strand
CAGCTGCGCCACCACCAGCCCGGCGCTGCGGGGCAGAATGAGCGCGAGCGCCTGTCCGTGCGCGAGGCCGCGCTGTTGTAGCTGGGCGGCCAGCGTGCTGGCGCGCTCCCAGAGCTGCGCATAGCGGAGGTGGTGCTCGCCGTCGATCAGCGCCGTTGCCTGCGGTGTGCGTTGCACCTGGGCATGCAGGGCCTGCACGAGGGTGGCGGCCGGCGGCAGGTCTGCGATCGTGGCATTGAAGTCCTGCAGCAGCTGCTGGCGTTGCGTCTGCGGTAGCCAGGGCAGGTCGGCGATACGGACATCGGCATCGTTGCCGATGGCTTGCAGCAGGGACAGGAACTGCGCAACGTGGCGTTGCATGCTGTCGGCATCAAACAGCGCAGTGGCATAGACCAGACGCCCGCCAACGCTGTCGCCGTACTGATGCAAGGACAGCGCAAGATCGAACTCGGCACTGTGCTGGCCGGCAGGTAATGGGGTGATCTCAAGCTCCGGCAGCGTCAACACTTGCGCTTGCTGCTGCGTATCCAGGCTGAACATCACTTGATGAATCGGCGGATGCGCAAGCGTGCGCGCGGGCTTCAGCGCTTCGACCACCTGCTCGAACGGCACATCCTGATGATCCTGTGCGCCGAGGACGGTGTCGCGTACCTGGCGTAGCCAGTCAGCGACCGTCGCCTGCTCGGGCACGGCAACGCGCAGTGCCAAGGTGTTGACGAACAGGCCGATCAGCGGCTCGACTTCGCTGCGCGTGCGCCCGGCAACCGCAGTGCCGATGACGACCTCGGGCGCGCCGCTGAGCCGCGACAGCAGCAACGACCAGCTCGCCAACAGCACCGTGAACAGCGTGCAGCGCTGCGAACGTGCCAGTTGCCGCGCTGCGTGGGCGGTGCTGTCGGGTAGCTTGAAGTCGATGCTTGCGCCCGCATAGTCCTGCACCTTCGGGCGCGGCCGGTCCAAAGGGAGCTGCAGCAGTGCCGGTGCGCCAGCCAGCCGGCTCCGCCAATACGCGAGTTGCCGTTGCACCACCTCGCTGCTGAGTCGCTTGTGTTGCCAAATCGCATAATCGGCGTACTGCACGCGTAGCGGCGGCAACGACGCCGGGCAGCCGGAGCGCGCCGCGGTGTAGAGCGCGCCCAACTCAGCAAGAAAGATGCCGATCGACCATCCATCGGACACCAGGTGATGCATCGTGATCAACAGCACGTGCTCGTCCTGGTGCAAACGCAGCAGATGCCCGCGGATCAGCGGACCGGCGGCGAGGTCGAACGGGCGGCTGGCTTCCCCGCGAGCATAGCTGTCGACCTGGGCCGCGCGGTGCGGGTGGTCGCGCAGATCGGTCCGCTGCAAGTCGAAGGTGGCAGTGTCGAGGATGCGTTGCCTGACCTGGCCCTGCACCTCCAGCAGGCAGGTGCGCAGTACTTCGTGGCGCTCCACGACCTGCACGAGCGCGGACTGCAACGCCTCTACGTCCAGTGCACCGCGCAGGCACGCTCCCGCGGCCAGGTGATACGCGGTACTGCCGCGGGGGTCCAGCCTGGCCAGGAACCACAGGCGCTGCTGTGCGAAGGATGCCGGCAAGGTCTTGAAAGGGCGGTCCATTGAGAAGCTTGGGCGGCAGCAAGGAGGTAGCCAGGGGACGCCGCCGAACACCCACGCACGGCGTGTTCTGCGGGACACACCGGGGGCGCATCACGAAGCGTCTTTTTGCGCGTTACAGGCATGACACGCTTGACTCACCGTGACATCTACTTGCCTGGCGTCGGAACCATGTTGCGCGCAGGCGCGTCTGTCGTCGTGCGTGCAGACGCCAGGCGGCGCCCAACCCCGATTCGCGCCGTCGCCGCGTCGCGGCCTGGCTTGGAGGCCGTGGCTCCCTGCGCCGCCAGGGCCTTGGCGGCTCAGAAGGCGCGACGAGGGTGGGACTGCATCGCCGGCGATGCTCGCTCTGCACAGTCCACCGCCGGCGTCTCAGACCCCCTCCCTCATTCGTAATAGCGACTGCGGTCGACCAGCGACGCGATCGGCGCGCTGGAGACGGCCTGGCTCTCGCTCAGGGCCGCCGCCATGCGTGCGAGCGTTGGCTCGGCGAACAGCCGCGAGAGCGGCAGCCGACGCCCCAGTCTGGCCTGAATACGCGTGGCCAACTGCACCGCCAACAGCGAGTGACCCCCGATCTGGAAAAAATCGTCGTTGCGGTTGACGACCGCAATCCCGAGCACGTCGCACCAGATCTGTGCCAGCGCTTGCTCGCCGTCGCCCTGCGGCGGATCGAGCGGGGATGCGCCGTCCTTGTGTTCGGCAGGTACCGGGAGCGCACGTCGATCGATCTTGCCATTGGCGGTCAGCGGCCAGGCCGGCATCTCCACATAAGCGTCCGGCAGCATGTAGTCGGGCAGCCGTGCGGCCAGGTAAGCCCGCAGGTCGGCAGGATCGAGCGCCATCGCGGCGCTGGCCTTGGCGATCACGTAGGCGACCAGGCGTCGGTTCCCGGGCTGGTCCTCGCGCACCAAGACCACCGCTTGCTGCACCTGCGGGTGGGTGCAGACTGCCGCCTCGATTTCGCCCGTTTCCAGGCGGAATCCGCGAATCTTGCTCTGGGTATCGCGTCGGCCCAGGCATTCGAGCAGGCCATCGCCACGCCAGCGACCCACATCGCCGGTCCGGTACATGCGCTCGCCCGGGAGTGCAGCGAAGGGATCGGGCACGAAATGCTCGGCCGTCAGCGCCGGTTGCCGCAGATATCCCAGGGCCAGGCCGAGGCCAGCGATATGCAGTTCGCCTTGCATGCCGATCGGCAATGCTGCGCGATGCCGATCGAGTGCGTACACGCGTAGGTTACCGATGGGTTTCCCGATCGGGATGCGTTGATCGTGCAGGGTTTCCTTGCTCAGCGCACACGCGGTGACGAATTGTGTGGTTTCGGTGGGGCCGTAGGTTTGCAGCAAGGTCTGTGGCGGTGCCTCGCCCAATAGGGTGGCGAGCGCGTGTGGATCGGCGATGTCACCGCCGGTGATCAAATAGCGCAAGCTCGGCAAACTGCGTGCCAGCTCGTCAGCGTAGGCGCGCAATACCCCCGCGACGAGAATCAGCACGGTGACGTCATGGGTCCGGACGACGTCGGCCAAGAGGCTTGGTTCGAGCATCGCGTCCTGCGGTACCACCACCAGGCGACCGCCAGACAGCAAGGGTGCCCACACTTCCAGCGTGCTGGAGTCGAACGCGGGGTTGGACGCAAAGGCGAAGCAATCGTCCGCTTGCCACTGCGCGTAGTCCGGGTTGCAGACCAGGTTGAGCACTGCTTGATGCGGCACCACCACGCCCTTGGGCCGGCCGCTCGAACCGGAGGTGTACATCACGTAGGCCGGCGCACAGGTCGGCAGTGGCGGCAGGGTGACAGGTGCGCCTGCCGCCGGCGCGAAGGCGATCGTTAGACACGCCGTCGATGCCCAAGAGGGGGCCTGCGGCTCTGCGTGCACGACGACCCGGGCATGGCAGTCGTCGGCCAATTGCGCATGCCGTGCCGACGGCTGCTGCGGATCGAGCGGCACATACGCCGCGCCCACCTTGAGAATGGCGAGCTGCGCAGCCACCAGCGCTGCGCTCCGCGGCAACAGCGTTGCCACGTAGTCTCCAACACCCACCCCCAGTTCGATCAGCTGCTGGGCAAGATGATCGCTAAAGGCATCCAGCTCGGCATAGCGCAGCTGCCGTGCGCCGTCGATGACGGCCAGTGCGTCCGGTGTCCGGCGCGCCTGTGCCTGAAAGGCTGCGTGCAGCGTCGTGGCTGCCTGCGGTGGGCGTGCCGTCTGGTTCCATTGTTGCAACGACCGCATTGCCGGTGCGTCCAGCAAGGGTTGCCGATCCACTGCCAGCGTCGGCGCGTCGGCCAGTGCCGCCAGCAGGTGCGCGTAGTGGGTCAGATAGCCCTGCATGGTGCTGCGATCGAACAACGCCGTGGCATAGTGCAGCACCCCGCCGATGCGCGATGGTGCGATCTGCATCTCCAGCGACAGATCGAACTGGGCGACGTGATGATCGCTCGGGTAGGCGCTCAGCTGCAGGTCCGGCAACTCCAGGGCGCGTGCCGGCGTGGTGTCGGAGGAGAACATGGTCTGGCACAACGGAGTGTGCGACAGACTACGCACTGGCCGCACCGCTTCGATGATGCGTTCGAACGGCAGATCTTGATGGGCCTGCGCCGCAAGCAGCGTTGTCTGTACCTGGTCCAGCAGTTCCAGGAACGTCGGCCGCGCGGACAGATCGATGCGCAACGGCAAGGTGTTGACGAAGAAGCCGATCAACGGTTCCAGTTCGCTGCGATTGCGGCCTGCCGACGCGGTGCCGATGACCAGATCGGTCTGGCCGCTATAGCGCGACAGCAGCGCCGCCCACCCGGCCAGCAACAGACCGAAGATGCTGATGCCGTGCTGCACGGCCAGCGCCTGTAGACGTACGCTCAACGTCTGGTCCAGGACCATGTTCACGTAGTCGCCGGCGGTGTCCTGCAACGGCGGGCGCGGACGATCGGTCGGCAACTCCAGCAGCGCCGGCGCATCGCGCAGCTGCGTGCGCCAGAACTCCAGTTGGCGCTGCTGCAGTTGGCTGTCGATCCAGTGATGTTGCCAGGCGGCATAGTCGGCGTACTGGATCGGCAGCGGCGGCAACGGATCGGGGATATCGCTGACGAAGGCCGTATACAACGCACCGAGTTCTTCGATCAACACACCGATGGACCAGCCGTCGGAGACGATGTGATGCATGCTCAGCAGCAGCACGTGCTCGCGCTCGGCCAGGCGCAACAGGCGGCCTCTGAACAACGGACCGCGGGCCAGGTCGAAGCCGGTGCTGGCCTCGCTGCGGGCATGCATGCGGGCCGCGCTGTCCGGTGCCGGCTCGCCGCTCAGGTCGATCAGTCGCAAGGCGATCTCGTGCGGTGCATCGATGATCTGTACCGGGCGATCGTCGACGTTGGCGAAACGGGTGCGCAGCGTTTCGTGACGCGCCACGATGCGGTTCAATGCACAGGTCAGCGCCTGGACATCCAGGTTGCCGCTGAGTTGCACGCCGCCATGCATGATGTAGGTTGCATCGGTACGCGGATCGAGCTGGTGGAGGAACCACAGACGTTGCTGTGCGAATGACAGCCGCATCGGTTCGGTGCGCGGCATCGTCAGGATGGGCGGTAGCGCGGTGGCACCTGCGTTGCCCAGCGCTTTGGCGAGTTCATCCAGGCGCGGCTGCGCAAACAGCGCGGCCAGCGGCAGTTCGATACCGAGCATGCTGCGGATGCGCGAGATCAGCCGCACGCCGAGCAGCGAGTGTCCACCGAGGGCGAAGAAACTGTCATGGCGGCCGATACGTTCGATGCCGAGGAGTTCGCTCCACAGTGCGGCCAGCAAGGTTTCTTGTTCGCCCTGCGGTGGCGTGTAGGTGTGAGCGGCGAGCGCATCGGCATCCGGGGCCGGCAGGGCACGCCTGGCGAGCTTGCCGTTGGCGGTGAGCGGCAGGGTATCGAGCCATACATAGGCGCTGGGCAGCATGACCTCAGGCAGGCGCGCGGCAAGTTGCGTGCGCAAGGCCTCGGCGCTGGTGTCAGCGTCTCCGACCAGATACGCGACGAGGCGCGGCTCGCCTGGCGTGTCTTC
>NZ_NSET01000075.1 GCF_009192945.1 Xanthomonas maliensis | reverse complement strand
GACGGGGGAGCTTACGGGTCAACATGGCAGCCGAGTGTTCGAAGAGTGGGCGGCCGTCGCTGTTGGAGCCACACGTCAGGAGCTGCGTGAAGAGATGCTTCTCGACTGGCAAGCCGCGCCGTACGCCCAAGCGGCCCAGCCCCATGCAGATCACCTGATGCCGCGACTGGTCATAGCAGGTGCTGCAGGGAGCGATGTCGGTCGACGCAGCTTTCAAGACGTGCTCGGGGGGCTCACCCTCGCGTGCTACCAATTCGGCTGATTGCCTGCATGGGGAGTTTAGGGCGCGTCATGCACTACCGACGCGCCCATGTTGTTGCACGCACATGCGGCGATGACCCGGGCTTGTTGGCGCCACGGGTTCGATACATGCTTGTTTGGTATCGACAGCGGATCGCCGTTGCGATGACCGGGGATGGCCAGAAGAGGTTGATCGCTTGTGGCCACGCGGCCCGCGAATTGTCATATCGCGCTGCTAGCGTGCAAGGATGAGTTCGATTGCCTCGGTGGATGACCTGCAGGCCCTGGCGCAACGTCGCTTGCCGCGCATGCTCTACGACTACGTCGCCGCCGGGAGCTGGAGTCAGCTCACGCGGCACGCCAATCGCGCCGATCTGGATGCGATCACGCTGCGGCAGCGCGTTGCGGTCGATGTTGCCCAGCGCAGTACCCGCAGCACGCTGTTGGGGATGCCGGTGGCGATGCCGGTGGCACTGGCCCCGACTGGCCTGGCCGGTCTGCTGTATCCCGAGGGAGAGCGATTGGCTGCGCGCGCAGCGGCGGCATTTGGCGTGCCTTTCATACTGTCGATGATGAGCATCAGTTCGCTCGAGCAGGTCTGTGCGGGCCTGAGTACGCCGTGCTGGTTTCAGCTCTATCTGCTGCGCGATCGTGGCTTTTGCGCTGCGTTGATCGCGCGTGCCGAGGCTGTCGGCTGTGGTGCCCTGGTGCTCACGCTGGATGTGCCCTTCATGGCGCAGCGGCATGCCGATCACCGCAATGGTTTGCGGGTTCCGCCGCGTCTGAGCTTGGCGGCCTTGTGCGATTTCGCCGCGCATCCGCGCTGGTGCTGGCGCATGCGGGGGCGTGGCCGATGGGATTTTGGCAATCTGGCAGGCCAGGTGGATGCTCGGGGCGATCTGGCATCGCTGGCGGCATGGACGGCCAGCCAGTTCGACGCCGCACTGAGCTGGGACGATGTCGCCTGGGTGAGGGCACGCTGGCGTGGGCCACTCGTCCTCAAAGGCATCCTTGACGAGGAAGACGCACGGCAGGCGGTCGCCGCCGGCGCGGATGCGCTGGTGGTGAGCAATCATGGCGGGCGCCAGCTGGATGGGGCCAGCTCCAGCATCGCTCGGCTTCCCGCCATTCTGGCGGCCGTGGATGGCGCGGTGGAAGTGCATATGGACAGCGGCATCCGCTGCGGCCAAGACGTCCTCAAGGCGCTGGCGAGCGGTGCGCGCGGGACCTATATCGGGCGGGCCTGGCTCTACGGGCTGGCAGCACTGGGCGAGGCGGGCGTCACCCAAGTGCTGCAGCTGATTCAGCGCGAACTGGAGTTGAGCATGGGGCTCTGTGGTCGTCCGCAGATCGCCGATATCGATGCCAGCATGTTGCTCAACGCGCGTTGAGTCGGTGCATCGTCAGTGCAGGCGTGGCGGACGCCGCCTGCGCGTGCAGGCGCAGGCGGACGAATGCCGCGAACTGCGCGATGCCCTGTGCGATCTCCTCGCTGGCCACATTGCTATAGGCCAGGCGTACCTGACGGCGACAGCCGCCGTCGAGGGCGAAGAAGGTCAACGGCATCACCAGGACGCCGAACTGACGAGCGCACAGTTCCGCCTCTTCTGCGCCGAAGGCGAACGGCAGCGTGGCGACCAGGAAGAAGCCGCCAGCCGGTGTATTCCAGTGCACCTGTGGTGCCAAGTGGCCTAATTCACGCTGCAGGCATTCCAGCATGTGATCGCGGTTGCGGCGATACAAGGCGTGTGGCGCGGCGATCAGCGGGCGCAGACTGCCACCGTGCGCAAGCAGCACGCCGCCGACGATCGCCTGGCCGATCTGGCTGGTATTGAGACTGTAGAAACTCTTGCGCCGCACCAGGCGCGCTTGCAGCTCCGCTGCCGCAGCTGCATCGCCCAGCAATTGTCTCGGCAAGACGGCAAAGCCGACCCGCACGGCCGGACACAGCGTCTTGGAGTAAGTGCCAAGGTAGATCACGCAGCCATGCCGATCCAGCGCGGCCATCGACGCCACGCGATCGCCAGTGAAGCCGAACATGCCATAGGGATTGTCTTCGAGAATCACGACGTGGTGGTCTGTGCAGACCTGCACGATCGCTTCGCGCGCCTGCCGTGAGAGCAATATGCCGGTTGGATTATCAAAATCCGGTACGAGGTAGAGCACCCGCGCGCGCTTGCCGGCAGCCTTCAGTTCCAGTAAGGTACGTCGCAGCGCCTCGGCATCGGAGCTGCCGTTGCAGTGGTCGCCCTGGTTGAAGGCGACGATCTCGATGCCGTGGATATCGGCGACGCCCGTGATGCCGATATAGCTTGGATTGCGCGCCAGGATGACATCGCCCTTCGCCTGGCAGAGTTCGGTCACGCACAGCAGCATGGCTTCCTGGCAACCGGCGGTGACCAACACCTGCGAGGGCTCGGCGACGATCCGTTCGTCCTGCCGCAATTGGCCGGCAATCAGTTCGTCGAGGATGCCCTGGGTGCGACCGTACTGCGCGATCAGCGACAGGGCGCGCTCATGGTCGGTCCCAGTACGCTGTGCGAAGTGCCTGGAAAACTCGGGCAGGCTTTGCAGCCAGGCGGAGAGATCGAAGCCGATATCGCTGGGTCGACCGGAGACGAACGAGACCGCGTGTGGATAGCGCGCGGAAACCTCGTTGAGGAAGTTCATGACTTCCAGGCGGTCGCCACGTGCCGGAAGCGTTGCCGTCGGAGCCGGCTGTCTGGCAGCCATGCGCTCAATAAGCTCCGCTGCGTTCTAGCTGGGCAAACAGCTCGCTGATCGAGTCGTCCTGGAATCCGCTTTCGCCGTTGCGCTCGATCAGCTCGATGCAGAGTCCAGTCGCGCCATCGCGGCTGGAAAACGCCTGTCTCATTCCTTTCCCTTCGATCACGCTGGTATCGAAGCCCAGCCCGCGATCGCGTAGCTGGTCGGTCGCAGTATGCACATCATCCACACGCAGGGCGATGTGGGCCACGCCGATGCCGTGATGGGCGACCAGTCGCGAGACCTGCGATTCGGGTTCGGTCCCCTGACACAGAACGAAGGTGATGTCGCCGTAGCGCATTTCGGCGGAGATCATGCCGGTGTGCTTGCCATTGATCTGGCGACGCCCCAGCAATGCAAAGCCCAGGCGCTCTTGAAAGAAGTCGATGGCAGCTTCCAGGTCCTCCACGGCCAAGGCGATGTGGTCGATACCGTGGTACCGCGGGCTGGGGACCGGCTGCGGTCGTGGCAAAGCGTGCATGAGAAACTCCCGGACTGGATGGGACGGCAAGCTCTCGGCTAGATGCTGGCTGCTTGCGTGAGTGCCGTAACGAGGCGTGGTCGCACGGCGGGTCTAGGGTGGTGGAGACGCGTGCTGCTGCGAATAGGAATGCAATCGACGATACGTCGTGACGCTGACAGGAAGGTGGATCGCTGGCGAGGGCGTGGACACGTTGCTGGCCTTGGCTGTGCGCTCTTGCGCACAGCGCTCTGCCTACAAGACGGGGCGCGTTGGTGGATCAGTGTTGCTGTCACGCGACCGTCGGCGTGGACGGATCGATGACGCCAACGGAGTTCACTCGCACCGCCGTCGACGCCGGGAACACAAATGCACCACCCCTGGTCGTTGCGATGCGCTGGCGCGCCAACGTGGACCGAGGGTGGCTTGTGCCTGTATGTGAAGTCAGAAGTCATGGGGTGCTCGCAAGGTGCTGAGCGGCTGGTGCTGGAGACGCCATGTGTCCCGGGCTTGTCGTTCCACCTTCCTGGCCTGCGGATGAGCTTCCTTGATGTCGATCACGATAGGAGCCGTTCGCGAAGCATTTATTACATCCCACCGATTTCTTGCGACTTTATGTTTTTCGCTGATTTTTTCGTTATTTATTTTTTAATGTAATTGTTCTTTTGAAACGTTCTCTGGCTTTGTTCCGTACGGGGCTTCGCGGGCGCTCTGGTGACGCTGTCGCCGCCCAGCTGTTGTTGGTCGATGCCTGAGCGAGCCGTCGTCGGCTCGTTGCCGCCGGTGATGGGGCAGGTGACCAGCGCTACCCCGATGGAGCAGAAGATCTCTGCGCGAGACATGCGCAGTAGTCGGTACCGCGCTCCCACACTGTCCACGGGCAAGAGCGGGTGCTTGTTTTCGTGAAGGTCGCAAGCGCGTGCGGTTGCACAGGCGAGTCGCGTTGTCGATCGGCAGGAGCTGATGTTCTTTATCGTGAGCGCGCCCTCGGCACTCCCTGGCCTGCGGCGGCCGTGGCAGGCGTCGACGATGTTCCTCTTGGCGGCCACGCCAAACATCGTTACAATGGCCACCGTTCCAGAGCGCAGGTCCGGCAAAAAGTCCTTGTTGCACAAGGGGTTGCCGCTCAAGTGGTGGTGTGGTTCTCGTCTCTGGCACGGGCCCCGGTTGCGGGGCTTTGTTGTCTGATGCTGTAGGATTCGATGTTCGGCCTGGTGGTAGAGTGGTTATGCAGCGGACTGCAAATCCGCGTACGCCGGTTCAATTCCGGCCCAGGCCTCCACATCGATCCTTCGTCACACCAGCGTGTGTAGGGCTAGCGCAAACGTGTGACAGGTTGTAAAATATCGCTCCACGCGGGAATAGCTCAGTTGGTAGAGCGCAACCTTGCCAAGGTTGAGGTCGCGAGTTCGAGTCTCGTTTCCCGCTCCAAATATCGAATCGTTTGCCACCGCAGACGATTCTGGAAAGGACCTTCGGGTCCTTTTTTCGTTTTCCGTCGCAGCACCGGCGATCCGTCACCCAAATGGCCTCTGGGTGTCGACTCGGGCATGCCCTTCCCAAGGCCATCGGTGGGCTTGGCCGCAGCGCATATCCTGCGGGATATTTTGGGCTAGACTCGGTGGCGAAGGCCTGGTGGCAGAGTGGTCATGCAGCGGACTGCAAATCCGCGTACGCCGGTTCGATTCCGACCCAGGCCTCCAAGCGCAAGACCGCGCGTGTATTGACTGGTCCATCCTTGCGGGTTGATCGAGATCAAGGCGCAGCCTCTCTTGTGGCTGGCATCGTGGCGGCATGACCGTTCGCCTTGCAGATTCTGCGTTCGCCTGGAACTTCGATGTGGACGTGCTGCGCCGCCACGATCGTCCCGGGCCGCGCTACACCTCCTATCCCACGGCGCCGCAGTTCGGTGACGCGTTCGGCGCGTCGGCACTGTGCGATGCCATCGCCCGATCGCAGGTCAACACACCGCAACGGCCGATCTCGTTATACGTCCACGTGCCGTTCTGCCAGAGCCCTTGCTTCTATTGTGGCTGCAATCGTGTGATCACCCGCGATGCGACCAGGGGTAGCGCATATGTGCGCCGCGTGCTGCGCGAGGCGGGCTTGATTGCCGAGCAACTGCATCCGGCGCGGGACGTGGTACAGCTCCATCTGGGAGGAGGTACCCCTAACTTCCTGTCGCTGGAGCTGCTTGCGGAGTTGCTGGACGGCTTGCGCAAGCTGTTTCGTTTCAGCGCTGCATCGACGCGCGACATCTCCATCGAAATCGACCCGCGGACACTTGCTGTTGCGGAAATTCCCGCCTTGGCAGCGCTAGGCTTCAATCGTGTCAGCCTTGGCATCCAGGACTTCGATCCGGTGGTGCAGTCTGCCATCCATCGCATACAGAGCCCCGCTGCCACGGTGGATATGATCATCGCCTGCCGCCAGGCAGGGATCGATTCGGTCAACGCCGACTTGATCTATGGACTGCCACGCCAGACGCGGCCTGGATTTGCACGCACGCTCGAGACTGTCATCGCAGCGCAGCCGAGCCGCATCGCGGTCTACAGTTACGCGCATCTGCCGCACCTGTTCAAGGCCCAGCGGCATATCGCGGCCCAAACGCTGCCGCCCGCGGATCAAAAATTACGTTTGTTGGAACAGGCCGCCCGCATGCTGGCGATGCACGGTTACTGCTACATCGGCATGGATCATTTCGCGTTGCCCGGCGACGCGCTTGCGATCGCTTTGCAGCGGGGCGACCTGCAGCGCAACTTCATGGGCTATACCACCCATGGCGATACCGATCTCATTGGTCTGGGTGTCAGCGCAATCAGTCACGTCGGCGACAGTTATAGCCAGAACCCTCGCGACCTGACGGCCTGGGAGGCGGCCGTCGATCAATGCCGGCTCCCGGTATGCCGGGGACTGCGGTTGAGCGAAGACGATCTGCTGCGTGCAGAGGCGATCCAGGCACTGATGTGCCATGGTGAGCTGGATTTGCTTGCGCTGGGGCAGCGCCATGGCATCGAAGCGGTTAGCTACTTCGCCGATGCCCTGCGGCGCTTGCAGCCCCTTGTTGACGATGGACTGGTAGAGCCTCGCCCCGCATCCTTGCATATCACCTCGCGCGGGCGTCCATTGGCCCGCCTGGTAGCGATGTGTTTCGATGCCTATCTACCTGCGTGTTCGTAGGCGCATCCGGAAAGTGATGTCTAGCGTCAAAGCGCGCTTGTCGCTGAGCCCTGGCTGAGGGCAAGACTGGCACCGCTATGACCGAAATATTATGGCTCCTGGGACACATGCTGCTACGTAATGGCGGCAATGACGGATGTGAGGGGCGTGCGTCGATTCGGCCGATATCCGCATTCAGGGGGAATGGCGGCACTTTTTTTGATTGCGACTCCGCGTCCGACTATGGCGCAAGACGGCACATGTTGGCGCAACGGGCGGAATTTGTCGCGGAATGATGGTCGTTCTATCTTCGCTAAATTCTAATAGATATCAGTTTATTCCAATAGCAGACCCGTACTGTCGGTGACTCCGCAAGAGGCAGCTGATTTTGTAGCGCGCGCAAAAGTGTGAACGCTACCATTTTTGTGTGCCGATATCCTCATGGAAGTCGTCGGATTTGCCAGTCGGACAAATGGGATTGACAACGTTGTCGATTTGAGTTGTTTTCGATCATAAATATAAAACGCAAAGTCGTCTCGCTTACGCAAAGTTTTTGCGATCGGCGTGCTACCAATGGCGCCGAAAAAGTTGAGGCCAGGGGTGAGTTGGTTTATCTGCGAAATTTTTGAGTTCATTAGCCAGCGCAAAGAATTGCTGTGCCTTGTCGCTCCAGCGGCTTAGCCGTTCTGGAGAATGCTTGCGCCAACGTTTTCTCGTCTGCGCTGTTCGAAAGGCGATATGGATTCGCGCCCGTGACGAGGCCGGTGCCTGTGCTGCACTGACACGTCGTCGCTACCGCTTCGATAAACGATTTCCAGCAAACGTTGCCACGTTGAACGGCGTGGCTATTCGTTGTCCTGTGCCTAATATCAAACCGGAGTAAGCAATGCGACCGACCGATCGACATGGCCACCCGTTGAGCAGCCCGCAACGGGAGATCTGGTTGGAGCAGCTGATGCTTGGACAGTCCGTCTCGTCCATTATCGGAGGCTATATCGAGATCGACGGTGAGATCGATCCCGGTTGCTTTCGGCGCGCTGCGCAAGCGCTGATGGATCAGTGCGAGGTCTTGCGAACCTGCCTGCTGCAAGAGGTGGATGACGAAGGGGTTCCGCTGCAGTGCTTCGCTGATTCGATGGAGCTGCCGGTGCCGTTCGTCGATGTGACGTCTCTGCCCGACCGCCAGGTATGGCTGGAGCAGTGGATCCAGGATCATATGGAGACGCCGTTCCAGTTCGACGGCACACCGCTGCTGCGACTGTCCCTGTGTAGGTTCGATGTCGGAAAGTGGTACGTCATGATGAGCCTGCACCACATCTTGATGGATGGGTGGTCGCTCTTCCTGACGATGGAGACGCTAGGGCGGCTGTACAGCGAACTGATCGATGGTCGTTCGCCTGTCGTGCAAGTACGCTCGTATCGCGACTTCATCGAGCATGACCGTGCTTACGGGACGTCGCCGCAGTACCAGGCCGATCGCAGCTATTGGTTGGCGAAATACACAACGCTGCCCGACCCGTTGTTTCCAGCCGCGTCGTCCACGTCGGTGGCGGCCGAGCTTGGCGGGGTCAGCGTCAACTTCGTCAGGTCATTTCCGATCGATTTGCTGGATCAGATGACTGCGCTTGCTGCTGATCAGGGGGTATCGCAGTTCCAGATCATCCTGGCGGCACTGTATGTCTACTTCTCCCGCACCCAGCAGCGCGACGATCTGGTCATCGGGGTGCCGATCCTCAACCGCTCCGGCCACCAGTTCAAGCATGCCATTGGCTTGTTTGCACAGATCAATCCTGTGCGGATGCGCTTCGATTCGCAGATGCGCTTCATCGATGTTGTGCGCAGCGTATCGCGCGACTTGCGCAGCGACTACCGCCATCAGCGCTTTCCCGTCAGCGAGATCGGGCGAGCCTGTGGCTTATGGAAGCGTGGGGCAGCACGGTTCTTCGAGGTGGTCTTCTCTTTCGAGCAGAGCGAACACCTGTATCGCTTCGGCACAGCGCAGGGACACTTCGTCAAAGCCTCCAATAACCGGGAGTACAACCCCTTATCGCTGTACATCCGGCGGAACGCCAACGACGAAATCGCGTGGTTCCACGCGATCTACAACACAGGCTATTTTACTGCCGATCAGGCCGAACGCATGGCCGAGCGCCTGCTGCATCTGATCAGGCAGGTCGTGGCCAACCCCGGGCAGCGATTGAGCGAGGTCTCGCTCTGTTCTGACGATGAGTTGGCGCAGCTGAGCGTCTGGAGCCAGGGGCGGCGGATAGCGGCGCCAGCGACGACGTTGCCGGCGCTGTTCGAAGCGCAGGCCGCGCGCACACCTGAAGCACTGGCGGTACTTGCGGGCGAGCAACGGCTGAGCTATGCGCAACTTAATGGTCAGGCCAACCAACTCGCGCATTACCTGATCGCGCTCGGACTGCGGCCTGACGATCGGGTCGCTCTCTGTCTGGAACGGGGCACGACGATGGTGGTGGCGCTGCTGGCGGTGCTCAAGGCCGGAGGCGCCTATGTGCCACTGGATCCGCGCTACCCCCCAGAGCGCATCGCCTACATGCTGGCCGACAGCGCGCCGCGTGTGCTGTTGGCCCATTCTGCTACCAGCAACCGGTTACCCGGAACGACCATCCAAAGAATCGATCTCGATTTTCCTGACTGGCTCGACCAGCCCGCCTCCGACCCGGAAGTGATCGGATTGAGTGCCTCGCATCTGGCATACGTGATCTACACGTCCGGCTCCAGCGGCCGTCCCAAAGGAGTGATGGTCCCGCACGCCGCGCTGGTCAATTATCTTCGCTGGGCCGTGGACTATTACCAGCCGCGGCAGGCAGCGCTGGTGTCCTCCTCGTTGTCCTTCGATGCGACGGTGACCAGTCTTTACTTACCGTTGCTATGTGGCGGCACCACCGAGCTGCTAGCCGAAGGAGATGAGATCGAGGCGTTACTGCACAGGGTCTGCGCAGATCGCCCGCTCTGTCTGGTCAAGATCACTCCGGCACATCTGGAGGTGCTGACCCAGCAGCTGGAAACGTGTGGCAGCGCACTGTCCGTGGCCTTGTTCGTGGTCGGAGGCGAGGCCTTGCCCGCTGCCACGGTAAGGCGGTTGCGTCTGCTCGCGCCTTACGTGAGGGTGGTCAATGAATACGGCCCGACGGAAACGGTCGTCGGCTGTGTGGTGCATGAGGTGCCGCTTGATTGGGACGCTGGGGACGCAGCCAGTGTTCCGATCGGACGGCCGATCGACAACATGTGTGTGCATCTCCTGGACACGCACGGACAACCGGTGCCGATAGGCGGTGTCGGCGAGCTCTGCATTGCCGGCAATCAGGTGACGCGCGGCTACCTCAATCGGCCGGAATTGACTGCGCAAGGCTTTGTCGCCGACCCAAGCGATGCGGACGGCGATCAGCGGATGTACCGCAGTGGCGATCTTGCCCGGTGGATGGTGGACGGTACCCTGGAATACCTGGGGCGCAACGACGACCAGATCAAGCTGCGCGGGTTCCGGATCGAGCCGGCGGAGGTGGCCTCCAGGTTGCTGGAGGATCCACGCGTGGTGGATGCGGCGGTGATCGCGCATACGGCGCGCTCAGGAGGGCCCTCCCTGGCGGCGTATTACGTCAGCTCCAGCAGCGAAGTGACGCCAGAGCAGTTACGTCAGCGGCTGCTGCAGCAGCTGCCGGACTACATGGTGCCCACGGTCTACATGCGTATCGAGCGGTTGCCGTTGACACCGAACGGCAAATTGGACCGCAGAGCGCTGCCGGCGCCGCAGGCAGAGGCGTATGCCCAGCAGGGTTACGTGCGCCCGGAAGGTGAGGTCGAATGCTTGCTCGCGCGGCTGTGGAGCCAGGTGCTCAAGGTCGAGCAGGTGGGGCGGCACGATGATTTCTTCAAGTTGGGGGGGCATTCGTTACTGGTAGTGGCCTTGCTCGAGCGCCTGCGACACCACGGACTGGCCGCCGATGTGAAGTCCCTGCTTGCCCAACCAAGCTTGATCGGGATGGCTGCAGCGATCGGTACTAGCGGTGAGGTCGAAATACCCCCCAACCGGATTAGGCCAGACTGCACAGTCATCACTCCTGAGTTGCTGCCCTTGTTGTCGCTGTCGCAGGACGCGATCGACCGCATCGTGGCGGACGTGCCTGGTGGCGCCGGCAACATCCAGGATATCTATCCTGCGGCTCCGTTGCAGGAGGGACTTGTCTATCACCATCTCACAGCCGAGCAGGGTGATCCGTATCTGCAAGGCGCCAGCTTTATTTTTGCGGACCGGTTGCGTTTGGAGGCGTTCGCTGCAGCGCTTCAACGCGTTGTCGATCGCCATGACATCTTGCGAACGTCGCTGAGCTGGGAGCAACTTGACACACCGGTGCAAGTGGTCTGGCGACGGGCAACAGTGCCGGTGGTCGAAGTCGTTCCCGATCCGGATGCTGGCGATGTCCTGCAGCAATTGCAGTCACTCACGGATCCGGCACACCAGCCGCTCGATCTGCGGCATGCTCCGCTGCTGCGGCTCTGTCATGCCAACGATACGACTGGGCAGCGCTGGGTAGGCGTGTTGCTGTTCCACCATCTCATTGGCGATGCAGCCTCGTTGCCAAGCCTGCTTCAGGAAATCGGTTGCCATCTGCAAGGGGAGGACGCTGCCTTGCCGCCGCTCTTTCCCTATCGGACGTACACGATGCAGGCCCGACTCAGCCAGCAATCGGAAGAACACGCGCAGTTCTTCACGCGGATGCTGGAAGCCGTCAGCGAACCGACCATCGCGTTCGGCCTGGATGTGGTGCAGTCCGAACAGCGCATCAACTGCAAGGCGGTAGCGCACGTGGATGCCTCGATGGCGTTGCGCTTGCAGGTACAGGCAAGGCACGCGGGCGTGAGTGTCGCTACGGTCTGCCATGTCGCCTGGGCAAAAGTGTTGGCCTCGGTGGCGGGGATGCAGGATGTGGTGTTTGGCACGGTCATGCTCGGCCGGACGCAAGGAAAGAACATCGAGCGCGCCATCGGGATGTTCATCAATACCTTGCCCATCAGGGTCGTTCTGGGCCAGACAAGCGTTGCTGTCGCCATCAAGCAGACGCATGGTTGGCTGACTGAACTACTGGCGCATGAGCATGCGTCGCTGGCGCTTGCGCAACGCTGTAGTGGACTCTCTCCACAGCAGTCACTGTTCAACGCCTTGTTCAACTATCGCAGGACGCGGCGGGCCAACCTCAATGGCACCGTGCTGCAGGCCTGGCCTGGTATCGATATCTTGGGTGGTGAGGAACGCAGCACCTATCCGGTCAGCTTGTCGGTGGATGATCTGGGCGATGGCCTCCAGTTGATGGCGCAAGCGCCATCGGACGATGTCGCTGCCTGCTTGTGTGCTTACATGCAGCGGGTATTGGAGCAGCTGGTCGCTGCCCTTGAGCACTCCCCCGATATCCCGATCAGCCAGCTGTCCGTGCTGTCGGTCGAGGAGCTTCGATACTTGCTGGAAACGCTGAACGCCACCGAGCGTGCCTACCCATACGAGGACACCACGCACGGATTGTTCGAGCAGCAGGTACAACGTACGCCCGATGTGGTCGCCGTGATCGATGGGGAGCGGCGGTGCACGTACCAAGAGCTGAATCGAACTGCCAATCAGTTGGCGCACCACCTGATGGGTCTTGGCGTTGGCCCGGGCGAGTACGTGGCCATTTGCTTGCCGCGCTCGATAGCGCTGGTAGTGGCGCAATTGGCGGTCTGCAAATGCGCAGCCGGCTATCTACCGTTGGATGCGCAGGCGCCTGGCGAGCGGCTACGGCAGGTCCTCGATGACAGCGCGGCGCGCTGGGTCGTCAGTCGCAGCGACCAATACCTGCCCAGCGGCACCATGCGGCTGGACATGGACCAGCTCGAACTGGAGGCATTGCCGACGCACGATCCGCAGCTGCCCCAGTCCAGCGAGTCGGATGCCTACCTCATGTACACCTCCGGGTCGACGGGAATTCCCAAGGGGGTGCGGGTGCCGCATCGTGCAATCAACCGACTGGTGCGCAACAGCGGCTACGCCGAATTCATTCCCAGCGATCGGGTTGCATTCGCCGCCAATCCTGCCTTTGATGCCAGCACGCTGGAAGTCTGGGCGCCTCTGCTCACCGGTGCTTGCGTGGTGGTTGTCGCGCAGGAAATCGTGCTATCGCCACAGCGATTGCGCGATTGTCTGCGCAGCGAAGCCGTCAGCGTACTGTGGCTGACGGCTGGCTTGTTCCATCACTACGCGGCCGCGTTGATGCCGGTGTTCCCACAACTGCGCTATTTGATCGTCGGCGGCGATGTGCTCGATCCAGGCGTGGTATCGCGGGTGTTGAAGGAGGGAGCGCCACAGTATCTGCTCAATGGTTACGGCCCCACCGAGACCACGACCTTCGCAACCACGCACCGCATTATCGACGCGACAGGCTCCATTCCGATTGGCAGTCCGATCGGCAATACCCGCATCTACGTGCTGGATGCGCTTGGACTGCCAGCGCCGATAGGCGTTGCCGGCGAGATTTACATCGGCGGTGATGGCGTTGCGCTGGGCTACGTGAATCGTCCGGCGCTGACTGCCGAGCGTTTTCTGCCCGATCTCTTCAGTGGCAAGCCGGGTGCTCGCTTGTACCGCAGTGGCGACCTGGGGCGCTGGCGGACCGACGGCGTGCTGGAGTATCTGGGACGAAACGACGGGCAGGTCAAGGTGCGCGGCTTTCGCGTCGAGGTGGGCGAGATCGAGTCCGCCCTGCAGACGCATCCGGCAGTGGCGACGGCGATCGTGATGCAGCGGGAAGACGTGCCCGGTCTCAAGCAACTGGTGGCGTACTACCAGGCGGTCGCAGGCGCAGAGGCGATCGATGCACAGGACCTGCATACCCATCTGCTGACCTGCTTGCCCGACTATATGGTACCCGCCGCCTATATCCCTGTCGCCGAGCTGCCATTGACCGCCAACGGCAAGCTCGATCGACAGGCATTGCCTGCTCCCGATGCCACCCAGCGCAGCATGCGCACGTACGTCGCCCCGACCAGCGCGCTAGAGTGGCAGCTCGCCGAGGTCTGGCAGGCGGTGCTGGGCGTCGATCGGGTCGGGCGCAACGACAACTTCTTCCAGCTAGGGGGACACTCATTGCTGGCGGTGACGTTGGTCGAGCGGCTCCGGCAGCAGGGGCTGGGCATGGACGTGCGAACCTTGCTAGGGCAGCCGACCCTGGCGGCAATGGCCGCGGCGCTCGGCCAATATAGCGCGCTTGAGGTGCCGCCCAACCTGATTCCGCTCGGTTGTGAGCGCATCACTCCCGAGCTGCTGCCGCTGGTGGAGCTATCGCAGGAGGCAATCGATCGCATCGTCGCGACCGTGCCCGGCGGTGCAGCCAACATCCAAGACATCTATCCGCTGGCGCCGTTGCAGGAGGGAGTGCTGTATCACCACCTGATGGCCCGCCAGGGTGATCCGTACCTGCAGTCCATGCTGTTGTCCTTCGATAGCCGCAGCCGTCTCGATGGCTTCGTGACGGCCTTGCAGCAGGTGATCGATCGTCACGATGTATTCCGTACGAGCATCGTGAAGGAGGGTCTTGCCAACCCGGTACAGGTGGTCTGGCGACAGGCCGCGCTGCCGGTCTCGTCCTTTGTCGCACGGCCAGGTGAAGAGGTCCTGCAGCAACTGCGCGAGCGCTCCGATCCGTTGCATTGTCGACTGGATCTCTCGAAAGCGCCGCTGCTGCAGCTGCAGCATGCCTACGATGCCATCGACGATCGGTGGGTCGCCATCCTGTTGATCCATCATCTGGTGGACGATGCCGCGACCATGCATGTGCTCAGTGCCGAGCTGCGAGCGCTTTTACTGGACCAGGGACATCAGCTTCTGCCATCGGTGCCCTATCGGACATATGTCGCACATGCGCGCGACGAGCGTATCCGCGTCGCACAGGAAGACTTCTTCCGGCAGCTATTGAGCGATGTGGAAGAGCCGACCTTGCCGCTCGGGTTGGCAGAGATCCATGGCGACGGCCGCGCACCCGAGCGCGCATCGTTGGCGCTGGATACGCGGCTGTGCGCCCGTCTGCGCGACAGCGCGGTGCGCGCCGGGGTGACACCGGCCAGCGTGTATCACCTCGCCTGGGCGCATGTGGTGGGCCAGCTTTCGGGTAAGGACGATGTGGTGTTTGGCACCGTTCTGCTGGGGCGCATGCACGCCGGGCCCGGCGCAGACCGCGCCTTGGGAATGTTCATCAACACGTTGCCGATGCGCCTACGCTTGCAACAGCCGTCGGTCCAGGTTGCCGTGCAGGAGGTGCAGACGCAGTTGAATATGCTGCTTGCGCACGAACATGCAGGCCTTAGCCATGTCCAGCGCTGCAGCGGCGTGGCGCCGCCGCAACCGTTGTTCAGCGCTCTGCTGAACTATCGTTCGCGCCCTGCAACCGTCGCGGACAGCGATGCGTCGACACCATGGCCGGGAATCACCATCGTCCAGACGCAGGGAGCTAACCACTACCCGGTGGTACTCGATGTGGAAGAGATCGGCGATGTCACGGAACTGACCGGATTTTTGCCGGCCGGACACGACCCGCGGCGCCTGTGCTACTCCATGCGATCGGCGCTGGAACAGCTGGTTGATGCGCTCGACGATGCCGCCGAGCGGCCCTTCGGGCAGCTGTGCGTGTTGCCCCCCGAAGAGCGTCGCAAGCTGCTGGGTTTCAATGCCAGCCATCGAGCACCGCAACGCGGCTACACGCTGCATGGCTTGTTCGAGCAACAGGCCGCATACCGTCCCACGGCCGTCGCATTGGAGTGCGACGGTCAATGCTGGCAGTACGGCGAACTCAATGCCCTGGCCAATCGGTTGGCACATCGCTTGTTGCAGCTGGGCGTGCGACCCGACGAGCGGGTGGCAATCTGCGCGCAACGCGGTTCCGCGCTGGTGATCGGCTTGCTGGCCATCCTCAAGGCCGGTGCGGCCTATGTGCCGCTGGATCCCGCCTATCCGCCTGCGCGGCTGCGCTATCTGCTGCAGGACAGCGCACCGCGCGCAGTGCTGGTGCAGGCGGCCACGCGACCGTCATTGGAAGCGTCCACGCTGCCGCTCATCGACTTGGACGATCCCGGTGCCATCGATGCATCGCTTGACAATCCGGTGGTCGCCGAGCTGACGGCAGCGCACCTGGCCTATGTCATCTACACCTCCGGTTCCAGTGGCCAGCCAAAGGGTGTGATGGTCGAGCATCGGCAACTGGCGCATCTGGTGGCCTGGCATGCCGCCGCCTTTGGAGTGGGCGAGGGCACGCGCAGTTCCTGCGTGGCCGGCTTGAGCTTCGATGCGGCGGCGTGGGAACTCTGGTCGAGCCTGTGTGTCGGGGGATGCCTGGCGATGCCCGGTCCGATGCCTGCGGCAGATGTCGAGGCACTGCTGCAGTGGTGGCGTGCCCAGGAACTGGACGTGAGTTTCTTGCCGACGCCAATCGCCGAGCACGCGTTGGCGGCCGGCATCGTCCCCAAGCGTTTGGGCTGTCTGCTGGTTGGTGGCGATCGCTTGCGACAGGTGCCTGAAGGCCTGCCGTTCCCGGTCTACAACAACTACGGCCCGACCGAGACGACGGTGGTGGCCAGCAGCGGTGTCGTGACGCCGGGCGTGCTGCATCCATCGATCGGCCGGCCACTGCCGTACCTACGCGCATATGTGCTCGACGCGCAGCGCCGGCTCGCGCCATTGGGCGTGGTGGGGGAGTTGTACGTGGCCGGTGCCGGTGTGGCGCGCGGCTATCTGGGGCGCCCGGCGCTGACTGCCGAGCGTTTCGTCGACGATCCGTTCGATCCGGGCGAACGCATGTATCGCACCGGCGACCTATGCCGCTGGCTGGACGACGGCCGACTGGAATACGTCGGCCGCAACGATGAACAAGTGAAAATTCGTGGGCGGCGCATCGAGCTCGGCGAGATCGAAGCGCATCTGCAGGCGCATCCGCAGGTGCGCGAGGCAGTTGTGCTGGCGCGTGAGGATCTGCCGAATGAGCGACGGCTGGTGGGCTACGTGCTCGCCACGGACGAGGCGCCCAACACGCCGGCGCTGCAGCGGTATCTGCGTGAGCGACTACCCGATTACCTGGTGCCGGATGCGTTCATGCAGATGGATGCCTGGCCACTCACGGCCAACGGCAAGCTCGATCGGCGGGCATTGCCAATGCCGGATGCCGTCCAAGGCATGCAGGTATACGTTGCACCCGTCACCGAGCTCGAACAGCAACTGGCCGAGATCTGGCAAGCCGTGCTCGGTGTGGAACGTGTCGGGCGCGAGGACAACTTCTTCCAACTCGGTGGCCACTCGCTGCTGGCAGTCACGCTGGTGGAGCTGATCAAGCAGGAGGGTATCGACGCCGATGTCCGCACCTTGCTTGAACACCCCGTCCTGGCCGACTGCGCCGCTGCCATCGAACTCGTACAGCAAGTGGAGATCGTTCTGTGATCGCTATGGAATTCATGCATTCGCTGAAGGAGAAGGGCATCGAGTTGGTGCTGCAGGACGGGAAACTGCTCGTACGAGGCAACAAGGCGGCACTCAATCAGGCCTCGCTGATGGCCGAGTTGCGCCAGCACCGTGAGATGTTGATCGAGCTATTGCAGCAGCAGGTCGCCGTCGACGCCTGCGATCGCGTTACTTCCGACTCGTCCATTGCCGAAACGCTGTTCTCCGCCGGACTGACCGAGCAGGACATCGAGCGCATCCTCGCCGCGTTAGCAGACGGCATGCACAATGTGCAGGACATCTATCCCCTTGCGCCGTTGCAGGAAGGCGTGCTGTACCACCATCTTGCGGCTGAACAGGGCGATGCGTACCTGTTGCAGGCGCAATACATTTTTTCCGATGAACAGCGGCTTGGTGATTTTGCCGGCGCGTTGCAGCAGGTCATCGATCGCCACGACGTCCTGCGTACCAGCTTGCTCTGGAAGGCGCTGGATGCTCCGGTGCAAGTGGTTTGGAGGCAAGCGGCGCTACAGATCGAGCAGGTCGACTGCGACCCAGCGCAAGGGGATGCGTTACCACAGCTCCAGCGCCACTGCGATGCCCGACGCGTCCCGATGGATCTGGCCAAGGCGCCATTGCTCAAGTTGGTCTGGGCACATGATCCGAGCAATCGTCGGTTGGTCGGGGTGCTGTTGTTCCACCACCTGATTCTGGACCACTTCTCCCTGCAGATCCTGCGGCACGAGTTGCAGATGTGCCTGCTTGGCCGCGCAGCGCAGTTGCCGCCGCCGATTCCGTATCGCACTTACGTCATGCAGGCGCGCGACGGCACTGCCGAGGAGCGTCATCGCACCTTCTTTGCTCAGCGGCTGGAAGACGTGGATGAGGCGAGCCTGCCGTTCGGCCTGGCACACTTGCCGGGGGATGGTGCGGCGATCCAGCAGGCAAGCAGATCTGTCTCACCGGAGCTTGCTCGGCAGATCAAGCAGCAGGCGCGTCTGTTGGGCGTGAGCGCTGCAAGTCTGTTCCACCTGGGCTGGGCGCAGGTCGTCGCGCGGACCTCCGGCCGGTCCGATGTGGTCTTCGGAACCGTGCTGTTGGGGCGCATGCAGGTTGCGCAAGGTGCCGGGTCGGCGTTGGGACTGTTCGTCAACACCTTACCGCTGCGACTACGTTTGGACCAGCCTGCACACCGTGCCTTACGGCAGACGCATGCGGAATTGACCGCACTGCTGGCACACGAGCATGCGCCGTTGAGCCTGGCGCAGCGATGCAGCGGCATCGCACCGCCGACCCCGCTGTTCGGCGCGCTGCTCAATTACCGCCATAGTCCGACCGCCGAAGCGACGCCGGAAGCGCAGCAGGCCTGGCAAGGAATCGAGGTCGTACAGGCCGAGGAGCGCACTCACTATCCACTGACACTCAATGTCGACGACTTCGGGGATGGGTTTGCGCTGACCGCCCAGGTTCCGCCCGAGATCAGTGCCGACCGTATTTGCGAGTACATGCATGCCGCATTGGAGCGACTCGTCGAGGCATTGGAACGCGCTTCCGAACAAGCCGTCGTTGCCCTGGATATTCTTCCAGAGAGAGAGCGGCAACGGCTGCTGTCCGGCTGCAATACGCCCTGTCTGCAAGCCGTACCGGCCTGGTTGCTCCACGAGCGTTTCGAGGCGCAGGCCGCTGCCCGCCCGGATGCAATTGCGGTCGAGTTCGAACAGCAGCAGATCAGCTACGGTCAGCTCAATGCCTGCGCCAATCAGGTCGCGCACGCGTTGCAGCAGGTGGTCGTGCGCCCGGACGACCGGGTGGCGCTCTGTCTCGAGCGTGGGATCGCGTTGATCGTCGGCATGCTGGCGATCCTCAAATCGGGCGCAGGCTATGTTCCATTGGATCCTGCATCGCCGCCGCAGCGACTGGCCTTCATGCTGGAGGACAGCGCCCCGGTCGCTTTGCTCGGAGACGGCCGGTCGCTCCAGCAATTGCCGCCGGTATCCTGTCCGGTCATCGACCTCGATGGAAGCGCCTTCGCCGAATTGCCAGCACAGCAGCTGCCCAATCCGCGCCCGGAAAACCTGTCGTCGCGGCATCTGGCCTATGTGATCTATACCTCGGGATCCAGCGGCAGGCCGAAAGGTGTGTTGGTCGAGCACCGCAATGTCACTCGGCTGTTTACCGCCACACAGGACTGGTTCGGGTTTGGACCAGCCGATACCTGGGCGCTGTTCCACTCCTTTGCTTTCGACTTCTCGGTCTGGGAGATCTGGGGTGCACTTCTGTACGGCGGTCGCTTGCTGATCGTGCCCCAACACGTCACGCGCTCGCCGCAGGATTGCTACCGCTTGCTCTGTCGGAGCGGAGTCAGCATTCTCAATCAAACTCCCAGTGCGTTTCGCCAACTGATCGACGCACAGCAAGCCCACGATGAAGACCATCGCTTGCGTCTGGTGATCTTCGGAGGCGAGGCGCTGGACCCGCTGATGTTGCAGTCGTGGTTCGAGCGGCCGGGCAATGCTGCGACGCAACTGGTCAATATGTATGGCATCACCGAGACGACCGTGCATGTCACCTATTGCCCGCTCTCCCCGGCAGATGCGACGGCAGGCGGGATCAGCCCGATCGGCGTGCGCATCCCCGACCTGCGGGTGTACGTGCTGGATGCACAGCGGCAGCCGGTGCCGCTGGGCGTGGTCGGCGAGCTCTATGTCGGAGGCGCTGGCGTCGCCCGCGGCTATCTCAATCGCCCCGAACTCACAACGGAGCGCTTCTTTGATGATCCTTTCCAACCGGGAGCGCGTCTTTACAAGACTGGCGACCTCGCTCGTTGGCGAGCGGATGGCCGGCTGGAGTACCTGGGGCGTAACGATGAGCAGGTCAAGATCCGTGGCTTTCGCATCGAGCTTGGAGAGATCCAGGCCAGGCTGATGGCCCATCCGCAGTTGCGCGATGCGTTGGTGATGGCGCGCGAAGATACCCCCAGTGATAAGCGACTGGTGGCATACGTGATCGCCGACGATGCGCAAGCGGTACCAACCGCCGCCCAGCTGCGTCAGTGGCTGTCTGCCACGTTGTCCGACTACATGGTTCCCAGCGCGTTCGTGGCGCTGGACGCCTGGCCATTAACCTTGAATGGCAAGCTGGACCGCAAGTTCCTACCGATGCCGGCAGACGGCGCGCATGCGCGCCATACCTACGAGGCGCCACAAGGGGAGGTGGAACAGCGACTGGCCAGCTTGTGGTCGGAGGTGCTGCAGGTCGAACAGGTCGGCAGGCACGACAACTTTTTCGAACTCGGCGGACACTCGCTGCTGGCCGTGAGCTTGATCGAGCGCATGCGTCGTCATGGACTGGGCACCGATGTGCGGGTTCTGTTCGGTCAGCCCACGCTGGCGGCGATCGCTGCGGTGGTGTCCAACACGCAACAGCTGGATGTTCCAGCAAATCGCATTGCGGTCGATTGTGCTCGCATCACGCCGGAGCTGCTGCCGCTGGTCGCGCTGCCGCAGGAAGCGATCGACCAGATCGTGGCCGGCGTGCCTGGCGGCGCTGCCAACGTGCAGGACATCTATCCACTGGCGCCGCTGCAGGAA
>NZ_NSET01000074.1 GCF_009192945.1 Xanthomonas maliensis | reverse complement strand
GCGGGCGATCAGCGCCTGGTGGCTTTCCTCATTGGCCAGGACCATCCGTTGGCGCCACCGGCCGAGGGCTTGCGTGCGCAGTTGCAGCTCAGCCTGGCGGACTACATGGTGCCGAGCGCTTTCGTCGTGCTGGCGAGCTGGCCGTTGACGCGCAATGGCAAGCTGGATCGCAAGGCGCTGCCCGCACCGGATGCGGACGACTACGCACACCAACAGTATGAGGCGCCACAAGGCCCGTTGGAGCAGACCCTGGCCGAGATCTGGCAAGCCGTGCTGGGCGTGGAGAAGGTGGGGCGGCACGACAACTTCTTCCAGCTGGGCGGGCACTCGTTGCTGGCGGTGACGTTGGTGGAGCGCATGCGGCGGCAAGGGCTTGGTGCCGATGTGCGGGTGCTGTTCGGGCAGCCGACGCTGGCAGCGCTGGCGGCGGCAGTGGGGGCCGAGCAGGCCATTGAAGTGCCCGCCAATCGGATCCCGCCGGGCTGTCAGCACATCACCCCGGCGCTGCTGCCGCTGGTGGACTTGTCGCAGGACGCGATCGATCAGATCGTCGCCCGCGTGCCTGGCGGCGCTGCCAACGTGCAGGACATCTATCCGCTGGCGCCCTTGCAAGAGGGTGTGTTGTACCACCACTTGGCCGCCCGGCAGGGCGATCCCTATTTGCAGTCGGTGCAATATTCGTTCGACTCCCGCGACCGCCTTGACCATTTTGCAAAGGCACTGCAACAGGTCATCGATCGCCATGACGTCTTGCGCACCAGCGTGGTATGGGAGCGGCTGGATGCACCTGTGCAGGTGGTCTGGCGGCAGGCCCCACTGAGCGTTGTGCTTTTCCAACCCGAGCTGTCTGCTGTCGATGCCATTTCGCAGTTGCAGTCGCACCTGGATCCTGTGCGTTATCGCCTGGATCTGTCGATCGCTCCACTGCTGCAGCTGCACTGCGTCTACGATGCGGCCTGCGATCGTTGGATGGCGATCCTGCTGATTCATCACCTGGTCTACGATGCGGCGACGATGCATGTCTTGCACGCAGAGCTGCATGCTTGCTTGTCAGGCCACGGTGATCGGTTGGAACCATCGATTCCGTATCGCAACTACGTGGCACAGGCACGTCTGGATGGCCGTCAGGCCGAGCGGGAAGCGTTCTTCCGCCACTCGCTGGGAGATTTCGAGGTGCCCAGTCTGCCTTACGGCCTGCAGGACATCCATGGCGATGGCCGGCCTGCCGAGCAGGCGGTACAGACGCTGGAGATGGAGCTATGCAGTCGGTTGCGTACCGCTGCTGCCCAGTTGGGGGTGACCCCCTCCAGTCTGTATCACCTGGCCTGGGCGCAGGTGCTGAGCCAACTCTCGGCGAGCGACGATGTGGTGTTCGGGACCGTGCTGCTGGGACGCATGCATGCCGGACTGGGGGCGGATCGTGCGATCGGCATGTTCATCAATACCTTGCCGGTGCGCGTCCGCGTCGGGATGCAGACCGTAAGCGATGCGGTGAAGACCGTGCATGCGCAGCTCAGCGGCTTGCTGTCGCACGAGCAGGCGGCCTTGAACGAGGTGCAACGCTGCAGTGGCGTGGCACCGCCGTCCCCGTTGTTCACCGCACTGCTCAACTACCGTTCCCGGCAGCAAGGGGGTGCCGAGCCGCTCGCCGCGTGGCCTGGCATCGAGATGCAGACGACGTTGCGCAGCAATCACTATCCGGTGGTGCTGGAGGTAGAGGAAACCGATGCGGGCGTCCAGTTGATCGGTCATCTACCTGCGGGATTCGATGCAGCGCGCCTGTGCATCTACATGCAGGTTGCGTTGGCGCAGCTGGTGGAGGCATTGGAGCGTGCGGACGATCAGCCGGTCGCGCAACTGCGCGTGCTGCCGGACAGCGAGCGTCAGCACTTGCTGAGCTTCAATCCCGCCCAGATGCCGACCGTGCCGCAGCTCACCATCGCGGCGATGGTCGAGCAACAAGCCGCCAGGACCCCGGGTGCGGTGGCCGTGGAGTGCGGTAACGTGCAGGTCACCTACGCCACG
>NZ_NSET01000073.1 GCF_009192945.1 Xanthomonas maliensis | reverse complement strand
CGTTCGTTCGCGACCAAGCGGATGCCGAAGGGGTTGCAGCATCTGTTGGTCGGTGGCGATCGTTTGCGACAGGTACCAGCAGGCCTGCCGTTTGTGGTTCACAACAATTACGGTCCAACCGAGACCACGGTGGTGGCTACCAGCGGCGAGGTCATGCCCGAGGTGCTGTACCCGTCCATCGGCACGCCGCTGCCCCATCTGCGCGCCTATGTGCTGGACGGGCAGCAGCAGTTGCTGCCGCTGGGCGTGGTGGGCGAGTTGTATCTGGCAGGTGCCGGTGTGGCGCGCGGCTACCTGGGGCGCGATGCGTTGACGGCAGAGCGTTTCCTGGCCGATCCGTACCATCCCGGCGAGCGGATGTATCGCACAGGGGATCTGTGCCGGTGGTCGGCCGACGGTCGCCTGCACTATGTGGGGCGCAACGATGCCCAGGTGAAGATCCGTGGCCGACGCATCGAGCTGGGCGAAATCGAAGCGCAGCTGCAGGCCCATCCGCAGGTGCGCGAGGCGGTGGTGCTGGTACGCGAGGATGTGCCGGGCGATCAGCGCCTGGTGGCTTACCTCATTGCACAGGACCATCCGTCGGCGCCAACGGCCGAGGCCTTGCGTGCGCAGTTGCAGCTCAGCCTGGCGGACTACATGGTGCCGAGCGCTTTCGTCGTGCTGGCGAGCTGGCCGTTGACGCGCAATGGCAAGCTGGATCGCAAGGCGCTGCCCGCACCGGATGCGGACGACTACGCACACCAGCAGTATGAGGCGCCACAAGGCCCGTTGGAGCAGACGCTGGCCGAGATCTGGCAAGCCGTGCTGGGCGTGGAGAAGGTGGGGCGGCACGACAACTTCTTCCAGCTGGGCGGGCACTCGTTGCTGGCGGTGACACTGGTCGAGCGCATGCGGCGGCAAGGGCTTGGTGCCGATGTGCGGGTGCTGTTCGGGCAGCCGACGCTGGCAGCGCTGGCGGCGGCAGTGGGGGCCGAGCAGGTCATTGACGTGCCCGCCAATCGGATCCCGCCGGGCTGTCAGCACATCACCCCGGCGCTGCTGCCGCTGGTGGACTTGTCGCAGGACGCGATCGACCAGATCGTGGCCGGCGTGCCTGGCGGCGCTGCCAACGTGCAGGACATCTATCCGCTGGCGCCCTTGCAAGAGGGTGTGTTGTACCACCACTTGGCCGCCCGACAAGGCGATCCGTATCTGCTGCATTCGCAGTTCGGATTTGCCGATCGGTCCAGACTGCAGGCGTTCGTCGCTGCATTGCAAGTCGTGATCGATCGTCACGATATCCTGCGCACGGCCGTGTTCTGGGAGGGGCTCGATCAACCGGTGCAGGTCGTGGTTCGCCGCGCGCAGTTGACGGTCGAGGACGTGGTGCTGGATCCGGCGCAGGGCGACATCTTGCAGCAGTTGCGCTCACGCTTCGATCCGCGTCACTACCGCCTGCAATTGGGCAACGCGCCGCTGCTACGTCTGGTGGTCGCCGAAGATCCCAGTCGGCAGCGACTGGTTGGAACCCTGCTGTTCCACCACATCGTGCTCGATCATATGGCGCTGGAGGTCGTCGGACAGGAAATGCAGGCGGTATTGTCCGGCGCGGTCGATACGCTGCCTGCAGCCACGCCATATCGCAATTATGTCGCCCAGGTCTGCCTGGGGGGCGCGCAGGCGGCGCATACCGCGTTCTTTACCCGGATGCTCGGCGATGTCGACGAACCGACCTTGCCGTTTGGTCTGCAGGACGTGCAGGGCGATGGCGCCGGGATCGAGCAGGCGGAGTTGCGCTTGGACACCGCGTTGAGCACGCGCTTGCGGGCACAGGCCAGGAAGGCCGGGATCAGCGTGGCCAGTCTGCATCACCTCGCTTACGCGCGTGTGCTGAGCGTGCTGTCAGGGCGCGACGATGTGGTGTTCGGCACGGTGTTGATGGGGCGCATGCAGGGCGGGGAGGGGGCCGACCGCGCCCTGGGCATGTTCATCAATACCTTGCCGCTGCGCGCGAACCTGCTGGGGGTGGACGTTCGCACAGCGGTCGCACAGATGCATGCGCACCTGAGCGAATTGCTGGTGCATGAGCACGCCTCGCTGGCCACCGCGCAGCGCTGCAGCCGCATCGAAGCACCGGCGCCGTTGTTCAGCGCACTGTTGAACTACCGCCACAGTCCGGCCAACGATGACCTGGTTCCTGACATGTCGTTGCAAGGGATCGAGATGCTGTCCGGCGATGAGCGCAGCAATTATCCGCTGACCTTGAGTGTGGATGATCTGGGCGAGGCGTTCCTGCTGAAAGCGCAGGTGGCATCCGTGGCAGGCGCCGAGCGCCTGTGCATGTCTATGCAATCGGTGCTCACACAGCTGGTCGATGCACTCGACCATGCGGGCGATCAGCCGGTCGCGCAACTACGCGTGCTGCCGGACAGCGAGCGTCAGCACTTGCTGAGCTTCAATCCCGCCCAGACGCCGACCGTGCCGCAGCTC
>NZ_NSET01000072.1 GCF_009192945.1 Xanthomonas maliensis | reverse complement strand
CGAGCCGAGGCTGCGGCGGTTCCCGTGGTGGGCGGTGAAGCTGATGCGTCGCATCGTGCCGTTGGCCGGCGAGCTGCACGAAATCCGCCCGCTGTGGCAGCACCCGTTGCGGCTGCGCAATCCCCGTCTGCTCAGCGTGCTCGGCGCCGAGCCGCACACGCCGCTGGACACGGCGGTGGAGGCGACCCTGCAGGCGCTCGGCTGCCTACCGGCACCGCGGCTGGCCGCGGCGCACTGACGCCGCCGTCCGACGTCAACGGGTCTCGCGCAACCAGCGTGCGACTTGCGGCGCGAAATAGGTCAGCACGCCGTCGGCGCCTGCGCGCTTGAAGGCGATCAAGGCCTCCAGCACGCAGCGGCGTTCGTCCAGCCAGCCATTGGCGGCGGCGGCCTTGAGCATGGCGTACTCGCCGCTGACCTGGTAAGCGAAGGTCGGCACATGGAAGGTGTCCTTCACTCGCCGCACCACGTC
Source organism: Xanthomonas maliensis (assembly GCF_009192945.1). GTDB lineage: Bacteria > Pseudomonadota > Gammaproteobacteria > Xanthomonadales > Xanthomonadaceae > Xanthomonas > Xanthomonas maliensis. The sequence goes on along the minus strand of NZ_NSET01000072.1, from coordinate 4,118 downwards.
CAGGTACGGCATGCCCGGCTTGACCATCACCATGTCGGCGCCTTCCTCCAGGTCCAGCGCAATCTCGCGCAAGGCTTCGTCGCCGTTGGCCGGATCCATCTGGTAGGTGGTCTTGTCGGCCTTGCCGAGATTGCCGGCGCTGCCCACCGCGTCGCGGAACGGACCATAGAACGCCGAGGCGTACTTGGCCGAGTAGGCCATGATGCGCACGTGCAACTGGTCCTGCGCATCCAGCGCACGCCGGATCGCGCCGATGCGGCCGTCCATCATGTCCGACGGCGAGACGATGTCCACACCGGCCTGCGCATGCGACAGCGATTGCTTGACCAGCGCCTCGACGGTGATGTCGTTGAGCACATAACCGCGCGCATCGATGATGCCGTCCTGGCCATGGGTGGTGTACGGGTCGAGCGCGACATCGGTCATCACTCCCAGCTCGGGAAACCGCTGCTTGAGCGCACGCACCGCGCGCTGGGCCAGACCCTCGGGATTCCACGCTTCGGCCGCATCCAGACTCTTGCCGGCCGGATCGATCACCGGGAACAGGTCGATCACCGGGATGCCCAGCTCCAGCGCCTGCTCGGCCTCGCGCAGCAACTCGTCCAGCGATAGACGCTCGACCCCGGGCATCGAGGCGATCGGCGCGCGGCCCGGCACATCGTGAACGAACACCGGCCAGATCAGATCGTCGACGGTCAGCGTGTGCTCGCGCATCAAGCGACGCGAAAACGCGTCATGACGCATGCGACGTGGGCGAAAGTGGGGGTGAGCCATCGAAGAATTCCTGACGGTGAAGATGAAAGAGGAGCGGCGGCCATGCGCAGCGTGCGTGCAGGACACGGTGCTGCAAGCTTGCACCAGGCGCTGCGACGTCATTGCGCACGACGGCGCGAGGATTGCAGCAGCGGCCGGCGCAGCAGCGTTGCCATGCGACGCGACGGCCTCACTGCGCACCGCGCTGTTGCGCGAATGTCGTCTTGGCATAGCGCCACGACGGCGTACAGGCAGTTTACTGCCGCCATCGCGCAACGGACGCGCTGCGACGCAGTGTCGCAGCGCTGCAACAGCCTGCGACCGCGCCTAGCGCGTGTGATGCACGTTGAGATGAGATGCGTTGGCCGTCAGCGGTGCGGAGCGGGTGCTGGGTGGCGCTGGCTTGGCTGGCGCCAAGGCAAACCGCGCAGCGCCCGCGTTGCTTCGACGCGCCACAGGACGCCTCGCACTCACCTCAAGTCCATAACACGCTCTAGATCACCCCACCGCCCAGGCTCAGGCGAATGATGCCGACCACGATCACCAGGCCATTGAGCGCAAGGCCCGCTTTGGCGCGCCCACGGTGACCCGGCGAGGTGAACAGCACGGCGATCGCCGCAATCAGCGCCCCGACCGCCGCGAACGGGATCAGGAACCAGTTGCCCCATCCCAGCAAGGGGATGAAGGCCAGGATCATCCAGAGCAACGCCACGATGCCCCACAACAGGCTGATCAGTCCCACGCCCCACCTCGCTTCTGGAAGAAGGCCCCAGCTTAGCGGGACAGTCGCCACGGCACCGTGGGCGGGTGGTCACCATGACCAATGGCGGCTTGCCGACAGGCTCACGCGGTTGCCGCTAGGCTCTGCGCCAGCACGGCGCGATTCAGTGCCGGCCACCGATCATCGCTGGCACAACCGAAGGGGGCCACACGCCATGAACAAACCGCTTGTCCTGGGCGCCGCGCTGGCGCTGTCGCTCGCCGGCTGTGCGAGCAGTTCCAAGGTGATGCTGGGCCAGCCGCGTGCCCCCATCGACCCGGCCTTGGTGCGGATCTATCCGCACGCGCCGGCAGGCTCGCAGGAGATCGCCCAGCTCGAGTCCACCAGCGCCGCCGGCTTCGGCACCCAGGGCCAGACCGATGCCGCGGTGCAACGTCTCAAGCGCGAAGCCGCCAAACTCGGCGCCAACGGCGTCGTGCTGGTCGGCGTGGGTTCGGAGCGCTCCGGCGGCGGCCTGTCGGTCGGCGGCGGCAGCTACGGCGGCCGGGTCGGCGGTGGACTGGGCATCGGCATTCCGACCACCCAGAAGCGTGCGGCCGGCATGGCGATCTGGGTGCCGGAAGGAACGCCGCCACCGCCGCCGGTCGCTCCGAGCGCACCGACACGCTAAGCGACGGCCACGGCTCGGCTGTTGCCTCGCCGGGCCGTTGACAGCCGGATCGTCGCACCGCTGGCCGCAGGCCCACACCGTGAGCCTGCCGGTCGCGTTGCACTCAGCGCTTGCGTTGCTGGGCCGGGATGAACCCGGTCTCCACCGCCTTGGCCAACTGGTCCGGCGGCAACAGGCCCTGATCGAGCAGGAAGTTGTTGAAGGCCAGCCGGTCGAACTGTTTGCCCAGCGCCAGTTCGGTCCGCATGCGCAACTCGAGGATGCGGGTGTACCCATAGAAATAACTGCCGGCCTGGCCGGGCGCGCGCACGGTATAGCGGTCCAGTTCCTGCCGCGTCATCGCCGGCGAAAGACCGACCTGCTCCTCCAGCACCTGGCGCGCGCGCTCGCGATCGATCAGACCCAGGTTGAGCATCGGGTCGAGCATCGCGCGGGCGGCGCGTAGCAAGCGAAACTGCAGGGCAATCAACTGCCCGTCCAGCGGCTCGTACGGCACCATCTCGGCCTCGGCGTAGAGCGCCCAGCCTTCGACATTGACCGAATTGAAGGCGAACAGGCTGCGCGCCAGCGATACCCCGCGCTCGACCATGGCGGTGAATTGCAGCTCGTGGCCGGGGCGACCTTCGTGGGCGCTGAGCGTCCACGCGGCCGAGCCGAAGTTGAAGTCGTCGTACTGGTCGTTGCTGCCGGCGGCCGCATCGGGATTGCCCAACGGCAGCACGAACTGCCCTTGCTGGCCGGTATTGCCGATCATCGGCGCCGGTCGGAAGTGCGGCGCTGGCTGGGCGGCGCTTTCCGCGGCGCTGCCCAGCCGCATCTGCATCGGCCGCTGCGGCACGTCGACGATGCGCTGCTGGCGGATGATCGGATCGATCTGGTCGATGACGCCGCGGTAATGCGCTTCCAGATGATCGTCGGCGATCTTGTCGCGCTTGAGCGCACGGATCACCTGCAGGTAGTCGTTGCCCTGCACGCCCTTGGCCTTGGCCACCAGCGGCGCCAGCTGCTGCATCGCCGAGCGGGTTTCCATGAATTCCAGTTGCGCGCGCTGCATCAGCAACTGCGGGGCGATGTCGATGCCTACCTGCTTGAGCTGGAAGGCATACAGCGGCGCCGGCAAGCGCGTGTCCTTGCGCGCCTTTGGCAGCACCACCGTGCGCGTCCAGCTGGCGTAGTCCTTGAGCTGGGTGGACACCGCCTTCAACGCCTCGCTGCTGTCGGCGATCTTGTACTCCTTGAGCAGCGCGTCGATGCCCTCGATATAGGTATCGACATTGGCCAACGCCTGCTGCACTTCGCGCTCGGTCGGTTGCAGCAGCGCGCGATTGCCCAGCTGTTCTTCATAGCGCTGGCGGGCCTGGGTGGTGATGGGCGTGGTCTGCGGCAGCTGGCCGAGGTAGCGCTTGAGACGCACCAGCGCCTTGGCACGCCGTGCCGGTGCCACCTGTTCGGACAGCAAATCGTTGATGCCGCTGAACACCAATTGCGGCGCATCGACCCACGGCAGCAGATAGCGCTCGTTGAGTTCGCTGCCTTCGATCGCCTGATCGGCGGCGCCGATCATGATCTGCAGGTCCTGGCGCACGTTGGGGTCGCGCTCGCTGCTCAGCTTGGCCTGCAGTTGCGTGCGCGCCTGCGCCATCGCCTCGCGGAAGCGGGCAGGATTGCGTGGGCCGAGGTCGGCGACCTGATCGTCGTATTCCTCCAGGCCCACGGAGCTGGCCGACTCGGGCTGGAAAGCGGCCTGTGCCCGCAGCAGGATCTGCGCATCCGTATTGCTGGTGGTGACCCAGGCCGGCGTGGCAGGCGCGCTGGCAGTTGTTGGCTGGGGCTGCGCCTGCAGCGGCGCGGTGGCGCCCAGCACCAGGGCGATGGCAACAACGAGAGGCTTCATAGCGGGTTCCCCGAAAGATGTGGCACGACCCTACCGATCGCCGTGCGGGACGGCAATCGGCCTAGGGCCTGTTAACACTA
>NZ_NSET01000071.1 GCF_009192945.1 Xanthomonas maliensis | reverse complement strand
CGCCACCGACGCTCAGGCCGATCTTCAGCCCACACAGCATCGCCGAGAAGATGATGGCGGTGGCACGCCGATGGTTCTTCCATTCCGAGTAATCGGCCACGTCGGCGATCATCGCCCACAGCAGGGGAATCGTGATGCCGTAGAAGAAGCCGTGCAGGACGTAGGAGGCGAACACCCAGCCGATCGCCGTGGGCGGATAGACATAGAACGCCAGCAGGAACAGCGTGGACACCAGCAAGGCGCTACCGAACACATTGCGCTTGCCGTAGCGGTCGGCTAGCCGCTTGGAGAACCCGATGCCGACGATCATGGCGAGAATGCCACCGGCACTGAAGACGCTGAAGGCCGAGGTCGGTGCATCCTGCGGCCACTGCAGGGCGCCAATGCCGGCACCGGTCAGCAGCCGATTGCTGCCGGCGATCAGGCCATTGAAACCGGTGGTCTCAAGGAAGTGCGCCAGTGCGCCCGCATCCAGGTAGTACTTGAAGTAGTAGATGTACATCCCGCCCTTCAGGGCGAGATTGACGAACACCAGGATGGTCAGCGCCAGCATCACCAGCCAAGGGCGGTTGCGCACCAGGTCGGTCAGGTCCTGGCGCACGCTGCTGCGCTGCTCGCTGATCGGCAGCACGCGCTCGCGGGTGGTCAGGAAGGTGATCAGAAAGCACAGCGTGCCGATGCCGGCAAACAGCGCCATGGTGTTGCGAAAGCCCTGTGCCTTGTCGCCGTTGCCCAGGATCAGCACCAATGGCAGCAACAAGACCTGGATGACGAACTGGGCCAAGGTCACCGCCAGGAAGCGATACGCCGATAGGCTATTGCGTTGCTCCATGCTGCCGGTCAGCACGCCGCTCAACGCCGAGTAGGGCAGGTTGTTGGCGACGTACACCAGCATCAGCAGCGTGTAGGTGGCGAACGCATAGGCGATCTTTCCCTGCTCGCCCAACGCCGGTGTATTGAAGGCGGCCAGCGACAATGCACCGAACGGCAGCGCCGTCCACAGGATCCACGGACGGAACTTGCCCCAGCGGGTGCGCGTGCGGTCGGCCAGGATGCCGATCACCGGGGTGAACACGAAGGCGCCCAGCAGGCCGACGACGAAGATCAAGGTCGCCGCCACCCCGGCGGGGATACGGAACACGTCGGTGTAGAAGAACGCCAGGAACGTGACCAGGGTCTGGAAGATCAGATTGGCAGCCAGGTCACCCAGGCTGTAGCCGATCTTTTCGCGCAGGGACAACGGGAGGGAACGCTCGTTCATGGCGGCAGGCGAGGGAGTCGAGGGGCGCGGAAAACGCCGCGGCGCGCGCTGTGCCGTGGTCGGAGCCGACGTGGTGGCGTCGATGGCCGGTGAGCGCAGCACCTAGAAGGTACCCCGGATGCCAAGCATGATCGTGCGCCCGGGTTGGTAGAGATCGTAGGTCGCATTGGGCCAGGCGTAGGTGGTCCGCAACGGCTCGTCGGTGATGTTGGTGACGTTGAGCGTGAGCTGCGGCTTGGACGGCAGCCAGTCCAGCGCATAGCTGGCCGACAGATCGAGCTGGCCGCGTGCATCGGCGTTGAGGCGCGCATACGGAATGCCGTTCTGGTTGGCGCCGGAGATCACCATGTCGTCGTTCCAGGTGTAGGACAGACGCACTGACGCTGGACCCTTCTCCCAGTACACGGTGCCGTTCCACAGGTTCGGCGCCACGCCGACCGCCACTGCCGGCACGCCTTCGCCCTCCGAGTCCTGGCTGACGTGGGTGTAGTTCAGGCTGAAACCCAGTCCATCGACCAGACGGTCCAGTGGCTGCACCCAGATCGCCTCGGTGCCGCGGATATTGAGCACGCCATCGGCATTGACCTGGGTCTGCACATCGACCGTGGCCACGTCCGGACCGCCGCGTTGCTGCAGGCCGGCTTGCTGGATCGCCGCCAGGTTGTCGTAGGGCACGCCCAATGCGGTGAAGGGAATGCGGCGTACGCCGTTGACGGTGAAGCCAGTGATGCGCTTGTTGAACAGCGTCAGACCGACGAAGCCTTCACCGCCGGTGTACCACTCGCCGCCGAAGTCCACGTTGGTGGACAGGTAGGGCTTGAGGTTCGGATTGCCCTGGGTGGCGGTCTGCGCGGAGGGATCGCTGAAGTTGGTGTTGGGCAGCATCGCGCTCGGGTCGGGGCGGGTCAGCGTGCGCGAGCCGGACAAGCGCAGCACCACGCTGTTGGCCACATCCCAGGCCATGTTGAACGAGGGCAGGATCTCCTTGTAGTCCGAATCCAGCACCTGCAGCTGACGATTGCCGTTGATGGTGACCGGGCCGCTGATGGTCTGGTCGGTGGTCACGTAGCGCACGCCGGCGTTGAAGCGCAGGGTGCGGTGCCAGACCTCCGCTTCGGCGTTGGTCTCGATGTAGAAACCGTAGTTCTTTTCGCGGATGCCACCGGTGGAGGCGCCGGTGTTGGCGGAATTACTTTCCGGAGCGGCGTCGCGCAGCGGATAGTAGTTGGTGTCGCGCAGGAAGCGGCCGAAGTCGGCAGTGATGAAGCCATCTGGACCGGGGCGCAGATAGCTGGCCAGTACCGCCTGCGGAATGGCCGAACCAGGTCCGCCGTCGCAGACGTTGCCGCCATTGCCGCGGCAGACCACCTGCTCCCAGGCCGCGCTGTTGTCGAAACCGCGGATGGTGCGCTGGGCTTCGTCGTAGGCGACGCCGATCTTGATGTTGCGTCGATCCTCGCCGAATTGCAGGTCGGCGCGCGCGCCCTGCGTTTCGGTTTCGCGCTTCTCGTTCTGGATGTTGACGCGCCCGCCGGTCCAGCCCCAGCCCAGGTTGGGGTCGTTCAAATCCAGCGGACTGCTGATGACAGGGCGATCGCCGCCCTGATTGCGGTAGTCGACCGTGGTGAACGGGGACGTGACCAGGATGCTGGGCGACTCGCGCGCCAACCAGCTGCGGGTGGCATTGGCCTGCACATTGAGCTTGATGTCCTGCGCCTGGCCGAACAGCAGCTCGGCGCCGGGATTGATGCTCCAGAACTTGACGTTCTCGCGATACGGGCGTGCTTCCAGGAAGAACTGCGCATTGGTGAAGGTCGCGCTGGTGACCACGTTGTTCTGGTCCAGCTGCATGCCGAGCGGAATCATGTTGCCGTTGCGGCCGACCAGATTCATGCTGATCCGCTCGGTCGTGCGTTTGGCTTCGGAAAACAAGGTGTCCAGATAGAAGTGCATGCTGTCGCTGGGGCGCCATTCCAGCGACATCACCGAGGCATCGCGATCGCGATCGCCGCTCATGTAGACGGTGCGGCCCAGGCGCGGGATCAGCGCATCGCTGATCTGGTCGATGCTCAGGCCCGGATTGCGCGACAGCAGCCAGGCGGCGTCGATGGTCTGCCCGGCAGTGAGGCCGGCACCGGCGGTGGTCGGCACGGTATCGGGAATACGCCAGTTGCCGCCGCCGTTGATGTTGCACGCAGCCGGCTGGTTGGTGGCTGGCGTGCCCGCGGGCGGGGTCAGGCCGCACTGGGTGTAGGTCAGACCCGGATTGGTCCAGCCGACGCTTTCGAAGCCCTTGACGCCCAGTTTGCTGCGCACCGAGGCAACCCCAAACAGCGCGCCGAAGGTGCCGGCCTCGTTGGTCCAACTGCCCATCACCGCACCGCGCGGCGTGGTCTTTTCGCTGGTGCTGTTCCAGTCGGCCTGCGCCTGGTAGGTCAGATGCACGCCCGGGCGGTCGAACGGGCGGGCGCTACGCATGTCCACCACGCCGGAGACCCCGCCCTCGAGCATGCTCGCGGTGGGCGTCTTGCTGACGGTGAGCTGGGTAAAGAACTCGGTGGGAAACAGGTTGAGGTCGACCTCACGATTCTGGTTCTGCGCGTTCAGGCCGATCGAGGCGGTGGCGATGCTGGAGCCATTGAGCGTGGTCTTGGTGAAGCTGGTGCCCAACCCGCGGATGGCGATGTTGAGGCCTTCGCCGTTGACGTCGCGCGCCAACTGCACGCCGGGGATGCGGTTGAGCGACTCGGCGATATTCATGTCCGGGAACTTGCCGATGTCTTCGGCGAACACGGTGTCGCTGAAGGTCACCGAGTCGCGCTTGGCATCGGTGGAGTACTGGATGCTGCGACGATAGCCGGAGACGGTCACGGTATCGAGCTGGGTCACTGCATCGCTGCTGGTCGGCGGCGACTGCGGCGTGCCGCCGGCCGGCGCAGGGTCGGCGGACTGCGCCCACGCGCCACCGGCCATGCTCAACAGTACCGATCCCAGCGCACACGACAACGACGTTCTTGCGTAGCTGTTCTTCACCGTAATCCCTTCCTATCAGGTGAGCGAGTGGCTTGCGTGCAACCCCTGTGCAGGCGGTGCGGCACTCGCGCGTGGGGCGCGGACGGTGACGCCAGAATCGCCTGTTGAACACTGCCGCCCGATGGTAGCGCTACCAAATCCGTCACGGCACGCTGCAGGGCAGCATGGCATCAGCGGTGGCGCCATGCTGGGGAATGGATCGGTGCGCGGCGTACCGGTTGCCAATGCAGGTTGTTGCACTGCGCGTTGGCATCCTGGCGCATGCGTGTTAATGGTAGCGCTATCACCGGAAGCCCCGGATCATCCAGCGCAGGTGGAGTGGCGATGAATCGACGCGAGGATGGCCGTCACGGCCGGCGCTCAGCATGCCCGTCAGGGCAGCGTATCGGCCACACAGATATGCCCCGTGAGGTATCGCCCAGCCGGGAACGGTCCGATGGCGTCGATTGAGCGCCCCGACCAGCAGGCGGAGACGGCCACGCGCGTGCAGCCGCTGGGTCGCATGCGCTGGCGCATCTGTGCGCTGCTGCTGGCGGCGACCACGATCAATTACATCGACCGCCAGGTGCTCGGGGTGCTGGCGCCGTTTCTGCAAGCGCAGATCGGCTGGAACGAAATTCAGTACGGCTACATCGTCACCGCGTTCCAGGCGGCGTACGCGCTGGGATTGCTGTGCAGCGGGGCGATCATCGATCGCTTCGGCACGCGGATCGGCTATGCGCTGGCGATCGGCATCTGGAGCGTGGCGGCAATGGGGCACGCGCTGGCCACCGGCGTGGTGGGCTTTGCGGTGGCGCGGTTCTTTCTGGGGCTGGGCGAATCGGGCAACTTCCCTGCCGCGATCAAGACCGTGGCCGAATGGTTTCCGCGTCGCGAGCGCGCCCTGGCCACCGGCATCTTCAACTCCGGCTCCAACATCGGTGCCATCGTCGCGCCGCTGCTGGTGCCTGTGATCGCGACAACGTTGGGCTGGCAGGCGGCCTTCCTGTTCACCGGCGTGCTCAGCGCGTGCTGGCTGGCGGTGTGGTGGTTCGGCTACCACCCGCCGGAACGGCAGCCCGGCATCTCGGCCGCCGAGCTGGCGCATATTCGCAGCGATCCGCCCGAACCGGTACAGCGACTGTCCTGGCTGCAGGTGCTGCGCCATCGCCAGGCCTGGGCCTTCGTGCTGGGCAAATTCATCACCGACCCGATCTGGTGGTTCTTCCTGTTCTGGCTGCCCAAGTTCCTGCATGCGCAGTACGGGCTGAGCCTGTTGCAGCTGGGGGCGCCATTGATCGTGATCTTCGTGTTGGCCGATGTCGGCAGCATCGCCGGTGGCTGGATCGCCGGGCGCTTCATTGCCCGAGGTTGGAGCGTCAATCGCGCACGCAAGAGCGCCATGCTGCTGTGCGCGTTGGCGGTGGTGCCGATCGTCTTCGCCGCGCGGGCAGACAACCTGTGGTTGGCCGTGGCGCTGATTGGCCTGGCGACCGCAGCGCATCAAGGATGGTCGGCCAATCTGTTCACCCTGCCATCGGACATGTTCCCGCGTCCGATGGTCGCCACGGTCGTCGGTATCGGCGGATTCGCCGGCGCGGTGGGTGGCATGCTGATCGCGACCTTCATCGGCTTTCTGCTGCAGGCAACCGGCAGTTATGTGCCGGTGTTCCTGATGGCGAGCTCAGCGTATTTGATAGCGTTGCTGGTGGTGCATCGGCTGGTGCCGCGGTTGGAGCCAGCGCGGTTGGATCCACCGGCTTAGGACAGCCAGGCGATGCGCTTTGTGCAGTGGAATCGGGCCTGGTCCGTGCCGCTGCCCCATCGATGACTGTTCAATCACGGATCTAGGAGTTTCAGCATGTTGAAAACCTGTCGTTCGCTCTTGGTCGTTCTACTACTGGGTGCCTGCACCTGCGCTGCAGCCGCGCCGATCGCCGCTGGCAAACAGCGTACGCTCGGCAGTGCTTACAGCCCGTCGCAAGCGCAGGACTTCCTCAAGTACTGGAACAGCAACGTCCCGGAGAATGCCGGCAAGTGGGGCAGCGTCGAGCCGGTGCGCGGCCAGATGAACTGGGGCCAGCTCGACGAGGCGTACCAACTGGCCAAGCGGAACAAGCTGCAGTTCCAGTTCCATTGCGGAATCTGGGGCGCCCAGCAGCCGCTGTGGGTGCGCACGCTACCGCCGAGCGAACAGCTTGCCGCCCTCGAGCACTGGTTCGCCGCCATCGCGCAGCGCTACCCCGACATCGACCTGATGCAGGTCGCCAACGAGACGCTTCCCGATCACAACCAGCCCGATAACCGCCACAGCGATTCGGGCAATTATCTGCAGGCCCTGGGCGGTACCGGCAGCACCGGCGTCGACTGGGTGCTGCAGGCGTTCCGCCTGGCACGCAAGTATTTTCCCAATACCAAGTTGATGATCAACGACTTTGGCATCACTGGAGACAATAATGCCGCCAAGTTGTACCTGCGGACCATCCAGCTGCTACAGCAGGAACATCTGGTCGACGCCATCGGCATTCAGGGGCACGCCTTCGAGACCGCCTACGCGCCCCTGTCGGTGCAGCGGGCCAATCTCGACCTGCTGGCCACCACCGGCTTGCCGATCTACATCACCGAGCTCGATCTGGACGGCCCGACCGATGCCGAGCAACTGGCGGCCTACCAGCGCATCTTTCCGCTGTTCTGGGAGCACCCGGCGGTGCGCGGCGTCAACCTGTGGGGCTTTCGTCATGGGCTCTGGCGTGAAGACGAGGGCGCCTATTTGATCAATACGGACGGCAGCGAACGCCCGGCACTGACCTGGCTGCGCAGTTACGTGGCGAGCAAACCCTGACCGGCGCCCGCCACTTTCCCTCTGGCTGAGATCGACCATGTCCGCTTCCCCGTTGTCCTTGCATCCCGATCGGCTGCTGCCGGCCGATCCGGGCACGCGTGCGATCGCGCGCCGGCTGTACGCGCAGATCGCGCAACTGCCCATCATCAGCCCGCATGGCCACACGGACCCGGCCTGGTTCGCCACCAATGCCCCGTTCGCCAATGCGACCGAGCTGTTGCTGGTGCCGGATCACTATGTGTTCCGCATGCTGTACAGCCAGGGGATCGATCTGGATCAGCTGGGCATCCCGCGCGCCGATGGCACGCGGGCGCAGGTCGATCCGCGCGTGGCGTGGCAGCTGTTCGCTGCCCGCTACGCGTTGTTCCGCGGCACGCCCTCGGCGAGCTGGCTGGATCACGTCTTTCATGAGGTGTTCGGCTTGCGCGTGCGGCTGAGCGCCGACAGTGCCGATCACTACTACGACCACATCACCGCAGCGCTGCAGACGCCGGACTTTCGCCCGCGTGCGTTGTTCGAGCGCTTCGGCATCGAGGTGATCGCCACCACCGAGTCGCCGCTGGATCCGCTGCAGCACCATGCCGCGATCCGTGCCAGTGGCTGGAGCGGCCGGGTGATTACCGCGTATCGTCCGGATCCGGTCGTCGATCCGGAGCATGCGCAGTTCGCCGAGGCGTTGCAGCGATTCGGCGAACTCACCGGCGAGGATGTAGTGACCTGGTCCGGCTACCTGCGCGCGCATCGCCAACGCCGCGCCTTCTTCGCCCAGGCCGGGGCGACCTCCACCGACCACGGCCATCCCAGCGCCGCCACGGCGGACTTGTCGCCTGCCGAGGCGCAGCGCCTGTTCGACACCGTGGTGCGCGGCCAGGCCACGCCGGTACAGGCCGAGTTGTTCCGTGCCCAGGTGCTGACCGAGATGGCAGCGATGAGCCTGGACGATGGGCTGGTGATGCAGCTGCACCCGGGGTGCTTCCGCAATCACAATCGTTCGCTGTTGCAACGCCATGGACGCGACAAGGGCGCCGACATTCCGCTGCGCACCGATTACGTGCATGCGCTCAAGCCCTTATTGGATCGCTACGGCAACGAGCCACGCCTGCGATTGATCGTGTTTACGCTGGACGAGAGCACTTATAGCCGCGAGCTGGCGCCCCTGGCGGGTCACTACCCGGCCTTGCTGCTCGGCCCGGCCTGGTGGTTCCATGACGCCCCCGAGGGTATGTGGCGCTTTCGCGCGCAGACCCTGGCCAGCGCGGGCTTCTACAACACGGTGGGCTTCAACGACGACACCCGCGCTTTCCTGTCCATTCCGGCACGCCATGATGTTGCCCGCCGCGTGGACAGCGCCTTCCTCGCCACGCTGGTGGCCGAGCATCGGCTCGATGAGGACGAAGCGACCGAGGTGGCGATCGACCTGGCGTACCGTCTGCCCAAGCAGGCCTACAACCTGTAAGCGTTGCACAGCGACGGCATGCCGCTGTTGCTGCTTCGCCGCTGCGCGCGTGCGTCATGCATTGGAGCATCGCACGCCACCGCAGGTGCAGCGACTGGCTAAAAAGCCGTTCGATCAGACTGTGACGCAGAAGAGGACTTGCGCGTTCGTCAGAGCGGCGCCTTCGCTGCTGCGGGGACGGCTTCCGATTCGGCGGTGTTGTGACTGTCACAGGAAGGATGCTTGACACTCCATTCACGTGAGGCAGGCGAATGGACAAGATCGGAGCGAAGTATGTGCTTGGTGCATGCATTATTGGAAGTGTTTTCAGTGCAGCGGCCGCCACTAGTCCGCGGGGATCGACGCCGCTGGCCGCGTCGCGGCGATGTCGGCGTGGGAGGCGACGCTGCGGCAGGACGCGCCTGCCATGGAGGGCTGCTTCCGTTCGTCGTTCCCCAACAACGGTTGGCAGGCAGTGCGCTGCGCGCCGTCGCCGACGGTGGTCTCGCGGCCGCCGGCGATCGCTCACCGCAACGATGGCAGCCTCACCGCGCGCACCGAAGGTACGATGACCGTCGGTAACGGCGTCGACTACGCCGCACGCACCGGCTCGCGCACGCGTTCGGCGGTGGGATCGTTTCCCGTGGTGAACGGCGTGACCACCGGCGTGGAGGACTATTCGCTGCAGATCAACACCAACATCGACAAGAACTTCGTCACCTGTGTGCAGTTCGGCTATACCTCGTGCGCGACCTGGCAGCAGTTCATCTATTCCACCGATGGCGACGCCGATCCCAGCAATGGCCGCACGCCGGTCGCCTTTATCCAGGACTGGTTCATTGCCGGCAGCGCCGCCGAATTCAAGGCGAAAGGGTGCCCGGGTGGCTGGTTTGCCTATTCCGACAGCGACTACAACGCCTGCTACACCAATAGCGATGGGGTGGAGGTGCCGCTGGTGCCAGTCTCGGGGATCGGCAGCATCCAGCTGAGCGGCTCGGCGACCGCCGGTAGTGTGGATACCGTGATGTTCTCGATCAACGGTCAGGCCTATAGTGTCAGCCAGAACGCCAAGACGCTGAACATCAACAAGATCTGGCATCAATCCCAGTTCAATATCTTCGGCAATGGCGGCGGCAGCCCTTTGGTCTCCTTCAACGCCGGCTCGCAGGTAATGGTGAACGTGGCAGTGGACGACGGCACGCGGAGGTCGCCGACGTGCCTGGGCAACGCCGGGACGACGTTCGAGCAGAACAACCTCACGCTCGGCAGCTGCACAGCCTCTGGCGGTGCATCGCCCTCCATCACCTTTACCCAGAGCAACTGACGCCTGCGCAAACGCCCGGCGAGGCCCTGGCCTTTCCGGGCGTTTGTCGTCCTGGTAGGTCCCCATCGCCGCAGCGCCCTGCTGCCAGCTGGCATGGGACGCCAGCCTGTGGCCGTGGGCAGCGCTGGGTAGGTGCGGCCCACGCGCCAGGCACAGGGATGCCCAACCCTCGGGCATCGGCAGTGGCAGCAAGGCGTGAATACAAGGGTGCCGTGCGCTGTCCGCAGCCGAACCAGCTGACTCGGCCTGGCGATCCCCGCTTAAGGCTGGTTCCGTCACGAAATGTGCGTGACGGTTCGCACGTTCTCACGGGCGCCCATGACGGCGCCCCTGCAAGCACCGGGCTGTCGACCAGCGGCATTGCGCAGCACCCGCGCAGCGAACGCATCGGCGACTCCGATTGCGGATGCCGTCACGCAGCATCGACGCCGTGCGGATGCGCGCTTAACAAAAGAACGTGACAGACCCCATAGATGTCGCTTTTCGCGAACGGTCGACTTCGCTTTTCCGTATACGTCTTCATCACCGTGCATCGCGGGCCCGGCCGTGCGAGGAAGATCGTTTACTCCACCTTCATAAGGAACCGGAATGAAGAAGTTCGGATTACAGTCAGTGCTTGTCGTCTGCATCATCGGAAGTGTGGCCAGCGCAGCAGCCGCCACGCAGGGCTCGGCCATCAGCGCCGCCGGCCGTGCCGAGGCCATGTCGTCCTGGGAAGCGACGATCCATCAGCAAGCGCCGTCGATGGAGGGTTGCTTCCGCTCGGCGTTCCCGAACAACGGCTGGCAGGCGACGCGTTGCGCAGCGCCCCCGAAGTTCGTGTCGGTACCGCCGGCCGTCACCAATGGCAATAGCCGCACCACCACCGCGCACACCGATGGTGTCTTCACGGTCGGTAACGGCACCGATTACGCTGCGCGCACCGGCAATCTCACGCGTTCTGCAGTGGGCTCGTTCCCGACCGTGAGCGGCGTGACCACCGGCGTTGCCGATTATTCGCTGCAGATCAACACCGACATCGCCAGCAATCCCACCACCTGCTCGCAGTTCGGTTACTCCACCTGCCAGACCTGGGAGCAGTTCATCTACTCCACCGATAGCGACGGCGATGCCAGCAATGGCCGTACCCCGGTCGTCTTCATCCAGGACTGGTTCTTCGCGGGCAGCAGCTCGCAGTACAACTCGGTGGGCTGTCCGTCCGGCTGGAACGCCTATTCCGCCCAGAACGCCTGCTACCGCAACAGCAATGCGGTGAGTGCGCCGCTGGTCGCGGTCAAGAACATCGGTACGATCAAGCTGACCGGCTCGGCGACTGCCGGCGGCGTGGACACGGTGTCGTTCTCGGTCAACGGCCAGGCCTATAGCGTGAACCAGCCCGCCTCCACGTTGAACATCAACAAGATCTGGCGGCAGTCCGAGTTCAATATCTTCGGCAACGGCAGCGACAATCCGGTGGTGTCGTTCAACCGCGGCTCGAGTGTCACGGTGAACGTGGCCGTCAACGACGGCACGACCAATGCCCCGACGTGCCTGGGCAACGCCGGTACCACGTTCGAGCAGAACAACCTGACTCTCGGCAGCTGCACTGCCTCGGGTGGTTCGTCGCCGCGCATCAGCTTCACCCAAAGCAACTAACGCGACGCATGCGTGCTCAACGCCCGGGAAGGCAGTGGCCTTCCCGGGCGTTTGTCGTCGTAGGCGTTTCGGCCGCCCGATGACGCGAGGCTTGTGCTGCGCCCGGGGTATCCGCGAGGTCTGCGGATCACGCGTGTCATGGCTTCACGCGCGGCGCTGCTGACACATGCCCATGGTCTTTATCGCCGTCGATGGCCGCATCGCTCCGATCGCGGTGCCGCAATCCAGACCCAGCAGGTCGCAGATGGCATTGCATCACGGCTAGGCTGTGATGGAGGCCGATTTGTGCATGCCGCCTTACCAGCGCCTTCGCCGGCGCGCAGATCGCTTCTGGCTTGGCGGTCGTGCGACGTCGCTGGCGAGCGTGATCCTGCGCTCCACCCATCATCAGGAACGCACATGAGGCATATCGCAGTGAAGTCCTTGCTTGCCGCCTGCATCATCGCAGCCACGGCCAATGCAGCGGAAACCGGGCAAACAGCGGCGACCGCATCGGCTGGCCGCACCGCGGCGATCTCGTCCTGGGAAGCCACGATCCGCCAGGAGGCGCCCGCGATGGAGGGCTGCTTCCGTTCGAGCTTTCCGAATATGGGCTGGCAGGCAACACGCTGCATGGCGCCGTCCAAGCGAACCCCGTCGCCGGCGACCGTCAATCGCGGTGAGAGCCGTTCCACGACCGCACACACCGATAGCACCTTCGTGGTCGGCAATGGCAACGACTACGCCGCCCGCACGAGTCGACTGACACGCTCGGCGATCGGCTCCTTTCCCAGCGTGAGCGGCGTGACGACCGGCGTGGTCGACTATTCGTTGCAGATCAATACCGACAGCATCAGCAATCCGACCACCTGCGCACAGTTCGGTTACTCCTCGTGCGAAACCTGGGAGCAGTTCATCTACGACACCGACTACGACGGCGATAGCAGCAATGGCCGGACGCCGGCGGTCTTCATCGAGTACTGGTTCTATGCTGATAGCAGTTCCGAATACACGTCCAAAGGTTGCCCGTCCGGCTGGAACACCTATGCGGACCAGAACGCCTGCTGGCGCGATGGCAATCTGGCCAGCGCGCCATTGGTACCGCTGTCGAAAATCGGCAGCATGAAGCTGAGCGGGTCGGCGAAGGCCGGAGGCGTCGACACTGTGACGCTGTCCGTCGATGGCCAGGCCTATAGCGTCAGCGACAGCGCCTCCACGCTGAACATCAACAAGATCTGGCGGCAATCCGAGTTCAACATCTTCGGGCATAACGGCGACGATCCGCTGGTGTCGTTCAACCGCGGCTCGCGGGTGACGGTGAACGTGGCCGTCAACGATGGCACGACCAACGCGCCAACCTGTCTGGGCAACGCAGGCACCACCTTCGAGCGGAACAACCTGACGCTTGGCAGCTGCACTGCGTCGGGTGGTACCTCACCGGCGATCACTTTCACCCAAAGCAATTAATCGCGCCTACCGCCCGGCACGCCGTGGTTTGCCGGGCGGTGATTTTCGCAGCAGCCACGATTCTGCACTGCTCGGCGCAGCGCCCGCGGCTCGATCGCACACTGGCGTTGGTTGTGACCTGCATGCCGTCCAACAGAGGCGCACGGATTGACGCTGCTGGCGTCTGCGCGCAAATCCTCGTGAGTCATCGACACCTCCGCTGACCGTCCAGGTCGCCGATGCGGCGCGGGCATGCCTGCGCCGCAACGCCTGTGCTTGCTGTCTGTCGTCGGCATGCGCCGACGCAGGTCAGGCGCTGCCCGCGGAGACGGAAGCCGCTATGCTGCATCACCGCCATCGTCTGCTGTAGGCGGACTGTGCCATGGCCTTGCGCATCCTGCGCACGCACGCTGCGTTGCAGGGTCGTCGCCGCGTGCGGTCAGGTCTCCCGTCCCCCGTTCTCGAGCTGCCGCCATGTCTGCACGTCACTGGTTCTCCTTGCTGTTGCTGGCTGGCCTGGTGGCCAGCAGCGCGATCGCCAGCGCTGCGCCGTCGGCGGCCGCCACCCCGCCCTGTCCCGAGAAGACGCTCAAGCAGGTGTATGCCGATGCCTTCCTGATCGGCACGGCCGTGAACGCAGAGATCGTTTCCGGCCGCGATGCCGCGTCGGCGGCCTTGGTTGCCTGCCACTTCAATGCGCTCACGCCCGAGAACGTGATGAAGGCCGAAGTCGTGTCGCCGCGTCGTGGCGTCAACGATTTCGCCGCCGCCGATGCCTTCGTCGATGACGCACGTGCGCAGCACATGTTCGTGGTCGGCCACACCCTGGTCTGGCACAACCAGACGCCGGACTGGTTCTTCACCACCGCTGATGGCAAGCCCAATACGCCGGCACAACAACTGGAGCGCATGCGCCAGCACATCGCGCTGGTGGCGGGCCGCTACGCCGGCAAGGTGCAGGCCTGGGATGTGGTGAACGAAATCATCGACGAGGACGGACGCTACCGCGACACCAACTGGGTGCAGCGGGTCGGCGATGGCGATACCGTCGTGCGCAACGCCTTCGCGTTCGCGCAACGCTATGCGCCCAATACCGAGCTGTACTACAACGACTTCAATGCCTGGCGTCCGAGCAAGCGCGACGGCATCGTGCGCATGGTCAAGATGTTGCAGGCTGCCGGAGTGCGCATCGATGGGGTCGGCATGCAAGGCCATTGGGGGCTGGATTATCCGAGCCTGCGCGAGATCGAGGACGCCATCGATGCCTATGCTGCGCTCGGCGTCAAAGTGATGATCACCGAGCTGGACATCGACGTGCTGCCGCTGACCAAAGAAGGTCAGGTCATCGGCACCGGGCTGGCGCACAAGCAGTTCCAGCTACCAGAGTTCAAGCGTTTCCTCGATCCCTATCGTGCGGGTTTGCCCTCGCAGGTGCAGACGCAACTGCGCGATCGCTATGCCGAGCTGTTTGCGCTGTTCTGGCGCAAGCGCGACAAGCTGGCCCGGGTCAGCGTGTGGGGTGTCAGCGATGCGATGTCGTGGAAGAACGACTATCCGGTGCCGGGGCGTATCAATTATCCCCTGCTGTTCGATCGCGATCGCCAGCCCAAGCCGGCACTCGACGCAGTGCTGGCAGTGCCGGAGCAAGCGCAAGCGCACTGATCCGTCGTGCCCGCGTTGCAGCATCGCCTCGCATGCGGCGGTGGCATCATGGCTGACCCTTGCTCAGGAATCTGCCGATGCGTGTCTCGCTCCGTCTGCTCGTGGCTGCCATGTCTGTCGCAACCTTGACGTGTTGCGCGAATACGCAGCCTGCGCCCGCATCGCATGCGTTGATCGGCCAGGTGAGCCGCTTCGATCCGGCGATGCAGCGTCTCGTCGCTGCCGACGCACGCATCGAACGGCTGGCCGAAGGCTTCACCTGGTCGGAGGGGCCGACCTGGGTCCGCAAGGGTGGCTATCTGCTGTTCACCGATGTGCCGCAGAACACCTTGTACCGCTGGTCCGAACGCGATGGGCTGTCGGTGCTGCTCAAGCCCTCCGGTTATGCCGGTCCGCCGATGGAGGCTCTGCGCGAAGCCGGCGCCAACGGCCTGTATGCCGCGCCTGACGGCAGCGTGTTGTTGGCCGATTCGGGCAATCGACGAGTAGCGCGTCTGGATCCGCTCAGCCGCCGCACCACGACGCTGGCGAGCGGCTTCGACGGCAAGCGCTTCAACAGCCCGAACGATCTGGTGCGCCGTCGCGACGGCGCGGTGTTCTTCACGGATCCACCCTATGGCCTGAAGGATCTGGATGCTTCGCCGATCAAGGAACTGCGGTTCAATGGTGTCTATCGCCTGGACGCCGATGGCAGCGTGCATCTGCTTGACGATGGCCTGAGCTTTCCCAACGGCATCGCCTTGTCGCCGGACGAGCGCACCTTGTACGTCTCCAATTCCGATCCGAAGCGGCCGATCTGGATGGCCTATACGCTGGATGCGCGTGGCGCGGTCACCGGCAAGCGCGTGTTTGCCGACGCTTCGGACCTGGTCGCCCAGGACGCGCCGGGTTTGCCCGACGGCATGGCGGTAGCGGCCGATGGCCATCTGTTCGCGACCGGTCCGGGCGGCGTGCTGGTGTTCACTCCCGACGGTCGGCGCCTGGGGCGCATCGAAACCGGGCAGCCGATCTCCAACTGCGCGTTCGGCGACGATGGGCAGACGCTGTATATGACCTCCAACGCCATGTTGACGCGTCTGCGGCTGCAGGTACGCGGTCTGGAGTTCACGCGCTAGCGGCTTGCACGCTCCGGCCGCGCGATGGCCGACGTGAAACGCGCAGCCCGCCGGCCTTCGGCGCACCGACGCGCGCGTCATGCAGACGCGCGTTGATGGACCGCGCCCGCTTGCGGGGGCAGGCGTCTGACCTGGCGCGAGCGGTGACCTGCGCCCGCTCATGACGCCGTTGCGGCGGGGAGCGCCAATGGGATGTCGTGCCGCTGCCGCCGTGCTCGGCGTGTGCCGTCGCGCACGCGCCGAGCAGTGCCTTGTCGAGCCCCTCCGCTGCCTGCCGCATTCACGCCTCGAAGCAGTCGTAACCGTGGTGCGTCGCATCAAATCCGCGGCCAACCCGCCTGCTGGCGACCCGCTCGACGGCCGCAACGCCTACTGCCGCAAGGCGTTGCAGGTAGTGCTCGCTCGCCGCACTCGAGCGTGTTGCAAAAAGATAATCATCGCTATACGGTAGTTTTCACTACTGTCCTCAGCGGGTCTCCCGCAAGGTTGCGGCAATGATCGACTCTCGCCTTTCCCATGTTCTGCGCACCCTGGCCTGTGTCGTGGCAGCCGCGCTGCCGGCAGCATCGGCGGTGGCGGCGACGGCCTCGCCAGTCCAGGGCCTGTGGATGACCTCGGCCAAGGATGCAGTGATCGCCTTCGCGCCCTGCAGCGATGCGGCCAGCTCGGTGTGCGGGCGGATTGTGTGGGACAAGGACGCCGGCACGCCGAAGGACACCTGCGGCGTGCAGATCGCGCGGCTGGATCGCGACGATAACGGCACCTGGCGCGACGGCTGGGCATTCGATCCGCGTAGCGGCAAGCGCTACAAGGCCACGCTGCGCAGCAAGGGCGACAGCCTGACCTTGCGCGCCTTCATCGGCGCAGAAGTGCTGGGCGAAAACATGCTGTTCACGCGCGTGCAGACCGTGCCGTCCACGCCGGTGTGCGCCAGCCACTAGCTGCGGCCAGTGCGGCACGACCGCGCAGCACCGACCGCCGCGATCGCGTCGGTTCTCACTTACTTCTACCGGGGGGGAATCCAGATGGCGAAGATCCATGTCAGCGCAGTCGTCGCGTGTGCGTTGCTGCTGCAGGGCGGGGCTTGTCTGCCGGCGCAGGCCCAGCAAACCGACACCGCGAGCGAAGGGGCCGTGGCCACCTATCAGTTCGACAACCAGATCAAGCTGATGAGCGAGCAGCGCACGCGCGGCATCTCCGATTCGCTGATGCGGCCCTCGGCCAAGTGGAGCACCCAGTTCGTGCATGCCAGCGGGCTGGTCGCCTTGATCGAGGTCGCCGGAGTGAGCAAGCGCCAGTTCGTCAACGGCGACGGCCTGGGCGTCACCCTGGCCGGCGGCTACCGCTTCGGCGATCCGGATCGCTGGCACGCCGGTGTGGGGCTGGCCACCGAGCGCTTCCCGGGGGCGCGCTTCATGGCGCCGCACAGCATCGATCTGGAAACCGGCACGCCGACCGACCTGCGCACCACCAACTACAACAGCGATTTCGCCGTGATGGAACTGGGCTACGGCATCGTCGAAGGACGCGCGTTGTATGTCTTGTCCAAGACCTACCGCGGTGCCGATACCGGCGGCGTGTGCGGGCAGATCCTGCGCTTTTCCATCGATCCGACCGCTGCCCTGCAGTGCTATGCGCGCGGCGAACAGGACTCGCGCGGCACCGTGCTGGCCGACCTCAGTACCCAGTTGCCATTGCTGCCGTCGTTGCTACCGTCCACCACACTGCGCCTGCATGCCGGCTATCAGAAGCTGGCCAACTTCCGCGAAGGCAACTTCGCCGACTACCAGATCGGCATCACCCATCGCCGCTGGGGCCTGGACTGGAACCTGGACTGGCTGACCACCAACACCAACGCGCATCAGTTGTATTGGGTGCAGGACGGCGAGCGGATCCGCAAGACCGACGGCGATGCGCTGGTGTTCTCGATCGGCTACACGTTCTGATGATGCGCACGCAAACGCTCGCAGACGACACCGGCGGCAATGCGCCGCTGGTGCTGGCGGTGGACCTGGGAACCTCCGGCTGTAAATGCGCACTGGTCACCCTGGACGGCAAGGTAGTCGCCTGGGCATTCGAACCGGTGCAGCTGCATGTACACGGTGTGGGCGCCGAGCAGGACCCGCATGCCTGGTGGGACGCCTTCATCGCCACAGCCTCGGCGGTCGTGCAGGGCGATGCGGCGTTTCGCCAGCGCGTGGTGGCGGTGTGCTGCTCGACCCAGGGCGAGGGCACCGTCTGCGTGGATCGCAACGGCGAGGCGATCGGACGCGCCTTGCTGTGGCTGGACATGCGCGGCCAGGCGGCAATCGCCCGCCGTTTGCGCGGACGCTGGCTCAATGTCGGTGGCTATGCGCCGCTCCGATTGCTGCAGTGGCTGCGCCTGAGCGGTGGCGCGCCGGCACGCAGCGGCAAGGATTGCGCCGGCCATATCGCCTATCTGCGCGACCACCAGCCCGAGCGCTATCGACGCACCTACAAATTCCTCAATGTGCTCGATTACATGAACCTGCGCCTGACCGGCCGGTTCTGCGCAACACCCGATTCGATGCTGACCACCTGGGTCACCGACAATCGCGACCCGCACTGCATTCGCTACGACGCGGGCCTGTTGCACATGGTCGGCGTGGAGCGCGACAAGCTGCCGGACCTGGTGCCGTCCACCGCCGTGCTGGGGCCGCTGCTGCCGCAGGTGGCCGCAGCGCTCGGGCTGTCGCCGCAGACCGTGGTGGTGGCCGGGGCGATCGACACCTCGGCAGTGGCGGTGGCCGCGGCGGTGGAGGATCACGCCGCGCACCTCTACCTGGGCACGTCCTCGTGGCTGGGCGCGCATGTGCCGCGCATGAAGACCGACGTGCGCAGCGCGATTGCCGCGGTGCCGTGTGCGGTGGAGGGGCGCTACCTGGCGATCGCCTTGCAGACCACCGCCGGCGCCAATCTATCCTTCCTGCGCGACCGCATCCTGTTCCATGCCGATGAGCTGCTCAGCGACGAGGAGCGGCCAGACGTCTACGAGGTGCTCAACCGGATCGCCGCACGCGTGCCGGCCGGGGCCAACGGGCTGATCTATATGCCGTGGCTGTTCGGCGAACGTACGCCGGTGGAAGACCCCAGTTTGCGGGCCGGGCTGGTCAATCTCTCGCTGATGCACAGTCGCGAGGACATGATCCGCGCGGTCATGGAGGGCGTCGCATTCAACACCCGCTGGATGATGGAGCCGTTCGCACGCCTGCTCGGTCGCGACCCGGGCACGATCGCCGCGGTCGGCGGCGGTGCGCAGTCGGATCTGTGGTGCCAGATCATCGCCGACGTCAGCGGCCGGCCGATTCGCCAGCTGCACAACCCGATCCAGGCCAATGCGATCGGCGCGGCCTTCATCGCCGGGGTTGGCCTGGGCCGGCTCGGCTTCGGCGATCTGGCCACGCTGCAGCGCCCACGCCGGGTCTATGAGCCGGATGCGGGCACGCGTGCGCTGTATGACGATCGCTATGCGGTGTTCAAGGACTTGCAGCGCACGCTGGCGCCGATCTATCGACGCTTGAATCCCTCCACGCCTGTCCCCGCCCCGGAGGTCGCCGCACATGTTTGCCCGTGAGCAGCGCCAGCGCGTGGTCGCGCTGTGCGTCGAGCTGTCGCGCCGCGGTTATCTGGCCGGCACCGGTGGCAATGTCGCCCTGCGCATCGACGCCGAGTGCTTCGCGGTTACTCCGTCGGCGATCGACTACCTGAGCATGCAAGCCGAGGATATCTGCATCGTCCGCACCAGGGACCTGCACCAGCTCGAAGGCGCGCGCACGCCGTCGGTGGAAACCGGTCTGCACGCGCAGGTGATGCGCCGGCGCCCGGACGTGGGCTGCAGCATCCATACGCACCAGCCGATCGCCAGTGCCTGCACTTTGCTGGGTGCGCCATTGGATGTCGCGCAACCGGCGCTGCGTCGGTTGCTCGGCGCCACGATTCCGATTGCCGGCTACATGCCGTCGGGCACCGGCGTCTTGGCATGGTTGCTGGCGCGGCAGCTGCGGCCCAGCGTCAATGCCTATCTGATGCGCAACCACGGCGTGGTGTGCTGCGGCGCCGACCTGGAGGCCGCCGTGGCGGTGGTCGAGGCATTGGAGCTGGTCGCGCGCAACCATTTGCTGGCGCAGATCCAGGCGCGCGCGACCCGCGATCCCAGCGCCGTCGCCGGCCTGCAGCGGGTGCTGAGCGCGCTGGATTCCAGCCGGCACGCGTCCGGCGCGTCCCTTCTTTCCAAGACATGATGACACCGACGATGAGCGTGACTTCCGCGATTTCGCAATGGCCCGACGTGGACCAGCTGTATCGCCACTTCGACGCACTGGTCAAGCAACCGATGCGGCCGATCCGGCGCGAGGGCATGGACAAGGTGATGCGCTACTTCGAGCAGCGCTGCCAAGGCTCCAAGCAGCTGGGCGAAGCAGCGCAACGGGTGATTCCCGGCGGCGTGCAGCACAACCTGGCGTTCAATTACCCATTCTCGCTGGCGATGCGCAGCGCCGATGGCGCCTATCTGACCGACGTCGACGACAATCGCTATATCGACTTCCTGCAGGCCGGCGGCCCCACCTTGCTCGGCTCCAATCCCCCGGCGTTGCGTGCCCGCGTCAACGAGGTGCTGGACCAGTGCGGACCGGTGACCGGACTGCTGCACGAATACGAGGTCAAGCTGGCCGAGCTGGTCTGCGCCAGCATGCCGGCGGTGGAGATGGTGCGCCTGCTCGGCTCGGGCACCGAGGCGGTGATGGGCGCGGTGCGCTTGGCGCGCACCTATACCCGCAAGCGCTGGATCATCAAGATCGGCGGCGCGTATCACGGCTGGAGCGATCAGTTGGTGTACGGCATGCGCCTGCCCGGCACCGGGCGCATGGAGGCGATCGGTATTCCGCGCGGCGCCACCGCGCATACCCAGGAATGCCTGCCCAACGATCTGGACGCGCTGCGCCGCAAACTGCAATTCAATCGCCTGCGCGGCGGTACCGCGGCGGTGCTGCTGGAGCCCTTGGGCCCGGAGAGCGGAACCCGTCCGGTGCATCCGGACTACAACCGCCAGGTGCGCGCGCTGTGCGACGAGTTTGGTGCGCTGTTGATCTTCGACGAAGTGGTCACCGGTTTCCGGCTGGGTCCCGGTGGTGCGCAAGGCTACTTCGGCGTTGCGCCGGATATCACCGTGCTGGGCAAGTGCCTGGCTGGCGGCTACCCGATGGCCGGGGCGATCGGTGGCCGCCGTGAGGTGATGATGAGTCTGGTGGGCGGCATCGGCACGACGGCGCGGCGCGCCTTCGTCGGCGGCACGCTGTCGGCCAACCCGCTGTCCTGCGTGGCCGGTTACTACGCCTTGCTGGAGGCACAGCAGAACGATGCTGCCGGCCGTGCCGGTCGCGCCGGCGATCGTCTGCGCGCGGGCCTGGAGGCGATCATCCAGCGCCGTGGCCTGCCCTACGTGGTCTACAACATGGGTTCGATCGTGCACCTGCAGACCTCCGGCGTGTTGCTATTGGATACCGGCAACCTGTACAAGCTGTGGCGCGCACGCAACGAGGCCAAGGCACGCAAGCACATGATGGAAGAGATGGGTGCGGCGTATTCGGCGCATGGCCTGATTACCCTGGCCGGCAGCCGCATCTACACCAGCATGGCCGATACCGATGCGGTGATCGACGAGGCCTTGAACCGTTTCGACGATGTCTTCGCGCTGGTCTGAGCCGATGAACACCGTGGAGACCTTGCGCGATACCTGGCTGCAGACCCGCGAACGCCTGCAGGCCAAACACTTGCTCGGCGACGACGCGGCGGCCTTGTCGCTGCGTTGCCCGGGTGCGACGACGATGTGGGTTGGCGGGACAACTGCAGCCTCGCCACAGCTGCTGGACTGGCGCGACAGCGCTGCGCTGCACGCGCCCTTCCGCCTGCATGCGCAGGTCTATGCGCAGCGTGGCGATGTCGGTGCGGTCGCGTGGTCGGCCGGTGTCTTCGGCCATTGCCTGGTCGAGGTGGGTGGCCTGCTCCCACAGGTGTTCGATGAGCAGGCGCGACACCTGGGGCCGATGCCCGCGCCGACCGCGTTGGACGCGGCGGCCGCGGCGCTTGCCGGCGCGGTGGGCAATGCGGTGCTGGTGGCGGGGCGGCCGCTGTGCGTGGCCACCAGTGCCCGGCGGCTGGCCTTGAATATCGAGCTCTTCGAAAAATGCGCCAAGGCCTATGTGCTGGCCGCGGCCACCGGCGCGCCGACGGGTGTGCTGCCATGGTGGGTGCGCCGCATCGCCAACGGGCGCCTGCGCAAGGACCAGCGGCGCGCGGTGGCGGCCTTCGCCAGCGGCGAGCTGCCGGTCGAAAGCACTTCCTATTGAGAGCCTGACATGCGCGCCACGCACGCCTCATCGCTATCCGCTCCGCTGGCGCGCGCGACCGCGGCCGAACCGCCGTTGGCTGCAGCGCTGGCGATCGGCTCGATCGCGCTGCTGATCCTGGGCGTGCAGCCGATCGTGCTGGGCGCGCTGGTCGACCAGCACGTCATCAGCCTGGCCGGCGTGGGCATGGTGGCGATGTGCGAGATCGTCGCCCTCGGGCTGGGCGTGGTGCTGGGCGATGCGCTGCTGCCCAAGACCTGGCAACGCCCGGTCGCTGTCTGCGCCGCAATCGCGGTGGCCTTGCTCGACCTAGCGACGCTGCGTGCGGTCGGCGACGGCGCTTTCGTCGGCCTGCGCGCAGCGGCAGGACTGGCCGAGGGCGTGTTGATGTGGGTCGCCACCGTCAGCATCGTGCGCGCTGCCAAGCCGGACCGGGTCACGGCGATCTTCATGGTGGCGCAGACGGTGCTGCAGATCGTCTTGGCAGCGGTCATGTTCCTGCTGGTGCTGCCGCGCACCGGCTGGCAAGGCGGATTCGTGGCGCTGGCGGCGATCAGCCTGCTGGTGGCACCGCTGGCGTACCGGCTGCCCGCTCACGCACCGATGGTGCCGGCCGCCAGTGCAGCGGGCACCCCGCGATGGTCCTTGTCGACGCTGTCGCCGTTGGCGGTCGCGTTCCTGCAGATGGCCGCGATCGGCGCGCTGTGGGCCTACCTGGAACCGCTGGGCATGCGCGCCGGGCTGGACGCGCATGCGGCGCAGTTGCAGACCTCGCTGGCGTTGGGGGCGCAGATCGCCGGCGGACTGGCGGCGATCTGGTGGGTACGCCGCTTGGGCACCTCGACCACCCTGGCGGTGGGCGGCGGCGTGCTGGGACTGGCGGCGGTGGCGATGTACCGTGCGCACGGCGGGTCGGCGCTGGAGTTCGCCGCGATCTGCATCGTGTTCGGATTCGCCTGGATGTTTCTGGTGCCGTTCCATGTCGGCCTGGCGTTTCGTGCCGATGGCCAGGGCCGGGTGGCGGTGCTGGTGCCGGCGGCGCAGCTGATTGGTTCGGCCTGCGGTCCACTGTTGGCATCGCTGCTGCTGCACAACGATGACCCGGCACCGGTGCCGCTGGTCAGCCTCGGTTTCGCGCTGGCCTCGACGGTGCTGGCGGTCTGCGCCGGGCGCATGCAACGCCGTTCCGCGCCGATGCCGGCCGAGTCGCATGCCGGCAAGGTGGTGCTGATCGTCGGCGCCTCCTCGGGCATCGGCCGTGCGTTGGCGCTGCGCCTGGCCGAAGAAGGCGCCGTGCTGGCGCTGACGGCGCGCCGGGCCGACCGACTGCAGGCACTTGCCGCACAGATCGAACGCGATGGCGGCCGCTGCCTGGCGCTGGCCGCCGATGCGCAGGACGCCGATGCCGCACAGGCCGTGGTGCAGGACTGTATTGCCCGCTTCGGACGTATCGATCTGGCAGTGCTCAATGTCGGTGGTGCACCGGCGCTGCACCTGCAACAGCTGCAGGCGCGCGACGTTACCGCGTGCATGCGCAGCAACTACGACACCGTGGTGCATTACCTGTTCCCGGTGCTCAGGCAGATGCTGGCGCAGCAGGACGGGATGGTGGTGCAGACCAATTCACTGGCGGGCTTTGTCGGGGTGGCGCTGCAGGGGCCGTACTCGGCGGCCAAGGGCGCGCTGCGGCTGCTGTTCGATACCTGTCGGATCGAATTCGCCGGCCATGGCATTCGTTTCGTCAGCCTCTATCCGGGCTTCGTCGATACCGAAGCCAGCCGCGACGATGGCATGCCGGCCCTTGGGCAGATCAGCGAGGAGGCAGCGGTGGAGCACATCCTGCGGGCGATTCGCCAACGCCGCGACGACTATCGCTTTCCCGCCAGCACCAGCGCGCTGGTGCGATTGGCGCAGTGGCTGCCAAAATCGCTGACCCAGTGGATCCAGCGTCGGGAGTTGCAGCGTGTCAGTTGAAGCCCAGGTCGGCGACACCGCAGCGGCGACGATTGCCACGCTGTTTGCCGCGCAACAGGCCACCGCGCTCGCCTGGCGGCGCTCCACCGCCGAGCAGCGCATCGCCCGCCTGCGTGCGCTGCGTCGTGCCTTGCTGGCGCGCCGGCAGGCGCTGTATGCCGCCTTCGCCGCCGACCTCGGCAAGCCCGCGCTGGAAGTGGAACTGACCGAAATACTGCCGGTGGTGGACGAGATCGCCACCGCGATCGCACGGCTGCCGCGCTGGATGCGTCCCCGCAAGGTAGCGCCCACCTTGCTGACCCTGGGCACGCGCGCGCGGGTGACGTTTCAGCCCAAGGGGCGCTGTCTGATCATCGGCCCCTGGAACTACCCGGTGGCCACCGTCCTGGGTCCGTTGGTCTCGGCACTGGCAGCCGGCAACACCGTCATCGTCAAACCGTCCGAGTTCACCCCGCAGGTCAATGCCGTGCTGCAGGCGGTGCTCGAGGAGGCATTCGCGCGCAGCGAGGTGGCCCTGGTGCAGGGCGCCGTCGCCACGGCGCAGGCGCTGCTGGAGTGCTCGTTCGATCATATTTTCTTCACCGGCTCGACCGCGGTTGGGCGCCAGGTGATGGCGGCAGCGGCGCGGCAACTGATTCCGGTGACGCTGGAGCTGGGTGGCAAGTCGCCGGTCATTGTCGACAAGCGCGCCGACCTGCGCCGTGCCGCCGAGGTGATCGTCTGGGGCAAGCTGGTCAATGCCGGGCAGACCTGCATCGCTCCGGACACCTTGTTCGTGCACCGCGATGTCCGGGCGCTGCTGCTGGCGCATTGCCGCGCGCTACTGGCACAGCGTTACGGGGATACGCCACAGGCAGTGGCGGCCAGTCCGGACCTGACGCGCATGATTCATCCAGCGCATGCTGCGCGTCTTGCCGCGCTGATCGACGAGGCGCGCGCGGCCGGTGCCGAGCTGCTGGTCGGTGGCGAGCACGATACCGCACAGCGTTTCGTGGCGCCGACGCTGCTGGCGCAGGTACCGCCGCAGACGCGGCTGGCGCAGGAGGAGATCTTCGGCCCGGTGCTGCCGGTGATCGAGTTCGAACGCATCGAACAGGTGCTCGATACGCTCGATGCCGCGCCCAAGCCGCTGGCGCTGTACCTGTGGAGCGAGGATCGCGCACTGGTGGACACGGTGTTGGCGCGGACCAGCTCCGGCAGTGCGGTGGTCAATCATTGCCTGCAGCAGTTCGTGCATACCGGGCTGCCGTTTGGCGGTATCGGTGCGTCCGGGATCGGCAATGGGCATGGCGAGCACGGGTTCAAGGCGTTCTCGCATGAGCGCGCGCTGCTGCGCGGGGGGCGGCTGCTGACGATCAAGGCCTTCTTTCCGCCTTACCGGGCCTGGCAGCAGCGTGTGGCGCTCGCCCTGACGGCCTGGCTGGCACGCAGATGACGCCCATCGGCACGGATTGCCGAGCACGCAGCGGGTATGATGTGGCGATGGCGCAACAGCGGTCGTGCCATGGCATGACCGCGCGGTGGCAGGGTGCTGCTGCAGACGATCACGTCGCGTGGCCGGGGCGTCGGCGCATCGGCACGCGCGATCGTCGCAGTGGTCTGGCCGACGCCTTACCCAGTGTTCGAGGATTCCCCTGCCCATGCCCACGGCCAAGTCCCGCCCCAAGGCCCCTGCCAAGGCGCCCGCGCCCCGCCTGACCGCCAACAAGGTCCCCGCCCAGCACCGGGCCACCGAAACCTACGAGCACATCCTGGCGGTGACCGCGCAGTTGCTTGGCGATGTCGGCGTGGAGCGATTGTCCACCAATCTGGTGTGCGCGCACGCGGGGCTGACGCCGCCGGCGCTGTATCGCTATTTCCCCAATAAGTACGCCTTGCTGTCCGAGCTGGGTACGCGCCTGATGCAGCGGCAGAATGTGTTGGTGCCCAAGTGGATCACGCCGCAGGCGATGTCCGGCTCACGCGAGCAGTTGCAGCATGCATTGACCGGCCTGGTGCTGGACACCTATCGGGTGACCAAGGCCACCGAAGGTGGCGTGTGGATCCTGCGCGCTTTGCGTGCCGTGCCGGCGCTGCAACAGGTACGGCTGGAGTCGCATGCGCAGGTCACCAAGGCGCAAGTGCGCCTGTTGGCCGGCTTCTTTCCCGCCGCCGACCCACGCCAGTTGCGCCTGGTCAGCCGCGTCGTGGTCGACTTGATCTACGCCACCGTGGAATTGCTGTTCGACGTGCGCCTGAGCAGCCGTGCGGTGGCCGAGACGGTCGGCACGATGATCGCCGGCCATGTCGAGCAGCTACGCGATGCGATGGGCGCTGTGCCCGCGCAGGCCACCAGTAGCGCGGGCCGGTCGCGTCGAACCGCGACCGCATCACGGCGTCCTGCACCTGGCGCCTAGAGCGTGTGATGTCCTTTGAGGTGAGTGCGAAGCGTCCTGTGGCGCGTCGAGACAAGGCGGGTGCTGCGCGGCTTGCCTGGGCGCCAGCTAAGCCAGCGCCACCCAGCACCCGCTCCGCACCGCTGACGGCCGGCGCATCTCATCGCAATGTGCATCACACGCTCTAGCAGGTACCTCACGACGGCCGTTGCATCCCGCTATCGCGGCACGCCTGCTCAGGTGGCTGTAGGCGGCGCGTGGCCAGCATCGCAGGTCGCGCTCAGGGCATCGCTTGCGGAGCTTGCAGCATCAGCAGGTCTTGCAGTTCCGGTCCACCGCCGCGATTGCCGCTGCCGGCGCCGATATAGAGCGCATCGCCAACCTGCGCGGCCTGTGTGCCGTGCCTGCCGCGCGGCAAGGCCGGGCCGGTCTGCCAGCGCGTGGTGGCTGGATCGTAGGCTTCCACCTCGGCGTGCGCGGCCACTTGGGCCGCGCTCTCGCCACCCATCACCAGAATCCGTCCACCCTGTGCGATCGCAGCGGCGCCTGCTCGCGGCGTCGGCAGCGCGGCCTCGGCCACCGTCCAGCTGCCTTGCTGCAGGTCGTAGACATCCATCTGCGGGATCGTGAGCGACAGCGTGTCGCCTGTGTCGTGCGAGGAGCGACGTCCACCGGCTGCGTACAGCTTGCCGTCGAGCACCACGGCGTGGAAGTGATCGCGCGCATGCGGCGCATCGGCCAGCTGGGTCCAGCGTTGCGTGCGGAGGTCGAAGGCATCCAGCCAGGGCACGTAACCGCTGTTGTGGCCGCGCGTGTTGCCGCCAACCAGATACAGCACGCCAGCATGCGCCACCGTACCGGCTGCGCCACGACGGCGATCGGCGGGAATCTCTGCACCGGTCTGCCAGCGATCGGTGGCAGGATCGTAGATCAGTACATGGCTCAGTGCCGCCTCGTCGGGAAAATCGCCGGTAAAGCCACCGACCAAGTAGAGCTTGCCCGCCCAGACCGCGGCCTGCGCATGGCTGACCGCCAGCGGCGGTGCGCTGCCGCGCGACCAGCGACGCGTGCGCGTATCGAAGATCTCCAGCGGACGCTCGCCGCGACCGCCGAGCAGATACAGACGATGGTCGATCGCCACCAGGCTGTTCTCGTGGCGGGCCTGCAACTGGTCGTCGGCGGACACCGACCGCCATTGTGCCGGCACCTGCGGGCGATCCTGCGCCAATGCCGGCAGACACAAGCCTGCGGCGAGGATGAGCACAACGACATCACGCAGCTTCGGCAGCGACATGGCGATCTCCCAGCGCGGAAAGCGGCCAGTGTAGCGGCGCTGCCGCGTCGATTGGCAACCCACAAACAAGCTGATCCATGCGCGCGGCCTCGCGCATGCATGGCCAGTGCAATGCACGATCGCGATAGCGACGTGCGCCGATCTTCACGTTGCAAATCAGGCATGCATGCGAACACTACCGAACAGATTCCGCACTCAGGACCGCCTCAATGGCACCTAGCGCTGCAGATACGCACATCGACCTGACACCTCCGAAGGGCGTGGCGCAGGCCGCCACACGCGGCCTGCGCCTGCGGCAGACGCATGGCCGCGGCGGTACCGCGATCGGCGTGGCCCGCGCCCGCGACCTGGCGGCACAACGCACGCTATCGGTCCAGACCCTCCGTCGCATGCACAGCTATTTCGCGCGCCATCGCGTGGACCAGCAGGGCAAGGGCTGGGCCGATCGCAAGGCACCGTCGGCCGGCTACATCGCCTGGTTGTTGTGGGGCGGCGATGCGGGACAGCGCTGGGCCGAGCGCGTGCTGCAGCGCCTGGCCACCACGGCGAAGAAGGCCGCGACCAGCAAGACGGCGATGAAGAAAGCCACACCCAGGAAGGCGGCAACAAAGAAAGCGACAGCGAAGGGCGCTGCAACGAAACCAAAATCGATCAAGAAAACGGCGACCAAGAAAACCGCAGCGAAGAAGACATCGACGAAGAACGCCGCGGCAAAGCGTGCCTCAGCCAAGCAGGCATCGACCAAGAAGGGTCGAGCAACGCAGGCCACATCGGTCTCCAAGACGGCCCCGTCGGCCAAGCAGACACCACCGTGGAAGCGGCCTGCGCCCAAACGCGGCAAGCGCTCCAGCACCTTGTCGCCGGCGCAGAAGGCGCAGGCCAAGCGACGCGCCGAGGCGGCGGGGCGGCGTTATCCCAACCTGGTCGACAACATGGCCGTGGCCAAGCGCAGCCGTGCGCGCGGCGCCAGCTGAGCGTGGCCGCTACCGCCGTCCCACCGGTTCACGGTGTTGCCTTCGGACGTCCGATCTGATCGAGCGACTCCATCGCGGCGGTATCCAGCGCCAGCTCGGCGGCGGCCAGGTTCTGCTGCAGATGCGCCAGCGACGACGTACCTGGAATCAGCAGGACATTCGGTGCGCGCGCCAGCAACCAGGCCAGCGCGACCTGCATCGGCGTGGCGCCGAGCGCATTGGCGACGCTGGACAGGCGCTCGGACTGCAAGGGGCTGAAGCCACCGAGCGGGAAGAACGGCACATACGCGATACCGTCGGCAGCGAGCTGATCGATCAGCGCATCGTCGTCGCGATGGACCAGGTTGTAATGATTCTGCACGCAGACCACCGGGGCGATGCGGCGTGCCTGCGCCACTTGCGCCGAGGTGACGTTGCTCAGGCCCAGGTGGCGGATCAGGCCCCGTTGTTGCAGTTGCGCCAGCGCGCTGAACTGCGGCTCCAATGAGGCTTCGGTGGGCCGATGCATGTCGCCCATCAGCCGCAGATTGACCACCTCCAGCACGTCCAGCCCGAGGTTGCGCAGATTGTCGTGCACGGCGGCAGCCAGCGCGTCCGGTGCCTGCGCTGGCAACCACGCGCCATCCTCGCCACGAACGGCGCCGACCTTGGTGACCAGGGTCAGTTGCGCCGGGTAGGGGTGCAAGGCTTCACGGATGAGCTGGTTGGTGACGTGCGGGCCATAGAAGTCGCTGGTATCGATGTGATCCACACCGGCGGCCACGGCGGCACGCAACACCGCCACTGCGGTGTCGCGGTCCTTGGGTGGACCGAAGACGCCGGGTCCGGCCAGTTGCATGGCGCCATACCCCAGCCGGGTCACGCGGCGGTCGCCGAGAAGAAAGGTGCCTGCGTTCGCGAGCGTGCTCATGCGGTCTCCAGCAGAAGAGGATGTGGGGTCACTGTAGTCGCGGCAGTGCCGCGCGATAATCTGCGCTCATCGAAACGGGTCGTACGGGATCGCGCACAATGACCACCGATCTGCAGGACCTGCATGCCTTTCTGGCGGTGGTGCGCGCCGGCGGCTTCCGCGAAGGTGCACGGATCAGCGGCACCTCCGCCTCGCGTCTGAGCGAGGCGGTGCGCCGGCTGGAAGCTGGCTTCGGCGTGCGCTTGCTCAATCGCAGCACCCGCAGCGTGGCCACCACCGAGGCTGGCGCACGCTTGGCCGAGCGTTTGATTCCGGCACTGGGCGAAGTGCAGGCGGCGCTGGACGTGGTCAATGGGTTCCGCGATCGGCCCAGCGGCAACCTGCGGCTCAACGTCCCGGGCGCAGCGGCGCGGCTGGTATTGCCAGCCATCGTCCCGGCCTTTCTGCAGTCCTATCCGGAGATTCGTCTGGAAGTGATCGTGGAAGACAGTTTCGTCGACGTGCTGGCCGCCGGTTGCGATGCCGGCATTCGCTACGACGAGCGCCTGGAGCAGGACATGATCGCGGTGCCGATCGGCCCGCGCGTGCAACGCTTCGCCACCGCGGCGTCGCCCGCCTACCTGGCCCAGCGCGGCCATCCGCAGCATCCACGCGACTTGCTTGCCCATGCCTGCCTGCGCGGGCAGTTCGCCAGTGGCGCCATCCCGCCGTGGGAGTTCGAGCGCGATGGCGAATGCGTAAGGGTCGATCCCACCGGCCCGTTGCTGGTGCGACTGGGGGCCGGCGTGGATCTGGCGGTGGACGCGGCACTGGCCGGGCTGGGCGTGATCCAATTGTTCGAGGAGTGGCTGCGCCCGCACCTGGACAGCGGGGCGCTGGAGCCGGTGTTGCAACCCTGGTGGCAACCCTTCAGTGGCCCCTTCCTCTACTATCCGGGGCGTCGCCATCTGCCGGCGCCGTTGCGCGCCTTCGTCGACTTCGTGCGCTTACACGGCGCTGGCGACGCCGAGTCGCGTTGAGCGAGCCCGCTGCTGTCTCCGCCCACCTGGGGCGGCCGCGCCATCCACCCCCGCAAGGAGATCACGCACATGCCCGCCGCCCGCATCGACCAGGCGATCCCCACGCTGCCCAGCCGCGCGATCGCGCAGACCGTGGCGTTCTATCGACGGCTTGGATTCGCCGGGGACGCGCATCCCCATGATCCCGGCTACGCCATTCTCACTCGCGGCGAGGTGGAGCTGCATTTCTTCGCCCATCCGGAACTCGATCCGGCGACCTGCTACGCCGGTTGCTACCTGCGCGTTGCCGACGTTGCGCCACTGTACGCGGCGATGTCGCAAGCAGGCTTGCCGACGCACGGCATTCCACGCTGCGATCCGCTTGCCGACAAGCCGTGGGGCATGCGCGAGTTCGCCATCGTCGATGACAGCGGCAATCTGTTGCGGATCGGGCAGGCGATCGATGGCTGAGATCGCAGCGCCGCCTGCGCGTTGACGATAGACGCAAAGGCCGGCGTCCAGCGCTGCCGACTAGCGCTGTGCGCTTGCAGCCAGAGCCGCCTCGACAGCGGACGCGCTGCCATCCCCGAGGGTGCGATACGCGGCCGTCAACGCAGTGACCAGGTGCGCCTCGCGGCGCACTGGTGCAAACACCGCGTCCAGGCCGAGGAAGGCCGGCAGGTCGTGCTCGGCCTGGCCATTGGCTGCACGGCCTACGGCATGCAAGGCGTCGGCCAATGGATCGACCAGGGCGACATCGGCGTGCGCCTGCCGCCGGACGAAGTGCAGCCAGGCAGCGACCGGCAGGCACAGCCGATCGATCGGCCGGCCCGCGTCCATCGCATCGCGCAGCGTCCCGAACAAGCGCACCGGCAGCTTCTGCGAGCCATCCCAGGCGATCTGCGCCAGCCGATGATCGATGGCGGGATTGGCGAAGCGCGCCAGAATCGCCGCGCTATAGCCCTGCGCATCGAAGCCGGCCAGCGGCGGCAGCGTCGGCGCGATGTCCTGTTGCATCAAGCGCTGCACGAAGGGCGCCAGCTGTGGATGGCGCATGGCCTCGGCCACGCTTGTCAGCCCCAACAGGCTGCCGAGGTAGGCCAGCGCCGAATGCGGGCCGTTGAGCAGCCGCAGCTTGGCGCGTGCATAACCGGCGATGTCGTCGCTGAAGGTCACGCCCACCCGCTCCAAGGCCGGCCGCCCGTTGCAGAAGCGGTCTTCGATCACCCACTGGCTGTAGCGCTCGCGCTGGATCGGCCAGGCATCGTCCAGGTCGATCTGCGCCTGCACCCGCGCGCGCAGCGCGTCGTCGCTGGCTGGGGTGATGCTGTCGACCATGCTGCAAGGAAAGCTGACCTGCGCCTGGATCCACTGCGCCAATGCCGGGTCGTGCTGTTGCGCCAGCCGCTGCACGGCAGCGCGCAGCAGGTGGCCATTGTCGGTCAGGTTGTCGCAACTGAGCACGGTGAATGGCGCGGTGCCGTGCTGCCAGCGCGTGCGCAGGCCGGCGACCAGATAGCCGATCGCGCTGCGTGGGCTGGCCGGATGGGCGAGATCGTGGACGATGTCCGGATGGTCCAGGTCCAGGGTGTCGCCGAGCAGGCAATAGCCCTTCTCGGTCACCGTGAGCGTGACCAGGCGGACG
Organism: Xanthomonas maliensis; assembly: GCF_009192945.1. GTDB lineage: Bacteria > Pseudomonadota > Gammaproteobacteria > Xanthomonadales > Xanthomonadaceae > Xanthomonas > Xanthomonas maliensis. The sequence goes on along the minus strand of NZ_NSET01000071.1, from coordinate 11,770 downwards.
TCCGGATCGGCCAGGCGTGCAAGCACGGCCGCGGGTTCGTCGCCGCCGCACAGGACCTCGCGAATGGCGCCGATGATGCGCAGTTGCGGTGCCTCATCGAGCAGCGCCAGCGTGTATAGCCCGTCCTGCGGTCGCAAGGCATCGCGCACCTGCGGGTTGTGCAGCGACACCGCGCAGATGCCCCAGTCCGGTTGCTCGCCAAGCAGCGCATCGATGTACGCGGCCTGGTGGGCGCGATGGAAGGCGCCGGCGCCGAGGTGGACGATGCCGATCCGGGTGGCGGCAGGGTCGTAGCCCGGCCGGACGATGGCGGCCGGCAGCTGCGTCAGCGTGGCGGCACTGAGCCTGGGGAGGGATGCGGGGGCGTGGGTCATCGCGACGATCGGAGCACGGGTGATGAGAGAGCAAGCGGCAGCACCGGCGGTGCACGCCTGCAGCCTGCGCGCAGTGACGGCGCAGAGCTTGCCATGACGACCGCCATCGGTTGCGATGCATCCGCGGTGGCCGCCCGGCGAGGGCGTCCGTGCTGCATCGCCACCGGCATGGCCGGCGGGCCACCGCGCAACACACCAGGAGCGGCGTGTGTGCTGTCTGGTCTGTCCTGCTCGGCCGCCGCCGCCATGACCTGGTCCGGCCATGACGGTGCTGCGCAAGGCGTGTACGCCCTCACCGCGTGCTGCCGGCGGCGGCGGTGACGCTGAAGCGTTGCTTGGCGCGGATATCGGCGCTGGACGCGCCCACCTGCACTTCGTAGTCGCCGGCATCGACCGTGTAAGCCTTGGACGCCTCGTCGTAGATCCGCAGCGCCTGCTGCGGTGAAATGACGAACTGCAGCTCCCGTCGCTCGCCGGGCTGCAAGCTGATGCGCTGGAAACCACGCAGGTCCTTGATCGCATGCGGGCGCTTGGGGGCGAGCGGATGCAGATACAGCTGCACCACCTCGTCGCCCGCGCGCTTGCCGGTGTTGGTCACTGTCACGGTGGCGCGCAGGCTGCCATCGGCGGCGACGCGATCGCGATCCAGGCGTAAGTCGGAATAGGCGAACTGCGTATACGACAGGCCGTGGCCGAACGGATACAGCGGCGTGCCGCCGAAGTAGCGATAGGTGCGGCCGCGCATGGCGTAGTCGTCGAACGCCGGCAGGGTTTCGCTTTCCTTGTAGAACGTCACCGGCAAGCGACCGCCAGGATTGGCATCGCCGAACAGCGTGTCGGCCACCGCGGTGCCGCCGCGCTGGCCGGGATACCAGGCTAGCAGGATCGCCGGCACGTGCTGCTGCGCCCAGTCGATCGCCAGCGCCGAGCCGGTGGTCAGCACCGCCACCATCGGCTTGCCGGTGGCCTGCAAGGCTTCGAGCAGGTCGCGCTGGGGCTTGGGCAGGCGCAGGTCGGTGCGGTCGCCGCCGGCAAATCCGGGGTAATTCACTTTCATCTCTTCGCCTTCGACATCGCCGGTCAGGCCGCCGACGAAGACCACCACATCGGCGCTGCGCGCCACGTCCAGCGCTTCCTGCAAGGGCGGCTTGGCCCCGGGTTGGCGCCAGGCCAGGCGCACGGCGGCATCGCGCTCGCCTTCGAAGTATTCCAGCCGCACCTCGTAGGCACGGCCGGCTTGCAGCTGCACGTCGACGCCATCGGCGTGCAGGCGGTCGCTGGTGCTCCAACGGTCGATCACCGGCTTGCCGTCCAGGTACAGGCGCACGCCGTCATCGGCGGCCGCTTCCAGGTGGTAGGTGCCGGTGGTCGGCGGGACCAGCTGGCCGCTCCAGCGGATGCTGAAGTTGTCCGCCGGCACCGCTTCGCTCGGGCCGGCTTCGCCACGCGCCAGCAGATTGTCGGTCGGCGAGCCGCGGTCCCATTTGAAGCCGATCTGCGCATCCACCCGCACCAGGGCCGGCGTGCCGGACAAGTCGCGATTGCGAAAGTACTCGCCACGCAAACCGCGCTCGGGCGAGTTGGCCGACGGCCGCAGGTATTGCGGTTCGATCAGCGGCGTGGCGGCCGGATCGTCGCGCCCCTCGACCAGGTCGGCGCCGCGCGCGTACAGCACCTGCGCGTTCGGGGCCGCGTTACGAATGCCTTGCAGCACGGTGACCGGCGCGGCCGGCGTGCCGTAGTAGTTGCCGAGCAGCGCCATGGTGTCATCGGCGGTGGGACCGATCACCGCGATGCGCTTGAGCTTGGCGCGCGACAACGGCAGCAGACCATCGTTCTTCAGCAGCACCAGCGATTCGCGCGCCATGCGCCGCGCCAGCGCATCGTGCGCCGGTGATTGGTTGACCGAGGCGGGAATCGTCGACCACGGCAACTGCCCGGGCGGATCGAACATGCCCAGGCGCATGCGCGCGGTCATCAAGGTCGTCAGCGCGGTGTCGATCTGCGCTTCGTCGATCAGGCCCTGATGCACGGCCGCCGGCAGGGTGGAGTACTCCTCCCCGCATTCCAGTTCGGTGCCGTGCTTGACCGCCAGCGCGGCGGCTTGTTCGCGGGTGGCGACGATCTTGTGGTGCTTCCAGATATCCACGATCGCCCAGCAGTCGGAGACCACGTAGCCCTTGAAGCCCCATTGCTGGCGCAGCACATCCTGCAGCAGGAACTTGCTGGCGCTGGCCGACTCGCCATACACGCGGTTGTAGGCGCCCATCACCGCATCCACCTTGCCCTCCTTGACCAGTGCCTCGAACGCCGGCAGGTAGGTCTCGTACAGGTCGCGCTGGGCGGGGCGCGCATCGAAGTGGTGACGATCGGCTTCCGGGCCACTGTGCACGGCGAAATGCTTGGCGGTGGCGTCGAGCTTGCGGTAGCGCTCACCCTGCGCGTTTTTCGGTGCATCGTCGCCTTCGCCCTGCAGGCCCTGCACGAAGGTCACGCCCATGCGTGCGGTGAGGAAGGGATCCTCGCCGTAGGTCTCCTGCCCGCGGCCCCAGCGTGGATCGCGGAAGATATTGATGTTCGGTGACCAGAAGGTCAGCCCCTGATAGCGCGCATGCTGGTTCTGGCGCAGGAACTGATGATGCTTGGCACGCGCCTCGTCGCTGATCGCGGTGGCGACCTCGTGCATCAGCGGCAGGTCGAAGGTCGCGGCCATGCCGATCGCCTGCGGGAACACCGTTGCGCCGCCGGCGCGCGCCACGCCGTGCAGGGCCTCGTTCCACCAATCGTAGGCCGGCACGCCCAGGCGCGGAATCGCCGGCGCAGCGTTCTGCATCTGTGCGGCCTTTTCTTCCAGCGTCATGCGCGACACCAGATCGGCCGCGCGCGCCTCGAAAGAGCGCTGCGTATCCAGATACGGTGGCGGCGTGGCGGCATGGGCGGTTGCTGCGACGCACCCCAGTGCGAGCAGAACGCCGTGCGCGAGCGAACGGAAACGGGCGGGCGGATGCGAAGGCATGGTCAGTCCTGTTGAGGGCGGTCGGGATGCGAGTGGGCGAACGGCCCGATCATGCTGCCGACGAAACCGCCGGCCTGTGCGGTACTGAGAAAGCCGGCATCATCGTTGCGGCGCAGCGATTGCCAGCTGCCGCCATCGGCGGCGAAGGCGAAGCTGTAGGCACCGCCATCGCCGCTGATCTGCAACCGCACCTGCGCAGTGGCCGGAATGCGGGTGTGTGCGAGCGTGGTGGTAGCCGCGCCATCGCGCTTGTCCAGGAACACCTGCACTGCGTCGCCATCGCGACGAATGCCGAGTGCATACCACGCGGTGGAATTCTGAAATGCGGCCAAGCCTGCACTGATGCCTGCCCGCGCGGGGACGGCCAGCGCCGTGCTTGCCGTAAAGCGCGTGTGCTGCTGTCGCCGTGCCAACAACGCCGGCGTGCCGGGCCCATCCAGGCCCTGGCTGCCGGCGTGCAGCGTCAACCAGCCGGCACGCGTGCGGAGATCGGCCACGTCCTGCTTTGGCACGCGGACCGTCAGCCATTCGCGCTGCAGCGTGGCCTGATCGAAGTCGTCGTGCCAGACGAAGTTGCCCGACAATGGCGCCTGCGTGGCACCTGCCTTCATGCCCGCGGGCGCCTTGGCGATGTAAGGAATCGGCTGCCCCGCCGGCAGGATCGAGGGCCAGCCATCGCGCCACTGCACCGGCAGCAAAAACGTTTCGCGGCCGGTGTTGTAACGATCGCCAGCGTAGGGGCGGCTTGCGAGAAAGACCGCCCACCACTGGCCGTCCGGTGTGTCGACCAGGTCCACGTGACCGGCGTTGCTGATCGGATGTGCGCGCTCGGCCGGCAGATCGCGTTGGGTCAGGATCGGGTTGTTCGGTGCGGGTGCATACGGACCCCATACGGTGCGACTGCGCAACACCACCTGCGAATGTTGTGGCCCGGTACCGCCTTCGGCACACGAGAGGTAGTACCAGCCGTCGCGTTGATACAGGTGCGGGCCCTCGATCCAGATCGGCTTGCTGGCCAGGTCCACGCCCCCATTGAGCAACACCTTGCGCGGACCGACCGGCTGATGGGTGGCGATATCGAAGCGCTGCATCCAGATCGCGCGATGCCCGTCGTACAGCGGCGTGCCTTCCGGTGGGCCGTTGTTGAGCAGATAGGCGCTGCCATCGCGATCGAAGAACAGCGACGGGTCGATCCCGTCGATGCTCGGCAGCCACGTCAGCGGCGACCACGGGCCCGCCGGGTTGCTGGCACTGGCGATGAAATTGCCACCGCTATCGACTGCGGTGCCCACCACGTAGAACCGATCGCCGTGATGACGGATGCTGGCCGCGAACATGCCGCGCGAGATGCGGAGCCCGTCGTAATCGAGTTGCTCGCGGCGGTCGACCACGTTGCCGATCTGCGTCCAGTGCACAAGATCGGTGCTTTCGAACACCGGGATTGCCGGGAAATACGCGAAGGTCGAATTGACCAGGTAATAGCGCTCGCCGACCCGGGTGATGCTGGGGTCAGGATAGAACCCGGCCAACACCGGGTTGCGGTAATGGCCCGCTGGCAGCGGCGTGGCGAACACCGCATCGTCGCCGCGGTAGTCGAACCAGTCGAAGGCGACGTCGGCAGCCGCTTGCGCCTGTACGGTCGCAGCCGCTACCAAGGCCATCAGCAATGTCGCACAGAGGGTGGAAAGTGCGCGCATCACCAATCCCACATCGCGCCGTCTTCCAGCCGCGCCACCGGCAGCTGTTTGGGCACGTAGGGATACTTCGCTGCAAGCGCTTCGTCGATGTCCACGCCATGCCCCGGCGTTTCGCCGCAATGCAGGCGTCCGGCGCGGAATTGGTAGTCGTGCGGAAATACCGCATTGGCCTCGTCGGAATGGAACATGTATTCCTGGATGCCGAAGTTGGGTACCCAGGTGTCGAAGTGCAAGGCGGCGCCCATGCACACCGGCGACAGGTCGGTGGCGCCGTGGAAGCCGGTACGGACCTGATGCAGCGCGGCGAAATCAGCCAGCCGGCGCACATGGGTGATGCCGCCGGCATGGACAATCGTGGTGCGGATGTAGTCGATCAATTGCTGCTCGATCAGGTGCTTGCAGTCCCAGATCGAATTGAAGACCTCGCCCACCGCCAGCGGCGTCACCGTATGCTGGCGAATGATCTCGAACGCGCGCTGGTTCTCGGCCGGGGTGGCGTCTTCCAGCCAGAACAGCCGGTACGGCTCCAGATCGCGGCCCAGGCGTGCGGCTTCGATCGGGGTGAGCCGGTGATGCGCATCGTGCAGCAGCTCGATCTCGTCGCCATGGTCGGCACGCAGTTGCTCGAATAGGCGCGGCACGATGCCGAGGTAGCGCGGTGTCGACCACACCGTCTCGGTCGGCAATTCGCTCTCGGCCGGCTCGTAGGGCTTGCCGCCGATGGAAATGCCATAGGTCTTCTTGATGCCTGGCACGCCGCACTGCGCACGAATGGCGATGAAGCCCATCTCGCGAAACCGGCCGACTTCATCGCTGGTTTCGGCGATATCGCGGCCATTGGCATGGCCATAGACCAGTGCACCCTCGCGCGAGCGGCCGCCCAGCAACTGGTACAGCGGCAGGCCGGCCATCTTGCCGAGAATGTCCCACAACGCCACGTCCACCGCGGCGATCGCGCTCATGGTCACCGGCCCGCGCCGCCAGTAGGCGCCGCGGTAGAGGAACTGCCAGATGTCCTCGATGCGGCCGGCATCGCGGCCGATCAGGTTCGGCACCACGTGTTCCTGCAGGTAGGCCGCCACCGCCAGCTCGCGGCCGTTGAGGGTGGCATCGCCCAGCCCGGTGATGCCGGCGCGGGTGCGGATCTTCAAGGTGACGAAGTTGCGTCCCGGGCAGGTGACGATGACGCGGGCCTCGACGATCTCGCGATCGCGGGCCGAGCCTTGTGCGGGAACAGTGGCGGTATCGGATGAGGCGTCTGACATGGCGTTCGCTCAGGGGGAGGAGGCGTTGACGGAAAGTTCGAATGGCCCGGCTGGCAGGCCGCTGCGGTCGTAGAGCGTGCACACCGGGCTGTCGGCCCAGCAATAGCGCACGCGTGCGGCCTCGCTGCCGTCGGCAATCGGCAGCACGACGCTGTTGCCGCGCACGCTGGCGCTGGCGTAGCGGCAGCTACCGGCGCTGCGGCCGCAGACTTCGAAGCCGATCGGTGCGTCGGCGCCGTAGCTCACCAATGCGGTCTGGACATCGTCGAAGTCGATGCGCAGCTGCGCACCGTCGCGCTGCACACTACGCGGCACCGGTCCGGAGGCAGCGATCGCCTCGCCGTAGACCACATGGCGCGCGGCACGCGCCAATCGCCGGCCCAGCTCCTGCTTGTTGGCCGGGTGAATGTCGTAGCGATCGCCGATGTCGATCGCCACCGCCAGCCCGGCATGCGGGTCGCTGGCGACGAAGCGTCGCTGCGCTTCGCGCAACTGCGCCCATCCGCTCTCCGAAGGCTGTGTCGGCGGCATGCCGTAGTTGGCCAGCTGCACCACCAGCAGCGGCAGCTGCGCACCGAAGCGCTGTCGCCAATCGCGCTGCCAGGCATCCAGCAGCGCCGGGTAATGCGCGGCATCGCCCGCATTGGACTCGCCCTGGTACCACAGCACGCCGCGCAAGCCGAGCTGACCCAGCGGCACGATCATGCCGTTGTACAGCGTGGTCAATCCGGCCGCCGACGACCACGGCGCGCGCGGCGGCATGCCGATCTGCTGGGGCACGATGCGGTACTGCCAGGGCTGATCCAGCGCCACCGTGGTGCCGTCGGCCAATCGCAACGCACGTGAGTCGGCCTCGCCGAGCAAGCCGCCGCGGCGATAGGTGTTGAGGACGTTGATCACGATGCTGTTGCGGCCCGCATGCAGGTGGCCGGGTGGCAGCGCATAGCGGCGTGGCTGATCGGCGCCGTAGCTGCTGCCCACCGGCTGTCCGTTGACCCAGGTCTGGTCCATTTCGTCGACCGGCCCCAGCAGCAGCTCAGCGGCTTGCGCTGCCTGCGCTGCGCTCAAGGTCACGCTGGTGCGATACCAGACCATGCCGTTGAAGCCGACCAGCTGCGGCACGCCCCAGTCGTCCCAGGCGCCCAGTGCCGGCGGCGCCAGCTGCCAGGCGCCGGGTGCATCCGGTTGCCACGGCTGGCCTTCGCCATGCGCGTTCCACCAGCGTTCCCACAGCGCGCCCCAGCGCGGCGCGGCGGCCACCGGATCGACTGCGTAGCGCGCCAGCACGTCCAGGGCCGGACCGGCGTCGCTGCCGGCGCGCAAGGCGCGCTCGCCGATCCAGGCCTGCATCTGCGAACCGCCCCACGAGGCATCGATCAATCCCATCGGCACGTTCACGGTCTTCTGCAATTCGCGTGCGAAGTAGTAACAGGCTGCAGAGAAGTCGCGCACGCTCTCGGGCGTGGTCAATTGCCAATGGGTCGGGCCGCCAAAGCCGCGTTGCGGCGTCGGGCTGGATTGCGCCGGCACCTTGAACATGCGGATGGTCGGGTGGTCGGCATCGGCGATTTCGCTGCGCGCATCCAGGGTGCGGTTGACCGGCAGCTCCATGTTCGACTGCCCCGAGCAGAGCCAGACATCGCCGACCAGCACGTCCTGCACCTGCTGCTGGCCACCGCCGGCAGCCTGCACCTGCAGGGTATAGGGACCGCCGGCCGGGTGCGCCGGCAAGCGTGCCGACCACGCGCCCTGGCGGTCGGCGCGCACCTGCACTTGCGCATTATCCAGCCGCACCGTCAGCCGCGCCTCCGGTTGCGCCTGGCCCCACACCGGGATCGGTGCGTCGCGCTGCAGGACCAGGTGATCCTGAAACACGCCATGCAACAGCGTCGGTGGCATCTGCGCCTGTGCAAGCGGCGCGAGCAGCAGCGCCAGTGTCGGGAACAAGGAGCGTGTCATTGCGGATTCCCTGGGGCATATGGAAAACGTTGGGCCTGGTAGTACGACAGCGGATGCGCGGGAGCGGCGGCACCGGCCGGCAAGGGCAGGCCAGAGATGCTCTGGAAGTAGGCGATGCTGGCATCGCGCCACCAGTGCGCTTCCCGCTGCTGGATCGCCAGAAAGTCGGCCACCTGCCGGTAGCGTTGCGCATCGATCTTGCCGGCCAGACCTTGCCAGGTCGTTTGCATGGCCGCCACCTCCTGTACGCCGTGGTCGTAGTGCCACACCAGTTCGTCCCACAACGGACGGCCCGAGGCCATCGGATGCGTCCACGGAACATGATGGAACCACAGCAGGTAGCGCTCGGGAACGCGTCGCAGATCACCGAACTGGCGCGCCACCGGCGCGGCGTACTGCGCCACCGCGTTACTGCCGCTGGCGGTGCGGTCGAAACCGATGCCGTTGCGATCGGCGCGGTGGTAGTACACCGGGTCCCAGTCCGGGCGTTCGCTGCCGGCATCCCAGGGCGCCGGCCCATAGTGGTGACCGCGTCCCATCAGATGATGCAGGCCGAGCGGTGTCATGTAGTCCACCACGGCCTCGCGCGAGCGCATCAGCAAGCCGACGATCGGCCTCACCACCGCCGGATCGTTGCCGAAGGTCATGCGCACCCACTCCTCGGCGATGGCCTGCGGATCCGCCTGCGGATCCCAGGCCAGGCGTCCGAACGCATACCAATTGGCCTGGTCGAAGATCGATCCGCACCAATTGCGATCGGCACCGATGTTGGCCACGCCGGCGATGCCGCTCAGTGGCGGACGTCCACGCGTCCATGCCGGCGGCGGAGCGGCGAGCGTCTTGGCCACCGTCGAGCCGCGACCATGCGCCCAGGTGTCGGCCTGCAGCGTCTCGGCGAACAGCGTGCCCAAGTAGGCGATATGGGTGGAGAAGCCCAGATACTCCTTGGTGATCTGAAATTCCAGCATCAGCGGGGTTCGCTGCATGGCGCCGAACAACGGATGGAAGGGCTCGCGCGGCTGGAAGTCGATCGCACCGTTCTTGACCTGCACGATCACGTTGTCGCGGAAGGCGCCATCGAGCGGCATGAACTCGTCGTAGGCCTGCTTGGCGCGGTCGTCCACCTGCGCATGTGCGTAGACGAAGGCCCGCCACATCACCACACCGCCATGCGGTGCCAGCGCATCGGCCAGCAGGTTGGCGCCGTCGGCGTGGGTGCGGCCATAGTCCTGCGGTCCGGGCTGGCCTTCGGAATTGGCCTTGACCAGAAACCCGCCGAAGTCGGGAATGCGTGCGTAGATCTCGGCGACCTTGTCGCGCCACCACTGCTGCACGCGCGCATCCAACGGATCGGCGGTCGGCAGGCCGCCGATCTCCATCGGCGCGCTGAAGCGCGCGCTGAGAAACACCCGGATGCCGTAAGGCCGGAACACGTTCGCCAGTGCCGCGGTCTTGTCCAGGTACTGTGGCGTCAGGCTCCAGGCATTGGCATTGACGTTGTTGAGGACGGTTCCGTTGATGCCTAGCGAGGCGTTGGCGCGCGCGTAGTCGGTATAGCGCGGATCCAGATACCCGGGCAGGGTTTGCCAGTTCCACAGCGAGGCGCCGGCATAGCCGCGTTCGACCACCCCATCGAGATTGTCCCAGTGGTTGAGCAGGCGCAATTGCAGTGATGGCACCTGGCGGATCGCCAACGCATGCAGCGACTGGCCGGTCTGCAGCAAGCGCAATAGATGGAAGCTGCCATAGAGCGCACCGACATCGCTGCCGCCGACGATGACGATGGCCCGGTGCCCGCCGATGGTCACGCTGCGCAGCAGATAGCCATCGCGCCCCAGTCCGGCGGTCGGCAGCTGCAGTGCGGCGATCTGTGGGGCCGCGGCGTTGCCCAGCACGAGGGTGCCATCGGTCGCGACCGCAGCGGTGTCTGCCAGCGCGGTTCCCAGCAGGCCGTGCACCCCGCGTTGCAGCTCGGCGCGCGCCGCCTGCAGGGTTGGGCTATCGCCGGCCAGCAGCAGCGCCGGCAGCGTGCTGTCGGCGCGGACGGTGGTCGGCACCGGCTGGTAGCGCAACCAGAGATCGTAGCCATCCTCGGCATGCGCGGCCGTGCTGGCCTGCAGTGCGACGACCGCCCACAGCACCAGCAGCACGCCGCTGCGCGCGCTCAGACGCCACACATGGCGCACGCGTTGACACAACCCGGTTCCGCTCATGCGCGATGTTCCGTTGCGCGGCGGCGCGCCGTGCGCGTATCGCTCCCCTGGGGACTTACCGGTACCATGACCCGGCAACCGATGAGGTTGTCCATCACGTGAAGAGGCCAGGCTTGGAAAAGCTCAGGAAATCGGTCCGTCGTACCAGCCAGGCGCCCACCATCGACGCGGTGGCGGCGCTGGCCAAGGTCTCGCCGATGACGGTTTCGCGCGTGGTCAACAACAACGGCAGCGTGCGTGAGACGACCCGTGCACGGGTCATGCGCGCGGTCGAGAAGCTCGGTTACACGCCCAATCTGGCCGCCAGCACGCTGGCCGCCGCGCAGAGCACGCGAGTGGCGTTGATCTACAGCGATCCCAGCGGCGCCTATCTGCGCGAACTGTTGTTGGGCGTGTTGCGCGTGGCCTCGCGCACGCCGATCCAGCTGGTGATCGATTGCTGGGACGACCTGGATGCCGACGCCGAACGCAAGGCGGCACGCAAGCTGGCCAAGGGCGTGGCCGGGGTGATCCTGCCGCCGCCGTTGTGCGAATCGCAGGCGGCCGTGCAGGAACTGGTGCGGGCCAAGGTGCCCGTGGTGGCGATCGCCTCCAATCACTTCAGTCCCGATGTCGCCAGCGTGCGTATCGACGAATTCGCCGCCGCCAAGGAGATCACCGAACATCTGATCGCCCACGGCCATACCCGCATCGGCTACATCGCCGGCCATCCCAACCTGTCGGCCAGTGCGCGTCGCTTCGAAGGCTTCCAGGCCGCGTTGACGGCCGCCGGCTTGCGCCTGGACCGCCATCTGGTCCAGCCGGGCGATTACACCTACCGCTCCGGTCTGCTGGCGGCCGAGAAGCTGCTGGCCCGCAAGCGCGCACCCAGCGCGATCTTCGCCAGCAACGACGACATGGCGGCCGCGGCGATCTCGGTGGCGCACCGCCGTGGCCTGGACGTGCCGCGCGACCTGTCGGTGGTCGGCTTCGACGACACCTCCGCCGCTACCGGCGTCTGGCCGGAGCTGACCACCGTGCAACAACCGATCGCCGCCATGGCCGATGCCGCCCTGGACATCCTGCTGAAGACGATCCGGGCAAAAGAGCGCACGGCGATGGTCGATCATGTGGTGGCTCACCTCTTGGTCAAGCGGGATTCGGTGGCAGCTCCCTCGGTGGACGATCCGGACTAGCCGCGGATCGTCGCCGTCCTTCGGCCGTGCGGCAGAACGCCGCCGGCCACGGAACATCAACGCGTCAGGTA
>NZ_NSET01000070.1 GCF_009192945.1 Xanthomonas maliensis | reverse complement strand
GCCGCGCAGCGCAACGGCCGGACCTATCTGTACTTTCCCGCCAAGCGCGCCGATGGCCGCTTCCTGATCGGCGTGGCAGTGGGCGAACGTCCCGAGGGGCCCTTCGTGGCCGAACCCGAGCCCATCGAGGGTGCTTATTCGATCGACCCGGCCGTGCTGGCCGATGACGATGGCGCGCATTACCTCTACTTCGGCGGCATCTGGGGCGGCCAGCTGCAGCACTATCGCGACAACCACTACGCTGCCGAGCATGACGAACCGGCCGATGATGCAGCGGCCTTGGGTCCGCGCGTTGCGCGCCTGCATCCGGACATGACCCGCCTGGCCGAGCCGAGCCGTGAAGTGCTGATCCTCGATGCCGACGGTCACCCGCTGCGCGCCGGCGACCATGCGCGCCGCTTCTTCGAAGGGCCGTGGGTCCATCGCCACGCAGGCCGTTACTACCTGTCCTACTCGACCGGCGATACCCACCTGATCTGCTATGCCACCGGCGACTCGCCGTACGGTCCGTTCACCTATCAAGGCGTGCTGCTCGCGCCGGTGGTGGGCTGGACCACGCACCACTCCATCTGCGCCTTCGAGGGGCAGTGGTATCTGTTCTATCACGACAGCGTGCTCTCCGGTGGCCAGACGCATCTGCGCAGCATGAAGATGGCGCCGTTGCAGCACACGGCCGACGGCCGCATCGCCACCATTCATCCCTATGGCCCGGACGCGCCTTCGCCCTGGTGACAGCGTGCACGTGGCGGCCGCCGCAGACCGCTGCCGATCGCAGGCACCAGACCCTGCAGCAGCAGGCTCCCCCGCTGCCGCCACGCAATGACCAGCAGACCGAAGATCGCAGCCACCGTCCTGCGAGCACGCGCTGCGCCACGCCGTGACGCGGCGCGGCGATGATGGCTGCGGCGACCTGCCGCGGCTGTCGATCTGCCACCCGCATGCGGCATGGCAACCGCGCGCAGGCACGCCCATCGGCACAGCGCATCGCGTCTCCGCCGCGCCGGGCAGCTGCCGTATGGCGACCACGACAGCAGGCTCACGGGCGCTGCGGTGCAATCGGTGCCCCACCTGCTCCCGCCACGCTCGGCATGCCCGCACCCACGCACTCCCACAGCGCATCCCGTCGACTCCGCTGCGGTCGATGCGGCCGATGCCGGTATCCGGCGTTTTGCCGTGGCCAGCATGACCGGCGGTGACGCGACAGCGCCACCCGCACGTTCGCCAGTCGCGGTGATCGGCGCCGGCCTGGCCGGCTTGCGCTGCGCCCAGCAACTGGCCGCGGCCGGGCGCGCGGTGCAGTTGTTCGACAAGAGCCGCGGGCCGTCCGGACGCATGAGCACACGTCTGGCCGAGGACGCCGCCGGCGCCTGGCAATGCGATCACGGCGCGCAGTACTTCACCGCGCGCGATCCGGACTTTGCCAGCGAGGTCGCGCGCTGGCAGCAGGCGGGTGCGGCAGCAGCGTGGGCCGGACGCCTGGCCAGCCACGATGGCACGCAGTTCCACCCTAGCCGTGGCGAATTGCAACGCTGGGTAGGTACGCCGCGCATGACCGCGCCGGCCGCACTGCTGCTGCAGGAACTACAGGCCTCGCCAACACCTGTCACGGTGAGCTTGCAGACACAGATCGCTGCGCTGCGGCCGAGCGCAGATGGCTGGGAGTTGCACGCCCTGGACCATGGCGTGCATCCGACCCGCTTCGCCGCGGTGGTGCTCGCCCTGCCGGCGCCGCAAGCCGCCGTGCTGCTCCAGGCGGCCGCACCGGCGTCGGCGGCGGTCGCGACCTCGGTGCAGATGCGGCCCTGCTGGGCAGTGATGCTGCGGCTGGAGGCGGCGCTGGCGCTGCCGTGGGACGGACTGTTCGTCAATGCCGGCCCGCTGCGCTGGTGCGCGCGCGACAGCAGCAAGCCCGGTCGCGTCGGTCAGGACACCTGGCTCCTGCATGCCACTCCGCATTGGAGCCAGCAGCATCTGGAGGCCACGCCCGAGACCGTCATCACTGCGCTGCTGGAGGCGTTCGCTGCGTTGGCCGGCCCGCAGGTCCGCGCTGCGCGCGCCACCGCCCACCGCTGGCGCTATGCCGACACCGCCGTGCCACTGCAGCAGGGCTGTCTGTGGGACCCGGCACTGCGGTTGGGCCTGTGCGGTGACTGGCTGCAGGGCGGCACGGTCGAAGGCGCATGGCGCAGCGGCCAGGCCATGGCACAGCAACTGCTGGCCGGGACGCTTGCGCCGTGATGCACACCGGGTTGCCAGCCTGCCTGCAGGATCCTGCGCGGGGCTGCGCTCGCCCCCCATCGCGACCTTTCTCCGCCGCCTTGCGAGCACGCCATGCGCAAGAAACACGATCTACCGGAAAAACGCTGCGTGCGCTGCGGCCGCCCGTTCCGCTGGCGCAAGAAATGGGAGAAGGTCTGGGAGCAGGTGCGGTATTGCTCCGAACGCTGCCGACGCACGCGCCCTGCCGCGGCGGCCGATTCCCCCACGGGCGCTCACTGATCCGAGCGTGTCAACGCGCCGACGCGCCCACGCCTCGCCACCGCCACATCGCGCTGCGAGACCGCCGACGATGAGCGGCGAGCCTCCAGCAGCGGCGCAGACCTTGCGCCTGGTGCTGGGCGATCAGCTCAATCCCGACCATGCCTGGTTCGATCAGCGCGATCCGGGGGTGGTCTACGTGCTGATGGAAGTCCGTCAGGAGACCGACTATGTGCTGCATCATGCGCAGAAGATCCTGGCCATCTTCGCGGCGATGCGCGACTTCGCCCGGCAGTTGCGTGCCGCCGGTCACCGCGTGCGCTATGTGCGGATCGACGAGGACAGCAATCGCCACGCGATCCCCGCCAACCTCGCCGCGCTGATGGCGCATTACCGTGCGCAACGGCTGGAATACCAGGCGCCGGACGAGTGGCGCTTGGATGCGCAGTTGCGCGACTGGTGCGCGGCGCAGCCGTTCGCCACCGCCATGGTGGACAGCGCGCACTTCTACACCACCCGCGAGGAAGTCGCGGCGCTGTTCGCCCAGCGCAAGCAATGGCTGATGGAGCATTTCTACCGCCACATGCGCCGGCAGCATGGCGTGCTGATCGAGGCCGACGCTGCGCCAGTGGGCGGCAAGTGGAACTACGACCACGACAATCGCCAGCCGTGGCCGGGCACGCCGGCGGTGCCGCCGGATGTGCGCCCGCAGCACGATCATCGCGCCTTGTGGTCGGTGATCCAGGCCGCCGGGGTGAACAGCTTCGGTGAGCCGCAGGCCGCACAGCTGCGCTGGCCGCTCAACCGTGCCGAGGCCTTGGCCTGCTTGCAGCACTTCATCGACCAGGTGCTTCCGCTGTTCGGCCGTTACGAAGACGCGATGAGCACAGCCAGCACGCGGCTGTTCCATTCGCAGCTGTCGTTTGCACTCAACACCAAGATGCTGCGTCCACGGGAAGTGGTACAGCTGGCCGAAGCGGCCTACCACGCCGGCACCGCACCGCTGCCGGCAGTGGAAGGCTTCATTCGGCAGATCCTGGGCTGGCGCGAATACGTGCGCGGCATCTATTGGTCGCAGATGCCCGGCTATCCCGCACGCAACGCGCTCGGCCACCACGCCCGGCTACCGGCCTGGTTCTGGACCGGGCGGACGCAGATGCGCTGCTTGCAGCACGCCATTGGCCAGTCGCTGGAACATGCGTATGCGCACCATATCCAGCGGCTGATGGTGATCGGCAACTTCGCCTTGCTGGCTGGGCTGGATCCGGCACAGGTGCATCAGTGGTACCTCGGTGTCTATATCGACGCCTTCGAATGGGTCGAAGCGCCCAACACCGTGGGCATGAGCCAGTTTGCCGACGGCGGCCTGCTGGCGACCAAACCCTATGTCAGCAGCGCCGCCTACATCGACCGCATGAGCGATTATTGCGCTGGCTGCCATTACGCCAAGAAGCAAAAGACCGGCGCAGGCGCCTGTCCGTTCAATGCGCTGTATTGGGACTTCTTCGCACGCCATCGGGCCACCCTGGGCGGCAACCACCGCCTGGCAATGGTCTACCGGCAACTGGATCGTCTGGGCGATCAGCACCTGGACGCACTGCGCGATCACGCCGCCAGCCTGCGGGCGAATCTGGAAGCGCTCTAGCGCAACGCCGACGCGTGCCTTGTCCGCAGGCAAGTGCCATGTGCGCTGTCAGCAGCACATGGTGAGTGGATATCGCGCTAGCGCAGCGCATCGTCGACGACATCGAGCAGGCCGATATGCGCCATCCGGGCTTCGACGCTGTGCGCGCGGCGCAGATGCTCGGGATCATGCAGGTCGAAGCAAGCGTCGACAGCAACGATGAGGGTCCCGTGCCGACCGAGTGGCAGCACGGCCGCCGCTTCCGGCAGATGCCTGGGCTCAACCGGCTGCGGCACCACGCCCATCCAGCCCAACCAGCGCCGATGGGCGAATAGCTGGTGCTCACCGGCATACATCGTCACGCCCTTGCCGGAACGCAGGCGCGCATTGACATCGGTTGCTGCGAACAGCACGGGCTGGCTCTGCGCGATCGCCCGCAGCGCGCGCTTGAACAGCTCGGTGGTGCCAGCCGCGCCATGCGCCGCGATGGGGTCATAGACCTCATAGGTCAGATAGCCCTGGTTGGGCGCGAAGCTCAGCAAGGCCCGCCCCGGCCGGAGCCAGGCACGGTCGTCGGGCGCGGTGCTCAGCATCGCGCAGAAGCCGCGGTCCTGCGCATCCATGCCCGTCTGCTCGGCGAGCACATCGGCCAGGAACGCGGCCTTGTCCTGTAACGGAATCGCGGGGCCGTTCCGCGTATCGGCCAGCGCGTACCAGGCGCGCAACGACGGGTGCACCGCGGCCAGCGAAGCCACCAAGGCGCATAGCCGCGCATAGCCGGCATCCAGCGCAAGCGCCTCCCTGGCGATCGTCACATCGATCGTGGCGCGGATCATGCCGCCGCTCATGGCGTGTACCGGCACAGCGCCGCATCGGCACGAAATGCGCGCACCGCGGCGATGAAGCAGCTGCGGTACTTGAAATGCCATTGCAGCCTGGACGGTGCGCCGGCCTGGGTCACGAGCCGGCGTTGGCGATTCTTTTGCTCCACCCAGCCACCGATGATCTTCTTCTGCACGAACGGCCAGCGCGGCTCGGCGTCGTCGGTGAAAAACTGGGCGTACTCGGCCTTGGCCTCGACGGCCGTGCACTGGCCGCGCCAGAAGCCGTCGAACCCGACGCCCTGGTAGTTCCATTCGGACAAGGTGATCTCGTTCTTGCCGCCGAGCAGGCGCAGCCTGGCCCGATCCAGAGCCGAGCCGCCGAAGGTGTAGCCGAAGCGCTCCGGCGCCGCGGCCAGGTTGGCGATCTGCAACTGGTAATCGAAGTTGGCGTACTGCCGCAGCCCGATGGTGTAGTTGGCGGGCACCATCACGCCCTGCCCCAACTTGCAGCGATTGCACTGGTTCTGGTTGCTGGTCTGGGAGCAATCGGTCTCGTGGGTGTCGACGCGCGGCGTCGCCTGGGTGTCCGGCGTCACCCCCAGCGCTTGCTTGATCCGCCCCCAGACCTGTCCCACGGTGGGGCCGCCAAGCGGATCGGGGGCCGACGGGTCCCAGTCGCCCGGGCGGACCACCGGCGGAGGCGGCAGCGGAATCGGGACGGCGACCATGCCCGTGCCCTAGCGATCGCCGGCGCAGGACGGCGGCACCCACCGCCCGATGCCACGGGCAAAGACCTTGATCACCTTCCACCTCCGGGCATGGACCGAATGCGAAGTTAGTATCGCTATCAATCAGCTTGCCACGGAATAGCCGGCTTGCCTAGTGGTCTCCAGGCCTGACAGGCATTTTCTAAGGAAATTCTTGGTTTTTTTCTAGAGCTGCAGCGATTGCCCAACATCGCAGCGACACTCGACAGTCGCGCTAGCTAGCAATACTTGCACTGCAGAATTGCCTCGCTCGGCGCTCGTCGCGGTGATGCGCTACCTAGCGATGCATTGGCGATATGCCTGGATTGCGCCGTGTCTCCTCCGCCCGGTTCCGATCGGCGTCCCCAGCGTGCGACACGCCGCCGCGGGAACTCCGCATCGGCGACAACGGCCTGCCGCAAGACGCCATCGTCGGACGCGACCACTCACTGCAGCGTGTTCAGCCGCGCCCGGCAGCGGCTGAACACGCTGCCCACGAGCACGTGCAGCGACAGCACGCTGCCAACGTCGTCATTGGCGCGGGTGTGTGCGCCGTCGACACCGTGATCGCAGCATCGTGCCGGCAAGCAGCTCGCCAATGTCCCTTGATCCGCTACTCCAGGCGCTGCAGATGCGGACATGCAGCGCTTGATCCACAGCCCGCATGCGCGACGCCACTGTCCGTGGATCGCTCGACGCGGCGGGTGCGACGAGCGATGCTCCAGCAGGCGGGTCGCTTCATTGCATCACGCTCATTGCGCGCGCTGCACTGCCGCTCCGATCGCCGGCCACGCATGGGCAGCGATCGATCGTGGCTGCCGCGAGGCGTCACGGCATCCAGATCAGATTCATCAGCTGCGGATCGGCGGTCACCTTGACCAGCTTGCCGCTGGGGCCGAACTGCACCTGGTACTCGGAGAAGCTGTCGCGCCAGTAACGCCACAACGAGGCCTCCAGATTGGGGTTCTCGCTGCTGATCGGGTAGCCCATCGCCATGATGACCTGCTCGCGGGTCATGTCGCCGGTGAGCTTGCCGTCGGTAATGGCCTTGCGGATCTTGGGCGGATAGGTCGCCAGCTTGAGCTTGGGATCGGCGCTGACCACATAACGGGCGGCGAAGGCGGTGTTGTCCAGGTCGCGGCTGTAGTCGTTGCCGATGGACTGCTTCTCGCCAGCGATCTTGAGGTTGACGCGATAACGACCAAAGCCGGTCACGCTGACCGGGGTGCCGACCGGCAACACGCGCTTGCCGTCCTCGGCATAGTTGCTGTCGCTGATCCAGCTGCCGTCGGTGCGCAGGTTGCAGCAGAGAAAACCGTCGTACTTGGCGACATCGGCCGCAGCAGCCAGGCCGGTGGTGGTCAGCAGGCTCAGGGCCAGCAGGGTGGTACGCAGACGCATGGGCAGACTCCTTTCTCCACGGCGCGGGCCGTGCGGTGACGATGATGACGAGGGCGCCGCCGTTTCCCCTGCGGCGCGCGGGCATTGTCGCAGCCTGCAGGCGCTTGGCAAGGGCGGGATACACCCGTCGCACGGGTTGTGTATGCTCGGCGCGTGGATGACCTGCTGACGCCCGAACAGATCGCCGAACGCGTCGCCGAACTGCGGCGCGTCCACCGTGCGCTGGACGAAGAGATCCAGCGGGTGCCGGCCAACATGGACGACGAGTTGCAGATGAAGCGGCTGAAGAAGCGCAAGCTTCAGCTGAAGGACTGCATCGCCAAGCTGGAAAGCGCGCTGATTCCGGATCAACCGGCCTGAACCGTTGGGCGATGCAGTGACCGCCTGTCCGCTGATGGACTGACAGCCGACGCTGACAGCACCGTGCGGCGCGGCCCAGGCGCACATGGCATCCGGGTCGAGCACATCCAGCCGGGCAATCCGCAGCAGAACGCCTACGTTGAACGCTACAACCGTACCATCCGCTACGCCTGGCTCGCCCGAACCCTGTTCGACACCATCGACCAGGTGCAGGACAAAGCCACCCGCTGGCTATGGGCGTACACCCACGCGCGTCTGAATATGGCTCGGCGGCATCACGCCTGCAATGAAGTTGGCGATGGCCGCTTAGCTCCACTTCTGGCGACCGCTAAAAGCGGGGGGATTACCGACTGGCGGCAGACGAGCAGCCGGCGTCCTCGGTTCCGTAGGAGCGCGCCCGAGCGCGACGAAGCTTTCCGAGAAGGCCCGTCGCGCTCGGGCGCGCTCCTACACCAAGGTTGACTGCCTGGCTTTCGACGATGCTGCGTTTGATTGTGCCCGTCGGCTATGGCGGCTCAGCCTGCGCGCAGCAGCACCTTGCCGCGCCGGCCGGGCTCGGCGCTGGCCGCAGCGGCCTTGGCGGCATCGTCCAGAGCGAACTCCGCTTCCACCGGCAGCGCCAGGCTGCCGTCGAGCGCGGCCTTCACCAGCTCGCCGATCATCCGCCGCTTGTCCTCCGGCGCAGTGGCCTGGGTGACCTTGCTGCCCCAGAAGCCGCGCACCGTGGCCTGCTTGAAGATCACATCGCCACTGGAGATCTGCAGGGGCTCGCCGGTCATCGAGCCGAACGACACCAGCTCGCCGCCTTCGGCCAATAGCCCCATCAGCTCACCGGCCGCCTGGCCGGCCACCGAATCGATCGCACGCACGATCGGCGCATCGCCGGCCAGCGTGCGTACCTGCGCCTGCCAACCCTCGCTGGCGGTGGACACCGCATTGCCGATGCCCAGCGCAGCCAGTTCCTCGACCCCGGCATCGCGGCGCACCAGGTTGATCACGTTGATGCCGCGGGTCGCCGCCAGCATCGCCACGGTTTTGCCGACGGCGCCGTTGGCAGTGTTCTGCACGATCCAATCGCCCTTGCCCACGCGCAGGAACTCGATGAGCATCAGCGCGCTCAGCGGCATGGCGATCAATTGGCAACCGCGCGCATCGTCCAGTGCATCGGGCAACGGCACCACCGCGGCGGCGGGCGCCAGGAAGAACTCGGCCCACGTGCCATGCACGCCAGCCACTGCCACCCGCTGCCCGACCTTCAGGCCATTCACGCCCTCGCCCAGCGCATCGATCACACCGGCCGCCTCGCTACCGCCGATCGCCGGCAACTCCGGCTTGTAGCCATAGTTGCCGCGCACCGTCCACAGATCATGGTTGTGGATGGGGGCACGCCGCATCGCGATGCGTACCTGGCCTTTACCGGGCTCCGGTGTCGGGCGGTCGGCGCCGTGCAACAGGGTCGCCGGATCGCCGAACTGGGTATGGATGGCTGCGCGCATGCGTTTCTCCTGCCGGGCTGGCCGCACGGCGGCGACACCCGATCATCGTCAAAGGGACCGCCATGCTAGAGGTCGGCCTGCGCGCCGGCGGTGAAACGAACGCAACCATTGCGTGAAATCGCTGACGGGCGCCAGGCAATACCCAACGCGCCGCGATCAAGAACGCGTCGCCACGCGCCAGGATCTGGGCGCCTGATCGCGCCCAAAGACATCATCGACGCTCGCACGTCTCTCGCCAGCAGCAAGCCGGCACGCAAGGCAGCGACGTGCAGCGCGCCACCTTCGGCTGGCATGAAACGAGGCAAGACACTGCGCAAGCGCATCGGCAGCGCGCTGCCGATCACCTCCCCCAGCGCGCCACGCCGAGCGCCGCCTCGTCGGCACGGCAGCAACTTTCTCAGCGCGCGCCGCGCACGGGCGGGCGTTACTCCGGGGCCACCCCTGCATCCGGCTTGGCGGCCGCCGGGCTGACCCGTTCGATGGTATGGCGCAGCTCGCGTCCCAGAATGAACTTGGCGTCCTTCGCCCACGCATCCAGTCGATCGTCGAACAGCAGCTTGCTGTTCTCGTCCGGCCACACCAGTCGCAGCTCGCGCAGCTTCTGGATGAAGCTACGGAACAGCGTCTTGTCGAAGAACTCCGGTGCTGCCGGTGCGTACAGCAAGCTCAGACGCTGGGCGGCCTGCTGGCACAGACTTTCCAATTCGCCGGCACCGAGCACGCCGGGACCATTCTTCACCAGGACCGAAATGGCGATGTAATACCGCTCGAAGGCTTGCTGCAACGAGTGACCGATCGCGCGCAGCCGGAACACTTCGTCGGTCTGCCCGGTATTGCGGGTCAGAATGCCACCATCATCGTCGGTGACGTTGAGCAGCAGGCCTTCGCGCACGAACATGTCGATGGTCTGTTCGATCCGCTCGGCGAAGCGATCTTCGCTCCACGGCAGGAACAACTCCGCCTGCAGGAACGGGTACACCGTGCGACCCAGCCGGATCAGGCCGGCGCGGCTCATGCGGCGGTTGTTCTGGAAGCAGCACGCCACCCACGAGGAGGCGGTGAACAGGTGCAGCACGTTGTTGCGGAAGTAGCTCAGCAGCACCGCGGTGTCGCCACTGACGCTGAGCACGTCGCCCAGCGGATGCGACACGCGCGTGAGCACGTTGATCTCTTCGGCGTGGGTGATGATGCGCTCGGGCGTGTGCGGGGTGACGGTGACGCGATCGGAATACGGCATCTCCGCCAGCAGCTTCTTGCACAGCTCGATCTGCGCGATCAGATCGGCCTCGCCCATCGCGTGCTTGGGCGTGGACAGCAGCGCCAGCGCCAGCAGGTTGATCGGATTGACGTCGGCCGCGCAGTTGATGCGGGTCTGGATCTGCGCGGCCAGGGTGTCGACCGCCGGCGCCAGCCAGGCCGGTTTCTCGTCTTCGGCCAGCGGCTGGCCATCCCATTCCGGTGCGTGGTGGGCGAGCACGTCGTTGAGCGCGATCGGCTCGCCGAAGTTCACCACCACCTGGCCGTAGTTCTGCTTGAGCACCTTGGGGATGGACCACAACAAGCCCCAGATCGACTCCTTTTCCTTCGGCCGGCCGGTCAGCTCGTCCAGATAGCTGTTGCCTTCCATCAGCTTTTCGTAGCCGATGTAGACCGGCTGGAACAACACCGGTTTGCGCGGCTGGCGCAGGTAGGCGCGCAGCGTCATCGCGATCATGCCGCCCTTGGGTTGCAACAGACGGCCGGTCCGCGAGCGCCCACCCTCGACGAAATATTCGATCGAGTAGCCGCCGGCGACCAGCTGGGCCACGTATTCGCTCAGTACCGCAGAGTACAGCGCATTGCCCTTGATCGAGCGGCGGATGAAGAACGCACCGCCCTTGCGCAACAAGGTGCCGACCACCGGCAGATTGAGATTGATGCCGGCCACGATGTGCGGCGGCACGATGCCGCGCTCGTACAACAGGTAGCTCAGCAGCAGATAGTCCATGTGGCTGCGGTGGCTGGGCACATAGACCACCTCATGGCCAGGCGCGGCCTGCTTGAGCTTGTCCAGGTGATGCACCAGCACGCCGGCATAGATGCGGTTCCACACATGGGTCAGCAGGAAGCTGGCCGAACGCACCACCGGGCTGGAATAGTCGGCGGCGATTTCCCAGGCATAGGCATGCGCCTTGCGCCAGGCATCGACCGGCTTGCTGTTGTCGCGCTTGGCCTG
>NZ_NSET01000007.1 GCF_009192945.1 Xanthomonas maliensis | reverse complement strand
GCCGGTGGCGCCGGCCACCAAGCGCGAATAAGTGTCGCGTGCCTGCGAGGCGATCCACAAACAGCGGCCGATCACCACCAGATACAGCGTCAGCACGGTCGCCACGCCGATCCAGCCGAATTCCTCACTCAATACCGAGAACGCGAAATCGGTGGTCTGCTCGGGGATGAAGTTCAGATGCGACTGCGATCCCAGCCCCCACCCCTTGCCATCCAGCCCGCCAGAACCAATCGCGATCTTGGACTGGATGATGTTCCAGCCCGCACCCAGCGCATCGTTCTCGGGATTGAGGAACATCATGATGCGGTCCTTCTGGTAGGGCCGCAGCAACCAGAACCAGGCCACCGGCGCGACCGCCGCCACCCCGCCCACGCCGACCGCCACCCACCACCACGGCAGGCCGGCCAGCAACAGCACGAACACGCCGCTGGCCGCGATCAGCACGCCGGTGCCGAAGTCCGGCTGCAACATGATCAGCGCGGTCGGCACGCCGATGATCACGCCGGTGACCAGCACGGTCGGAATGCGTGGTGGCAGCGGCATGCGGTGCAGATACCAGGCGGCCATCATCGGCAGGCTGATCTTCAGCAGTTCGGCCGGTTGCAGGTAGAACAGCCTCAGGTCCAACCATTGCCGGCCGTATTTGCCGGTGCCGAGCACGAAGACCGCCAGCAGCGGCAGCATCGACAAGCCGTAGATCCACGGCGTCCACGCGCGCAAGCGCAGCACCGACAACCGCGAGATCCCCCACATCGCGGCCAGGCCGATGACGAAACGAATGCCCTGGGCCAGCATCAGATGGCTGCCATTGGTCGCGCCGCCGGCGCTCTTGAGCACCGCCAGCCCCATCACCATCAGCGCCGCCAGCGCCAGGCACAACACCCAGTCCAGGCTGCGCGTGAAGCGCCCGGCCATCTCCGCCAGCCAACGCAGGATGTCGCTCACCGATCGGTCTCCGAGACGCTGTCCGGCACATCGGGCACGATCGGTTGCGCCGGATGGTTGGGATCCAACGCCACCGCCTCTCCGCCGATCACCACCGGCCGCTCGTCCAGCGCCGCTGCGGCGGCATCGCCGGCCTGGCGTGCATCGCTGGCACCGGCTTCGAAGCGTGCGGTGCCCACTGCAGTCATGCCCAGTTCGCTGTCCAGCGGCTCCAGGCCTTCCGGCAACTTGCCCAGCAACCAGGCATCGAAGATCTTGCGCGCGATCGGCGCGGCCGAGCTGGTGCCGAAGCCACCGCCTTCCACCGCCACCGCCACCGCGATGACCGGGTTGTCGGCCGGCGCGAAGCCGACGAACAAACCGCGATGGCGCAGGTGCAACGGCAGGCTGCGCGGGTCCACCGCTGCCACGCCCTTGCGGCTGACCACCTGTGCGGTGCCGGTCTTGCCGGCCATCTGGTAGGGCGCACCGGGCGTGATCGCATAACCGGTACCGCCAGGCCGCATGGTGTCCATCATGCCCTCGCGCACCACCTGCAGATGCGCCGGGTTCTGGCTGAGCGGCTTGCCTGGCGGCTGGATCATCGGCTCCCAGGGATGATCGAAACCGGTGCGTTCTTCCAGCACCAGGTGCGGGCGCAACAGCACACCGCTGGCGATCGCCGAAACCCCGCGCACCAGCTGCAGCGGCGTGACCTTCCAGTCGCCCTGGCCGATGGCGATGTTGACGGTGTCGCCGGGATACCAGCGCTCCTTGCGCGTCTTGTACTTGTAGGCCGGCGACGGCAGGATGCCGCCGATCTCGCCCAGCAGGTCCACCCCGGTGGGCTGACCGAAGCCGTACTCGCCCATGTAGCGGTCGAAGCGCTCGATGCCCATGTCCACCGCCAGGCGGTAGTAATAGGTATTGACGGATTGGGCGATCGATTTGCGCAGGTCGGTCCAGCCATGGCCGCCGCGGTGCGAGTCGCCCCAACCGCGGCTGACGCCGGGCAGGTAGAACATGCCGGTGGACAGCACCCGGTCCTCGGGGCGGCGCAGGCCGCTGTCCAGGCCAGCCAGCGCGATCAGCGGCTTGAGCGTGGACCCAGGCGCCACTCCGCCGAGCACCAGCCGGTTGAACTGCGGCCGCGACGGGTTGTCGTTGAGCATCTTGAAATCGGTATGCGAGATGCCGTTGACGAACAGGTTGGGGTCGTAGCTGGGCAGGCTGACCATGCCCAGGATCTCGCCGGTGCGCGGATCCATCGCAATCGCCGCGCCCTCGTGCTCGCCGAAGGCGGCCACCATCGCGCGCTGCAGGTCCGCATCCACCGACAGCCGCAGATCCGCACCCGACTGCGGCGCGACCCGGCCGACGGTGCGGATCGCACGGCCCTGGACATTGGTCTCGACCTGCTCGTAGCCAACCTGGCCACGCAGGTCCTGTTCGTAATAGCGTTCCAGACCGGACTTGCCGATATGGGTCAACGCAGCATTGCCCTCGCCGAGCACGGCCAGGTCCTTCTCATCGACCCGGCCGACATAGCCGATGATGTGCGCGAACAAGGGCCCATAGGGATAACGCCGGGTCAGGTAGGGCTCCAGCTCCACGCCCGGAAAGCGCCAGCGCTCGACCGCGAACCGCGCCATCTCCTCGTCGCTCATGCGCAGCTTCAGCGTCACCGGCAGGAAGCTGCGGCGCGCCTTGCGCTCGCGGTGGAAGCGCTCCAGATCCTCCGGCGAGATCGGAATGACCTTGCCCAGTTCCGCCAGCATGGCCTCCATGTCGGCGACCTTGTCCGGCGTCACGTCCAGCCGAAAGGCCGGCACGTTTTCGGCCAGCAGCCGACCATTGCGGTCATAGATCATGCCGCGCCCCGGCACCACCGGCCGCGGCTTGATGCGGTTGGCTTCCGAGCGGGTGGCGTAGACCTCGTGGTCGAGCACCTGCAGCTTGAAATACCAGCCCCCCAGGCCGACCAGGCAGAGCAGCACCATCAGGAAACCGAGCACCGCGCGGCGGCGGAACTGCTCGGCCTCGGCATGCGGATTCTTGGGGTGGCGGCGCCCGTGCATGTGCTACTTCTTGCCCCGCTTGCCCAGCCGCAGCGCATCCAGCAATACGAACAGCGGCGGCCACAGCGCCATGCCCAGCAGCGGCGCCCACCAGTAGCTCCAGGGCAAGGTCGGCTCGCCGATGGCCAGGTGCACCGCCGAAGAGACGATGCGGTCGTTCAACAACAGGCCACCGATCGCCAACGCCTGCTGCGATAGCGGGAAGAAGCGCAAGCGCGCGCGGAAGCGCTGCAGGATGAAGGTCATGATCACCAGCCGCAGCGCCTGCTCGCCCAGCAGCCCGCCATACAGCAGGTCGGCCAGCACGCCGGCGCCGAACGCCACCCCCAAGCCAACCCGATCGGGCTCCTCGATCACCCAGTAGGCCAGCACCAGCGCCAGCCAGTACGGGCGCAGCGGCTGCACCAGCACCGGCAACGGCAGCAGCCCCAGTACCAACGCGATGACGATGCTGACCGGCAGGATCCAGCCATTGCGCATGCGGCTCATGGGGTGGTTGCCTCGGAAGCCGGGACGCGGGGGGCAGCAGTCGGGACCCGGGACTCGGGAACCGGGACCCGGGGAGAAGCGTTCGGCGTCGCGGTGGGCGGGACCCGGGACTCGGAAGCCGGGACCCGAGGAGAAGCGCTAGGCGTCACCTGGGTCGGGATCCGGGAGTCGGCGGTCGCGGTCGGGACCGGGGACGAGGCGCTGGGCATCTCGGTTGGAGCGGCAGCCACGCGCGCCCGGCCGGCCACCGGCCCACGATCGTCAGAGCCGCTCGCATTGCCGTTGCCGTTGCTGTTCCCGGGTCCCGAGTCCCGGGTCCCGGGTCCCGGCTCTCCCGGCTCTCCCGGCTCCACCCGCAACGGCTTGCCGGCCCGCAACAGCAGCACATCCCGCCCACGGTCCAGCTTGGCTGCCGGCGTCAGTTCGCCCACCAGGAAGGCGTGGGTGTCGTCCGGCCGCAGCGCCGAGACCTTGCCGACCGGGAAGCCGGCCGGGAAGCGGCCGCCCAGTCCGGAGGTGACGATCTCATCGCCGACCTGCACCCCGGCGCTGAGCGGAATATCGCGCAGCTCCAGGCGGTCGCCGCGGCCGTAGACGATCAGGCGCACGCCATTGCGCGCCACGCTCACCGGAACCGCGTGGTCGGGGTCGGTCAGCAGCAGCACGGTCGAATGCAGCGGGGTGACTTCGATCACCTGCCCCATCAGGCCGCCGGCATCGATGACCGCCTGACCCAGTTGCACGCCTTCGCGACTGCCGGCATCCAACAGCAGGCGCTGCCGGGTCGGGTCCAGATCGATGTCCAGGATCGGCGCCAACTGCACATCCAGACCACGCCGCTCGGCGACGTTGAGCAGTTCGCGCAGCTGAGCGTTGTCCAGGGCCGCGGTCTGCAGCCGGGTCAGGCGGGCATTGGCCACCAACAGCTGATTGCGTAGCGCGCGCGTCTCTTCCACCAGCTGTGCATGGGTGGCGGCGTTGTCGCGCACCTGCGAGCCGATCCGACCGGGCAAGCCCGCCACTGCCCAGACCGGTTGGATCAGTAGATTGGCCTGATGGCGCAGCTCGCTCAACCAGCTGCCGCGGCTGTCGAGCACAATCAACACGACCGCCAGCGCCAGATAGACCAGCAGGCGGAGCGTGGAGGTGACTTCACCAGGGCGGGAAGCGACCGGAGGGCCGGCGTAGGAAGGCACGTTCAGGGCCGGGAATCGGGATGCGGGATAGAAAATTCAGGGAGCGATCGGCTGGCCCCGAGACGGATACGGCAAACGCGTGAATCAGCGGAATTGCGCGGCACTTCCGCCGGGCCGTAGGCAGGAATCGCGGCTGCGATTCCCCACTGCCGACTCCCGAATCCCGGACGCTTCACTCCGGCGCGAAGAACTCGTTGCCGTGCATGTCCACCAGCTCCAGCGCACGGCCGCCACCACGGGCGACGCAGGTGAGCGGATCATCGGCCACCTGCACGTGCAGGCCGGTCTCCTCGGAAATCAGCCGGTCCAGGTCGCGCAGCAGCGCGCCGCCACCGGTCAGCACGATGCCGCGCTCGGCGACGTCGGCACACAGTTCCGGCGGCGTCTGCTCCAGTGCCAGCTTGACCGCCGACACAATGCCCGACAACGGCTCGTGCAGCGCCTCCAGCACTTCGTTGGAGTTGATCTTGATCATCTTCGGCACCCCTTCGGCGAGGTTGCGGCCGGAGATTTCCATTTCCTGCACCTCGTCCTGCGGGTAGGCGCAGCCGATCTGCAGCTTGATCCGCTCGGCGGTGGCCTCGCCGATCAGCATGCCGTGGTTGCGGCGCACGTAGTTGGTGATCGACTCGTCGAACCGGTCGCCACCTACGCGCACCGACTGCGAGTAGACGATGCCGTTCAGCGAGATGACCGCCACTTCGGTGGTGCCGCCGCCGATGTCGATCACCATCGAACCGCGCGCCTCGGTCACCGGCATGCCGGCACCGATCGCCGCGGCCATCGGCTCTTCGATCAGGTAGACGTCGCGGGCACCGGCCTCTTCGGCCGATTCCTTGATCGCGCGACGCTCCACCTGGGTGGAACCGGCCGGCACGCAGACCAGCACGCGCGGGCTGGGACGCAGGAAACGCGACTTGTGCACCTTCTTGATGAAGTGCTTCAGCATCGCCTCGGTGTAGGTGAAGTCGGCGATGACGCCGTCCTTCATCGGGCGGATGGTGGTGATGTGTCCCGGGGTACGGCCGAGCATCTGCTTGGCCTCCGCACCGACCGCTGCCACCGAACGCGTTCCCCCGATCGCCCGATCCTGGCGAACCGCCACCACCGATGGCTCGTTGAGCACGATGCCCTGTCCGCGCACGTAGATCAGTGTGTTGGCCGTGCCCAGATCGATGGACAGGTCGTTGGAGAACATGCCACGGAGTTTCTTGAACATCGAGGGAGTGGTTCCTGGGGAAGGCGCCCGCCGCCATGCAAAGTGGCTGAAAGTGGGCATCAAACGAAGTCGGCTAGCCTAGCAATCCCCCCTGGTACGGGCAAGGAAAAATGCGTCTGAACGGGCTGGTTTTCATGTTGCGGTCACAGCGCGCGTGGCAAGCGGTTCTAGCCCTCTCGGTTCGCAGCCGTTACCCTTTGCGCCGCGGCGTCCACGCCGTCGTGCCGCCATGTCCGGAAACTGGCGGATTTTCCCCTTTGTAAAGGCCCGACTCGATGTCCGCACTGATCTGTGGTTCCCTCGCCTACGACACCATCATGGTGTTCCCGGACCAGTTCAAGAACCACATCCTGCCGGACAAGGTGCACATCCTGAACGTGTCGTTCCTGGTGCCGCGCATGCGCCGCGAATTCGGCGGCTGCGCCGGCAACATCGCCTACAACCTGCACCTGCTCGGCGGCGCGCCGATTCCGATGGGCACGGTAGGCCAGGACTTCGGCCCGTATCGCGAGCACTTCGAATCGCTGGGGATCGACCTGTCGCGGGTGAAGATCATCGAGGACCTGTTCACGCCGCAGGCCTTCATCACCACCGACCACGACAACAACCAGATCACCGCCTTCCACCCCGGCGCGATGATGCGCAGCCACGAGAACCACGTGAAGGACGTCCCGGGCGTGACCCTGGGCCTGGTCGGCCCGGATGGACGCGAAGGCATGATCCAGAATGCCGAGGAATTCGCCGCTGGCGGCGTGCCCTTCATCTTCGATCCCGGCCAGGCGATGCCGCTGTTCAACGGCCCGGAGCTGCGCCAGTTCATCGAGCAGGCCGACTACGTGGTGGTCAACGACTACGAGTCCAACCTGCTGCAGGAACGCACCGGCTGGAACGAGCAGGACATCGTCTCGCGGGTGCAGGCCTACATCACCACCCAGGGCCCCAAGGGCGCGCTGGTACATACCCCCGAGAAGACCTACGACATTCCGCCGGCCCACGAGCGCCGGGTAGTCGACCCGACCGGCTGCGGCGATGCCTTCCGCGCCGGGCTGATCTACGGCATCCAGCACAACTACGACTGGCTGACCATTGGACGGATGGGCAACCTGATGGGCGCGCTGAAGGTCGAGCACCCCGGCACGCAGAACCAGCGCTTCGATTTCGCCGAGTTCAACGACCAGTTCAAGCAGCAGTTCGGCTACGCGCTGTAAGCCAGGCCGGGGCCCGACCTGAGGCCTGCCGGCCGATCCGGCGCCGCGGCCCTATCCGCTGCGGTACCACATCCAGCAGCGCCGTGGCGACGCCGTGACCGGCCGCCTCGGCGCCGGCCAGGCCGGTGACGGGCGCGGCGGCACTGGATCGCGGCCCAACGCCACGGCTGCTGCGATTCCAGCCCGCGCGCTGACGCCCGGACCTGACCCGGCCGAGCCGGCTGGCGGAACGTCGTCTCCCTCCGCGGCCAAGTGCGCGCTGCGCGGCGGCCGCGCGCGCTTTGCTGCAATGCGGTTTGAGCACGGGACAGGTTTGTGTCTCTACTGGCGGCCCGCGCCCTTAGGACCGCTGGCCCATGGTCGAGCCAAGCGCCGTCGCCCATCCCGTCGTCGTGCACGAGGAACCGGACCTGCTGCGCCGGATGCGCCGGCTGCGCGATATCACCGCCCTGGCCGCCCCGCTGTCGCGCTCCTGGCGACGCTGCCTGGACGACTACGCCTTGTTGCCGGAAGCGCCACCGCACCCACTGGTCCACGACGCGGTGCAACTGCGCGAGCGTCAGCAAGCACTCGGCGAGGTGCTGCGGATCGCCAGGGTGGAAATGGAGAATCTCTACGAACAGATCAGCGGCAGCGGCTATGCGGTGATCTTCGCCGACCGCGAAGCCTGCGTGCTGCACAGCGTCCACGATTCTGCGCTGCTGGGCGAATTCCGCCAGGCCGGCTTGTTCTGCGGCGCCAGCTGGGCCGAGCGCGATCAGGGCACCAATGGCCTGGGCACCTGCGCGATCGAGCGCACCGCCGTCAGCGTGCACCGCGGCGAACACTACCTCACCCGCCATCTGCCGTTGTCGTGCAGCGCCGCGCCCATCCTGGATCCGCACGGCAAGCTGTTGGCGGTGCTGGATGCCTCCACGCCCAACGCCCGCGACGGCAAGCAGATCCAGCGCCACACCATGGCCCTGGTCAGCATGTCGGCCGCGCAGATCTCGCGCTCGCATTTCCTCAATCAGTTCGGCCATGCCTTCATCCTGCGTTTCCATAGCCGGCCAGAATTCGCTGGCCTGCTGCACGAAGCGCTGATCGCCATCGATCCCGATGGGCGCGTGCTGGCCGTCAACGAGGCGGTACTGGAACAATTGGGCAAGCACGACCGCAGCCAGTTGGTGGGGCGCGATATCTCGCAGGTGATGCAGCTGGATGTCGACACCTTGCAGCACCGCGCCGGTAGTGACGCCGGTACGCTGTGGTCGATCCGCTGCGCCTGCCACGGGCGGCGCTTCTACGCGCTGGTGCGGCCGCCACGCGCGCGGCAGATACTTCCCGCAGTGGGCGGTGCCGCAGCGGCCACCACGGACGAGGAGCGGCAGCCGGGCGAACATGTCGGTTCGGATTCGCGCATGCGCCATAACCTGGCGAACGCACTGAAGCTAGCCGCCCATCGCGTCCCGATCCTGCTGCGCGGCGATACCGGTACTGGCAAGGAGGAATTTGCCAAAGCCGTGCACCGCGGCTCACCGTGGGCCAGCGGTGCGTTCGTGGCGATCAATTGCGCCGCGATTCCCGAGGCATTGATCGAAAGCGAATTATTCGGCTACGCACGCGGCGCATTTACCGACGCGGCGCGCGAAGGCCGCCACGGCAAACTGCTGCAGGCCAGTGGCGGCACTCTGTTTCTGGACGAAATCGGCGACATGCCGCTGCCATTGCAAAGCCGCCTGCTACGCGTGCTGGAAGAGCAATGCGTAACGCCGCTGGGCAGCGAGCGAGCGGTGCCGCTGGAGCTGCACGTGATCAGCGCCAGCCACCGCGATCTGGCGCAACGGGTGGCGTCGGGCGAGTTTCGCGAGGATTTGTACTACCGGCTCAATGGCGTGGTGCTGCACCTGCCGCCGCTGCGCGAGCGCAGCGACAAGGCTGAATTGATCGGCACGCTGCTGCGCGAGGAAACAGGCGAGCGCGCCGTGCGCATCAGCGAGGATGCGATGCACAAGTTGCTTAGCTATGCCTGGCCGGGAAATCTGCGCCAGCTGCGCAACGTGCTGCGCACGGCCGCGGTGTTGTGCAATGCCGGAGTGATCCGGGTGTCCAACCTCCCGCAGGAGATCGTCGATGCCGGCAGCGGCCCCTGCCTGGTCGACGGCGGCGCCGTGGCCGCCGACGACGTCCCTGGTCGCATCGCGTTGGATCAGGCCGAGCGACTGGTGCTGCAGCAACAGCTCGAACGCCATCGCTGGAACGTCAGCCGGACTGCCGAGGCATTGGGCATCAGCCGCAATACGCTGTATCGCAAGCTGCGTAAGCATGGATTGGAAACGGGCTAAGAGCGGCTAACAAAACGTAGCGAGCAGCCGTCAGGTGGGCGCGGACGGCGCGCAGGAACCGCAGTGTGAGAGGGGTCCATGAGGATTCCGAGCACCGGCCGCGCCCGCCTGGCGGCTGCGCAGTCGTTTTGTTAGCGATCTAAGGCGTTAGCTCGGTGTTGCACGGATGCTGGCGCATGCCTAGCAGTGACCATCACGGGAT
>NZ_NSET01000069.1 GCF_009192945.1 Xanthomonas maliensis | reverse complement strand
GGAACGCCTGCGTCGGCCTCCTTGAGCGTGGCGATGATCTGTGTCTCGGTGAACTTCGATGTGCGCATGGGACCTCCTGACTTGGGAACGATGCCAGAAAGATCTACTTATGCGGTGTCTGCGGATCGGGGGAGCTTACGGCTACAACCATGTCTGATCAGAAGGGCGATCTACCTATTATTCATAGCGCATAAGCGACTGCCGATGCACGAAGGTGTTAAAGGTTGGCGCGTGCCCGATAATCCGCGTCCAGCCGGCGTGCGGCCTGCGACAACTGCTCCAGCACGCCGTCATTACAGACGACGTCATCGGCAATCGCCAGCCGTTGCTCGCGTGTCGCCTGTGCGCCAATCATGCGATCGGCCAGTTCGGCCGTCGCTCCGTCGCGCTGCATCAGCCGTTCGTGTTGCAAGGCCACTGGTACTTCGACGACGAGGATGCGATGGAGCCAGGGGTAGGTCGCGCGTCCACCGGCTTCGGCGAGCAAGGGGATTGCGACAACTGCATAGGTGCCCTGTGCAGCCAGCGCTGCGCGCTGCAGTTCGCTGCGGATGGCAGGGTGGGTAATGGCTTCGAGCGCGCGCCGTTGCGCGGTGTCTGCAAAGACGCGGTGGCGTAGCGCTGGTCGGTCCAAGGTTCCGTCGGGGAGCAAAATGCGATCCCCGAAGTGCGCAGCAATGGCGTCGAGGATCGGCCCCGGCGCCACTACCTGCCGTGCGACGATATCGGCATCGATCACCGGCACGCCCAGCTTTTCGAACTCGGCGGCCAGCGCGCTTTTGCCGGAGGCGATGCCGCCGGTGAGGCCGACGATGAAGTCGCTCATCGTCGTGCCGGGATCAACGCAGCCCTGCGAAGTGCAGGTAGCCGTCGATCAAGTCGTTGCCCCAGAAGAACACGACCCAGCCGGCGATGGCGAGGTAGGGGCCGAACGGGATCGGCGTGGCGCGATCGCGGCCCTTGACCGCCAGCCAGATCGAACCCAGCACGGCACCGACCAGCGAGGAGATCAGGATGATGGGCAGGATGCCCTTCAATCCGCACCAGGCGCCGAGCGCAGCCAGCAGCTTGAAATCGCCGTGGCCCATGCCTTCCTTGCCGGTGAGTTGCTTGAACAACCACCACACCGTCCATAGCGAGACATAGCCGACCGCTGCGCCCAGCAGCGCGGGCTTGGCTGGCATATACAAGTTGTCCATCGAACCGACCAGGCCCAGCCACATCAAGGGCAGGGTGAGTTGGTCCGGCAGCAGCTTGTGGCGCAGGTCGATACCCGACATCGCCACCAGAAAGCAGCTCAGCACGATCGCGCCGAAGCCCTGCCAGCCGAAGCCGAACCGCCAGACGCTGGCCACGCACAGCGCGCCGGTCAGCAACTCGACCAGCGGGTATTGGAGGGAAATGGGTTTGCCGCTATAGCGGGACTTGCCGCGCAGCAACACCCAGCTCAGCACGGGGATGTTTTCCCACCACTTGAGCTTGTCGCCGGTCACCGGGTCGTGCGACGGCTCGACGACCACGCCTGGCGGCGGCGGCTCGTAGATATCCGGCAGCTCCAGGATCTCGCGCGCATCGCGCCGCCACTGCCATTCCAGGCGCCGTGGCAGGCGCAGGATCACCACATTGAGGAAACTGCCGATCAGCAGCCCCAGTCCGGCCGCGGCGGGAAAGCCGAGGCCGGGATGCTGGTCGAGAAATGCCATTACGTTTTATCCAACCACTGCGCCGAGTTTGAAGATCGGCAAGTACATACCGATGACCATGCCACCGACAATGGTGCCGATGAAGACCATGATCATGGGTTCGAGCAGGCTGCTCAGTGCATCGACTGCGTTATTGACTTCCTGCTCGAAGTACTCGGCAACTTTGAACAGCATGGCATCGAGCGCGCCGGCTTCTTCGCCGATGGCGGTCATCTGGATCACCATGTGCGGAAACAGATTCACTTGCTTCATCGCCACATTGACTGGATAGCCGACCGAGACATCGTCGCGCATGCGCAGCACAGCCTCTTCGTAGACCGAGTTACCCGTCGCTCCGGCCACGATGCCAAGCGCTTCCACCAACGGAACGCCCGCCTTGAAGGTCACGGCAGTCGTTCTGGCGAAACGCGCGATCGAACTGTTATGCATGATCTGGCCGATGACCGGCACCTTCAAAATCAGGCGGTCCATGCCGTGCTGCATGCGAGGCGAGCGTTTGTAGGCAAAGAAGAACCCGACCGCTGCACCGGCTGACACAATCAGCATCAGCCACCACCAGGACACCATGAAGCGCGAGGCGTTGACGATCAACTGTGTAAATGCCGGGAGCTCGGCGCCGAAGCCGTTGAAGACCTCTTCGAACTGAGGAACCACCCAGATCAGGAGGATGGAGCTGACGATCAAGGCCACGGCCATGACCATGGCTGGATAGAACAAGGCCTTCTTGATCTTGCCTTTCAGGGCCTCGATGTTCTCTTTGTACGTGGCGATCGTGTCGAGCACGGTTTCCAGTACGCCAGCGCCTTCGCCTGCCCTGACCAGGTTGCGATACAGCTCGTCGAACTGGACGGGGTGCTTGCTGATCGATTCATGCAGCGATGAGCCGCCTTCGATGTCGGTGCGGACCTGCCCGACCAGTTGTTTCATCCGCGGATTCTTGTGGCCCTCGCCGATGATTTCCAGCGACCCTACGATCGGCACGCCTGACTTCATCATGGTGGCCATTTGACGGCTGAAGAACGCAATGTCCTTCGGTGTCACTTTCTTGCCAGCCGCACCAAACAGCGGTTTGGGCTTGACTTTCACAACAGTGGGGGTAATCCCCTGACGCCTGAGCTCTGCGCGGACCAGATTCACGCTGCGAGCAGAGTACTCCCCCTTCATTTTGACGCCACGACGGTCGGTCCCCTCCCACACATACGCCGGAAGCGGCTCGCTGGCGCTTGCTGACGCTTTGCTCTTGATGCTGCTACGTACTGCTGACATGTGCGCTCCCCATCCGCCATCCCCAGGCGGAACCTAGCAGGATGGTAGCCGGTTTCCGGCACCATTGGCAGCTCTGAGGCGGGGTGACAGGGTGTGACGCGCTGCGTCACTTTGGGACCGGGTGGGGCCTATTCGCAAGCTGGTCCCAAATCGGGACTTTGCCAAGTGCATCCCGCGAGAGCTCAGGCAATATACGTCCGGGGAGCGGTCAGGAGCCCTGCCATGATTGGCATGACTTCTGCATGGAACGCCCTGCACCCGGCAACTGCCGCGGGGCGTCGCAACGGACGCGGCGACTTTCAATCTACTTCACTCTAGGGGATTTCCATGAAGAAGCAGCAAGGCTTTACGCTGATCGAACTGATGATCGTGGTTGCGATCATCGCCATCCTGGCCGCTATCGCGCTGCCGGCTTACCAGGACTACACCGTGCGTGCACGCGTGTCCGAAGGTCTGGTCCTGGCCTCGGCCGCCAAGACGGTTGTCTCTGAAAACGCCAGCACCGGCACCAGCCCGCTCGGCCTGGGCTATAGCTTCAGCGCCGGCACCACCAACGTCAGCACGCTTGCGGTCGATGGCGCTACCGGCGTTGTTACCGTGACCATGACGCCGAAGGCAAAGAGCGTGGTCCTGACGCTGACCCCGGGTACCGGTGCCAACGGCGCCACCGCGCTGGCAGGTGGCACTGTGCCGGACGGCCCGATCAACTGGAAGTGCACCACCTCGTCGGACAAGAAGTACGTGCCTGCCGAGTGCCGTGGCTGATATCACCGGGATGTAGTGTTCTTACATCGCGTCTGTGTCACAAAGCCCTTCATCATGAAGGGCTTTTTTTTGGGGTGGCAAGCATGGGAAAGGTATGGTCCGTGCCAGTGATGATCGTCGTAGCGATCCTGGCGATCTATTGGCGTGTTCACGGCTTCGACTATGTATGGGATGACGTCTTGCTGTTTGTCGAAGACCCGAGTCTTCGTCAAGATGTCACGTTACAGTCGCTTTCCCAGCGCATTTTGCCTGGCGTCTCATATTTTCGCCCTCTGGTATTGGCCAGCTTTGCACTGGAGTTCAAGCTGTTCGGCGTGGATCCGGCTGTATCGCACATGGTCAATCTGTGCATCCACGTGCTCAACACGCTGCTGGTGGGGGGGCTTGCTTACCTGTTGGTGCGCGAATCTGCGGGTAAAAATATTTGGCGTGTCAGCGCCGCGATGGCGTTGTACGGCCTGCATCCCATCCTGGTCGAGCCCGTGGCCTGGGCAGCCGGACGCTTCGATTTGCTGGTCACTACCTTTGGCCTGTTGGGCTTGATCTTGCTTCTGGTGCCCGGCGCACGTTCCTGGCGCTATCCCTTGGTGGCGTTGACGTTTCTGTGCGCTGCGCTCTGCAAAGAGATGGCGATCGCCTTTCCGTTGCTCGCTTTTCTGCTGCTCTGGTGTCAGGAAAGTCCAGGTGTTGCGGTGCATCGGTATCTGCCGCTTTTTTTCCGCCGGCATGCCGTTTTGGTGCTTATCGTTTTCCTGGCGGGTATCGCCTATCTCTGGATGCGCTGGCGCTATCTTCCCGTGGGTGGAGAGTTGCTTGGCGCTCTGCCGCTGTCGCTGGGCGTGAAGGTGGCATTGATCGGCAATACGATTCTCTTCTATCTGCGGTTGGCGCTTTGGCCGTTTCCGATGATGAGCGTCATGCATCCGTTCGATCCTCTGCACATGTCCTCGTTGGCGTATTGGATGGGCATCGCAGTGGTTGTGGTTGTAGTTACGGCGGGGGCAGTGCTGTTGCGCCGGCCTTCCCGCGCCGGGCTGCTTGCTGGAGCGTTCCTCTGCGCCTTGCTGCCGGTGTTGAATATCGCGCCCCTGTCGATTGCGGGGAATATCGGTCACGCGCGGTTTCTAGCGTTTCCACTGGCCTTTCTTGCGTTGGCGGTGACCCAGTTGGATTGGCGGGGTTGGCCACTTTCTGCCCCAATGGCGCGAATCATGCCATTTTTGGTCGGTGCCCTGCTGACGCTGTTCCTTGCATTCGGCATGTTGAATATCAATATCACCTTGCCGCTCTGGCGCAACAACTTGACCCTGTGGTCCTGGATGTACCGGCAGGTACCAAACGATCCGCTCGCGTCCTTTAATTACTTGTCGGCGCTTAAGCAATACGACGATATGCAGACACTCGGGGAGCTCTTCGGGCAAATACAGCGCAGGCGTCCGCTTCTTCCCCAGGAGCGGCTGGTCTATGGTGATTACCTGCAGTCGCAGGGGCGCTATAAAGAATCTAATGCCGAATTGCTGAAATACCTGGACAGCGTCTGGGCGCCGCATAGGCAGGTGCTTCAGCGCTTTGGGACATTGGATGGCTACACCGTCGATAAGTCGATGGCAACCGCCAACAATTTGCGCTACGCATTTGGACTCTATGTAGAGAACTATTATGCGCAGGGAAGGTTCGATGCGGCGCTGGCTGCGGCGCAAACAATGCGGTTCTATGATGGTGAAAAATATGGGCCGACCTGGATCGCCTATGGGCGGGTTTATTACGCCCTGGGACGCTTTGCCGATGGCGACAAAGCATTTGAGCACGCAAAGAAGTTTTATCTTCCACAGGCAGTAGGGCAGCTCCCGGGCTGGCGGCAGAAGATGTTGCTCGAGGCCTGCCGGAAGAGCCCCCTGGCGAAGGGCCGGCCGCGCTGTGTGGAAGTGCTTGCGCAGTAGTGGTACGAAACCTGCATGTCCAGCATCGGGTCGACTTTGGGGGCAAAGAGTATGGGGCGGCAGCGTGGCTTTACATTGATCGAATTGATGATCGTTGTCGCAATTATCGCGATCCTGGCGGGACTTGCCGTCCCGGCGTACCAGAACTACACGATCAGGGCCCGCGTTGGGGAAGCGTTGGTGGTTGGAGGCACCTTCAAGGCCATGGTCGTCGAGAACATCGGCAACGCCAGCGCATTGACGAGCGCTGCCTGCGATAACGTGGCGGTGAGCGGGTTCAGTAGCAAGAACATCCAGACGTTGAGTTGCTCGGGGAACGGTGAGTTGACGGTGACCATGACGCCGGTGGCAGGCAGCGTTATCCTCGTCCTCGCGCCGTCCTACGGTCCCGATGGTGTCATCAGGTGGTCCTGCCGGCGTGTGTCAGGTAGCAATGCCCACGTTCCGGCAGACTGCAGGACATAGGCATCCATCGATTCAAGATCGAACAGGTAGGTATCAAGATGAATAGTGCCGTGGCAGTTAGCGCCAACCTGGTTGGGATCACCGGGATCGCCCGCCGCTTGGTACAGGATGGGGCGCTCGACGAATCCGCCGCCCGCGGGGCGATGGACCAGGCTGCTGCGGCCAAGGTGCCGTTGCCGCAGTGGTTCGCCGAAAAGAAGCTGGTGTCGGCGGCGCAGTTGGCGGCGGCCAATGCCGTCGAATTCGGCATGCCGTTGATGGACGTGTCG
Organism: Xanthomonas maliensis; assembly: GCF_009192945.1. Taxonomy (GTDB): domain Bacteria; phylum Pseudomonadota; class Gammaproteobacteria; order Xanthomonadales; family Xanthomonadaceae; genus Xanthomonas; species Xanthomonas maliensis. The sequence goes on along the minus strand of NZ_NSET01000069.1, from coordinate 7,548 downwards.
GTGTTCGATGCCAGCCAGAATGCGGTCAAGCTGGTCAGCGAGGAGTTGCTGCAGAAGCATCAGGTGCTGCCGCTGTTCAAGCGCGGCAACCGCCTGTTCGTGGGGGTCAGCAACCCGACCCAGACCCGGGCGTTGGACGACATCAAGTTCCATACCAATCTGGTGGTCGAGCCGATCCTGGTGGACGAGGACCAGATCCGACGGACGCTGGAGCAGTGGCAGGCCGGCAATGCGACCCTCGGGTCGGCGCTGGGGGACGACGACGAGGGGATGGAGAACCTCGATGTGTCGGCCGGCGACGAGGACATGGGCGCGGGCGGGGATTCCGGCGTCGATGCCAAGGGGGATGACACGCCGGTAGTGAAGTTCGTCAACAAGGTGCTGGTGGATGCGATCCGGCGGGGCGCGTCGGATATCCACTTCGAGCCCTACGAAGACGACTACCGCGTGCGCTTTCGGATCGATGGCCTGCTCAAGGGGGTGGCCAAGGCGCCGGTGAAGCTCAATCAGCGCATCGCTGCGCGCCTGAAGGTCATGTCGCAGCTCGATATCGCCGAGAAGCGGGTGCCGCAGGACGGACGCATCAAGCTCAACCTGTCCAAGACCAAGCAGATCGACTTCCGCGTCAGCACGCTGCCGACCCTGTTCGGGGAGAAGGTGGTGCTGCGTATCCTGGACGGCAGCGCGGCCAAGCTGGGCATCGACAAGCTTGGCTACGAGGCGGACCAGCAGAAGCTGTTCCTGGATGCCATCCACAAGCCCTACGGCATGGTACTGGTGACCGGCCCCACCGGTTCGGGCAAGACCGTGTCGTTGTACACGGCATTGGGCATCCTCAACGACGAGACGCGCAATATCTCCACTGCCGAGGATCCGGTCGAAATTCGTCTGCCTGGCGTCAACCAGGTGCAGCAGAACAACAAGCGCGGCATGACGTTTGCCGCGGCATTGCGCTCGTTCCTGCGCCAGGATCCGGACATCATCATGGTCGGCGAAATTCGCGACCTGGAAACGGCCGAGATCGCCATCAAGGCGGCGCAGACCGGTCACATGGTGCTGTCTACGCTGCATACCAACGATGCGCCGCAAACCATCGCACGTTTGATGAACATGGGCATCGCGCCCTACAACATCACCTCGTCGGTGACTCTGGTGATCGCCCAGCGTCTGGCGCGACGCCTGTGCAACAACTGCAAACGCAAGTCGTCGCTGCCGGAGAACGCGCTGCTGGCCGAAGGTTTCACGCCGGAGCAGATCGCCGCCGGCATCGAGCTGTACGAGGCGGTGGGGTGCGAAGACTGCACCGAGGGCTACAAGGGACGGACCGGCATCTACCAGGTGATGCCGATGACCGACGAGATCGGTGCGATCGTGCTGGAGGGCGGCAACGCGATGCAGATCGCCGAGGCGGCGCAGAAGATCGGCATTCGTGATCTACGTCAGTCGGCGTTGATGAAGGCCGCGCACGGCGTGACCAGCCTGGCCGAAATCAACCGCGTGACCAAGGACTAAGCGCCCTCATCCGCCCTTCGGGCACCTTCTCCCGCGAGCGGGAGAAGGGAGTTCTGGCTACCTTCTGCCTTGCGGAGATCAGTCGGGGGAGCGAGGCTTGAGCGAGGCTCGGTATCCGCGATTGGGGATTGGGGATTCGTAAAGGCGGGATGCCTAGGCCGTTCTGCCGCACCGAGGGCGATTGGGCGCTCGTAAAACGCCCATCTGGCAGATTCACTTTTACGAATCCCCAATCCCAATCCCCAATCCCCAATCCCCAATCCCGATCCCGATCCCGATCCCGATCCCGGCCTTCTTACTCCATCCCCAACTTCTTCAGCTTGTAGCGCAACGCCCGAAACGTGATGCCCAGTTGCGCCGCGGTCTTGGTCTTGTTCCAGCGGTTCTCTTCCAGCGCCTTCTGGATCGCGGCCCGTTCCAGCTGCTCGATGTAGGAAGGCAAGGCGGCCGACGCGGGGTCGATATCGACCACGGCCTCGCGCGGCTCGCTGCCATTGCCGGCGACGCCAGCCGGGAGGCGATGGCCGCCGTGGGCCGGCAGGCGCAGGTCGCTGGCGCCGATCTGGTCGTCCTCTGCCAGCGCCAGCGCACGTTCGAGAATGTTCTCCAGTTCGCGCACATTGCCCGGGAAGCCATACTGGTCCAGCGCATCCAGCGCCGAGCGGGCCAGCAGCGGAATCGGCCGGCCATGACTGCGTGCCAGCCGCGCGATGATCGCGGCGGCCAGCTGCGGTAGATCCCCCGTGCGCTCGCGCAGCGGCGGGACGCGCAGCTCGATCACGTTGATGCGGTAATACAGGTCGTGGCGGAAGTGGCCATCGGCGACCAGGTCGGCCAGGTCCTTGTGAGTGGCCGAGAGAATGCGGACGTCGACCGGCACCTCGCTGGACGCACCGACCGGCCGCACCGATTTCTCCTGGATCGCGCGCAGCAGCTTGACCTGCATCTGCAGCGGCAGTTCGGCGACCTCGTCCAGGAACAAGGTTCCGCCATGTGCTGCCTGGAACAGGCCGGGCTTGTCGGCGTGAGCGCCGGTGAAGCTGCCCTTCTTGTGGCCGAAGAACTCGCTCTCCATCAATTCGGCGGGAATCGCGCCGCAGTTGACCGGCACGAAGGGGCCGGCCGCACGGGCGCCCTGTTCGTGGATGGTCCGCGCGACCAGCTCCTTGCCGACCCCGGATTCACCGACGATGTAGACCGGCGCCTGGCTACGCGCGACCTTGGTGATGGTGCTGCGCAGGTGCTCCATGGCCGTGGAGGTGCCGAGCAGGCGGCTGGCCTGCTCCGGCGGCGGCGGCGGGGCCGGGGCGCGGTCGCGATTGCCCAACTCCAGCGCGTGCCGGACCAGGCCGCGCAGCACGGCGATGTCCACCGGCTTGCTGACGAAGTCGAAGGCGCCGGCCTTCAGCGCCTCCACCGCCAGGTCCATGCTGCCGAAGGCGGTGATCATCGCCACCGGCGTCTGCGGGTACAGGCGGGCGATCTCGGTGACCAGTTCGATGCCGTTGCCGTCGGGCAGGCGCATGTCGGTCAGGCACAGGTCGTAGGGGTTGCTGGCCAGCAGCTCGCGGGCTTCGGCAAGGTTGGCCGCGGTACTGATGCGCAGGCCCATGCGGCCGAGGGTGAGAACCAGCAATTCCCGGATGTCGCGCTCGTCGTCGACGACCAGTGCGCTTTTGGTTTCGTTCATGCGACGCACGATAGCCCAGCGTGATGACACTCGACAAATGCCGCGGTGTTGTCCTGCCTGCCGCAGCCGGCCCGGTCGCAAGTCGCATCGGCCCAACTGGCGCGCACAGACACTGCGTCGGCCGGGCGAGGGGCGCCCGAAGTAGTGCAGGCGCCCCGAGAGGTGCTGTCAGCGTCGCTCGGTGCGCTAGCGCCGCAACAGACTATTGGGGCCCTGCAGGATGATGCGGAAGCAGGCGCCTCCTGCCGGTACCGGAACGTAGTCGAGCTGGGCCTGGTTGGCGCGACACAGTTCCTGGGCGATGTACAGGCCCAGTCCGGTGCCATGCTCGGAGGTGGTGTAGAAGGGGCGGAACAGCTGCGCTGCCACCGCGTCCGGGATGCCTGGGCCGCGGTCGACCACGTCGATGACGGCGCGACGATCCAGCGCCTCCACCCGTAGTTTGACCCGCGCCGGCTCGTCGAGGACGCGGCCGTACTTGAGCGCGTTGTGGACCAGCGCGGTCAGGACCTGATGCAGGTGCTTGGGGTCGACCAGCGCGTGCACGCTGTGGGCCTGGATGCTTGCCTCCAGGATGTCGTTCTCCATCGACAGGGTCTGCCGGTACTCGACCACGAAGCGGCGCACGAATGTGGTCAGGTCCAGCGTTTCCGGGCTGGCGCGTTCGCGGCGGGCCAATCCGAGCACGCTCTCGACGATGCCATTGGTGCGTTGGCACTGCTGGTGGATGATCTGCAACAGGCGCCGGTCGGCGTCGTTGATGTCGGTCGATTCTTCCAGCAATTGCGAGGCGTAGTTGATCGCAGCCAAGGGGTTGCGGATCTCGTGGGCGAGGCTGGCCGAGAAGCGTCCCATCGCCGACAGGGTCAGCGATTCGGCACGCCGCGACACCACGCTGGCGTCGTCCAGGAACACCAGTGCCAGGTCGCTGTCGGCCAGCAGGCGCACGAAGCGCGGCTGCACCTCCGGGCTGTCCATTCCCAGTTGCAGCGGCGCTTCTTCCTGGCGCCAGCCGCTACGCCAGCGCTGCAGGCGGCGGGCCAGTTCCGGCGCCAGTTCCATCAGCGACATGCGCGGCAACGCCGCGTCCCGATCGCCTTCGCTGAGCAGGGCCAACGCCGCCTCATTGGCGAGGGTGATGTGGTCGTGGGTATCCACCACCAGCACCCCGGTTCGCAGCCGGCGGATGATCAGCTCGTTGATCTCGTAGAGGTTGGCGACCTCGACGCCGCGCTGCTCGGCCAATACCTGGTTGCTGCGCGCGCGCGTGGCGATCTGCTGGCAGATGTAGGCGACGGCGACGTAGCTGGTGGCGAACATCGCCAGTTCGGCCAGCGGTCGGGTGCTGCCGCCTTCCAGCAGGGTCCACAGGTACTCCAGCACGATGGCGGCGCTGGCGACCACCGACACCCCCATGCCGTAGCGCAGCCGCAGCAGCATGGAGGCGGCCGCCACGTTGAACAGCAGCATCATCGCGATGCCGGCACTGGCGCCGGGCAGGGCATGGGTGACCAGGGTCGCGGCCAGGATGTCGGCCAGCACCGCACCCAGCACCTTGGCGGTCAGGTGGCGGCCGCTGCGGCCCCAGAACAGCAGCGGGATCGCCATGCACAGATAGCCGATCGCCACCGCGGCCGCCAGGCGCGGAAAACGCGGCCCGGGGATCGCATCGGACAAGGGGCTGAAGACCAGGGCCGCGATCAGGCCCGCCACCAGCACTCGGTACAGCGAGAAGAAGTACAGCTCGCGCTGCGGTGCCGACTGCAGGCGGGGGAGGAGCGATGCGCTGGCGGGCACGCGGGGCTTCCCGGGGGAACGAGCCCGGAGTATAGGCAGGCCGGCGCGGCCCGGGGCGAGCGCGACCCATCTCAGGGGGCGAACCGGCCGGTATCGGGCGGCCAATGGTCGTGAATTTTGCGCCGCAGCGCGCGGTCGGCCACAATAGGCGGCCCGTTCGCGTCCCTGGACGCGGCCACCCCGGTGGTCTGCGTCGCACGCAGCGGTCGTTTCCTTTTCCCACGGTGACGCATGAATTTTCACGAATACCAGGCAAAACAACTGCTTGCCGAGTACGGCATTCCCGTTCCGGCCGGCAAGGTCGCGGCCACTCCGGACGAAGCGGTCGAAGCCGCCAAGTCGCTGGGTGCCGGTCCCTGGATGGTCAAGGCGCAGATCCACGCAGGCGGCCGCGGTAAGGCTGGCGGCGTCAAGTTCTGCAAGACCACCGACGACGTGAAGGCGGTGGCCGAGAAGCTGCTCGGCACCAAGATGGCCACCTATCAGACCGCCGGCGTCGAACTGCCGATCAACCTGGTCCTGGTGACCACGGCCGGCGAGATCGTCAAGGAACTGTACCTGTCGGTGCTGGTGGATCGCGGTACCCGCACCATCACCTACATCGCCTCCTCCGAAGGCGGCGTGGAGATCGAGCAGGTCGCTGCCGAGACGCCGGAGAAGATCCACACCCTCAACGTGGACTTCGTCGAGGGCGTGCAGGGTTACCACGGCCGCGACATCGGCTTCAAGCTGGGCCTGACCGCCAAGCAGGCCGGCCAGTTCGCCAGCATCATGGTCAACCTGTACCGCATCTTCAACGAGAAGGATCTGGCGCTGGTGGAGATCAACCCGCTGGCCATTCTCGACGACGGCAACCTGTACGCATTGGACGGCAAGTTCAACAGCGACGACAACGCCAACTTCCGCCACAAGGAATTGCTGGCGATGCGCGACAAGTCGCAGGAAGACGAGACCGAAGTGACCGCGTCCGAGCTGGACATCAACTACGTCACCATGGACGGCAACATTGGCTGCATGGTCAACGGCGCCGGTCTGGCGATGGCCACCATGGACGTCATCAAGCTCAATGGCGGCGAGCCGGCGAACTTCCTGGACGTGGGCGGCGGCGCGAACAAGCAGCGCGTCATCGAGGCGTTCAAGCTGATCCTGTCCTCGGACAAGGTCGAAGGCATTTTCGTCAACATCTTCGGCGGCATCGTCCGCTGCGACATGATTGCCGAAGGCATCATCGCCGCGGTCAAGGAAGTGGGCGTCAAGGTGCCGGTGGTCGTGCGTCTGGAAGGCACCAACGTGGAAGAAGGCAAGCAGCTGCTGCGCGACAGCGGCATGGCCATCATTCCGGCCGACAACATCAACGACGGCGCCAAGAAGGTCGTTGAAGCCGTCAAGAACGCTGCCTGATCCACGACACCAAGGAACTCCAATGTCTGTCCTCATTAACAAGAACACCAAGGTGATCGTGCAGGGCTTCACCGGCCAGCAGGGCACCTTCCACGCCACCCAGATGATCGAGTACGGCACCCAGGTCGTTGGCGGCGTCACCCCGGGCAAGGGCGGCACCACCCACATCGACCTGCCGGTGTTCAACACCGTGGCCGATGCCGTGCAGTCCACCGGCGCCGACGCTTCGGTGATCTACGTGCCGCCGCCGTTCGCGGCCGACGCGATCCTGGAAGCGGCCGCGGCCGGCATCAAGGTCATCGTCTGCATCACCGAAGGCATCCCGGTGCTGGACATGCTGCGCGTCAAGAACGTGCTGACCCGCTCCTTCCCGGAGACTGTGCTGATCGGGCCGAACTGCCCCGGCGTGATCACCCCGGGCGAGTGCAAGATCGGCATCATGCCGGGCCACATCCACAAGCCGGGCAAGATCGGCATCGTCTCGCGTTCGGGCACGCTGACCTATGAAGCGGTCAAGCAGACCACCGAAGTGGGCCTGGGCCAGAGCACCTGCATCGGCATCGGTGGCGACCCGATCAACGGCCTGAACTTCGTCGACTGCCTCAAGCTGTTCAACGAGGATCCGCAGACCGAAGGCATCATCATGGTCGGCGAGATCGGCGGCGATGCCGAGGAAGCCGGTGCCGAGTACATCAAGAGCCACGTCAAGAAGCCGGTCGTCGGCTTCATCGCCGGTGCCTCGGCGCCGGCCGGCAAGCGCATGGGCCATGCCGGTGCGATCGCGTCCGGTGGCAAGGGCACGGCCGAAGGCAAGTTCGCGGCGATGGAAGCTGCGGGCGTCAAGACCGTTCGCTCGCCGGGCGACCTGGGTGCTGCGATCGCTGCGCTGGTGAAGTAAGCACGCGTCACCTTTGTGTGCGTGTGTCGTAGAGGCCGCCTTCGGGCGGCCTTTCTTTTGCCCTCATCCGCCCTTCGGGCACCTTTTCCCGCAGGCGAGAGAAGGGGCTTTGCTGGGGGATTCTTTTGCCCTCATCCGCTCCTCGGGCACCTTCTCCCGCGGGCGGGAGAAGGGGGCTTTGCTGGGGGATTCTTTTGCCCTCATCCGCCCTTTGGGCACCTTCTCCCGCGGGCGGGAGAAGGGGGCTTTG